>JAGQVE010000100.1 GCA_020438105.1 Bacteroidales bacterium
TCTCGGTTTGAAGCCTGCGCAAAATTGTTTTATCCTGGGTAATTTTTTATACACTGCTATCAGTGAGCAGGGTGTTGGCATTGCCGATATCAGTTATCCTGCCCATCCCGATATCAGGGGAACGGTGTATGCACCCGGTTATTCCAAAGACGTTATTGTTACTTCAGATACTAATTTTATGCTGATCGCCTCCGGTGAAATGGGTTTTTCGATGATCAATATTTCAAATATTGTTCAGGGGTACGGGGTGTTCTGGCTTTCGGGCTGGTGCGATACTCCCGGTTATGCTGAAGACCTGACCGTTTTGGAAGATCAGTCGGTTGCATTCCTCGCTTGCGGAACAGCGGGTTTACAAATTATTGATTATTCAGATACTAGCAATGTGCATATTATCGGCAGCTATGATGGTACAGGTTATGCCAAAGAGTTGTTTTATAAGGATCAGAAAATTTATATGACTGCTGAATTGTCGGGGCTAGAGGTTGTGGATGTATCTGACTTTACCAACCCTGTTGAAATGGGTGTGGTTGACACTGAATTTGCCCTCGGGATTGAAGTTGATGATGAATACGTTTATATCGCCGATGAGGACCAGGGTTTGGTTATCATAAAAATTCCGGATTAAAAATTCATACGATTTCTTAGCCAAATTATAATTGAAACAATCAAGCGCCCCAATGAATAATTTAAACGCAAAAAAGCAACGTTTTTTGTTTATTGATCAGTTCAGGGGATTGATTGTTATTCTGATGCTGGTGGATCATACTTCCTATTATTTCAATGCTATTTGGAAACAAATTGATCCGCTTGATCCACTTTTTGATTCATGGGGGCAGTTTGTGCTCAGGTATTTGCCCTATTTATGTGCCCCCGGATTTCTCATGATCTTTGGAACAATGACCTGGTGGTCGTTCCAACGACGAAAAGAAAAAGGTGAGGCGCTTCGTTCAACGAGGTGGTACCTCGTCAAACGGGGATTGTTCCTGGTACTTTTGCAGGTTACCTGGGTTAATTCATCCTGGGGTGGATTCCGCGAATTTCAGCCCTGGCACCTGGGTATCATTGCCTGTATCGGTATTTCGATGATCCTCTTGTCGCTGATCATTCACTGGAACTGGCGATTCTTACTTCTTACCGGGATCGTTCTGCTGCTTGCTCATCCTTTGCTCTATCAAATTTCATATGATCAGGAAAATGTATGGCAGCGGGTGATCATGCAAACTTTTATTGATGCAGGCAGTTTTAACAAATATCCTGTTTTGCCCTGGTTTGGATTGGCTATTTTGGGAGCCGTTATGGGCAGGTTCTGGCTGGAAGCCTGGCAAAGCGACCATAAAAAAATCATTAACAGCCTGCTCATTGCCCTGCTTGCCATCATGCTTGCTGTGGCTTTACGACTCGGGCGTGGCTACGGCAATATTTTTCCGTTCTCATCCTTCGGCTCATTATCCTTTTTTACGGATCAGAAATACCCTCCCAGCTTGTTTATGAATCTTTGGTTTTTTGCGTTTGTTCTGATTGGCGTTAGTGGTTTTATTGCATTGGGAAAATATTTGCCATGGTTTATGGAAATCTTTAGCATTCCCGGTCGTGTTCCATTGTTTTTTTATGGTGTGCATATTGCCCTCATGGGAATATTAGTAAAAAGAACCGGTTGGTTTTACCGGGAAGGAGCCGTTACGGAATCCCTGATTGGTTTTGCAATTATGATGCTGGTGATGTATCCGCTTTGTATTTGGTTTTACCGCGTAAAAATGAAGAGTAACAATTTTATTATCCGCATGATTTAAGCCAATCGCTAAATATGAATAAATGGATCAAAGACATATTATTTCTTTTAGCGGCAATTTATCTAATGGCCGGATGGGGTTGTACTGAACGCTATGAAACGACTGTTGTTTTGAATGATTCAACCATTGTTTTTCCCCCCAAAGATCCGGATGGAATTTCAGCAAAGGTGACCTTTTGCAGTAAAGTGAGCCGCAAAACCGGCAAACGAACCGGGACCAATCACATTTTTGCTTTATCCGAAAATGCAGATGTATTTGCAGTGGTTGATTTGCGAAATTGCGACTTTCATAATCAAAATTCCCTGCTTTTCCATGTCGACTGGATTGATCCGAATGGTAACTCGTTTTTTCAGAAAAGGATTGATCTGACTCCGGCTGACTCAAGTACCATACTTCACAGTTCCATATCCCTGGATACTGCAAAAAGGGAGCCCGGCAGATACCTCTTCAGGGTTTACCTGTTCCGTGAGCTGATAGCTGAAAAATATTTTACCTTGCTTCCTTATGGGCAAAAGCCTTCGTCAGCCGCCGATTTGCTTAATGTAGATGTTGAACTTAGCAATAGCAATGCTGATCTTGAAACAGGGTCAATCTTGAACGATTCGGTTTTTACCATTGATGGGCGAGGTAATGTTTATGCCAATGCTAGGGTTGATAATATGGTCGTCTTGCTTGATGATATGCTGGAATTTACCCTTAGCTGGCACGGCCCCACCGGCGAAACCTGGTTTAAAAAGGAATTTGAATTTACTCCGGCAGACTCCTCAGCAGTTTTATCAAGCGCTATTTCACTTGATCCAGATAAGAGAGAGCCCGGACCTTGTTCGGTTCGTCTTTATTTGTTTGATGAGCTTTTGGCGGAGGAAAAGTTTACCCTGATCAGTGCACCTATGCCCATATTACCAAAGCTGAGCAGATTGAACACAACGATGACCTTTTGCAAGAAATTCAACAGCAAAACAGGAGAAATGGAGGAAATCGACTCGGTTTTCAGCATTCAACAGGAAGGATGGATACATGCTGTGGTTAAGATGAATAATGCTGATTTTGAGGAAAAGCACAATCTGAAATTTGAAATTGAATGGATCGACCCATCAGGAAAGTCGTTTTACCGAAAGCAAATTGATGTGAAAACCGGCAAAAATGAGATGGTAATTTCTGCGGCAATTTCAGTGAGTATTGCAAAAAGAAGCACCGGGGTTTATAAAGTTAAATTGAACTATGCAGGAAGGCAATTAAAGGAAAGTACATTTCGACTTACAGAATGAGTTTTGAAAGTCGAAAACGGAATGGCCGGGAATAGACCTGGAAATTCACAGATGAT
>JAGQVE010000101.1 GCA_020438105.1 Bacteroidales bacterium
AGTCGATTTTCATAAAATTAATGTATCAGGTTTTGATTCGGGATTATATTTCTTAAAGATTGAAACTTCGGAGACATTAATGCTCCAGAAATTGATCATCCGCTGATTGCTGCTAAATCCGTTTAATTTATCATGAATTGGAGAGAATCTGCGGTTTCGATCCTTCCGGGACTTTCTATATTATTGCCACCAGGTGAACTCAATGTTTTAACCGCTAGGAGCGCAAAGTTTTTTCGCTAAGTTCGCAAAGGTTTTCGCTAAGTTCGCTAAGGTATTTCTCAACTCACCATCTTAGCGTCCTTCGCGCCTTCATAGCGAACATTGCGGTTAAATAATAATGCTTTTGTGGGATTAAATGATTTTAACCGCCAAGAGCGCAAAGGTTTCTCACTAAGTTCGCAAAGGGACTTCTCTTATCCTTGATTTATCATTATTATAAGGATGCCGTCCCTACGGGACTTGAATTATTTCTTCAATTAAATTCCACCCACCTTCAGCCATTAAAGGGGCTGGCCAACCAGGCAAAAAATCCCCAGGGAGAATACCATTTTTAAATGTGCAATTATTAAAAAGTATTACTATTTCAGAAATTTACCAGGAACCCTATTTTTCTAATTAAATTGTCCTGTCAGGGACAAATGATAGTGAGAACTAAATTTGTGATACTACCTTATCCATCCAATACACCAGTTATAGGATTGTCAGATTTGATGCTTTGAAGAGTTTATACATTGTTTAACACAAGGATTTTATTAATTTTGGAATTCTAAACAATTCGTCATGAAAACCTTCAATTTTTCGCTCATCATTCTCGGAATTTTTATTTTAATCGCGCACAATCTAAATGCCCAGGCAAGTATTGAAGGGATTGTAGGGTGTGAGGGTGGACCTCCGTTTGAGGGAGCGGAAGTTACTTGTGGGTCGTTCACGGACTCTACTGATGTAACAGGATATTATTATATTGATGATATTCCACCCGGTTCTTATTCTGTTCATTTCAATATTCCCGGATATATGCCGTACTGGATTATTGTTGATTTAGTTGATGGAACAACTACTGAACTGAATTATATAATTGATTGTTGTGATTTTACGTTGGAACCACTTAGCCTGGGGACCATAATTGATCCCAATGGATCAGTTACAAAAACTGTGACAATTTCTAATGAAGGAGATGCAAGCATTCAATGGAATACAAATATTAACTACTTATCTAAATATTCGAAAGCGTTTTTTGATGTAATTTATCAAGTTCCAATTTCAGATACGGCACAGGAAATCGGAGTTACCTGTGATGGCAATTACATTTATACAACTGAACATACAGGCCATTTGAGAAAATATGACCTTGATGGTAATTTAATTCAAATATATCCTATTGGCGGGTTTGATGATTTAGTATGGACCGGTGAAAAATTTTTTGCATGTAATGGTTCTTCACTAATATTTGAATTGGATTTGGATTTGGGAATAATTTACACATTTTTTATAGCACCAATGGAGATTTCAACATTCACGTATGATAGTGAAAACCTTGCATTCGTTGGGTACAAGTTTGGAAATGACATAGTAGTTTTTGATGAATTTGGAATCTTATTAAATACAATTCCTGTCGGTCCTGATTATCCAGATATCCACGGATTAGCCTATGACAATAAAACTGAGGATGGACCATATCTATGGGTATATGGAGCGATTGAGAATAATACAAATATGATAACCCAATATGAATTTCCCTCTTTTATACCTATTTCATTTAATGCAAATATGGAAGAAATATTACCATATCCTGTAAACAATGAATCTGGAGGCCTTTTTATGAATTTCGATCAAGGAACAGGGCTTAGTGTACTGGGAGGTATAATTCCCGGAGAATGGCTTTGGACTGTTGAATTATCAAAAACCTGGAACTGGCTTTCATTAGAACCTTCAAGTGGCAGTCTTGACGCAGGGGAAACAGAAGAAATAGAAGTCCATTTTTCTGCATCAGACCTTGAACCTTTGCTTTACGAAGCCGAAATAAATTTTGCCACTCTCCCTTTGGTAGCATCACCATCTGTAAACTGTGTGATGTGGTTGGCAAATGAATGTTTGCCTTATAATTTTGAATATCAACCAGACTGCCTTGAATTATCCTTATCATGGGAGCAAACATCATGTTATATATTACCAGATAGCTGGAATATCTTTTTAGATGGTGAAATTGTCGCAAATGTTACCGAACCCCAATTAATCCTGCCCGTTTTACCTAAAACTGATTATCAATTTGGCGTAAGTGCTGTATTCATTGATATTGGGGAAAGCTGGCTAGTATCAGGTGACACAATCAATCTACCTACACCCACTGGATTAACACCCAATAATTTAACGGCAAATCCTACAAATTTTGATTCAGTGTTCTGTTTTGAATGGGAACAACAAGCCTGTGTTGATCCTGATTATTACAAAGTTTTTAGAAATAATGTTTTCTTTGATCAAACCTTAAATAATACGTATTGTGATATTCTTACCCAACCGGGAATATATGAATACTATGTAACTGCACAGTATTATTTTGGAGAATCCACACCAACTGATACGATTGTTTATGAATGGGTTAGTACCACCGTTTTACCAAATACACGGCCTGGAATTCTTGTGTATCCTAATCCGGTATCTGACATAGTTTTAATCCAGACAGATATGGATATTTATAAAGTTGAATTGTATGATCATTTGGGAAGGTGTGTGAGCAGTGTTGATAAATCAGTCGATTTTCATAAAATTAATGTATCAGGTTTTGATTCGGGATTATATTTCTTAAAGATTGAAACTTCGGAGACATTAATGCTCCAGAAATTGATCATCCGCTGATTGCTGCTAAATCCGTTTAATTTATCATGAATTGGAGAGAATCTGCGGTTTCGATCCTTCCGGGACTTTCTATATTATTGCCACCAGGTGAACTCAATGTTTTAACCGCTAGGAGCGCAAAGTTTTTTCGCTAAGTTCGCAAAGGTTTTCGCTAAGTTCGCTAAGGTATTTCTCAACTCACCATCTTAGCGTCCTTCGCGCCTTCATAGCGAACATTGCGGTTAAATAATAATGCTTTTGTGGGATTAAAT
>JAGQVE010000102.1 GCA_020438105.1 Bacteroidales bacterium
GTATTGCCTGACTTTTAAATTTCTCTTTAATCGTTCGTTTCGAATAACCGGATCATCATCCATGTAGATGAAAGCATCCTTTTCGGTCAAGTTTTGCAGTATTCTGAATTTCGAGTCGGTATACTTTTGAAAGTCGTACTCATAGCGGTCGAGATGATCGGGCGTGATGTTCATCAAAATTGCAACATCAGCCTTAAAGTCGAACATACCATCCAATTGAAAACTGCTTATCTCCAGCACAAAAACATTGTGATCCTGTTCGGCTAGTAGCCAGGCAAAACTTTTCCCGATATTTCCGCCAACGGCCACATCCAGTCCCGCCTTTTTCAAGATATGATAAGTGAGCAGCGTGGTGGTGGTTTTACCATTGCTCCCTGTGATGCATATCTTTTTGGCCTTTGTAAACCGACCGGCAAATTCAATCTCCGAGATCACCGGGATCCCTTTTTCCCGAAGTTTTTTAACCATCGGCACATTATCAGGAATGCCGGGGCTTTTGATCACCTCGGTGGCGTTCAGGATCAGGCTTTCGGAATGCTTGCCTTCTTCGAAACGAATATCAAACTGTGAAAGAACGTTCTTATATTTTTCCTTGATGGTTCCAAAATCCGAAACAAAAACCTCATACCCTTTTTGCTGCGCCAGGATGGCCGCACCCACTCCGCTTTCGGCTGCCCCGAGTATGACAATTCGTTGTTTCAATGTGCATTACCTCAGTTTTAAAGTGATGATGGTTACCACGGCCAGCATGATGCCCACGATCACAAACCGCTGTACGATCTTTGGCTCGGAGTAACCCAGCACCTGGAAATGGTGATGAAGGGGCGACATTTTAAATATGCGCCTCCCTTCACCGAATTTCCGTTTTGTATATTTGAAATAACTCACCTGCATGATCACTGATAAGCTCTCCACGAGAAAGATTCCGCAAAGGATCGGGATCAAAAGTTCTTTTCTGATCAGGATGGCAAAAACCGCGATGATTCCGCCTATTGCCAGGCTTCCTGTGTCGCCCATAAATACCTGGGCCGGGTAGGTGTTGTACCATAAAAATCCGATGCAGGCCCCAACGAAGGCACTGATGAAGATGGTGAGCTCACCGGTTTCGGGGAGGTACATGATGTTCAGGTAATCAGCAAAAACGATGTTACCCGATACCCAGGCGAGGATGCCCAGTGTGGCGCCGATGATGGCCGAGGTACCTGTTGCCAGGCCGTCGATGCCGTCGGTAAGATTGGCGCCGTTTGATACACCTATTATTATTAAAATGACAATAGGTATAAAAATCAGGAAGGCCCATTTTTCATATCCTTCACCCAGGAATGACAAAATCTTTGAATAATCCGCTTCATTGTTTTTGAAAAACGGAATGGTTGTTTTAGTTGATTTTACCGTTTCCCTTGAAAATTTCAAGGTTGGGTCGGTTACGTGAATAATCTCACCGCTTTGTGATGTTTGGATCAGTTCCTGATTATCGATTTTTTCCCTGATCACAACATCCGGACTAAAGTACATGGTAAGACCTACCACCAAACCTAAGACCAGTTGTCCGTAAATCTTAAATTTGCCTGCCAGACCTTTTTTATTTTTTTTGAATACCTTAATATAATCATCAAGGAAGCCAATCAAACCAAGCCAAACCGTGGTGAAAAGCATCAGGATGATATAAATGTTGTTGAGTTTGGCAAAAAGCAGGGTCGGGATCAGAATGGCACGCAGGATGATCAGTCCACCCATGGTGGGAGTTCCTTTTTTTTCGGATTGACCTTCCAGACCCAGCTCACGGATGGTTTCACCCACCTGTTTGCGCACCAGCACATTGATCAACCTTTTGCCCAGCAGCAATGAAATGATCAGCGAGGTGATCACCGCTGCCGCAGCCCGGAAGGTGATGTATTGAAATACACCGGCGCCGGGTACGTCGAATGCCTGATCGAGGTATGTGAATAAATAATAAAACATCAGTTGTTGATTGGTTTTAAATTCAAAAATTCACTCAATATCTTTTTGTCGTCAAAGGGGTGTTTCACGCCTTTGATCTCCTGGTATTTTTCATGTCCTTTGCCTGCCACCAGGATGATGTCGTTGGGTTGTGCCAGCAAACACGCAGTTTTTATGGCTTCCTTACGGTCGGTAATGGCGATCACTTTGCCTGTATCGGTAGGCTCCAGTCCTTTGCGCATCTGGTCGATGATGGCATTGGGTTCCTCCGAGCGGGGATTGTCGGAAGTGAGGATCACGCGGGTACTCATCCTGCCAGCGATCTTTGCCATTTCGGGTCTTTTGGTGGTATCGCGATCGCCACCGGCTCCCACTACGGTGATCAGCGATTCATTCATGGTGCGGATGGCGTTGATAGTTTCCAGCACATTTTTCAGGGCATCGGGGGTATGGGCATAATCCACAATGCCGGTAATGTTGGTAGCCGAGCGAACATAATCGAAGCGCCCTTCCACAATGTTCAGGTTGCTAAGGGCAGTCAAAACTTCTTCTTCGTCCTCGCCGGAAAGAATGGCAGCGCCGCACACGGCCAGCAGGTTGTAAGCATTAAAAGCACCCACCAGACGGGTATAAATTTCTTTTCCGTTAATGTTGATTTGCAACCCCTCAAACTGATTTTCGATGATTCGCCCTTTGTAATCGGCAGGCCTTTTAAGGGCATAGGTTGCAACTTGAGCCCTTGTATTTTGAACCATCACCATACCGTTGCGGTCATCACTGTTGGTAAGGGCAAAGGCTTTGGGAGAAAGATTGTCAAAAAAT
>JAGQVE010000103.1 GCA_020438105.1 Bacteroidales bacterium
TAAGGCCGCTTGTCTTTCGACAAGCGGCCTTACTTGTTTTAATAATTTGTATATTTACTCCGGGTAAATTCTGAATTCCATGCAATTAAAATTAATTTTCCTTTCCGTAATTCTGGGATGTTTGTTTATATATATAAATGTATCAGCTCAAGATCAAAGTCGCATATTACCACCTGATTTAATTAAAAAAAACCTGGCTGAAAAACCGGTTCCCGAATCAGGTAATTTATGTATTCCTGAATACGGAACAGGCTGCTCCATGGGCGATGGATTTACTGATTTTGCCATTGCGGAAATTGAGAATTACAATTCAAACTGCGCTGATAATACCGGCTACGACGGATGGAGCGAATACCTGGAATTGGGCCCGGCCATGCTTCTACCCGGAAATTCATATGATTGCTTTATGCAGACCGGGTATGCCGATCAGTATGTCACCATTTGGATTGATTTCAACGATGATTTTGTATTAACATCAGATGAAAAAGTGCTCATCGATTATGTGATGCAGGAAGTTGGAGTTCTTTACACAGCTTCTGTTGCAATTCCTGCCGATGCTCAGCCCGGATTACATATTATGCGGGCTCGCACCAACTGGCAAAATTCCGCATCCGACCCTTGTAATAATTATAGCTACGGAGAAGCTGAAGACTATATGGTAATGGTAGGTGAAGCCGCTTTTGGAGCCATGAGTGGAATGGTTTCACATCTCACGGGAGGTGATCCCGTGGATGGAGCCACTATTTATATGGCAGGCGATTTTACCAATTATGAATTTACAACCGGTTCCAGTGGGATCTATTTGATTGAAAATATTTATGTGGGAGATTATGATGTTACTTGTACAAAGGAAGGTTATAATATTGAAACAACCACCGTTAGCATTGAAGAAGATGAATTGCTGACTCAAAACTTTCAGTTAACCCATCCCGAAATAAATGTAAATCCTCTCAGCCTGGAAGTTGAGCTGGAACAAAACCAAATCGAAACAGAAACTTTGAATATCCAAAACGATGGAGACGGAGAACTGTACTGGTCGGCCTCGGTTGTGATTACGAATAACTCCGACGATCTTTACGATCTTCAGTTCCAGTACCCGGTGAGTGGTGGTGGTGGCGAAGCCGGTATTGAATCTGATGGAACTAATATCTATACCACCAAATGGAACGGTGCACAAATTTTGAAATACGATCTTGAAGGAAACCTCCTCGAAACATTTACCATTCCGGGTGTGGTTGGCCTACGTGACCTCGCCTATGATGGCACCTATTTTTATGGTTCCGCCGGAATTCCCGTTTTATTTGAAATGGATTTTGAGACTAAAACGCTGATAAGTTCCATTACATCTCCGGTTAATATCAGGGCGATCGGCTACAACGAAAATATCGATGCTTTTTATGTAAACAACTGGAGCGACCCAGTAACGATCATAGATAAATCGGGAAATACGCTGGGAAGTTTTAATACCGGACCAATTGGTGAAAATTATTACGGATTTGCCTACGATGACTCAACACCGGGAGGGCCTTATCTCTGGGGCTACGGGCAAACAGGTACTTCACAAAATCACCTTATCCAGATGCAACTTCCCTCTGGCACCGAAACAGGGTTTACCATTAACATGGCCGAGAAACTTACCGGCACCCTTTATAATCCTGCAGGTGGTTTATTTATGGAACCTAATCTTGAGTATGGTAAATGGACCCTGGGAGGCCTGGTTCAAAACCAGTTTATCTGGGGACTGGACATGGGCGATTCTCAAACCTGGCTGAATATCTCACCCAACTCAGGTACACTTGCGGCCGGTTCAAATTCTGATATTGAAGTGGAATTCAATAGCACCGACCTGGAAGAAGGAGCTTATGAGGCCCAAATTCAGTTCACTTCCCAACCTGATGTTGGAACTCCGGTGGTGGATGTAATGCTCACGGTTTACAGCATTATTTATCACCCCGACAATCTGCAAATTTCAGCAAACTGCACCGACCTGAATTTATCCTGGGAAATGGCTCCTGCAGGCGGTCCTGATCCAGATAGTTATAACATTTACCGGGATGATGTTTTAATTGCAAACGTCACAGAGCAAATTTATACTGATGCTTTACTCGTACCAGAAACAACTTATTCCTATGAAATCACTGCCATGTTTGGCGTAGACGAAAGTATGCCTTCACCGGCTGAAGAAGTTGAAGTTCAGATGCCTGAAAACCTCGGCCCAACAAACCTCCACATTGAATTTATTGGTGGTGATCCCTATTTGGTCTTTGACCCGCCTACCGGTTGCCTTGACCCGGATGGATTTAACCTTTATCGCGATGGCGATCTCGTGGGCGCGGTGAGCAGCCCAGTACCCATTGAATGGGGATTGTATGAATACATCGTAACGGCCATTTATTATTTCGGGGAATCCGGACCTTCGAACGCTGTAGTAATAACGGGATCGGCTGAGCATTCTGTTCAAGGCATAACAATTTATCCCAATCCGGCATCCGACAAAGTACTTATCCAAACAGAAATGATTATCAATAAAGTTGAATTGTATGATCATTTGGGAAGGTGTGTTAGCAGCATTGATAAATCAGTCGATTTTCATAAAATTAATGTATCAGGTTTTGATTCGGGATTATATTTCTTAAAGATTGAAACT
>JAGQVE010000104.1 GCA_020438105.1 Bacteroidales bacterium
CGGTTATACCGAATTGCCTTCAGTGGTGGAACAATTGCATGAGCTCGGCTTTTATACCGGCCTCTGGACCGAAAACGGTGTGAGCCAGATCGCCTGGGAGGTGGGGACAGCCGGCACACGGCTTTGCAAGCTCGATGTGGCCTGGGTTGGCTCGGGTTACCTGAATGCGCTCAACGCCTGCAAGGCTGCTTTTAACGGTATCGAAGAAAATTGCAACAGCAGGGGATACGTGTGGTCGGTATGCGGATGGGCCGGAACGCAGCGATATTCCGCGGTTTGGTCGGGTGATCAGTCGGGTGATTTTGAATACATTCGCTTTCATATTCCCACTTTTATCGGTTCGGGATTGTCGGGTTACAGTTATGCCGGTAGCGACCAGGATGGTATTTTTGGCGGAAGCAGCACATCGTATGCACGCGAGATTCAATGGAAGACCTTTATCCCGATCAATTATGCCATGTCGGGCTGGGCTCAAAACGATAAACATCCCTGGAATTATGGTGCCACGGTGATGGACATTTCAAGGGATTATCTCAAACTTAAAATACGTTTAACACCATACATGTATACCTATTGCAATGAAGCATATGAAAGCGGTGTTCCGCCGGTTCGGGCCATGGTGCTTGAGTTTCCTGAGGATCAGGTGGCCATGGATAAAACCACCCAATATCAGTTTATGAGTGGCGAGTGGATGCTGGTGGCCCCTGTTTATAAGGCTTCCAATCAGCGCGACAGCATTTATTTCCCGCAAGGCCGGTGGATCGATTACTGGGATGGAACGGTATATGAAGGGGAGCAGTTTTTGAACGATTATCCTGCCGACCTTACCAAATGCCCGGTTTTTATCAAGGAAGGCGCCATCATTCCCATGTACCCCGAAATGCTCTACGACGGGCAGTATCCCAAAGACCCGGTGACTTTTGATGTTTATCCCAGCGGATCAACAGCCTTTGAATTGTATGAAGACGATGGTGTTACCCGCGAACACCGGGACGGTGCTTATGCCAAAACCATGATCACCTGCGAAGCACCGCAGTTCGGGCAAAGTGGTTTGGTGGAGATCCATGTGGGAGCCAGTGAGGGCGACTATACCGGAAAGCCGGCTGATCGTTCGTACCGCTTTGAAGTGCATTCACAACTGCAACCCCAAATGGTATTGCTGGATGAAGTTCCGCTCACAGAATTTACAAGCCTGGAAGAACTGGAAGCTGCTCCTGAGGGTTGGTTTTATGATCCTTTTGAAAAAATGGGACTGTTGTATGTTAAAACCCAGGCCATTTCACTGGATGCTGCTTTTACGGTTTCCATGGATTTAATGACCGGCACCGGCAAACTTAACCCCGAACATAACATCTCCATTTTCCCGAATCCATCCACGGGCTTGATAAACATCAAGGCCAGGGATCAAAGGATAGAAAATATCACGTTGTATGATTACCAGGGGCGGAATGTTACCGATTCGGTGCGGGTTCAAAAACAAGAACTTGAAGCCCGGATTTCGATGCAGCATCTGCCCAATGGGGTTTATTTTGTGGAGGTGAAGTTGGCTAAAGGAAGTGTAAAGGAGAAAATTACTTTGCTGCGGTAAACAATTTCAGAAAGAAAACTTAAGAATCATTTGATCAGGATTTTGCCGGTTATCAATTGATTTCCGGTGGCAAGGCGATAAAAATAAATCCCATTAGGCACCTTGGAAGCGTCCCAAGTAACTTGATCAGAATTTATTGGAATTGAAGCCACTTGCCTTCCATGAATGTTAGTAATTACTATGGTTCCTTTTGAGAACCGGGTGCTTTCAGGGATTTGAAAATGCACTAAATCACTGGCCGGGTTTGGCCACACCCTGATTTGCTTAATGCTGGTTTTTGGAAATTCATAAACTTGCGTACCGGTAGCACAACCAGGTGTATCACAGCCCATACTATCTACTTTTACGATCCACATATTATTATTTCCACCCATTTCCGGGCGGGCTTTGCCTATGGTAATGTAGCCGTTGTCGGAAGTAGGATAGGCGTCATAGAATAGATTCCAGTCGTATTGATTGTTAAAATGATGATAATCCCTCATCCAAATACTGTCTCCATCCTGGGAAAACTTGTACATAAATCCTTTATAAATATAGTTATCTGCTGAGTCAATATAAAAACCACTTGCTATTAAGTTGCCATCAGTTGTTTGCCTTAAATTTTTAATATATAAAGCATACATTTTAGGACTGATTTTCTTAGCCCAAATTATATCACCATTAGTATCAACTTTTATTAAATAAATTCTACCGGTTCTGGCTTCAGGGGCAATTATCCACTCCCCATACAGCGTAGCCACGAGATAATTCCCGTCATCGGCAAGGGCCAACAGTGCCATATCATCATCCACATCGGGGTTGCCGTAATAGTTAGTCCATTCTTCATTGCCGAGGCTATCTGTTTTGATAAGCATGGCGTCCTGGCTATGGTCATAGCCGGGTTTCCAGAAATAACCACCTAATAAATA
>JAGQVE010000105.1 GCA_020438105.1 Bacteroidales bacterium
AGCCGCCAATCCGAAATTGCCAATACATTGTCGAAAGAAGGGATCAAAGAATCAATGGTTCCACCTAAAAAGATCGTAGTTGAAAAGAACTGAAAACCGTGAAGAATATTAAAGCAGACATATTGTGGAGAGTGTTCCTGGTTTACCTGGGGATGTTGCTGTTTGGCCTGGCCATCATTGTAAAGGTGGTGTTCATCCAGGTGAAGGAAGGACCCGAACTGCTTGCCAAAGCCGATTCGCTCACAATCCGCTATTTTAATGTGGAAGCCTCACGCGGCAATGTTTGCGCCGATGACGGCAGCTTGCTGGCTACCTCCATCCCGATTTTTGATATTCGCATGGACGTGGCTTCACCACTCATCGATGACAATGATTTTAACAACCACATCGGTGAGCTGGCCACCAAACTTTCAGCCCTTTTTGGAAATAAAACCGCCTGGGAATACAAATCTGAATTGCAAAAGGCACGTCGGAAAGGAAACCGGTATTTCCTGGTTAAAAGTAATGTTACCTACGAACAACTAAAGGCCCTCCGTGATTTCCCCATTTTTGACCGTGGAAAATACAAAGGCGGTTTGATCATTATTCCCAAAACAAAAAGGCAAAAACCTTTTGGGAGTCTTGCCATGCGAACCATCGGCTATGAAAACAAAGATGAAGATCTGTTTGTAGGACTGGAAGGCGCTTACCATGAATTGTTGAGTGGCAAAGATGGCAAACAACTCCGGCGTCGGATCAACAATGGCGACTGGATCCCGCTTTTTGACGAAAACGAAATTGAACCGATCAACGGCAAAGATATCATCACTACCATTGATGTGAATTTGCAGGATGTGGCAGAATCTTCACTTCACAACCACCTGATCGAACACCAGGCCGACTGGGGCTGTGCCGTTTTGATGGAGGTGGAAACGGGCAAGATCAAGGCCATCGCCAACCTCACCCTCGATAAAAAGACAGGACAATACAAAGAGCTTTATAATTATGCTGTGGGCGCACCCATTGAGCCGGGTTCCACCTTTAAGCTTCCATCCATGATCGCCTTGTTTGAGGAAGGTCTTGAAAACCTGGATGACACCATTGATATTGGCGCTGGCTGGAAAGTCTATTACGACCGCACCATAAAGGATGTGCATGGAATCCGGGATGGCAGGGTATCCATCAGGGAGGTGTTTGAAAAATCATCCAATGTGGGGGTAAGTCAGCTTGTGTATGAAAAATTCGCTGATCATCCACAGGATTATATCGACCTGCTTTACAAAATGTCGCTCAATGAGCAGCTCGGTATTGATATCCCTGGCGAAGGAAAACCATACATTAAAAACACAAAAGACAAATCCTGGTCAGCAGTTTCATTGCCATTTATGAGCATTGGATATGAATTGCTCTTAACCCCCTTGCAAACACTCAGTTTTTACAATGCCGTAGCCAATAACGGAACTTATGTAAAGCCTATGTTTGTGCAGGAGATCCGCGAATCGGGCCGGGTGATCGAGTCCTTTGAACCAGAGATCATCAATAAATCGATCTGTTCGGAACATTCAATCGAAAAGGCTCACGAGATCCTCGAAGGCGTGGTTCAGGAAGGAACGGCAACAAGTTTGAAAAAATCACCGTACCGGGTAGCTGGTAAAACCGGTACTGCCCAGATTGCAGCGGGCTCCAGCGGTTATAACAAAAGCAATTATAACGCTTCCTTTGTGGGTTATTTTCCGGCCGACAATCCAAAATATTCCTGCATCGTTGTTGTGAGCCGTCCTTCAACCGGAAAATATTATGCGAGTTCGGTTGCGGTTCCGGTTTTCAAGGATATTGCCGACAAGGTATATGCCACCAACCTGGAGATCCAGCAACCCGACACCCTGCCCGAAAGTAAGATTTACCCGATTTACGCCAAAGGTTATCAACCCGAATTAAAAAAGATTTACGATCTCTTTGAGATACCACTCGATTCATTGAGCACCAATTCAGAATGGGCCATAGCGCTCGAAGAGGACAGTGCCGTAGTGCTCAAACCCAGGATTTTTAAAGAAGGTCTTGTTCCCAATGTGAAAGGCATGGGCGCACGGGATGCCGTGTATGTTTTGGAAAGCCTCGGACTAAAGGTAAGGATCGTTGGAAGGGGATTTGTAAAAGAGCAATCGATCCAGCCGGGGGCACGGGTAATTAAAGGAAACCAGATCACCATCAATTTATCTGTTTAGAAATTTGAAACAACTGAAAGACATATTAGCTGATATTGATGTATTCGAGATTGCCGGAACTCCGGAAAGGCAAATCGCTTCCATCCATTTCGATTCACGAAGTTGTGAACCGGGTTGTCTTTTTGTTGCGGTGAAAGGAACCCAGGTGGATGGTCATCAGTTTATTGATAAAGCCATTGCAAAAGGGGCTACCTCCATCATTTGTGAAGTTTTCCCTGAGAACAAAACGAATGAAATTACCTG
>JAGQVE010000106.1 GCA_020438105.1 Bacteroidales bacterium
GCCCCTGATTGGAATTGCAACCGACGATGAAGCAACCTATTCGCTAACCGGTATTTTTTATAAGCATGATAATGACATTAAAACAAGCGTTGGCGATTACCGCGATTATCTGAAAGAAAGGCTATACAATGGAATGGTAAACGCACGCCTTGCAGAGATTATGCAAAAACCAACCGCACCATTCATGTATGGTTATTCTGGATATGGTGGATTTTTTGGCAGGACTAAAGATGCTTACAATTCATTTGCAATGGCAAAACCCACGATGATAAAAGAGGCAATAGATGTGATGGCACAGGAAAATGAAAGGGTAGAGCGTTTTGGTTTTACTGCTACTGAATTTGAACGCCAAAAACAGGAATTGCTTCGCAGTTATGAGCAACAATACAATGAACGGGATAAAATGAAATCGCGCGGTCTGGCGATGGAGTATGTTTACAACTTCCTTGAAAAAGAACCCGTACCTGGAATAGAAGCCGAATACGAAATGGCCAATGCCATGGTACCGGGAATTACGCTGGAAGAAATGAACAGCCTTGCCGAAAAATGGATCACCGAGGATAATATTGCGGTGCTGATTACAGCCCCTAAAAATGAGGATGTAATAGTACCTACCCAGGAAGAAGTGTTTACAACAATCAAGGCTGCCCAAAGCAAAACACTGGAACCTTATGAAGATAAAGTATCGGATGAGCCATTGATAAGTCACGAAATCAAAGCCGGAAATGTTGTGGATAAGGTCATTGAACCCGAGTATGAAAAATGGGAACTGAGCAATGGTGCCGAAGTTTATCTTAAATCAACTGATTTTAAAAACGATGAAATTTTATTCTGGGCCTATGGAACCGGTGGAAGCTCAATACTTCCGGATGATGAGGTGGTGATAACACAGGTTTTCAGTGAGGTGATCGAACAGAGTGGTGCCGGGAATTTTTCGGGAGTGGAACTCGATAAAAAACTGGCAGGAAAGATCATTTCGCTCCGTCCGTTTGTAAACGACCTTAAACAGGGATACCGGGGAAGTACTTCACCAAAAGACCTGGAGTCGTTTATGCAACTGGTTTACCTTTATCTAACGCAACCACGAAAAGATCAGGACGTTTTTGATAAATCGATCGATAACCTGCTGAACCAGGTTAAATTTCAGCTTGAAAATCCGCGGGCAGCATTTTATGATTCACTTTACAAAGTCGCCACTTCCAATTCTCCCAGAACCATTGTTATTCCAACAGAGGCTCAGGTTAAAAGTATTCGTCAGGATAAAATCTATTCATTTTACGATGAGACTTTCGGTAACATCAACGGCTTTAAATTCTTTTTTATCGGCAATGTGGATAAAGAAAATTTGAAACCGCTGGTTGAGAAATATATTGCAGGTATTCCGGCCCGCAAAGAAACAATCACCTGGAAAAATGTTGAACCTGAATTCCCTGCCGGCATAACCAACGTGACCGTTCACAAAGGAAAAGAGCCGCAAAGCCAGGTGATGATCATGATGAACGGCGACTATGTTTATAATTTTGAAAACAACCTGAACACCAAATTTATGGTGAAGGTGCTGAATATCCGGCTGCGTGAAAAGATACGTGAAGATGAAAGCGGCACCTATGGCATTGGCGTTTCACCAAGCCTGCAAAAATACCCGGATCAGGAATACACTTTGCGGATCAGCTTCGGCTGTAACCCCGACCGTGTGGATGAACTGGTGGAAGTGGTCCTGAAGGAACTTACAGATCTGCAGGAAAACGGCCCCACCGAACAGGACATGGCCAAGGCCCGCGAAACCTTCCTGCGCGAGCGCGAAACCGATGTAAAGGAAAACCGGTTCTGGCTCACCTCGCTTGAAAAACTCTCCTTTGAAGGCAGTGAACTGATGAGCGACGAGGAATACAATGCAGCAGTAAAAGCTGTTACAGCTAAAGAGGTGCAGGAATCAGCCCAAAAATACCTGACACTGGAACATTATGTTTATGGGGTTTTGAGACCGGCGGAAAGGGATTAATTAAGCAAAAAAATGAAAGGATTTGATTTAAGAAATCAAATCCTTTTTTACAAATTTCATTTTATTTTGGCACGAGTCGAATAAGGTTATGTTTCTTTTCAGGTTTGACATATATTAAGATATAATATGATTCTTTCACTCGAAAAAAATCCTCCACATAAATGATATCTTTTTTTTCCTCCAGAATTTCAAATAAACTATAAAAGATAGAATTGTCCATTGAATTATCCAGCCTATCAAAGCTTTGATTGCTAAGTAATGAATGAAATTGTACAGTTT
>JAGQVE010000107.1 GCA_020438105.1 Bacteroidales bacterium
CGTTGCGCAGGGCCATACGGATATGGGCATCGTGCAGGTAGTTGGGTGAGCAAATGCTCAGGTAGTCGATCTTATCTTTTCCGCTCCGGCGTAGCTTGTCCATATGACGGTCGAAACGTTCGGGCTCGGTAAAAAAGTCAGCACAGGGGAAATAAGAATCGATGATCCCCACAGAGTCGAATAAATCGAGCGCTGCTACAAGGTTATTTCCTGTTTCTTTGATCGCTTTCATGTGACGCGGCGCGATATAGCCGGCAGCTCCTATCAATCCAAAATTATACATGTTGTTTTTGTGTTTTAACCGCTATTCTGATTAACCGCTAATGTACGCTGATGACGCGCTAATCTGTACAGTATTCGCTAAAATTCGCGTTAACATAATTCGCGCACATCCGCGTGAAATCATTTATTATAAAACCCCCTGTACCACTCAACGAAATTCCGTATCCCATCATGGTAATCCGTATCGGGTTTGTAACCGAAGTCGTTCACCAGGCCCGAAACATCGGCATAGGTGGCGGGTACATCGCCCAACTGCATAGGCATCAGGTTCTTTATGGCTTTTTTGCCAAGAACCTCTTCCAGCGCTTCGATAAAGTCCATCAGTTTTACCGGTTTGTTGTTGCCGATATTATAAATCTGATAGGGAGCTTTAGAAGTGGCCGGATCAGGGTTTTTACCATCCCAGTCCGGATTAGCCGCAGGGATCTTATCCTTGATCTTTGCGATACCATTTACAATGTCATCCACATAGGTGAAATCGCGCAGCATGTTACCCATGTTAAAAATATCGATGGGTTTATCTTCCAAAATTGCCTTGGTAAACAGGAACAAGGCCATATCGGGCCGTCCCCAGGGACCGTAAACCGTAAAAAACCGGAGTCCGGTGGTGGGCAGATCAAACAAGCTACTGTAGCTGTGGGCCATCATCTCGTTGCTTTTTTTGGAAGCAGCATAAAGACTGATGGGGTGATCCACCGGATGATGAGTTGAAAAAGGCATTTCTTCATTCATACCATAAACGCTGGAGCTGCTGGCATATACCAGATGACCGACCTTTTGGTGACGGCAAGCTTCGAGGATATTCAGAAAACCGACTATGTTGCTTTCGATGTACGAATGCGGGTTCTCAAGCGAATACCTTACACCTGCCTGTGCAGCCAGGTTAATTACGGTATCAAATTTTTTTGCTGCAAAGAGCTGGTCAATTGCTTCCTTGTCTTCAAGTTTGATTTGATAAAAATCAAGCTTATCAAATTTTGAGCTACAGATCTGCTTATTATATTCAACAGCTTTGTGATCGATACCGATTTCATTCAAACGGCCATATTTTAAATTGATATCATAATAGTTGTTGATACAATCAAGGCCGATTACCTGATGGCCTTCATCAAGCAGTCTTTTGGTTAAATGAAAACCGATGAAACCCGCTGTACCGGTGATGAGGATATTTTGATCTGCCATAAATGGATTAAGAATGATTATTTTTTCTTCTTAGTCCCGATAGTCCAGATAACTATTGGGATTGGTTTTTGGTTTTTAGCTTCTGCACACTGAGCCTGCCTGCCAAGTGAAGGCCAAAGCATCGATAGGCAGGTGGAGTTGAAGTGCTAATTCTGTTTTTAGTTCCTGGTTTCCGCACCCTGAGCGGAGTCGAAGGGTACTTTTATGACCCGGACCTTGAGCCTGACTGCAGGATTTAATAACGTCATTGCGAGCCTGTCTACAGGCCTGGCAAGCCTCCAGGCTTGCCATAGGGCTTGAGCGACGCAATCTCAACGTTATTTGCAGTCCTCAATGATCTTTGAGGTCCTGCGAACATGACGCTGCCCTTTGCCCTCTGCCATAAGCCCTTCGCCATAAGCCATCCGCTCTCCGC
>JAGQVE010000108.1 GCA_020438105.1 Bacteroidales bacterium
CCAGGAGCCTAAGCGTGACAAAAACGGTAAAATTTATACCAATGAAAAATTCCCCGATATGAAGGCTCTGGGAGACAGTATCCATGCCATGGGACTTAAATTTGGTATTTACAGTTCACCCGGAACGCTTACTTGCGGAGGGTATACAGCTTCCTACGGTTATGAAAAGCAAGATGCAGAATCGTGGGCTGAATGGGGCATTGATTATGTAAAATATGATTGGTGCTCCTACGAGCAGATTGCAAAAGATCATTCTCCAGCGGAGCTTAAAAAACCGTATTTTTTGATGCGTAAATACCTCGATCAGGTTAACCGCGATATTGTTTACAGCCTTTGCCAGTATGGAATGGGTGAAGTCTGGACCTGGGGAGCTGAGGTAGGAGGAAATCTCTGGCGCACCACCGGCGATATCACCGACACCTGGGAAAGCATGAGCGGAATCGGTTTCAGTCAGGTGGAAAATGCTCCATATGCAAAACCCGGCCATTGGAACGACCCCGATATGCTGGTGGTTGGTTGGGTTGGCTGGGGACCAAATCTTCATCCTACAAAACTCACCCCCGACGAGCAATACACACACATCAGCCTCTGGAGTTTGCTTTCTTCACCGCTATTGATCGGCTGCGACCTGGAGCGCCTTGATCCGTTTACTCTGAATCTTCTCACAAATGATGAAGTGCTGGCCATCAACCAGGATCGTCTTGCTAAACAAGCCACACCACAAATAAAGGAAGGAGATATCCAGGTTTGGGTAAAACCGTTATCTGACGGCAATACGGCCATTGGCGTTTTCAATCTTGGTGATCAATCCCATTCCTACACAGTCAATTTGAAGGATATTAACATTGATAGTGAAGTTGCCCTAAGAGATTTATGGCAGCAAAAAGATTTGGGATCTGCCAGTGAAAAGCTGGAGGTAAAGGTGCCTGCCCATGGAGTTGTTTTGTTGAAGTTGTTCAAATAGAGATCAGTTGTAAGCTATTTTTCCAGATTTAAAATAATATCCGCCGGGAATGTAAATTGAAGTTGCATTCCCAATGCTTAACGTTTTACTTTTTTTACCTTTGCTGATCAACCGTTCAGATGAACAATCAATGATTCGATTTTGTCTTTTTTTGTCCTTTTGTCTTTTATTATTTCTGCCTAAGACACTGTTCCCACAGCAAATAGAAGCTCCTATGAAATGGGCTGAAGCCTGGTATGGACCAAATGATTTGATCGTGGACGGCACCATGTATTTAGCCGAAAACCCCAAGGCGGACGGCACACCATTATTTAATACCGGTGAATGGTTTACCAACACTTCGCTTTATATTAAAGGGGAGGTTTTTACAGGTGAAGCGCTTCAGTACAACCTGGAATCGGATTATTTTATTCTCAGAAAAACCTTGCCTAAGGGAGAGATCATTTTTCTTCAGCTCAATAGTTTGGTGATCGATTCTGTGAGGCTGGAGGGCCACTTATTTGTCAATAGCAAAGTCTTTAATGAAATTGATGATGATTTGGGCTTTGTTGAATTGATTTACGATGGAAAGGCGATGTTCTTCATTAAATATTCAAAAAAGTTTCTGGCCAATTATTCTGAACAAAAGCAACATGGTGAATACAGTAAGCAGGAGCAGAAAAGGTACCTGATTGAAGGCAATGAAGTCTTTTACCTGAATTCAAAAAAATCTTTTCTAAAACACTTTGAAGCAATTAAATCCCAGATTAAAAAATTCCTGAAAAGCAATAGCATAAAGTATAAAAAAGCCAGCTCTGAGCAACTCAAACAATTACTCCTATTCTGCTATGAAAATCAATAAGATAAACGGGTTGAAAATATGGTGGATCGGGGTGCTGGTTTCGATAAG
>JAGQVE010000010.1:0-107379 GCA_020438105.1 Bacteroidales bacterium
TCAGGACAAGAAATGTCAGGAATCGGTCTGACCTCATTCAATGGGAAAATATTACTCCCGATCCGCCCCTATCGTATTGGATGAGTGACCTGGCTATTGATGAGGAAAACCCTGACCGTATTTGGGTGGTATATAATACATTATCTCCTGAAAAAATAATGGAATTTGATGGAAAACAATGGGCTAACATTTCCGGCAACCTTACGGAGTTAAATTGTGGATTAAGTTCTGTGACTCATTTGAAAGGAACAAAAAAAGGTCTCTTTGCTGGGACATTGTATGGGGTTTATTACCTAAAAGATGACACATCGCAATGGCTGCTTTATAAACCAGGTTTGCCCAATAATGTCCCGTTAGGTTTAAAAATCAATTACACAACAAATACATTGCTTACCGGATTGGATGGACGTGGTTTGTGGGAAACATCGCTACCACCTGATTATGAAAACCCTGATAAGTACAAGAAAATAGATGAAACCTTAAGGATTTACCCAAATCCGGTGGTGGATAAGTTTGAAGTTTGGTCCGAATTATTTGAAGACGACACAGGTCCTATCAACCATGGCTTGTTACGGGTTTACAATAGTTTTGGTGAAGTGATGGCTGAGTTTACCCTCACGGGGTTTACAAATAGCTACACCTTTTCTTGCAAAAATTGGCCCGGTGGCATTTATTTCGCTGTTTTGATCTTCGACGGAAAAATGAAAGAAACGGCTAAAATAATAGTCCGCTAATTTGGATGAACCTTATTTCTCAACAACTTTAAATTCAGTACGTCGGTTTTGTTGACGGCCATCCTCAGTATCGTTGGAGGCAACTGGTTGTGTCATGCCATAACCTTTGTAGGTAAGTCTGTCGGCTGAAATCCCTTTACGAACAAGATAATCCACAACCGCTTTTGCACGCTCTTCCGAAAGCTTTTGGTTATAGCTTGCCGAACCAATGTTATCCGTATGTCCCGACATTTCAATTTTAAGGGTAGGAGTGTCTTCCAGCAGTTTATATACCCTGTCGAGTTCAGCTATTGATTCATCGGTAAGCGTTGCCTTATTAAAGTCGAAAAAGATATTGTTTAAAATTATTTTGGTCCCAACTTCGAGTCGTTTCAGCAAAATATCCTTTTTGATTTTTCTTGCCTCGGCATTATCCGGAATATTAAAGTTTTCCGAATGGAATAAATATTCGGATTTGCTCACTGTTATTCCGTAATTTTTACCAGGTTTGAGTGAAATCAGGTAGGCACCGTTACTGCTGTTTGATTCAAAGCTTGCCAGTAGCTCGTTTTTACTATTGTCCATGATCTCAATGGTTGCCTGGATAGGCGTTAAACTTACTTCATCCAGGATTACCCCTTCGAGGATCGTATTTTGCTCAATTGGTGGAGCCGGTTGTGGAGCAAATCGAGGTAAATTATAAGCAAAGATCACCTCCTCCGAATTAAATGCCAGGGGCTTGGAGGACCCTAAAAATGTGATCATGTATAAATCCTGACCGCCGTACCCGTCTTTCTTCTTGGAGGAATAATATCCCCGCTGCCCACTTCCAGCCATGGTAAAAAACACATCATCATCAGGAGTGTTAATGGGATAACCCAGGTTAACAGGATTGGTCCAGCGTCCGTCAACATATTCGGATTTGAAAATATCAAACCCACCCATCGAGTTATGTCCTTTACTACTGAAATAAAGTGTTTTACTATCTGTTGAAATATAAACACCTTCTTCATCAAATGGAGTGTTGATGGTAGCGCCTATGTTTATTGGTCTTTGCCAGCGGTCTTTCGCGTCTTTTTTGGACACATATATGTCCATCCCTCCATAACCGTCCTCGCGCAAACTGGTAAAATATAAGGTTGTTTTATCAAATGATAATGAAGCCGAAGACTGCTTTAATCCGTCATTAATCACATGGTCGAGTTTGGTTGGTAGAACGTACATGTTATCAACCAGCATGCTCTCAAACAAGCTGTTTCCACCGGCGGATTTATAGATGTAAAGGATACTTCCATCTGAGGCAATTCCGGCAGTAGCATCGTGATTGGTACTGTTGATATCGTATGAATTTTCCGGTGTTGTCCAGTGGCCATCATCGTAATAGGTAACATAAATATCTTCAAAATAATAGGAATCATCAGCCCGCTTCCGTCCGGTTGTATTTTCCCGGGCGGAGGTGAACATGATCATGTTTTCTTCGGGTACCACCAACGGTTTATAATCAGGAAACGCGGAATTAACCGATTGACCCATATTGTCAACAAATACACGCTCAGGCTTAGCCACCAGTTCTTTGGCAAAATCACACTCCTGAATATATTTATCAAGCTGTTCGGCTTCAAGGGCAAGCTGTTCAGGGTTTAGCCCATTTTTATGCTCTTTATATTTTTCAATGGCTTTATCAAACTGGTAATCGCGATGGTAGGCTTTTGCCAGTAAAAGATTTGCATCATTGTATTCCATATCAAGACTGATCCTTGGATCAAGCTCCAGTGCTTTCTCCAGGTATTTAATTGCGTTGGTTTTATCGTTATCAATGGAATAACACCTGCCCAGTTTATAATTGAGCAGTGCATTGTTTGGGTTAAATGAATATGCCTTGGTGTATTCTTCAATGGCAAGCCTGTACACCCCCGGACCGTCATCATAAAACTTATCACCAGCTTTTACATGCGACAGGGCATCGCTGAGTTCCTGCTTGTTATTGGGGAAATTGTATTTGGTAAACTCAACACTTTGAGCAAATAATGATACAGTGAAGAGTAAAGCACATGTGGTCAATATATATGTTTTCATTAGCATAGCAATAGGGGGAATTACTGACATTGATTATTAACATAGGTTCCGGCTCCGGTATTTCCGGCATCCATGGCCTTTTTCCAGTCGCTGCAGGCACCTTTCACGTCGCGCTGCATCTCCTTAACAATACCTCGGTTCAAATAGGCCTCTGCGTAATTTGGATCTTGCATTAATGCAGCAGTAAAATCCGCAATCGCACCCGGAAGATCACCCGTCATATACCTGGCTAATCCACGGTTATTAAGGGCACCAGTGTAACTTGATTGTATATCCAAAGCCGTATTATAATCGGCAATGGCATCTTCATAATTATTATTCAAATATTTGATATTTCCGCGATTGTTATAGGCCTCATAAAATCCCGGGTCGATTTTTAAAGCAGCCGTAAAGTTTTCTTCAGCTGCTTCCAGTTCGTTTTGTTTCTCTTTTACTTTTCCCAGGTTATTAAAAGAAACCGCAAGGGAGGGGTCAAAAGTCACTGCCCTGGTAAGGTCGGCCTCAGCACCTGCGTAATCCATTTGCAAAAACTTTACATTTCCTCTTTCATTGTATGCAATTGCATAGTCGGGTTTTAATTGAATTGCCCGGTCGAAATCGGTTATGGCCTCTTTATATCTTTTTTGTTCGGCAAGTAGGCTACCCCTGTAAAAGTAAGGTGCGGCAACATCTCCGTCGTATTCAATGGCTTTGGAAAAATCAGCATATCCATTTGAAAAATCTTTTTTAAGCAGGTAAACATAACCCCTTGCTGTATAATACTCAGCTGAGGGTCTTATTTCCAGTGCCGCATTTAAGTCGGCAATAGCCTCATCAAGCCTGTTTGCCTGCAAATACATACATGACCGGTTGTAAAATGCCTTATCAAAATCGGGCCGAAGCCTGATGGCCTTATTTAAAAGATTGATGCCTTCCAGGTATTTTTCTTCGTCGTACAATTTTAAACTTTCATTATAGAGCTTATTTGCCAGTTTTGCATCTTCCGTATTAACGGTGGGTTTTTCCTGTGTATCCTGCGCAAACTGAGCTTTCACGACGAAAAGAGCAATTATCGATATAAATAGGATTTTCTTCATAATCTTGATGTTATTCCCAATATGGGATTAGTACGTAATGCTCCTGAATTGGTTAGGCTTTAAGGGAATTAATTGGGAAAGAAATATTAATAATGAAATTAACAGGTTAATTGTTGATCATGTTTTTGTAATGCTGGTACCTGTCGAGAATATCGTAAACGAAATTATAAGGTTCGTCACCACGGCAATAGCCGTATTTCACAACTGAATCATTGTAATATTCAGGCTTGGATTTGTTTAGTAAAAAATAATCCACATTGTGCTCCCAGATATTGGGATTGCGTTCATATTTTTCGGCCAGTCGGCGGGCATCATAAACATGCGCTATGCCTGCATTGTAAGAAGCGAGAACAAATTTGGTGCGTTCATCTTTGTCTTCAATTTTCGGACTGAGCTGCTGATCCAGCATTTTAATGAAACTTACACCTGCCCTGATCTGATCCTCCGGTGGCGAAAGGCTGTCGACCCCGAATCTTTCGGCGGTGTGAGGCATTAGCTGCATCAAACCAAATGCTCCGGCCCACGATTTGGCGTCCGGATAAAACCGCGATTCCTGGTAAATGAGTGAGGCCAGCAAACGCCAGTCCCAATCAATAATTGAGCTGTACTTTTTAATCAGGTTATCGTAGGGCGAGATCTTTCCTCCGGTGGGGGAAAAATAATCACTTCTTGCATAATTAACTGTTCTGGTATTTTTAAAGTATTTGTTATACAGAAAGGCATAGGTTTTTGATTTTTTATAAGATTCAAGCCAGGAATTGATGGTATCCAGCAATCCTGTTGAACCCTTGCGCACAGCCCATGCTATGTTTTGCGGAAAACTGATGGCCGTTTTTACGTCAATATCAGGATTGTATTTTTGGTTCACCAGGGCGATATGTTCATCGCAAATGGTGTATTCAATTTCACCTTCTGCTACCATGGTAATTAATTCCTCCACGGTGGCATCCTCATGCTCTACAATTATAATATCAGCGCCTATTTCGTCCGAAAGATTTTTAAGCCGTTGTAAATAGCTTGTATTTTTCTGAATGTGAATGGTTTTTCCAGCTAAATCCAATGGATTGCGCAAAAGGCTTTGCTCCAGCGATTCCCAGGTGGGATAGCTCCGCCAATTTTCCGGTTTTTTCTGGATAAGCATTTGACGGGTTTGTGTAAAAGGTTCGGTAAAGTCAACAAACTTTGAACGCTCTTTTGTAACTGTTAAGCCCAGCGCAATTAAATCACAATCAAATGAATTGATACAGGAGAAACTTTCATCCAGATCGTTTAAAATTTGAACTTCTAGTTTAACATTTAAATATTCAGCAAAAGATTTCAACAGTTCGTATTGAAAACCCATGGGTTCGCCACGATAAATAAAATAGTTAGTAGAGTTATAATCAGTGGTTGCTACAAGTTTACCTTCCCTGAAAATTTTCTTTAAAACCGGATTCATTGGTTTAGCGGCCACTGGTCCTTTTTGGATGGTTTGCTCATTAGGTTGGTTACATACCGTTAACCCAACAATGGCAAAAATGAATAAAAAATATCTGACCAGTTTTTGAATCATAAGGTTGATTAGGTTTCTACTAAGGACTAAATTATAGAAAAATCACATTAAACATATTAAGAGTTTCTATATGTTATTGTTATATAATTTGTTATATTATTTTTTTGTACGAATATTATTTGTGTTCGGTTGTTTCAAAAACATAATTTTAAAATCTGAAAAAAAATAAGTAGGTTTGAACAACCAAATTAATTATCATGGCAAAGCTTATCAAATTATCCCTGTTTATATTCATTTTAGCATTTTTTGAGTCTCCGGCGCAAACACTATCCGGTGCATTTACCGTAACCGGAGCCGGTTACAGTACTGCTGTTGTAACCGATTATCAATGTGTTGGTTTGAACCCGGCCAATTTGGGTTGGAAACGCAATAATCACTTGATGAATGTTGGATTTGGAGAAGCTGATATTTCGATATATTCCGAACCATTAAAGCGCTCCCTGGTGAATGATCTTTTTAATTCCAATAAAATTTTAACCGATGAAGAACGCGATTTGGCGGTAGCAAATTTTACAGATACCAAATTGCAGTTCGAAGGCAGTATCAGTGGTTTTGGAGTTTCGTTTCAGGATGATAAAATTGGAGGATTTGGTTTTACAGTGAAAGAGCGTATCATATGGGATTCGCAACTGAATGAAGAGAGTGCCGATATTTTATTCAGAGGTTATCATTCCAGTTATTTTGATTCTTTATCGGTTGATCCTCAAACAGGCGATACAACCGGCTGGGCCACTGCTGCAAAAACCGTTGAGGATCTGTTTGAAGGTACCCATTTAGACATGCTTTGGTTCAGGGAGTATAATTTCTCATATGGTAGGTCGATTGTTAAAAACCAGAATTTTGCACTTTACGGAGGTGTGGGCATTAAGTATATCAAAGGATACAGTGTATTTAATTATTCCTATGCAAGCGGTACAATCAATGCCTATTCTGCGCTAAATCCATTGTTGGGTGTAGATTATGATGAGCCTTCTCCTTCAAAAATAGAAGGGGATAAGTACCAAAGTGTGGGTAGTGGCTGGGGCCTTGATTTCGGAGTTTCGGCCCTGATCGCTCAAAAATTAAGGATAGCATTAGCTGTTACGGATATAGGGAGTATAAAATGGGACGGCAATGTATATGAAGGCGAAAATGCCCTGCTTACGGATATTCAAACTGCCGGGCTTTCCAATTACAACATTTTTAATGCACAGGATAATATAGCTTTGGATAACCTCAAGTGGGGTGGTTGGGAAGGTTTATCAGAAAAATCAACCGATTTACCAATGAATATGAGAGCTGGCGGCGCATTTTTGCTCAACAGCAAATTTGAATTCGGAACTGAGTTATATCTCCCATTAAATGAGGCACCCGGTGCATACGATAAGCTGGTGTTCGGACTTGGAACACGGATCACGCCTGTAAAATGGATAAGGGGTTCGGTCGGCATGGTAACAGGTGGCGAAACCGGGACTAATATCCCAATGGGTCTTACCTTTATTCCCTTTAATAATGATAGTTTCTCATGGGAAATTGGCGTTGCAGTCAGGGATATAACCAGCTACTTTTCTCAGGACAAACCTACCGTTTCGCTTGCGCTTGGTTTAATGCGTTTTAGTTTTGGAAATATGGGCGGATCATCCGAAGCAAAAAATATCGAAGTTCTTGACTAACTTTCAAGCTGTCTTCCGGTAACGCCACACTGCTAAACTCAATATGATCGCCGCATAAATCAGCAAGCTGAAAAATTCACGGGAGATATCCCTGAATCCTGAGCCCTTTAATAATACCATGCGAATTACCCGCATGAAATATGCAAACGGATTGATAATATTTACTTTTTGGGCCCAATCAGGCATGCTTTCCACAGGAGTGAAGATCCCGCTCATCATGATAAAGGTGAGTAGAAAGAAAAAGATAATAAACATGACCTGCTGCTGAGTGCTGGCCATGGTGCTCACCAATAATCCCAATCCGAGTGCAACCAGCAGATAAACTCCTGCAAATCCAAACAAAACGCCCAGGTTACCAACGATGGGAATATCAAAAATAATTTTACCAAGAGTTAATCCAAAGCCGAGCTCAAACATCGCAATAATCCAAAACGGAACCAGCTTACCGGTTATGAACTGGAACTTTTGAACGGGAGTTACATTGATCTGCTCAATGGTTCCCATTTCTTTTTCACGAACAATATTCAAAGCGGCTAAAAATGCTCCGATGATCGTAATTAAAATCACTAAAATCCCCGGCAGCATATAAATCTTATAATTTAATTCAGGATTGTACCAATAGGAATAAGTTACATCTACTGATTTTAATTTTACCGGTTGGATGATATTCACATTTTCTGAAATCATCTGCTTGTTAAAATCGGCGATCACATAATTTGAATAAGCATTGGTAAGACCAGCCACCGTGGCATTGATGGCATTCACCAGCAGTTGAACATCAGAAACTTCACCCGAAACCAGATTTTTTTCAAATCCATTAGGTATTTTTAAAATGATATCACTTCGGCCGGCTAATAATTCATCATTGGCCTGTTCATCAGAAAAAGTACTTCCATCAATGGTAAAAAAAGGAGAGCCTTCAAACTTGGAAATCAATCTTCGGGAGCTGGCTGACTGATCCTGATCTACGATTACCATATTGATCTGCTTCATTTCAAAAGTTGCCGCAAAAACCAGCACCAGCAATTGAACAAAAGGCATAACAATGATAATAGGCAACATGGTTTTATCCCTGAATATCTGGATGAACTCTTTGCGTATGATAATTCCAATCGTTCTCATTCTTTAGTTTTTACCTATTGCAGCCTGATTTTAAACTTTTTCACACTAAGCAGGATAAATACCATCATCATGGCGATTAGTACCAGCGTTTCTTTCCAAACAAATCCAAAGCCGGTACCTTTGATCATAATATTTTTAATGATGATAATAAAATATTTTGGGGGCATGATATGACTAATCATTTGAAGAACGACCGGCATATTTTCGATGGGGAAAATGAATCCCGACAACATTATGGTTGGCAACATCAATGCGAATAATGAAATAAACATTGCCACCTGTTGTGTTTTGGCAATGGTACTTATTAGAATTCCCAGGGACAAAGCCAGACTTATAAATAATAAACTTTCAGCAAGTAAAAGTGTGAGGCTGCCATTTACAGGCATACCAAAAATCAGGTTGCCAAGAACAATAATAGTAACTGCATTAATGAAGGCAAGGGCCACATATGGAATTACTTTTCCAATGATTATTTGTGCGGGTTTAAGTGGTGAAACGAGCAGAACCTCCATGGTTCCTAGCTCTTTTTCACGGGCAATGGAAATACTTGTCATCATTGCCGAAACAAGCATAAGAATGAGTGCCATGGTGCCTGGCACAAACATGTACACACTTTGCAACGACTCATTAAACACCATCCTTACCTCCGGTTTGATCTGCATGGGCATGAGTTGAAGTTTGTTTTGTTTTTGCACATAGTCAGAAATGATGGCCGAGGTGTAGTTAACAATCAGGTTGGCCGTATTGGCATCAGAAGCATCGGCAATGAGTTGTATTTGAGCTGTTCCGTCGCGGCCCAGCTTTTGCGCAAAATTGGGTTCAAACACAATGACCTCTTTGATGTTTCCGGTTTTAAAAACCTCTTCAATTTGCGTATCACTTTGCAGGTTTTGGGTTAGGGTAAAGTAGTCGGATTCAATTATTTTCTGGGTTATCTCCCTGGTTACATCGTCTTTTGACCGATCCAAAATGGCAACACTTATGTTCTTTACTTCGGTTGTTACAACATATCCAAAAATCAACAACTGGGCAACCGGAATACCAAACAATACCAGGAGGGTACGCGGATCACGAAAAATGTGATAAAACTCTTTTTTTATGAATCCCAAAAACTGTTTCATTTTTAAATGCTTTAGCTTGCCCTTGCAAGTTTCAGAAAAACCTCATCCATATTACTGACCTTGTAAGTCTTCTTTAATCCTGCCGGAGTATCCAGGGCTTCAATTCTTCCATCTACCATGATCGAAACACGATCACAATATTCCGCCTCATCCATATAATGAGTTGTAACAAAAATGGTGATCCCGTCATTGGCTGCCTGGTAAATCAAATCCCAGAATTGCCTTCGGGTAATCGGATCAACTCCTCCAGTTGGTTCATCCAAAAATACAATGCGGGGACGATGAAAAATGGCCACCGAAAAAGCCAGTTTTTGCTTCCACCCCAGCGGAAGGGATCCAATCAGTTTATCTCGTAAATCACCTATTTTAAGCGTTTCCAGCAAGTTGTCCATACGCTTGTTGATCTCCTTTGATGATAATCCATAGATACCTGCATAAAACCGAATATTTTCTTTGAGTGTCAGGTTTTCGTAAAGTGAAAACTTCTGACTCATATATCCGATATTGCGTTTAATGAGCTCGGTTTGTTTATAAATATCAAATCCAGCCACGTTCAGGTTCCCTGAAGTCGGGGTTGAAAGTCCGCAGAGAATGCGAATGGCAGTTGTTTTACCGGCCCCGTTTGCACCCAGAAAACCAAATATCTCTCCTTCATAAACCTCAAAGTTGAGGTGATCATTGGCCACAAAATTGCCAAACTTCTTCACCAGGTTTTCAACTTTTATGATTGGTTTATTTGTCATTATTCGTATTCATTAAAGCCATAAAACTATCCTCAATTGTGGCATTTACCGGCTTAACCTGTATTTCTTCGTGTCCTTTTTCTTTGGTAAAATCTTCTATTTCTGCCTGTCCGAAATCACCTTTCATAGCCACATGAATTGAATCACCGAACCGATGAGCTGATTTGGCTTTTGGGAAATTCCGAAGCTGATTCAATAAGTTAAACATGTTTGGCCCTGACACTTTATACAAGGGATCAGGATAAGCCTCGATGATTTTTGCCGGGGTGTCGATAGTCATAATCTTACCTTTTTGAATGAGGGCAACGTGGTCGCAAAGGCTGGCCTCATCCATGTAAGGCGTCGACACAATGATGGTGATATCCTGCTCCTTCAGTTTTGCCAGCATTTCCCAAAATTCCTTCCGGGAAACGGCATCCACCCCTGTTGTGGGCTCATCCAGCACCAGTACTTTGGGTTTGTGAATGAGGGCACATGATAATGCCAGCTTCTGCTTCATTCCTCCTGAGAGATTACCGGCACGCCTTTTTTTGAAAGGTTCTATCTGCACATAAATATCTCGGATGAGGTGGTAATTTTCTTCAATTGTAGTCCCGAAAATAGTAGCAAAAAAATTGAGGTTTTCTTCCACCGTAAGGTCATAATAAAGCGAAAACCGACCCGGCATATACCCAGTGATTTGCCGGATCTGTTTATAGGATTTCACTACATCAAAACCCTCCACAGTCGCTACACCAGAATCCGGAATAAGCAGTGAGGTAAGAATTCTGAAAAGTGTTGTTTTGCCGGCTCCATCAGGCCCAATCAGACCGAAGATCTCCGAATGTTCCACTTGAAATGAAACATCGGTAAGAGCTTTTACCTGCCCGTATGATTTGGAAATATTTTGTATGATGATGGAGTAGTCCGGCATGATATTTTAAAGGGTTGTTCGTGTCCAGTAAGTAGTTCGGCCAATCAGTGAAATGCCAATGTAACCACGAACCTTCAGTTTGTCCTTTTCTTCCAGTTTCATGTAACAATCATAAGTGTTGCCACTCTTAGGGTCGTAGATTTCGCCATCATCCCAAAGCTCACCATCCCATTCAAAATCTTTTACCAGTAGCAATCCCATAATTGGCCTTGTTTGAAGCTCCTCTTCGGGGTTTTCATCATCAACTTTTGCTTTGCCGGTTTCAGGGTCGATGGGCTCCTCGAGCCAAACAATTTTTCCAAAATACTGGTCGCCTTGTTTGTATATTTCAATTTTAGCATCTTTTTCCTCATTAAACCAAATGCCTAATACATCTTCTGCTTTAAAGGATTGTGCAATGCTGTTCAGTCCGAAACCGGCCATAAAAATGATCAATAAAAATCCTGTGATTTTTTTCATTGTGATTGATTTAGTGATTAGTTCGTTTAAAATTTTTGCAAATATAGGTTCTAAAAATTCACTTCACCCGGCATGCCTATTTTTAATCTTCCGTCATTTGAAACTCTGATTTTTACAGCATAAACAAGATTAACACGTTCTTCTTTGGTTTGAATGATCTTGGGTGTAAACTCTGCAGTTTCTGATATCCAACTTACTTGTCCGGTTAGTATCTGATCTGTTTCAGTGTCCTTGTCAATCAGCACCTGCACTTCCTGCCCCAATTTAATATTTGGAAGTTGAGCCCCACTGACATAAACACGTAAATACATTTCATCCGTATTTGCAATTTTATAAATGGGTTTTCCAAAGGCAGTGATTTCGCCAGGTTCGGCGTATTTATCAAGTACTACCCCGGTAATGGGATTAATAATTTGACATTTTTCTATGGAAGCATTCACCTGGTCAACCTGGGCATCAATTGCATCAAGTTCGGCCAGAATAGCACTTTTTTGTGTTTTAATGGAACTGATCTGTTTATCTATCAGGTCGAGATTACCATTAATGTCATCAAGTTGTTTTTGAGTGGCAGCGCCGTCTTTCAGCATCTTTTCAACACGGTTTTTATCAACTGTAAGGTTGGATTTTTGTTGCTCCTGAACATCAATTTGCGAATTGATATTGGTAAGCTTTGAAGCGGAGGCTGTCTTTTGAGCTTTCAGTTGTTTTCTTTTCAATACAAGGTCGGTGGTATCAATAGCAGCTACAAGTTTACCGTTATTCAGCCTTTGCCCTTCCTGAATATTAAGCATCATTAGTTTGCCATTGGCCTCAGCGGATATAATCACGTCATCTACTTCAAAATTACCATAGGCATCCGAACGATCTTCATTGGAAGAACATGCGCTGAGAACTACCGCCAGTATGATCAATATATAATTTGTTTTCATAACTTAATATTATAAATTTCCGGTTGCTGTTAAATAATCTGTTTTTGCTTTAATCAATTGAATTTCGTGCGTTTGCAAATCGAGTTTTGCTTTTGACTCGGCATTAAGTTCTATTAGATAATCCGACGAAGTTATAGTTCCGTTTTCAAGTTGTGACGAAGCAGAGGCCGTGATCTTCTCGCGCAAGGTTATTAACTCCCGATCTCGGGCAATTTTTTGCACAATCTTATTGATCTCCGCCTGTTTATTTGTCAGATCCGCATTCAGGTTTTTGGTAAATGTTTCCTTTTGTGTATCGATGATCTGATTTTGTAAATCCAGAATTTCTCGCTCTTTCCGGCCTTTGCTCCAATCATAAAAGTTCCAGTTGAGCCTTGCTCCAACGATGTAAAAATCGGTAAACTCGTTTTTAAGCATATCAAAACCCGGACGCCCGTAGCCGGCCTGGCCAAAAGCCGAAAACTTCGGAAGATTTCTGGACAGCGTGAGATCCTTACTTGCATCAAGCTTTTGCTGTTGCATACTCATCAGCGTATATTCGGGGCGATTTATATTTGGTTGCTCAAGGGTAATGCTTACCTCTGGTTTAATAAATGTTGTTTGTTCAGAAAGCGCAAGTCCTGTAAAATGATTTAACACCTGAATGGTTGCACTGATAGAAATTTCAGCTTCATCTATTGCCTGTTCAATGGTAATGATCTCAGCTTTTAAAACATCACCGTTACTTGCCAGCAAAACACCGTTATCAATGGCTGATTGCACATCTTTTAGCCTGGCTTCCAGCGTTTCTTTGTGAATTTGAAGGACCTGCTTATTTTCTTTTATCAACAAAACTGAGAAATAGAGATTATTGATCCGCTCTTTGAGTTTGAATAGCTCCACCTCCACATTTTGCTTGTCAATTTCAAGGTTACTTTCTTCCACTACCTTTTGATATTTGGTTACGCCTCCATCGTAGATGATCTGGTTTACATCCAGGGTAACTTTATACCAGTCCTTATCCAGTTCCTCAATTCCTGAAATGGGTAAATTTTGGATAGGCACCTTGGTTACATCTGATTGGTAAGAAGCCTGCCCGTTGAGTGCCATCGAAGGAAGGTAGTTTTTATTCAGGTTTTTTAATTTTAATTCATTGGCTTGGTCAAGCAAAAAGGATTGCCTGGTTAAAGGATATTGCAACACGGCACTATCGCGACAGGCCTCAAGGGTGATGCTATTTTGGGCCTGCACCCAGGTGCTGAAAAGTGTCAGCAAAACGATGATGACTCTCTTATTCATTTTTAATTGCATTAATTATAAATTCAGGTACGGCTTTCTTTCGGTCTTCCACAAATTGTGCGAATGCCTGCTCATCATTTGTAAACAATATGTTTTGTAATATCGGCCTTGCCACAAAAGGGAAAATACACATGGCCAGCATATTGGTTAACAAGTTTCTTGGGTCAATTGGCTTGATAATTCCTTTATCAATTTCGGCCTGAATCTGATCAAGAAATAGTGCTGGTTGAATTCCCATATTTGATAGCAGATCAACGATCCGTTTGGGATTTACACTCAATTCGTGTAACACAAATCCAGGTATAAATGGGTTATTAATAAATATTTCGATATAGTTACTGGTGAAAAACCGGATTTTTTCAAAGAGGGGCATTTCCGATTTTAATAGATCCATAACCTGTGGAACCATTGTAAAAAAAGCTTCTCTGAATACCCCCTCAAATAATTTGTCTTTGCTTCGGTAATAATAGTGTAAAAGGGCCTTGTTGATCCCTGCTTTATCGGCAATTTCCTGCATGCGGGCCCCTTCAAATCCCTTTTGTGTAAAAACCAACCGGGCTGCCTCTAAAATCTTTTGTTCAGTATTCAGGTCTTTCTCCGCCATGAATTGGAAATATTTAAAATTTGATTATTTAGTTTAACTAATTGGTTAAACTGATTGGGCAAAAGTATAATCCAAAATTGTATTTGTCAAGCTTTTTTAGGGAATATTTTGAAAAAAGTTTGTAAACTATTGATTAACAAACTTCAGGGAGTGTGCTAAAGATTCAATTTGAATCATCAAATCACGTTTGGGTGCGTTGGGTGCATATACATAACCATCGATGGTCACTACTTTGTTACTTCTCTCATCAACAAAAGTGTAATTAATAAATGGTCCTCCCATAAAATCATTTTCCAGTTTCCACAATCCGCGTGTTTCCACAGCAAACATGCCATTGAAATCTATTCTCTTAGATTCTATCGGGGAATAATCACAGGCTACAACCATATATGAGCCTTCACTTGGACCAGGAATAAATTCCTCGGTTATTACATCACGAAACGAAAGAATTCTATTTACATCGAAGGCAAGTGTATCTACATAATCATAGGTATAAATGATTAATCCCTGGCTGTTTTGAGGAGTTTCTTTACGTATCCACATAAAGTCGGCGCTGTTTTTCGCAATATAAAATCCGCTTGGAATTTCCATGGTAAATTTAAAGGATGAATCAAGCTGGGCCATTATCTTCCGATCTCTGAAACCATGAAAAGTGCTTATGAGACGCTCATATTCAGCATCCATTAAAATGTTATAAACTACTTCTTTTTTCTGTTCAAAGAATTCAATAAATGCTTCGTTTGACGGGGCCGTAATACGGATCACCCTTTGTGGGGATGCCCATAAATCCTTCTTTGCTTCGATGGAAGTTTTTTCTACCCTTTCATCAATATTTACTATGAAAATGTTATGATGCGCCCTGAACATTTTATCTGACTCCAATATATCAATTGGAACATGTGCAACCTCAAATATGGGTTCAACCTGGTTAAGCACTTCATAGTCCTGATTAAAGAAAGCCCTGATTGCATCTCCTATGGGCCCTTCCCATCTGGCTTCGCTATTTGTGGAAACGATTACCTCAGCGGTTTTTCCTGTGGAGTGAGTGGTTATTTTACCTTTTTTTCCTTCACCGCAGGAAACCAAAACTAAAATAATAATAAAAAGGGGAAATAGCTTTCGTAAGGATCTCATGATAATATGGATTAAGTATATTAAATGACCAAAATATAAAAAAATACTATGCTGACGAACCTTACTGAGAATTAGAAATGATTAGCTTTTTACGGCAACTTTAAGTTTCTGACCGGGCTTTAGCTTTTTGGAGTTATTGATATTGTTGAGTTTTTTAATTTGATCAACAGTTACGCCATCGTATAGTTTTGCAATGTCCCACAAGGTATCGCCTTTACGAACGGTATGATAAACGATATTATTGCTGCTGGTATTGCTTTCGGTTGAGGAAATAGCCTGCTCCGTCTTTGGTTCATATACCGTTAATTTCTGATTTGGGTGGATAGTATTTCCATTGAGGTTGTTCCATTTTTTCAAATCACTCACTGAGCATTTGTATTTACTGGCGATCAACCCGAGGTTTTCACCACTTCTCACTGTATGATAGCCTTTTTCGCGCGAAGAAATATCAGTGGAAGATGAAGTGGAGGTACTACTGTTTCCTGAAGATGAAGAATATGCACCCGGTGCAAAAACCACCAGTTTCTGACCCGGATAAATGGTATTACTTCGTAAATTGTTCCAGCTTTTCAGATTATTAACACTCACCCGGTATTTTTGAGCGATCAACCCAAGGTTTTCTCCTGAACGAACAACATGAATATTGCGTTCCTGGGCTTTTTTGATCTCTGCTAATAATTTTTCTTTTTCAATACCTTTTTCTGTTTTGTAGGCATAAAGAGCATGCTCGTTTTCAATGAAGTCGGGTACACGATAAGCGGGCAGGCGCAGAATATACGATTTATCTTCTGTTGCTGGAATAATTCCTGATTTATAGGCCGGGTTAAGCACTTTTACATCATCTTTCGGAATCTCCATCATTTCAGCGATCTGATCAAATGAAAGCACGTCTTTCACCGTTACGGTATCAATTTCAGCAGCTAAAATTCCTGGATGAACAGGGTAAAGATTATATTCAGCAGCATAATTCATGATGTAAGCCACTGCGATAAATGCCGGCACATAACCACGGGTTTCACGGGGTAGATAAGGCCAAATAGCCCAGTAACTTTTAGTTCCTCCAGCCCTGCGAATCGCCCGGTTTACATTTCCGGCGCCACTGTTATAGGCGGCAAGTGCAAGCGACCAGCTTCCATAGATGTTATACAGATCCTTCAGGTGGCGGCACGCAGCATCCGTTGATTTATATGGATCAAACCGATCATCTACAAGTGAATTGACTTTAAGACCGTAAAGTTTACCGGTTCCATACATGAATTGCCATAAACCTTTGGCGCCAGCCCTTGAATTAGCTGTTGGATTCAATGCTGATTCAACCACTGCCAGATATTTTAGCTCAAGTGGCATGTTGTATTTATCCAGCAATTCCTCAAACATCGGGAAATAAATTTCGGATAACCCCAACACCCGTGAAACCAAATCCCGGCGCTTATAGGCATATACGTCAATATAATTTTTTACATACTTATTGTATCCCATCTCCATGAGCATTTCCCGGCCAAGGGTTTCAATCCTGGCTTCTACAAGGGAGTCAGGATAAGTCGGGATATAGTCGGGAGCAAAATTATAAACGTTCAGTTTTGCAGTATCTGTGGTGAACTCAGTATCTGTATAAAAAGTTAAAAATACAAGGCTATCCAGCATATCCATCACCCTGTCATTATCAGTGATTTCCATGGGTACTGTTATCGATTCGATTTCAATAGCCACCGAGTCAGGAGCAGATTGCAGTGCAGAGTCTGTAACAGTTTGCGAATAACTGTTTTTAGCTTGTAGTGTACCTATAAATAGAAAAATAAAAATGTAAGCCAGTGTTTTTTTCGTCATTTTTCAAATAGCGTTTATAAAATATGGAAATAGTACGCGAATATGGAATATTCGTTGCAAAACTATAATAATTAACGGGTGCTTATTCAGGAAATTATTCCGGCTTTATTAAATGGGGAATAAAATATCGGATAGTGCAGATTGTCAGAATGTTGATTAATGAATTAATCCTTCTTTTCAACAGTTTCGCCTTTGTCTTTGGAAGCTTCTTCGGGGTTGATTCCATCTTTGAACTCCCTTACTCCTTTACCGAGGCCACGCATCAGTTCAGGAATTTTTTTGCCCCCAAATAACAACAATACCACCAACACGATAAGTACGATTTGCCACGGGCCTATGATACCAAGTAAGATTGAAGTAATCATATTACGTAAGTTTTATGGTGCAAATGTACAAATTCTGAGATAATGAAAAACAAATAGCTCAAAATTCAAATCATCGGAGATACAACCATTTTTGAGTTAAAAAAGTCTATTTTTACGCATATTTTCAATCTATTCCATTATATGAAAAAATTGATTTACCTCTCTTTGATCACTTTATTTGTATCGAATATTGGGTTAAAATTAAATGCCCAGGAAAATTCAGTTCGAAAACCATATACGCTCACTCATCAAATGACGCCTGAAGAAAGGGCTTTATTCTATACGGTGGGTGACGGTTATGAAGCCACAGATCCACCTCCCGGAGTGGTTCATAATATTGCTGAGTTTGAAAAAATGGAGGGAGTACTAATAGCCTATCCAAATGCTTTTGGGATTCCGTACACCTTAATTGCTGCTCTTTCGGAAGTAACTATTGTTACTACAATTGTGGCAAATTCATCCAATCAAACCTATGTGACAAATCAATACCAATCGCATAGTGTGAATATGGAAAATGTGAACTTTCTGGTTGCACCCTTGAATTCTTACTGGACACGTGATTATGGTCCATGGTATGTTCGGTATGGCGAAGAGCAGATCGGAATTGTTGATTTTGTATATAACCGGCCCAACCGACCACTGGATAATGCTATTCCACCTGCGATGGCAGATTTTCTTGGGATTGAATGGTTTGGAATGGACTTAATTCATACCGGAGGTAATTATATGACGGATGGTTATAGCGTTTCGTCATCTACTGATCTTGTTTGGGTTGAAAATCCTGATTTAACATCTGGCGATATTGATCAACTGGTTCAGGATTATCTTGGAATTGATAATTACTTCGTGGTTCCTGATCCGAATAATACATATATTGACCATATTGATTGCTGGGGTAAATTTTTAGGGGTTGATAAGGTTTTGATTCGCGAAGTGCCCGAATCACATCCTCAATATGATGAAATTGAAGCTACGGCTGATTATTATGCCAACCAGGTTTCGGCCTGGGGCGACAATTTTAAAGTTTACCGTGTTTGGACGCCCAACAATGAACCGTATACCAATTCGTTAATTCTGAACGACCATGTATTTGTCCCGATCGAAGGATCGCAGTGGGATGATGAGGCTTTGGCCGCTTATGAGGAGGCGCTTCCAGGGTATGTTATCCAGGGATTTACCGGTGCATGGGAATCGACGGATGCATTGCATTGCCGTACCAAAGGTATTGCTGACCGCAATACTTTATACATTGAACATTATCCCCTGCTGGGTGATCAGCCCGTTCAAACAGAATATAACATTGAAGCTATCATTACAGCCTATAGCGGTGAAGATATAAATCCTGATGATGTATTGGTTAAGTACTGGATCAACGAAGAAACCCAACCCGATATAACCATGACCTATGAAGGTGATAATGTTTATTCAGCCACTATTCCTGCAGGCATGGAAGGATCAAAAATGGAGTATTATATTACAGCTACAGATGCCGCCGGAAATATGGCAAATCATCCGCTTATAGGTGAACCCGATCCACATGTGTTTTTTGTGGGTGAGGAATTATTTGCAGGGATGACGCTTGATCTTTCCGAAATAAGTGCCTGGGTTAACCAGGGCTATATAGATGTGAAAGAGTTTAATATTTCGAGTGTTGGAGGACTGGGATTAAATTATGAACTGGATGCCTCATCTGCCATTTTGGTTGATTATGATTTTTCGCTTGAAGATAGCCCGGTTCAATCTGCCTGGGATTTTAATACCTATGATGAATTGGGTTGGACTGAATTTGAAGTGACAGGAGTAGTTGGTTCCATTGGTAACTGGGCCATTGATTTTACCTGGAATACTGATCAATATGGTTATGAAAGTACATTTTGGGCTGAATCGCCGGAAGGCACTCAGGCCATCATTGCTTCTGGAATTGCCGATGGAACTTATAACATTAGCCTGGAAGCCTTTAATGGTGAGAATATGAGTGGTACCTGGAAAGTATGGATTACCGATGATTATGGTGATGGTGGGCATCAGGCAACAGATATCACGGTTACCATAACCAAGTCGTACACTATTGTGGATTGGTTGAGTGTTGAACCATCGTCAGGGACAATTATGCCGGGTGAAAGTCAAACAATAACTGTTACCTGTGACGGAACCATATTACCCCTTGGCGATTATGTAGGCCATATTTATGTAAGCACCAACGATCCTGAAAATGAATTTGCCGATATTCCGGTTTATTTTACTGTGGATTATGCTTCGGCTGTGAATCCTTATGAAGTTGAAGGTATATCGATCAGTACATACCCCAATCCTTTTAATGCTGTTACTAACTTTGAGATTAATACTTCCGGACTGGCTGAAATTCAATTATCTGTGTATAGCAGTAGCGGACAATTGATTAAAACTTTAGCCAATGAACGTATAAATGGTTCAAAATGGATTGAATGGGATGGTACAAACAACTCAGGCCAAATGGTAAACAAAGGTGTTTACTATTATCAATTAAAAATTGATGAAACTATTAAAACAGGCAAACTGATTTATCTGAAATAGTTGAATTCCAAAGATTAGCAAAAGGGAGAGTTTCGTATTGAAATTCTCCCTTATGTTTTTCAGACAGGCTTAACTTTTCGTATTTTTAGCTTTTCTTATAAAATTCACTGATATGCATAAATCTGTTACTTTCCTTGTATCCATATTTCTTCTGATTGCAGCTAACCTTTTTTCACAAGATAAGCAATCATCGGATCCAGATGCTTTAAATTATCGAAATGATATAGTTGTCGAAAAAGGCCAAACCCTGCTTGATTATCTTAACCCTGATCAATTAAAAGATCAGCAAACCGATATTGATCCCGGAGTTGCTCCCGAAGGCGATTTTATGCTTCGTTCTGCCTTCACCCAGGATGGATCAAAAGTGTTGGTTTGTACAGGAGGAACTAATAACCTGACCGTTTTTGATTATGAAACCATGGAGGCCGAAGCCGTGATTGAGGTTGGCACCTATCCTTGTGATGTGGCCACCACCGATGACTATGCCATCGTGCCCTGCATTTTTGGTGATGAGATTTATGTAATTGATTTAATGGATTACACAACCGCCGCTATATTTTCTACCCCAGCCGGTGCCCAGCCTTGCGTGGTTGAAGTAAGTCCTGATGGAAATTATGCCTATATCGCCTGTGATATCAATGATCAATGCGAAGTTATCGATCTTCAAAACCTTACACAGCTAACTCCCATTGCTGATTTTCCAATTTCATTGATCACCTTCTCATGGGTTTCTACAGGCGGCAGAAGCACTTTTAAATTCTCTCGTTTTGCTGTTTCACAAGATGGAAATCATTTGATCGTGGGCAACGCTGATAACGATGTACTTTTTATTGATCCGCTGTCCGGAACAATTGATTACAATGTAAGTGGCATTCCGAATTGTTATGTGACGAGCCTTTCAGGCGACGGAACCAAAACCGTTGCCTTAAGTGATTTTAACAATATTTTCCAGGCATTTCAAATTGATAACAGTTCTTACACCATTTCAGCTTCGGTGGAATTAACCGGAAATTATATGGCAACTTACGATGTAGCAGTTAATCCCGATGGAACAAAAGCTTTTGTGGGAATTGGTAATAATTCCAGTGCGATTGTTCGGTTCCAGAGTTCAGACTTTATAACATTTTCACAAACCTATACCCCTTTCTGGATGGGTACTTCCCCCGATCATCACTACGCAGTAAGTGGTCAATACCGCTTTTCAATCATGGATTTTGAAAATGAAACCATGATCGATCAGTTACAGGGATATACGCAGGATTTCGGCTGTATATCACCGGTCGCTAATAAGGTAGTTGGTTATGATCCCCTGAGATATGAGGGAGCTTATTTCTTTGATTTTGAAACACCCAATGATATACAATATAACGGAAGAACGCTGGCAGGTCTTCCGCCGGAGGCTGACACACCTTATCGAATTGCAATTTCGGAAGACGGAACCAAAGCAATCACCTCAAACTCATTATCCGAAAGTGCTTCCATTATTGATCTTACGGATTATTCCGTAGCTGCTGTGCTAGACCTGGGAGAAAAGAGTGATGCCATAAGCATTACCCACGATTCGCAATGGGCCATCATGGGAGGATACGATTTGAATACCATCAAGATCATCGATTTGGTAAATGAGGAGCTTGCCGGAACATTGTACACCGGTCAAAGACCTTTGATGGTGGCCATTGCCCCTGATGATGCCTATGCATATATCGGTAACCTGAAGCAAAATTCCGTTTCATTTGTTGAGTTGGATGGGGCTGCCAGTACCGAAATAGTCGAAATTCCTACAGGCGTGATCGGATTGTCCTGGGCTGCTTTTGGTGTAAGAAGCAGTGTGGAGGTGGATCCAACCGGACAGTATGTTTTGGTAGCAGCAAGTTTTGCGGATCAGGTGCAAGTGATTGATATTGCTCAGCAACAAATTGTTGCTAATTTAAATGTAGGAACTTTCCCATTAAAAATTGCCTTCAACGAAACTGGTGAATATGCCTGCGTTACCAATTACAACAGCGATAGTTATTCTATTATTCATGTGGATGGAGCTGTTTCGAGTGTGGTTGGCACTTTCCCAGCCGGCGACGGACCGCTTCGCCTGGCCTACAATCCGGTGGATGATGAGTTTGGGATTATCAATTATTCCACAAAAACAGTAATCAATGTGAATCCTGAAACAGGTACGATCAATAGCACTGATTATTATACACAATATGGAAATCCCATCCAGATTTATTATGATACCGAAGGAAATCCCATCGTTTTAGCATTGTCAAACAATGATGATCCCGGCTATCTGATCCGAAAAAATGAAGCGATAATTTTGCCGGCAACCCCTACTTATTTTGATTATTGTGCAGCTACCAATACGGCTGTGGTTTGTATGCCCGGCCCCGACTATGTTACCGTTGTGGAGTATGATCAGGCCGTGGCTCCTATGGCTGATTTCGGAGCAAATATAACGACTATTCAAGTGGGTGAATCGGTAGTTTTCGAAGACCTATCCCTTAACAGTCCCAATTCCTGGGATTGGACTTTTGAAGGAGGTACGCCAATGACATCCACTGAGCAAAATCCTGAGATAAGCTATGAAACCGAAGGAACTTATGATGTTTCGCTTACAGTTTCCAATGGCGCTGGTTCGGACGAGGAGACTAAAGCAGATTACATAACAGTTTTGCCGCTGACCTATGTTTTTGAGAATAATAATGAAAAAATGGTAACCATTGGCCCTAATCCGGTAAATGGAACGCTTTATTTGAAACAGCAGTCAGAACAACCCATACAATTAGTAGCGACTGTATTTGATAGCCAGGGAAAGTTGTTATTTTCCGAAAGGATGAATCAAAGCATAAAAACAATTTCCTTTGCTGATTTGGATGATGGATTGTATGTATTAAAGGTAACATCAGGAGGTTCATATCAATCCTTTAAAATTGTGAAGAAGGCAGAATAATATGCATGTATACGGGAAACATTATCGTACCATATGGTTTGAAAACGGTGAGGTGCATATGATCGACCAAACCCTGTTGCCATTCCAGTTTCGGATTTTCATTGCGAAAACCTACGAAGAAACCTGCCAGGCCATTATAAACATGATCACCCGGGGAGCGGGAGCTATTGGTGCGGCTGCTGGTTTTGCAATGGCCCAGGCTTTCACGGAAGCTCATATTCGCGGAAATAATAACCTCATCGACATAGCCCGAAAGGAAATTGAATCAACTCGCCCAACTGCACAAAATCTATTTTTTGCTACTGAAAGAGTTTATAATGCCGGAAAGACATCAATAGAAGACGCTTTAAAAGAAGCCCAAAAGCTTGCTGACGAAAACATTGAGGAGGCCCGCAAGATCGGCGAATATGGAAATGAGCTTATTAAATCGGGGTGTCGGATTGAAACCCACTGTAATGCTGGCTGGTTGGGTTTTGTGGATTATGGCTCAGCCCTGGCTCCCATTTATCTGGCCAAAGAGTCGGGTAAAAAAGTGCATGTTTTTGTGGATGAAACCCGTCCCCGAAGTCAGGGTGCCAGGCTCACAGCCTGGGAATTGAAAAATGAAGGGATCAGCCATGTGATCATTCCGGATAATGCCGGGGCACATTATATGTCGCAGGGTATGGTTGACATGATGATTGTTGGTGCTGACCGGGTTGCAGCCAATGGTGACGTTGCAAATAAAATCGGGACCCTTGAAAAAGCGATTGTAGCCAAACGTTACGGAATTCCCTTTTATGTTGCAGTTCCGCTCTCAACAATTGATCTTTCCTGCGAAAGTGGGAGCCAAATAGTAATTGAAGAACGTGATGAATCGGAAGTATTATTTCAGGAAGGACCTGATGATACAGGACAAATGAAGCGAATTTGGGTATGCAATCCGGGATCGGAAATCCTGAATCCGGCATTTGATGTTACACCAGCCGATTTAATTACCGGGCTAATTACATCAAGGGGTATCATTGAGCCAAATATCAAAAATATTGCAAAGCTATTCCAGCTGAAATAAATTTGCTTAATCGTTTTAACCAATTTAGTTTGTGGTAAAATTATTGGGCAAAAATGTAAATATTTTACAAAACTTCCCGTATAACCCGTTTCAAATCTCACAAACACCGAAGAATCATGATTAGTAATTTTGTTAAACGGAATCCTATTCGTTTCAATCCCGATCCAAAACGTGTTATCGCACGTTTTTATGTTCCGGGTCCGGAAGCACATATTAAAAACCTTATACATCGCATTTCAAAAATGCCAGATCAGGCCGCACAATTGTCGTTAAATCAATCACTGCGCGATTTCAGCCCAAGGCATCGTAATATTTCCAAGGTTTTTCAAAGTCATTTTGAAAGGATAAAAAATATTTTTAGCGATCTGAAAGAGCAAATGGAAGCCATCAGTGAATATAAGCAATTGCTGATTGGTGCTTATTGTACCATGGAATATTCCATTGAATCGGCGGCTTTCTTTAATCCTTCTGTCATCGAAGATCCGGACCAAAGCGGATTGGAACATGGATATAAAAGGGTGATATTCAGTTTCAGGGCAACCGGTGAAGGACATATTTCCTCCATTGTTTTCAGGGGTGGAATTCTTGATCCAAATAATAATCTTGAAATGATCACCTCAGGAAAATTGGTAGATGAACCTGAATCATTTCAAAATACGGTATATCAAAAAGAAGTTTATCAATCAGGATTGAAAAATATTGAAGCCGATCCCGCCCTTGTTGCCGCTGTAATGGATAAATTAAGATTTGAATTTGATTTTAATGATTTGAATCAGGCTTATCAGCAAGTTATTATTGAAAAAGGAGTTGATGAGGCTCAAAAAAGAAAACTGGAAACGGTATTATGGTCCGCAAAATCGCATTATAAAATTGGATTTTCACTGGATACAGCCATTTCTGAACGGGTTGTGTTTCCAATGGTTGCTGATGAGAGTAACGGTATGGAAGATGCCCGTTTTGTGAAATTTACCGACGACAATGGGAGTGTTAAATATTATGCTACTTATACAGCATACAATGGCAGATCAATAATGCCAAAATTGATTGAAACAAAAGATTTCTATAAGTTTAATATGATGCCAATCCATGGTGATTATGCCCACAACAAAGGCATGGCTGTTTTCCCAAGGAAGATAAAAGGGAAATATGCCATGTTATCAAGAGTTGATGGGATCAATAATTTCATCATGTATTCTGATGATATAACCCTGTGGCAGGAGGCAAAAATGATACAGGAACCTATGTATCCCTGGGAATTCATTAAAGTTGGAAATTGTGGATCTCCAATTGAAACAGACGAAGGCTGGATTGTAATTACACATGGCGTGGGACCTGTTCGTAAATACAGCATGGGCGCCACCCTGCTTGATTTAGATGATCCAACTAAAGTGATCGGTCAAAGCAGTGAACCTATCCTGGCGCCAAATACCGAAGAGCGTGAAGGTTATGTGCCTAATGTTGTTTATAGTTGTGGTGCTATTCTTCATAATGAACATATTGTTCTTCCGTATGCCATGTCCGACACATCCTCAACATATGCTACCATTCCGGTACATGATTTACTATCAAAACTAAAACCCTCATCATTAAAAAAGGCAGGAGTGAAGAAAGCAGAAACCAAAGCAAAAATTCTCGTTGTTGACGACGAAATCATTAATCAGCAGGTAATTGCTTCGTACCTTAAAAGTGCTGGATATGAAGTGGAAATTGCACCAGATGGTATTGTTGCATTGATGAAAATTGCCAATCATAAATTTGATGCCATCCTCTCTGATATTTCTATGCCAAATTTTGATGGCTATCAATTATTGGATTATCTCAATGAAAATCATATTGAAATTCCGGTGGTATTTATTACGGCTCTTGCAAGTAAAGAGGATGAAATCAAAGGGTTAAAGATGGGCGCTGTTGAGTACATTACCAAACCTATCGAAAAAGATATTCTGCTTATCAGGTTGGAAAAATTACTCACCGAAAGCTAACTAAATCTTATACAATATTGAATCATAAAAATAAAGAAGCCCTCGAAATTCGTGGGCTTCTTTTCTTGTGCGAAACGAATGTTGGAAGGATTCCAACTTAATCATCTAATATTCCCCTTTAATTTTTTTCAAAACATCTGCACAACCATGTTTTGAAGTTCATACCGGATATGGGACTACCCATTCTGGTGTCAAACAGTGTTCCCGATTATACTCAAGTTTATTGTCGGTATCAAACTAAGGGGCCTCATCGCTTAGGGTTTATGCTGTAATTTTTACATCGTTGTTTACCAGATATGGCTCTGCAAGCAACCATGACATTAAATACGAAATTGTACTTTCTGCCCCCTGGTTTCTGTTCACTGCAACTTCTTCCAAACCATCATTACATCCATTGGTTTCGGGATCAAATAATGGGAGATTAAGGTCGTTTTTCCCTAAAAACCATTCAAATGACAGTCGTAGCTTACGAAGAGTAGATTTGTCACCGGTTACTTTCCACATGCTTTCATACATTATTATCATGGCGAGGGCATCCAGTGGCTGCTGTGCAAAGTTTGCCTTTTCTCTGTTGGCATTAGGCCATTCCTTATTACCTACCAGGGTTAAATGGCCGTTAAATAAGCATTTTGATTCAAGAAATTTTCGCGATGCTTCTGCTACTTTCAGGTATTTTAAATTTTCTGTAATCTCATATACCTGGTATAAAGCTGCCGGGATTAATCCGTTGTCGTAAGTCAATACAGGTTCATACCAATCCCATTTACTGTTTTTGTGCTGGTTAAAAGTCTCAACAAGTTTGTCAGCAAGCTTCTCCATCAGTTTAATAAAACGCTCCTGATCAGGAAAACGCTTTATGTAATGGTACAAACCAAAAATGGTATTGGCATATCCTCTCTGATGTGAGATCTTATCAAGGTAACCAATCGATTTGTGAAACAGATCATGACTGATATGGAAAAACGAATCGCAAGGAGCAAATCTGATTAAATACCCAAGTGCCCAAATTGCCCTGCCATGAGCATCATCCGAAGTAATTTCGCCTTCAATACCACGGAGATAGGTTAGCGTGTCTTTAAAACTCCCATCTTCATTTTGCATATACATTAAAAATGCCAGGTAACGGTAAATGAGCGGATAATATCTTTCTTCCATAAACCGGTGGTAGGCCATCGTACTTACGATCAGCGCTCTTGAATTATCATCCAAACAATATCCGGTTTTGTAATTAGCTATACATCCAACAGCATGCTGTACAATCCCATTATCATCCGTTAATCTTTCCAAATGACTCAAGCTAAAATCTGGCATTTGAAATTCGTTTTCGGTTAGGGGACTTATTTTTAATGTTTGATATTTGGGATTGATATTGGCGAAGGTTTGAAAATATTGATATCCTATCCGTGGCCAGGAAATAGTTAAACCATAGTCAAAGGCTTTTTTCTTCAATTTTTCCATTTCATCCGGATGATCCATCAGATCAATCACAATTTCTGACAATGCCTTGTAATCATTAAAGTCGAACAGGCGGCCTCTTCCTTCAGCCAGTAGCTCTTCGGCATGCCAGTATGGTGTTGAAATTACAGCACAACCACCACTTACGGCATATGAAAGTGTACCTGAGGTTATTTGGGCTTTATTTAAATAGGGGGTAACATAAATATCTGCAGCCAATAGATAATTCATCAAGTCCTCTTCACTTAAATATTTATTTAAAAATTGAACATGCTTTTCAACCTTTAGTTCTTTGGCCAGGTTTTGTAGAAACTCCCTGTATTCTTCACCAACATGCCGTAAAACATGAGGATGTGTTTTACCCAATATCACATATTGAATATCGGGATGCTTTGATATTATTTCGGGCATTGCCCGAATAACAGTTTCAATACCTTTACTTCTACCCAATAGTCCAAATGTAAGCATAGTAGTTTTTCCGTTCCAATCTTCCGGAATTGTCACTTCATCAGTATGGAAATTACTGAAGTCGGGTACACCATGCTGAATGTGAACCACCTTATGGCGAGGTACATCATAAATTTCGGCTAAAAATCCTATTGCCATCGAATTCATTACAATAAGCCTGTCAGCATATTCAGCGATTTTTTTAAGAATTTCACGTTGATGAAAGGAAGGTCGCGTTAAAATGGTATGCAGCGTGGCGGCCACCGGGACTTTTAATTCCTGCAAAAAGCTCAGCAGTAATAAACCACTCTCGCCGCCGTAAATTCCGTATTCATGTTGCACCAGACAAAGATCAAAATTCCCTTTGTTGACATATTCCGCCATTTTTATGTACTCTTCACGTTTTTGATCCTGGATTGTTTTGGTTACGATGGCAGGATATTCATAATCTTTATCTCCATCATTCATGGCAATAACTTCAATTTCAAGTTCCAGCCTGTGGATATGGGAAGCTTTAAGGATTGAATTTACCAGATTTTCGGTGAAGGTGGCAATTCCACACTTACGTGGAGGATAATTGCCAAGTACAGCAATTCTCATTTTCTTTTAGGGTTCGTTCGCACTCGATTTTTTGGGTGAGCCAAAGGATTGGCTCGAAAGTTTAGTGCAGTATTAAACGCTACTTTGATTATTAAGTTTCATGCTTTCCCTGATTACCAGAGTTTTGGGGGTGTCAAAGGTAGAAGATACTATACAGTTAGGGCGAGTTAGTTTAATTTATCTGTATCTTAGAGCAATCAAAACTGAAGCATAAATTGAACTTTGAAAAAGAAAAATCGGAAGTTGCTGCAACAATGAAAAGGTTGTATGATCGGGGACTAACAACAGCTTCGGGAGGAAATGTTAGTATGCGAATAAAAGATGGCATTTTAATAACTGCATCACAAACGGATAAAGGACTAATAGACGCTTCTCAGGTTGGCTTGATTGATCAAGATGGAAAAGTAATGTCAGGTGATTTAAAGTTAAGTATGGAAACCGGTATGCATTTGGCAATTTATGCTAAACGTCCTGATATAAATGCAATTGTTCATGCTCATCCGGTATTTGCGACGAGTTTTGCAATTTCAGGTAAAATAATTAAGACTAATCTTGCTGGTGAATCAAGGGCTGTACTGGGAGAACCCGCATTTGCTGAATATGCTTTAATGGGTACACAGCATTTGGCAGATCTTGTTGCCGGGGCATCGTTAAAAAGTAATGCTGTATTGATGCGTAATCATGGCGTTATTACCTTGGGTTCATCATTATTTCAGGCATATGACCGGATGGAAGTTCTTGAAGCCAGTGCTAAAATGACATTTATTACCGAGTTCCTTGGTGGAAGTCATGACCTGACCGTTGAACAATTAAAAGAAATAGACAACCTATTCATTTGAAATTTTGAGAAAAAATTTACAGTTAATAATTTTATGTCTCATTTTGTCGGCAAGCTCTTTCGGTCAAACGTCATCTTTTGTGCAATTTGAAGGTGGTTTCATTAGAAATCAGGGTGGCTTCTTTAAATTGTATGATGGTGTTGTGGATATTGGAGCCGGTTATCATATCTTTCTTTCCAGACATTTAAATGGTGGGCTCGATTTTAATATGGGTTTCCTCAATTATACAAATACACCTGCCCGATCGAATATTTACCGTCCCAAACTAAGTCTTCAATATGCATTGCATTTATCCTCAAAGATTGCATTGGATCCCGAAATCGGCCTGGGTTATTCTTTTGTTAGAATTACAAATACTGAATATTTATACGCATCCACGCAACATGGATTAAATTATGCAGCAAGGTTAAAAGTGAGATGGAAATCTGGTCGCAAGCTTGATTATTATCTTTTTGGAAGTTACGATTATATCTATTTAGACAGGGATGATTCCTTTACCCAATTGAATTCATTCAGGCAAATCCGGTTATTTGCTGTTGGACTTGGTGTGAACATAAAATCAGGAGTTTATGAGTAAACTTTTTAAGTCAATTGCTTTTGGTTTGTTGGTTTTGATCATGATTGGATGTTCAAAAGAGAATAACTCAATTTCACTTGACCAAAATTATTTACAGGTAGCAGATGTAGTGGAGTATTGCCAGGGAAGTTGCAATGAAACTGCTGATTGGGAACAATCAAAAACATTGGTAAAGGGATACCTCCGGGACGTGGGAAATGATTCAGTGTGGCAGGATAATCAGGAGAAGCGGAGGTTTTACCTATTGGATATCAGAAATGGTTTTTCGTTGGAAGTTCGTGTTGATGGGGATGAGGATTTGATTTTCAGCAGGCTTGCCGGAACCGTGAAATCTGATTTGATTTTTATTTCAGGAATAGCCAATGCTGTAATTGCACAGGAAGGCTCAGATTGTACAAAAGGTGTTGTATTGCTGGTAAAAAACGATAAAGACATTATAATTAATCTCGAATAACATGGAATCCTGCCAATGGCCTAATAACGATCCGTTAATGATCGAATACCATGATAAGGAATGGGGTGAACCTGTTCATGATGACCAGAAACATTTTGAATATATGGTTTTGGATGCCTTTCAGGCCGGGCTTAGTTGGGCCATCATCATGAAAAAGCGGGAAGGATTCCGGATAGCATTCGATCAATTTGATTACCGAAAAATTGCTAATTACGATGAGGAAAAAGTCCAGGAATTAATTCAAAACCCGGGAATAATCCGAAACCAGCAGAAGATAAGGGCTACGCTTAATAATGCTCAAAAATTTATGGAAGTTCAACAAGAGTTTGGCTCCTTTGATAAGTATATCTGGCAATTTACAGGTTATAAAACCAAACAAAATCAATGGACTAAATTGGACCTTATACCTGCCACCAGCCCTGAATCAGATGCCATGAGCAAGGATTTGAAAAAACGGGGTTTTAAATTTGTCGGGTCAACCATTTGCTACGCCTACATGCAGGCAGCCGGAATGATCAATGATCACCTGGTTACTTGCTGGCGCTATAAAGAGCTAAATACTTAGCACCTATTTTACAACAATTTTTTCCATAAAATTTCCCTCTTGGGAATTTACCTTTACAAAGTAGATCCCTGCTTGTAAATTTTCTATTCTCAACTTTGAAGATTTCAATTCAGGCATCTTGACTTCAGCTCCCCGAATATCTATAATCTGAATTGATTCAATATTTTGAAACGCTTTCAGATTAATGGTAAATGAGCCTTCTGCCGGATTAGGATAAATTGAAAAGGGTTTTTCAAATTCAGGATTATCAACCATCGTATTCCAGTTTACATAAATGGTCAATTGTTCTGAAAAATCGCCCTCTCCACAAGCATTTTCGGCTTTCACACGCAATTCCACACTGTAGCTGTTTGATTGATCCCAGTAAATTTTCACTTTTGTAATAGTATCCCCCGGAATTATAACTGCCATATCTTCGGGAATCACCTCCCAGGAATAGGCTGTGGCATTGGCACACCAGGTTTCATAGATGGTAAAATTGGTCTGGCTGGTAACCACATCTGTAGGTCCCATGGGTTGATCGGGTATTTCGGGCGTGTAAGCCGCTTTAATGTAATCTTCTTTGGTAATGGTGCTGTTGTTTGTTCCATCAGAAACGGTAAGCGTAACATCATAAGTACCTGAAGAAGGATAATTTACTACCGGGCTCTGTTCAGATGATGTGGCAGGGTCACCACCCTCAAATTCCCATTCCCAGCTGATTACATTACCAATGGAGGCATCCGAAAATGTTACATCATCACCTTCACAAATGATGGCTGGTACTCCCGCAAAATCAGCCGAAAGAATAGAAGCATCCGCATAAACACCGTCATGCCTTACGTTGTATTGTAATATGGTTAAAGGCGATTTAAGCGGATTCATGGCGAGGTTGGTATTCCATAGGTAAAAATAGAGATCACTGGTTGAAAGGTTGCCACTGGCGCCTGAAATATCCAAGATCCCGTCACCATCAATATCGGTAACAAAGGGATTCATAAAAAAGCTGGAACCGGTTACCGTTAAAGGCCAACCGCTCATAGGTGTTCCATCATGATTGTAACCGATGTATACACCGGCGTTGGTATTGTCATCCCACATCAATTCCACCTGATCATCGCCATCCAAATCGGCAAGGATGATCTGGTTATTGATTGCATTCATAGGAGCAGTGGGCCACCCCTCCAGGTAGGTTCCGTTTTTATCCCATGCATAAACTTTATCCGCCGGTGAACCCGATAAAACCTGGTCACCTATGGCGACATCCAGATTGCCATCCCCGTCGATATCACCAACGGCGGGAGGTCCGTAAATCCAATAGCTGACAAATTTGGGCCATCCTTCCATGGAGCTGCCATTGCTTTTAATAATGTGAACGGCCCCATTTCCAGCGGTTGATGAATGATCGCCCACCAGTATTTCTCTAACGCCATCCCCATCCATATCCGCCAAAACCGGAGATGAATAGGAAAAAACACGATCGGTTCCTGGTGCATACGGAAATCCATCGAGCACATTCCCACTGGCATCAAATGCATAAACACTGTAATATGATTCAGCAACGATCTCAGGTATATTATCACCAGTGATATCGCCCACGGCCACAGCTGATCCCGGAATATAATCGAGTGCTACAGGAAACCCCGGGAAAGCCAGTCCGTTCCCTTTGTAAACACCAACATAACCATCCGGGTAGCTCCGTTCTTCAACGATTATTTCAAGGGCATTGTCGCCATCCAGATCTGCCAACACAGCTGTTTTTGTAGCCCCTCCTGACAGGGTAACCGGGAATCCTGTAACACTGATACCATTCTTTTCCCAGGCATGCAGATAGCCGGTATTTCCTGTTCCGGCCTGTCGGGTGGATACCACAATTTCTCCTTCTCCATCCCCGTCGATATCGCCGAATGCGGGGGCTCCATCGGGAAATAGCTGTGTAGTAACCGGCCAGCCATCCACCACTGATCCATCCACATTAAAGGCATACACTTTTTGCGATACGCAGTAAAGTATTTCCATTTCAGGGTCGGAATCCATATTGCAATAAATTCCACCTCTGTTTGAGCTTCCGGTGTATTGCAGGGGCCAGTCAGGCCACAGTTCATAGCCGGTTTTTTTGGCTTCCTGAGGTTTTAGCATGGTTTTAGCCAAATCTTCAGTTATTAAAATTTTTCCTTCAGCATCGGCAATTACGCCCAGTTGCTGAGAATACTTCAGGTTGGAAATGTCTGTTACAATTACCTGGGCAGAAGCCACATTCCAAACGAACAAAACGAAAATAAAAATGGAGAGTATTAATGATTTCATATCTGAATAATTTGAGTTTAAATTTACTCAAATTTCACGAGTTGTTGAGGGGAAATTACTTTGTGCAGAAAAACACCGGCTCATCAGGATTAAGGTTCAACTTCTTCTCGGAATCCAGAATGCATGGATCTTCTGTCCATTGGTAGCGATTAACAGTAAAACCGGCTTTCTCAAGACGATCAACATAATCATTCCCATAAATCCGCACATGATCGGTTTGTCCGAAAACCCTTTCCCGTTCTTCAGGTGTTTTTACTTCCGGATTTTCAAAAGTTTTATCCAGAATTTTGGAAAACGGAACCTGCAAAATGGCCCAGCCACCTGGTTCTAAAACCCTGAATAGTTCACTCATAGCCAATTGGTCATCAGGAATATGTTCCAGCACGTGGTTACACATAATGGCATCGAAGGTGTTTTCAGGAAAGGAAATACGTGTGATGTCCATTTGCATCATCACCTCATCGGGATTAAGGTCAGCTGTGAGGTAATCAATGTTTTTATGATTTATGAAAAGGTGCTCAAGTGAAGGTTCAGGGGCAATGTGAAGCAACTTGTTTGGATTAGAGAAAATAGTGGTTTTGTTTTGCAGAAAATGATACAACAACCTGATCCTGTCGGACGACATGCAAACCGGGCACATCGCCTCCCGCAATCCTGCCCCAACGATTTGCTTCTCTCTTATTACAGGAAGGTCATAACCCAGGGGAAGCCATTTGCTGATGTTCGAATTGCAAACATTGCAATAATGTTTTCTGCCAAAATATATTTTTCGGAGAACTGCATATTTGAGCTGCTTATGGTAAGCTGGCGGAATTATTTTTTTGATCAGTTGTTTCACCCTAAGGAAGCTGTTTTTCAGTTTTAGCAAGTATTGAATCGCACACTGGTATTACATTCTGGGCGATCTGTTTGGCAAGTTTGGAATTTCCGTATTCACCCACGTGGCACCAATCCACATAAACCGGGGCAGTTTCATTTTCGAAAAATCGGCTGAGATCATAAAAGTCGAGATTATCCAAATGGATCTCATCGTCAGTTAGGTTTTCTATTGTCAGGCCCGCAAACTGGCTTGCCCATTTCATCTTTTCAAATTCCGTATTTTCATATTCAGTTCGGATATTTTTATTGAAAAGGAGCGGTTGCCAGTAAAACACCGAATGAAACCCATAAGCCTCAGATAGTGCATAAATTAAGCGGAGGTTTTCATTATAAACTCCAATGGTTTCTTCAGCTAATTTGGGTAAGTTGAATTCCTTAAGTGCAGCTTCGCGATCGGGTTCAGAACCAAATTTTTGACGAATAAACTTTACAGTGGCAAGTGTTTGCAAGGATTTAAAAAACACCAGTGCAGAGCGTTTCTTATTGGTAAGGGTATTAAATTGCTTCATGCGGTTAAATTCATTCTGCGGAATACCGGCTTTGCCTTGCTGAAGTGTACTGAAGAGATCATTTGCACCGTCGTAGAAAATTACCAGATCAGGAATATTCCCTTTACGAAGCTCAAGTTGCAGTTCGATCAATTCCTGCGTATTTACATATCCTGATTCGCCAAAGTTGGTGATCTGCACCCGGAATCCTTTTTTACTAAGTTCTTTACCCAACAAAGAGGCCAGCGTATATTCATCCCTTGCACCAGTGCCCCACATGGCTGATCCTCCAAACATAAAAATACGGATCAGCGGGTCATAATCAGAAGAAGGATTGTTTTGGTAAATTGTTTTACGGATGCCGTCGTCATCTATATTGATGTATGTCCCTTTAAATGGATTTCGACGCCAGTAAACATAGGGTTTCCATGAGGATTCATTGCAAGCGTTGAATTCGGAATAATAGGCTTCAACCCAATCGGCATTGTTGTAGCAATCAGCTTGTATCCGGGGGTCCGGATTGGAGGAGAAAAGAAAATATATCCTGAAAAAAAGCTCAATCAAAATAAAAAGCAAAATGGTTATGCCTGCAATTACCCATATATCTTTGAGCCGGTTGAAAAATCCTCGCATCCCTGATAAATTTTTATAAAAGTACAAAAGGGCAGGAAACTCCCACCCTTTTGTGCAATTTTTTTGATTTTTCTATTTCACTATAAACTTGCCGGAACTGATCTTTCCCTTGTGTTTGATTTGATAAAAATACAAGCCGGGCGGATAATCATTTACATCAACACTAATTTCGGATCCATTATCATTTCTTATCCATTTTACCATGTTTCCCTGTGCATCAGTTATTTGAACTTCCGGGTTCTCTTTCAGCCATTGATCCATTTTGAAATGAATCACCTCCCTGGCAGGATTTGGATATACCGCAACAGCATTTTGATCCTTTTCATCAACCCCGGTTATAAAAGGCTGGTAAGTAATTTCCAGGTCATCGATCCATAAGGTGCTTCCGATGCCTATGAATCCGTCATCATAGTTTGAAGGAGCAAATGAGATATTGATCGTATCAGGGATGGGCACATCGTAATAGAGTATAGGGATCTCAAAATACGTATAAGAAGAAGCTGTAGGCAATTTAACCAGCTTTTCATAAAGGGTTTCGGTTTCACCGGTTTGTGTATTGTAATGATACAGCCATAATCCGCCCAGGGCTGTATCTGGGCCTACCGGCGAATATTTATAATAGCCACTCACGGTTTTTGGAAATTCATTCAGCGGCACTCCTCCTATGGGTCCTTCATCACCAAAAGTACCATTGGTTAATATTGTAATAGAATCACCATTAAAGGAAATTTTGCTTTCAAGCTTTGCTGCAAATGAACCTGAGTGGCTGTCGATTGATTTGGTTACGCCTGCACCACTTGGTGAAATTGTCAGCAAATTACTGGTTGTCCAGTCGTTGGGTTCATCGGCTCCTAATTCCGTCCAGTTTTCAAAACCACCATTGGGGAAAGCAGCCCCAGTTCCCACAAACGCAATATCATCGAAGGTGATGGTACTTCCAATCATGGGGGTGTTATCAATGGTTGAACTGGTGAATCCAGCCACCAGTGAATCAGGCGATATAATTGGAATAAACCAATTAACGGGTGCTGAAAAATAAGCAAATGTGGATTCACTGCCAATAAAAGTCAGAGAGCAAATACCAAGCGGTGCTCCGAACTTTTTAAATAAAACTGCCAGATAAGCGGTATCCCCAAATTGAATATCATATTTCGCGTAACCAGTTACAGAATCAGGGCGTTGTGTAAAAGGCAATCCACCTGATATTGAATTTTCGCCTATTTGCCCGATAAAGGCAGCACCAAAAATGGTGTCTTCTGAGGTTTCTACCGATTGAAGTTTTAATGCATAATTACCTGAATGTGCATCCGTTGTTTTGGTTGCATTAGGTGACAAACCCGACATCACCAGGTAAGGATTTGTTGTTGTAAAATTATCAGGTTCTTCAAAGTATTGGTAATAAGTCCAGTTTTCAAAACCTGCATTTGAAATGCTTTGTGCGAAGCCGGTTGCTGAGATAAGCAACATCATACCCAGAAGGTAAAAAGTAAAGTTTCTCATTAATGTAAAGGTATTTGCTCTTCTTAAAACGAAGATTTGCTCTGAAAGTTTAGAAATAGATAAATCCGCAAAGACTTAGTCATTAAAACCCCACTCCGGTCCTTCCTTGGTGTCTTTAACTGTAATGTTGAGGTTGCCAAGCTGGTCACGGATTAAATCCGATGTTGGCCAGTCTTTATTTTCACGGGCCTTTTGTCTGATTTGCAAAATTGTGCCCATAAGCTGATCAACGAGTTCTGTTCTGCTGTTGTCCTCTTCTTTTTGCATACCAAGTATGTCAAAAACAAAATCGTTCATTACTGAACTGATTAGTTCGAGATCTTCCGGGGTTAACGTTTCTTTGCCATCTTTTACCGAGTTGATGATCCTTACTCCTTCAAAGATGTGTGAAATGAGGATGGGTGAATTGAAATCATCATCCATGGCGGCATAGCATTTCGATCTTAATTCCCTGATATCCGAATCACTTTTACTACCTGTTTTTAATTTTGGCAAGGTATCGATTGCAGCCAGTAATTTCTTCAATCCTTTTTCGGCAGCCTGCAGGGCTTCATTTGAAAAATCAAGCGGACTCCGGTAATGCGCCTGCATCATAAAAAAACGAATGGTCATTGGGCTGTAGGCCTGCTCAAGCAGGGGATGATCTCCACTGAAAAATTGCACCAGCGAAACGGCATTGCCCAGCGACTTACCCATTTTCTGCCCATTGATGGTGATCATGTTGTTGTGCATCCAGTATTTTACCGGCATTTTGTTATTAGCAGCAACAGATTGGGCAATTTCACATTCATGATGCGGGAATTGCAGATCAAGACCACCGCCGTGGATATCAAAGGTTTCGCCCAGGTATTTGGTTCCCATGGTTGAGCACTCGAGGTGCCAGCCCGGATAACCTTCGCTCCATGGCGAAGGCCAGTGCATCAGGTGCTCGGGCGTTGCTTTTTTCCAGAGTGCAAAATCAAAGCTGTTTTTCTTTTCTTGCTGCCCCTCAAGTTCGCGGGTGTAGGCAAATAGCTCGTCAATCTTGCGGCCTGAAAGGATTCCGTATTGATGATCCTTGTTGTAAGCTTCAATATCAAAATAGATGGAACCGTTTTTCTCGTACGCATAGCCTGCATCCTGTATCTTTCGGATCATTTCTATCTGTTCGATAATATGACCTGAGGCATGCGGCTCAATACTGGGTTGCAATACGTTTAAGCGATCCATCAAAAAGTGGTATTGGTTTGTAAAATACTGCACCACTTCCATGGGTTCAATTTCCTCAACCTTCGCTTGTTTGGCAATTTTATCTTCACCTGTATCGGCATCTCCTTCCAAATGCCCCACATCAGTTATATTCCTAACATAGCGAACTTTATATCCCAGATGGTTGATATATCTGTAAACCAAATCAAAATTGATGGCCGACCTGGCATGGCCCAAATGCGCATCGCCATAAACAGTGGGTCCGCAAACATACATGCCCACGAAAGGTGGTTTTATCGGTTCAAAGATTTCTTTCTTCCGGGAGAGGGTATTGTATATTTTGAGATTGTGTTCCATTTTTTTACTACTTAAAACAGATCCTTAATCCTCGATTTAATTTCATCGCTATCCGGGTTAATATCAAAGGTAATCAATGGTTTTAAATAATATAAATCCCTGTCCTTTTTAAACCGCTCTTCACCACCACCGGTGATATTCAGCATAATCAGGTCATCTTTTCCAACCTTTTTATTTTTGGCTGAATCCATTAAAGTTGCCGTAGCAATTGCAGCTGCTGGATGTATATCAATTCCTTCGGTCTCCAGGAAAAGTTCGGCGGCCTTGTGAGCCTGATCATTATTTGCAAGTAATACTTCTCCACCGGCATCCATCATGGCATCGTAAAGACCACCCGCAAGAGAATAGGGAGGTTTACGATTCGATAAAACTTTTGCTTTGATGATTTCAACCTGTTTGCGTGCCACCTCGTCATCCATAGGTAACATGTTTCTCGATTTGGCTTCCCATGCATCATAAATTGGATGGAAAGGGTAGTTCTGCGAAACCATCAGCTTCATTTTATTGGTTCCAAATCGGCCGTCATCAATCAATCTCAGATTGGCTTCCCAGGCAGCAATGGCTCCTGTTCCGCTCCCTACGGCCTGGTAATAATAATCAGGAATTTTACCAATGGTGGTTACGGCCGACAAAACAGTTGTTCCCATTCCATCGCGGCGAGCAACGTTTTTAGCGCCCCCTTCGGGAATGAAATTTTCAAGCTCAACGGCTACATTTGAAATGTGAATGGCATCGAAGTAATCACCTCCTTTTTGTGAAGCAACCAGCTTTACATTGTCGTTAAGCGGGGTATCAAACCAAAGCGCATCCAGGTTGTCCTCGGGAACGCATAGCAAAAGACGGATGTTATTATCGGAGCAAACCCTTGCAAATGAACGGGCCGTATTGCCGGCTGAGGCTACAACCAACACATGCTCATCGTTGGGTTCGAGCCTGGCACAAACGGAATAGGCTTCTGTTTCTTTAAATGAGCAGGTTTTCATATTGGCTTTCTGCTCAGGCCAGTAACCACTAAAGGTGATATAAAGATTATTTAATCCGAGTGCTTTTCCCAACCCTTCGCTTTTAACAGTGACCGGGGCACAAGAACCTTCAAGCATCCTGTGAATGGGCAACCAATCGGCAAATTTGTATAAACCGAATCCATCGTCTTTTAATTCAAGCTGTTTCTTGTGGTAAATTGCCCTGATCAAAGCAGGTTCGGTTTCACCCGGAGCCGATAATAACCATCCCGAATCATCAAATTTTTTACCGGTTGCCAATGATTGCAGTATATATTGCGTCTTTGTGAAAGTACCGTTCATAAAGTTTATGTTTTACGTGGCAAAAGTAACAATTTTAGTATGATTGCGAGACTTGAAAACGGAGTCACAATAATAGGTCTGTAGGTAGATCCATGTTTTATTAATAAACGCAAATACTCATAATTAAAAAAGGCTACAATGTTTGCAGCCTTTTTATAAAGTTTGGTTTTTATTTTTTCAAAACACCCAATTCCTTCCCCACTTTTGTAAATGCGGCGATGGCTTTATCGAGGTGTTCTTTTTCATGAGCAGCAGAAAGCTGCACCCTGATCCGTGCCAAATCTTTAGGAACAACCGGGTAATAAAAGCCAATAACATAGATTCCCTCGTCGAGCAATTTGCTGGCCATTTCCTGCGAAAGTTTTGCATCATATAACATAACAGCACATATAGCTGATTTAGAAGGTTTGATATCAAAACCTACCGCTTTCATTTTTTCCATAAAATAGTCGGTATTCCAGTGGAGTTTATCTTGTAATTCTGAGGTTTCGGCCATCATATCAAACATCTCAATTCCTGCTCCAACAGCAGCCGGGATAAGCGAGTTTGAGAATAAGTAGGGGCGTGAGCGCTGACGCAGCATTTCTATGATCTCCTTTTTTCCAGTCGTAAAACCACCTATGCCGCCACCAAATGCTTTACCTAGCGTTCCGGTAATAATGTCGACTTCACCTCTTATATTGAACAATTCAGTAACACCACGGCCTGTTTTACCAACCACACCTGCTGAGTGGCATTCGTCAACCATGATCATGGCATCATATTTTTTTGCCAGAGCATTTATTTTATCCATTGGAGCCACGTTGCCATCCATCGAAAACACACCATCCGTGACGATGATTTTAAAACGGGCTGTTTTCGAAGCTTCAATTAGTTGTTTTTCCAGGTCCTCCATATCCGCATTTTCATAACGGAAACGTTGTGCCTTACATAAACGAACACCGTCAATGATAGAAGCATGGTTCAACGAATCGGAAATGATAGCATCTTCAGCCGTAAGAATGGGTTCAAAAACACCTCCGTTGGCATCAAATGCGGCAGCATAAAGAATGGTATCTTCCGTACCAAAAAACTCAGCAATTTTGGCTTCCAGTGTTTTGTGGATATCCTGTGTGCCGCAAATAAACCTAACAGATGACATCCCAAATCCATGCGAATCGAGGATGTCTTTGGCTGCTTTTACCAGGCGGGGATGATTGGATAATCCGAGGTAGTTATTGGCACAGAAATTTAAAACTTCTGCACCGGTGTTCAGTTTAATTTCAGCACCCTGTGGCGAGGTAATGATGCGTTCCGCTTTAAACAAACCAGCTTCTTTAATATTGCTTAATTCTTGAGTAAGATGGTCTTTAATTTTTCCGTACATAAATGATATTTTATTAGTTTTTCAATTCCAATTGCGATTGACAAATTTATTTATTTTTGCCGAAACTGTTAAGTATTTAACACCAAATGCAAGGGAGATGAAAAACATTCTGATAATTGGTGCCCAGGGGCAAATAGGTTCGGAGTTAACCTCTAAACTTAGAACAAGATATGGCGTTGATAATGTGATAAGTGGAGACCTCTATCCTCCTCCACGCGGAAGTAAATTAGCTGATGGGCCTAATGAAGTAATGGATATCACTGATGCTGCTTCTATTAACCAGGTAGTAAAGGATCATAAAATTGATACGATTTATAATCTTGCAGCATTGCTGTCAGCAGTGGCAGAGCAGCGTCCACAGGATGCCTGGAATGTAGGTGTTAATGGTATGTACAATGTGCTGGAAGTGGCACGTGAAAATAAATGCGCGGTTTTTACACCCAGTTCTATTGGTTCATTCGGCCCAACCACTCCACCGGATAATACACCCCAGGATACCATTCAAAGACCAACCACTATTTACGGAGTTACCAAGGTTACGGGTGAATTGCTGGGTGATTATTATTTCAAACGGTTTGGTGTAGATACAAGAGGCTTGCGTTATCCGGGAATCATTTCGTATGTAACCCTTCCGGGTGGAGGTACGACGGATTATGCCGTAGAGATTTTTTATGAGGCAATCAAACACCGAAAATTTGTGTGCCCACTACCAAAAGGAGCTTTCCTGGATATGATGTATATGGCAGATGCATTGGATGCGGCCATTGATGTGATGGAGGCAGATCCCTCAAAACTGAAACACCGCAATTCATTCAATGTAACTTCTATGAGTTTTGATCCGGAGATTCTCGCCAACGAAATTAAAAAACACATGCCTGATTTTGAGATGATCTATGAAGTTGATCCTGTTAAAGAGGCCATTGCCGCTACCTGGCCCAATAGTATGGACGACAGCGCGGCCAGGGAAGAATGGGGTTGGAATCCAAAATACAAGCTCCCTGAAATGGTTGTTGACATGCTCGAAAAAATTAGTGAAAAACTTGGAATAGCCTATAAATAGCATTTTGAAAGAATTAAAAAAGCCCTGACAAACTATGTCGGGGCTTTTCTTTTTGAAGCGGTATGTTAAGAAAAGTGTATTATCTTCTGTCGCCCATAAAACGGAGCAGGAAAAGAAACAGGTTGATAAAATCAAGATAAAGCCTGAGTGCTCCCATGATCACCAGTTTTCTGGTTTGCTCGGTTCCATATTCAACACCGGCGCCAATTCTTTTTAAGGTTTGAACATCATAGGCAGTTAATCCGGTAAAAATCAAAACACCAACAAAACTGATTATGTAATCAAAGGGAGGACTTTGCAAAACCACGTTTACCAAACTGGCGATGATCAATCCGATCAGACCCATAAACATGATGCTGCCAAATTTGGTTAAATCGGTTTTGGTAGTATAACCCACAAAGGCCATAATACCGAACATTCCACCTGTTACAATAAATGTTTTAAAGATGGATGCTGATGTGTAAATCAGCAATATAAAACTTAAACTGGCACCCATCAGCACCGAAAATGCTCCGAAAAGCAACACCAGGGTTCCAATTGAAAATCGGTTTAATCCCATCGACATTGCCAAAACAAAACCTAAAGGTGCCAAAGTGACAATCCAACCAAGGATTGACATACCCCCGGTTTCCGGGTTATAAAGCGATCCGATCAGAGCCGGAGTGCTGGCAAAATAATAAGCCGTGAAAGCTGTTAGCGCCATGGCTATCCCCATCCAGGCAAAAACACTTGCGATGAAGTTTTTTGCCATATCCCGTGATCCAACTTGTGATTGAACCGTATTTCTCATATAGTCTCGTTCTGAAATCATGTCAGTTATAATTTTTAAATTAATTGAAACAGACATTTGTCAATTATAATGCCTGAATGAGGTGAATTGTTTTAACGTTAACAAATTTTAACCAAAGCTGGTTTTAATGAAGTTGGGTACCGATCAGATGAATAAACTCCTGCCGGGTTTCATCTTTGCGGAAAGCACCGGTGAAATCAGAAGTAGTGGTTACTGAGTTTTGTTTCTGCACGCCACGCATCATCATGCATAAGTGCTGTGCTTCGATAACTACGGCCACCCCAAGTGGTTTGAGCGTATCCTGAATACAATCTTTGATTTGGGTGGTCAATCTTTCCTGAACCTGCAGCCTGCGTGAAAAAGCATCAACAACCCGGGCAATTTTACTTAAGCCGGTTATGTAACCGTTGGGAATATAGGCCACGTGCGCTTTACCGATAAATGGGATCATATGGTGTTCGCACAATGAGTAGATTTCAATATCCTTAACGATTACCATTTCGCGGTAATCCTCTTTGAATTTCGCTGAATTCAATATTTCAACAGGGTCAAGCTGATATCCATGCGTTAGAAATTGTATTGATTTTGCTACTCGTTCAGGCGTTTTTGTCAACCCTTCACGATGCACATCTTCTCCGATCAATTCAAGAATACCTGAATAATGTGATGCAAGTTTTTTAACATTTTCGCCATTATAAAGGTCTACTTTTTCGTATCCTTCATTCGCGTCATGGTCTAATGAGAAACTTTCTTTCGATGATGACATTTTATATTTCTTAATTTCCAAAATATTCAACAAAATTGTTTTCTGTTTCAACAACTTTAACACAATGCAGTTCGGCACCATTGCTTAAAATGTCCTGCTCAATTTCTTCCCAAATGGCTATTGCAATGTTTTCTGTTGAAACAATTTTATCTTTCATAAAATCAACCTCAAGGTTCAGGTTTTTATGGTCAATTTTTTCAATGATTTTAGTTCTGATGATTTGACTTAATACTTTCAGGTTAATTACAAAGCCGGTTTCAGGGCCAACATCTCCTTTAACTGTAACGTAAAGAATATAATTATGACCGTGCCAGTTGGGGTTGGAGCATTTACCGAAAACCTCCATGTTTTTTTCATCCGACCAATCTTTCCTGTACAACCGGTGCGCTGCATTAAATCTTTCTCTGCGTGTAATTAACATCATAGAATTGTGATATATCAAGTTTCAAATTTAGTAAATTTACTAGGCAATTATTGTTATTAAAGGTTAAATAATAAAATATACCATGGAGGAGAGACTTGCGATTCAAACGGATATCCTAAAATAAAACCAATTATTCACCTCCCGGATCTTGCAGTTAACTTTAGAACTACCACCATCTTTAAATAGTAAAAGGTATTGAGATTATTTTTGGCTATTTCTTTTGGGATAGAAAATTTCTATCGTTTTGATCGATTGGCTGCAATTATGGTAGGTGATCGCCTAATTTTACTTTTTCACCAAAATAGTTTGAGAAAAAAAGGCATCTGAAATTGATATTTATTTTCAGATGCCTTTAAACTATTAACCTAAATTTATGTTATGAGACTTTTGTTTACGAAATCAATACGATTTAGTTTTGGAAGTCTCTAAGTTTCTCCATTAGTTTTTTTCTGCTAAAAAATATTCTGCTTTTAACCGTCCCAATAGATAAATTCAATGTTTCAGCTATTTCCTTGTACTTATATCCCTGAAAATGCATTTGAAAGGGAATCCTGTGGTCGTCCTGCAATTCATCAATAACCTTTACAAGTTCACCATGATTATAATCTGAATCAGGTGTTGCTGAGTCTGCTGAATTTGAATTGTTAAGATAATATAAATCTTTTGTGCTATCAATGATCGTGTTTACCTTGGTGTCTTTTCTATACTTGTTTATGAAAGTATTTTTCATGATAGTATAAACCCAGGCCTTGAGATTTGTTGCAGGATCGAATTTGTCTTTGTTAGTAATGGCTTTTAAGAAGGTATCCTGAATTAGATCATCAGCATCTTCTTTATTTGCTGTTAAGGAGTAAGCAAAATATTGTAGTTTGTCTTTAAGGCCAAGAATTTTGGCGTTGAATTCTAATGCTGTCATGGTGTTAAAATTTTAATTAAAAAAATGTTTAACGTTGTCGATACAAAGGTAAACGCAAAAGTTTGATTTAAACAATTAATTTAGAATAAATTTAAATAAAAAACCTTAAATGGACATTAAATCGCAGTATATCAACAAATAAGGAAATGTTAAAAAATTGTTAAACGTTTAAGTAGGAGTGCCATAAGTTAAACAAAAAGGAGGTTTTGTTTAATGTTTCAGGTATGTTTAATTGCGGTAAATAGATGTAAATCAGTAAAGTAATACCTGAATGTTAAATTCTTAGTAAAATGACAAAAAAAAGCCAGTGTTTAACTGGCCTATAATCAAACAATTATTTTTCGCTTAACTTATTACTTCTAATATGGATTTAAATTCCATAGCTGAAGCAAGGGTATGAATATTTTTACCAAAGATTAGATTTTTATCCTGAACTTGAACACCGGAAACATATACCTGAGATTCACCAAAACTTTCTGAAACGTTTTCAAGAAATTCAATCAATTGATCATCCGGCATAGGTGTTAATATGGAAGTTAAAAGGTAATCTACTTTTTTGATTTTTGATACCTCAGCTAATGCATCAAATGGAACAGTTTCGCCAAGGTAAATTACTTTGTGATTGTGCTTTTTGATTAGATAATGGTAAAAGATAAGTCCGATTTCGTGAAACTCACCCTCAGGAAGAAAAAGTAAAAATGATCTGGATTTTTCAGAAACCTTTGAAACAATTCCGTCAATAGCAACGATTAATTTTTGACGTATAAGATTTGAAATAAAATGCTCCTGCGCAGGATTGATTGTGCCGATTTGCCATAGGACACCAATTTTCTCAAAAAATGGATAAACAAGCCTTAGCATGGTTTCTTCAAACCCGAAATTAATAACTGCCGTGTTGAAGACTTTATCAAACTTATTTTCGTCCATGTCAATCATAGCAAGAACCAGGTTCTCAATCTGACTGTTTGCATCATTATTTGCCTGAGATAGGTTGAGAATTTTTTCCGTTATTGTTTCGTCAGTAAGACCCACAATATTTGATATCTTAAGGCCATTTCGATTCAAAATTGAAACATTCAACAACTTTTTTAAATCTTCATCATCATAATATCTGATGTTTGTACAGGTTCTTTTGGGCTCTACAATATTGTATCTTTTTTCCCAAATTCTAATTGTATGTGCTTTTATTCCTGTAAAATTTTCCAGATCTTTTATTGAATAATTTGCCATTTGAAAATTTTCCTCTGATTAATCCACTGCTTTAACAAAAGAAAAGCGTAAAAGGTTTAATTTTTTATTCAAATATTTAAACAAAACATATTTTGAAAGCGTAAGTTGCACAAAATCAAACTGTAATAATATTCTATTTGAGTGCTTTTGTAAAGCAGCATTTGATTGTTAAATACAATTTACAATCCGTGCAAAGGAATAATGACCACTTATTCTCCCGGTTTATGCAATAGAAAGTGAGGAACTAACTTAGCTATTGCGTTAGCAAAGGTAACTCCGACATAGAGTTTCATCATTTGGATCACGCCAAAATGGATGAAAGTCTTTGTCGATCTGCAATTGAAAACACTTTGGATTTCTATTGTATATTTTGGGATTATTTATCTTTGCTTTACACTATCGACAGTTATGCCCGATTTATCAGTTGTAATAATTACCTTAAACGAGGAAAAAAATCTGCCACGGTGCCTTGAAAGCATTAAGGAGGTGGCGGATGATATTGTTGTTGTAGATTCGTTTTCGACTGATAAAACTGCTGACATTGCATTGGCTTATGGTGCCAGGTTTATACAAAATAAGTTCGTTGATTATGTTGAGCAGCATAAGTTTGCCGATACCCAGGCAAAATTTGATCATATTTTAACCCTTGATGCTGATGAGTCCCTTTCACCGGATTTGATTCAATCTATATTAATTGCCAAAAAATACTGGAAAAATGATGGTTATTTCATGAACCGTAAAACCAATTATTGTGGAAAATGGATTCATCATTCGGGTTGGTATCCGGATAAGAAGTTAAGAATTTATGATAGAAGAAAAGGAAAGTGGATGGGAAAAAAACTCCATGAGCACTTTACACTTGTGGGAGGGGCAACCACAAGCCACCTGAAAGGGGATATACTTCACTATTCATTTTATACAATAGAGGAACACATCTTACAAGCTAATAGATTCAGCACACTGGGTGCCAGCACATTGATTGAAGCAAATGTAAAAATTCCAATTTTTTACCTGCTTATGAAACCTTTTGCAAAATTTATCCGAAACTATATTCTCCGGCTGGGTTTTATGGACGGATTATATGGTTTTGTCATCTGTAGAATTGCCGCAACAGAAACTTTCTATAAATATGCCAAGGCATATCACCAGATTAGATTAAACCGTAAAAAGTAGCTTTATTCTGTCTTTCAATTTCAGTAACCAGGGGATTTCCGGCTCAGTCACCGAACCGGCAAAAGGTTGGCCCATTTTTAAATAATATGTTCTGAATACCGAATTGCTCATCCGCCATTTTACCAGATACTGCTTACGACCGTTGTTTTTTTTAATTCTCCTAACACTGCGCGACATAAAATGGTAGCTCCGGCTTTTTCCAATGCCCTTAAAATATCGAACACCAGCATGCCATAGTTTCATCATAAAATCCGGATCGGAGTACATCCCTGGTGTAAATTCCACACTTAATCCACCAATTTGGTCCCATACCTGCTTATGAATAGCCATTGGATACCAGCTGCTTCCGTACCAATCATTCTTTTCGAAAGATTGATATTCTTTCAAAAGATCCTCTTCTCTGAATGTTTCAAGTGTATGCCCGTAATCAATTGGTGCAATTACACATTGATTAAAGGTTGATTTGTATTCAATTTTTGTTGCAGAAATAGCAAAGTAAGGATGCTCCAGTGTTTTGATCTCTTCCCAAATATAATGATCCCAATCGGGGAGTAGATAATTATCATCGTCAAGGAGGAGCAAATATTGCGATTTTGCCATAGCTGCCGCGGAATTAAATGCATAACAAACGCCCACATTGTTTTCGGACCAGCTATAATCAAAGCCCTGTTCTTCCACCCATTTTTTGGAACCATCCGAACCATCATTCACATGAACAATGATCTGGTGTTTGTATTTGCTGTTTTTCAAAATACTTTCGATGCAAAAACGAAGGTATGGAAGGTTGTTCCAGGACGGAATGAGTATTGAAAATAGCCTCTCCCCCTTTTTTTGCGACTGGTCATTATTTTCAAAAAACTTTATCATACGGCTAATTTGCTCATCAAAAGTAATGATATTTCAAATCATGATTGGTCGCTTTGAAAATCGTTGACCAAAAAACATTTATATTTGAACCTTTCTATTCATCAGGATACTGTTTCAGGGCTATTTTATTTTTCGGAAAAATTAATTTAAGAGCTTCGATAATTTATGGAAGAAAAATGGCTGGCAATCGTTAATCCCAATGCTGGCAATCGGAAAGCAAAAACAGATTGGGATAAAATAAAGGGTATGTTGCATGAAGCCAACCTGCAATTTGATTTTCTTTTTACCGAGCAAAAAGAACACGCAATTGAGATTACTTTCCAGCATATTAAAGATGGTTATCGGAATTTTATTGTGGTAGGAGGTGATGGTACTTTAAATGAAGTTGTTAATGGTTTCTTCAAACAGGAAATTGTTCCGGTAAATGAACTTACCCTGGCCATGATTCCTATCGGAACCGGAAATGATTGGTGCCGATCTTTAAATATTCCATTTAAATATAAAAAAGCGATAAAGCTTATCAATAAACAAAAAACCAGGTGGCAGGATATAGGTAAAGTTGAGTTTTATAATTCTGAAATACCTAAACAGCGTTTCTTTGCAAATGTGGCAGGCATGGGATACGATGCAGTAGTTGCCGCAAAAACCAATCGTGATAAGGAACGTGGAAGAAGCGGGGCAATATTGTATTTAAAGAATCTGTTTACATCACTTCTTTTCTACGATCATTCTAACACTGTGATGACCATTGATTCAGATAGCACCCACAAGCATAAAACATTCAGCATGAGCGTTGGAATAGGTAAATATAATGGTGGCGGAATGAAACAATTGCCTAATGCTGAGATTGATGATGGCTTGTTCGATGTTACGCTGATTAAAAAATTAGGCAAGCTTACCGTTTTAAAGGAGGTTAAAAACCTTTATGATGGCTCGTTTATTAATCATCCAAAGGTGGATACTTTTCGCGGGAAAAAAATTTCAATTGAGAGCGATCCGCAAATTAAACTTGAAGTGGATGGTGAATCTCTCGGCCATTCACCCTTTCATTTTGAAATATTCCACCGGGCCCTTCGGGTTGTTGCAAAAAAATAAGCGCGTAACAGTTTGTTTATCAAACTGTCCAGATTTGTACATTAAATGTAATCACTCGGACACTTTTCATTTATATCTCTATTATAAAATGGGGCAGCCTTTTGTAAAACAGTGATTTACGGTATTTGGCATAATACATGAATTTCGCAAAATCCTAAAGTTGTTCTAATGCTACGCAATTACATTATTTCTTCCATCCGAAATCTAGTTAAAAGAAAAACCTATTCCATTATTAATATCCTGGGATTAACGGCTGGTTTGGCAAGTTTTTTAATCATTTTCCTCTACATCGTAGATGAATTAAGTTATGATAAATACCATAAAAATGCCGACAGGGTATACCGGCTGGTTAATATTTATGATTTTGATGGCGTTGGTGAAAACTCAGCCAGCTCGCCTTTTCCGGTTGCATTTACACTGAAAAACGATTTTCCGGGAATGATTGATAATGTAGTCAGGGTTTTTAATTTTCAGGCGCCCAGAAGTTTTATTGAGCACGGTGAAAATAAGTTTAACGAACGCAATTTCTTTTTTGCTGACAGTACATTCTTTGATATTTTCAATTATGATTTTATTCAGGGTAATCCATCAACAGCGCTGGATGAAAACGGAACGGTGGTAATTACCGAAGCCATGGCGAAAAAGTATTTTGGAGATGAAAATCCGATGGATCAAACCATTAAATATGAAAATAACCTGAATTTAAAAGTTACAGGCGTTATCAAAGATGTTCCGGAACAATCGCATTTTAAATTTGATTTTATTGGCTCAATGTCAACCTTGAGGGCTGCTTTTGGAGGTAAATTACCACAGACATGGGTATGGAATCCTTGCTGGACTTATTTACTATTAAGCGAAAACGCCGTTCCTAAAACCTTGGAAAATAAATTTCCGGAGTATATCCAAAAGTATTTTTATGATGCGGAAAAGGACAATATATCGCTTTACTTACAGCCTCTTACCGATATCCATTTAAAATCAAAACTGGATTATGAATTGGCTCCTAATAATGATATTTCTACTATTTACATTTTAGCTGCGATTGCTGTATTTCTGCTTATCATTGCTGTGATCAATTACATGAACCTCGCCACTGCCACCTCTTCAGGCCGAACAAAAGAAATTGGGATTAAAAAAGTTACAGGAGCCAGTCAAACGCAATTAATTATCCAATTTATTGGTGAATCAGTGATCATTAGCTTTATTTCATTGGCTTTTGCCTTTATTATTTCGGAACTGGTTATGCCCTGGTTTAATAATTTTACAGGAAAGACAATATCTATAGCCACTTTATTTGAACCCGGGTATATGCTAATGTTGATCGGATTGGGTGTTTTGGTGGGAATCTTAGCTGGAACGTATCCTGCGTTTTATTTATCACGATTTAAACCTGTAACCATTCTCAAAGGCGGACAAAAGCTTTCCACCAGAGGGGGTTTACCTCGTAAAATTCTGGTTGTGGTGCAGTTTACCATATCCATAGGTTTGATAATCGGAACACTAATTATTCGTGATCAATTGAAATATATGCAGAATGCTGATCTTGGTTTTGATAAAGAAAATATGCTGATTTTGCCAATCAACAGAACCCCTATCGTAAGTAATTTTGAATCATTTAAGGCTGAACTTTTGCAAAATCCGGATATCATTTCAGTGACTGCAATGGATGATATTTTCGGATCATCGCATAACACGCATGAATTCAGACCTGAAGGTTTTCCTGAAGATCAATGGCAGTTTTATCCTGCCCTGGTTGTTCAATATGATTTTTTAAAAACATTTAAAATTCCCCTTGTTGCCGGAAGGGACTATCTTGAAGCTAATTCAACAGATCCCATTAATGGTATAATTATCAATGAATCTATGGTAAGGCATATGGGCTGGGGTAGCCCGCAGGATGCTATTGGTAAAAAATTCAAATCGCTACAGGGCGAAGAGCGGGTGATAGGCGTATTCCGTGATTTCCATCAAACCTCATTGCATGAAACAGTTGGACCTTTTGTATTAAACATGAAAGAAACTCCGGGTGCAATCAGGTGGTTTTTAAAATATATGGCCATTCGGATTCAACCTGGAAAAGAACGTGAGGCGCTTGCATACATAGAAGCGCAGTGGAATAAAACCGCTCCCGACAGACCTTTTGAATTTACATTTTTAAACCAGGAATTGGCACAATTGTATAAAGACGAAAAAAACCTGAGCAGCCTGTCGGTTATTTTTACAATAATAGTCATCTTCATTGCCACGCTTGGTCTTGCTGGATTAGCTTCCTATCTGGCTGAGCAGCGTACCAAGGAAATTGGCATCAGGAAGGTTTTAGGAGCGAGTACCTTAAGCATTATAAAAAGTTTGAGCAGAGAGTTCATTTTTTTGATTTTTGCATCAAGCATTTTATCCTGGATTATTTCTTACCTGATTATGGACGATTGGCTCAAACACTTCCCCTATCAAACTACAATGAACTGGATGGTTTTTTTGATTGCCACTTTTCTGGCACTTATATTAACTTTGTTGATCAGTGGCTTACGAGGCTGGATAGCAGCACAAGCCGATCCGGTGAAAACCTTAAAATATGAATAGATTATAACCAGGTAAAAATGATTTTCAGGAGGTTACTTTTAGCAATATCGTTATTGTTTTGCATTTCTACACTCTTTGCACAGGAGGTAGCACTTAAATCATATAAAGCTGTTAAAGTAGTTGTTGATCCACCTCAAATAGATGGTTATTTCAATGATTCAGCATGGGAATTGGCGCCCTGGGACATCAGTTTTGTTATGCGCGAACCCTATGAGGGAATTGAACCTTCGCAGCATACTGCCTTTAAAATACTTTATGATGACGACAATATGTATGTTGCCATCAAAGCCTATGACTCTCAGCCTGAACTTATCGAAAAAAGGTTATCGCGAAGGGATGACTTTAACGGAGATTGGGTAGCCATTGCGTTGGACAGTTATTTCGACCGGCTTACTGCATTTTCTTTTGGGGTGAGTGCTGCAGGTGTGAAAAATGATTTACGTGTGGCAAACGAAGGTGATCAAGATGATTCTTGGGATCCGGTTTGGTATGTAAAAACTGCAACTGTTAGCGATGGCTGGAATGCTGAAATGCGAATCCCTCTCACTCAAATTCGTTTTGCAAACGGAGATAGTTTGGTTTGGGGTATGCAGCTTATGCGGTGGGTTTTCCGGACGGAAGAATTTTCCACCTGGCAGCATATTCCACAGGAAAGCGGAAGGTGGGTTAGTGGATACGGATATTTGACCGGAATTCATGGAATTAAGCCAAAAAAGGAAATTGAGTTGGTTCCTTATTTAATGGGTAACTATGAAACGTTTCCGGCAGAATCGGAAGATCCATTTAATGATGGCACCAAGTGGAATGGCACAGCTGGACTGGATAGCAAAATCGCTGTAACCAATGACTTTACCATGAACCTCACCGTTAATCCAGATTTTGGGCAGGTGGAAGCTGATCCTTCAGAGGTTAATCTCACGGCTTTTGAAACATTTTTCCCTGAAAAGCGACCCTTTTTTATTGAGGGAGGGAATATTTTTGATTATTCCATCACCTCGGGAGATGGTCCTATGTCGCTTGATAATCTTTTCTATTCGAGGCGGATTGGCCGGAAACCTCAGTATGAACCTGACTTGAATGATGATGAATACATTGATGCTCCAGAATTTACGAGGATTTTGGGTGCGATGAAATTGTCAGGAAAAACACGAAAAGGACTTTCTATTGGTATTATGGAGAGCCTGGTTGATGAGGCAGTTGCAACCGCAGGTACCCATGAAAATAAACGAAAAATATTAATTGAGCCACGAACCAACTACTTCAATACACGCTTACAGCAAGATTATAATAAGGGTAAAACCATTATTGGAGGTATGTTCACAGCTACTAACAGATTTATGGATCCTGCTGATTCACTTGATTTTTTGCACAAAACTGCATACACAGGCGGTATGGATTTTACCCATTTCTGGAAAGAAAAAACCTATTTTGTTTCTGCCAAAACTGTTTTCAGTCAGGTAAATGGCAGTGAATCTTCAATCATTTCGCTACAGGAATCACCCAGGCGGTTTTATCAGCGTCCGGATGCGGATCATTTACGTGTGGATTCATCACTTACCTCTCTTGTTGGCCATGGAGGTACTATTGAAGGAGGGAAAATGGGTCAGGGGCATTGGCGTTACCTTGGATGGGTCACCTGGCGATCACCAGGTCTTGAGTTAAATGACCAGGGATATTTACGACAGGCTGATATAGTGCAGCAGGCCGCATGGGCACAGTACCGGTTTTGGGAACCAAAAGGCATTTTCAGAACCTTTTATCTGAACTTCAATCAATGGTCGGGCTTTGATTTCTCAGGAACCCGCCTCTATTTTGGTGGCAATATTAATTCCCACATGCAGTTCAATAACTATTGGTCTTTTGGATATGGAATTGATCGCGGTATAACAAATATCAATCGCGCCGAATTGCGTGGTGGCCCGGCCCTGCTTTTCCCCGGCGACTGGAATCAATGGGTTTCAATTAGTAGTGATGAAAGAAAAAAATTAACCCTTGAGTTTTTTATGTTTAATAATTGGGGCGATAATGATCACAGCAGGTTTATCAGCCCAGGTATTGAAGTAAAGTATCATCCTTATGATGCACTTTCTATATCCATTGAGCCTTCGTATAATATTCAGCGCCGCAACCTGCAATATGTTGAAACAATTGATTATACGTCTGATAAAAGATATATTTTATCTACTCTCAATGCCAATATTTTAAGCACCGATTTTAGAATTAACTTTAGTATTTCACCTGAATTCTCAATTCAATATTGGGGTCAGCCCTTTTTATTTGCAGGCAATTATTCTGATTTTAAAAGGGTAACAAATCCTATGGCTGATGATTATTATGATCGTTTTCATCAGTTTGAAGGCAATGAGATTAGCTATGATGAGGCAAGTGAGGAGTATTTGATAGATGAAGATATGGATGGAAATATCGATTATAGTTTTGGGAAACCGGATTTTAATTTTTTTGAGTTTCGTTCAAACCTGGTAGCCCGCTGGGAATACATCCCCGGCTCAACTATCTATCTTGTATGGTCGCAGGGAAGAACAGGCGACAATAATTCCGGCGAATTTAATTTCAGCAACGATGTAAATGACCTATTTACCCTCGAATCACACAATATTTTCCTGGTTAAAATTTCGTTCAGGATTAGCATGTAGTGTATGCTCGCATCCGAACACCTTGTAATTCATTTGCGAACAATCTAACCAATTTTGAAACGGTAATGAATGATTTTGAAAACTGTAAATCAGTAGTTTAAATCAAGTGGCACAGCTTGTGAATTCAATTTCTTTTTTTGAATCAATCATAATCATCATGGTCAAAAACTATCTGTTAAGCCTTTATCGCAATATATCACGCAATAAATTTTATTCGTTGCTTAATATTTTAGGATTATCCCTTGGGTTATCAGCTGCTATATTTATTCTTCTGTATGTGCAGGATGAGCTTTCCTATGATAAATACAACGAAAAATATGAGCGGATATACAGGATAGAATCCGATTTTACGATCAGCGGAAAACATGATCATTTTGCCATTGTCCCAACGCCAATGGGGCCAGCATTAAAAATTGAATATCCGGAAGTTGAATCATTTTGCCGAATGTTTGAAGCCGGAGGAACCACTTTCAGGGCAGGTGAAAAGGAATTTGAAGAAGAATACTTCTATTTTGCGGATTCTACCATCTTTGACATTTTTACTTATCATATGATCATGGGTGATCCTAAAACTGCCCTCACCCAACCTAAAACCATTGTCCTTAGTCAAAAAATTGCGAAAAAATATTTTGGCCAGGAAAACCCGATGGGTCAGTTTATGACCTCTGAAAGTGGAAGAACATACAAAGTAACAGGAGTTATTGAAAACCAACCTTCCAATAGTCACCTTCGCTTTGATGCATTGATTTCAGGGGTTTCAATAGCGGAAGATGTGGGAATCGACCGGTTTAATTCAATGGAGCCCGGAAGATTTTGGAACATCGGGGTTTACACTTTTATCCTTCTCCAGGAAAATGCTACCATGCAAAGCATTCATGATAAATTTCAACCCTTTTATGACAAGTACATGAAACCGGTGGGAGATCAAATTAATGCCAGCTTTAACCTCATGTCGACGCCCCTTGCCGATACCCATTTTAAAAAAGGTTTGGGAGCTGAATTACCTTCAGGCAATAAAGCTTATATTTTGATCTTTTCTTCGGTGGCAATTTTCTTGTTACTCATTGCAGCCATCAATTATATGAACATGGCCACCGCCCGATCATCCAACAGGGCCAAGGAAGTTGGTATTAGAAAAGTGATGGGGGCATACAGATCCCAACTGATCAGGCAATTCTTGAGCGAGTCGGTCGCACTTTCATTGATTGCCCTGATGATCGCCATTTTGATCGTTACCATTTTACTGCCTGATTTTAATCAATTGGCAGATAAAGAATTGATTTTTTCACTTGGTAATAATCCGATGATTTTTATTGCAATAATCCTCATAACAATTATTACAGGCTTGATCTCGGGTAGTTATCCCGCCTTTTATCTTTCATCTTTTTTACCGGTTCGTGTATTAAAAGGCAAAGTAAGTAAAACCGGCAAAGGAGGCAATTTCCTTCGCAGGATACTGGTTGTTATCCAGTTTTTTATCGCCACATTTATGATCATTGGCACTATTGTTATTTCTTCACAGATTCGCTACATGAAAAACAAAGATTTGGGATTTAACAAAGAAAATATGGTGGTGATGAGTATTCAGGATACTACTTTTCGTAAAAAAATTGAATCCTTTAAAAAAGAATTACTACTTAATCCCAATATAATTTCTGCCACCAATAGTACAGGAGTGCCGGGTGAAATTAACTGGATACAGGTTTTGAAATTTGAGCAGGAAAGCCAGATGGAAGACCATACCATTATGCTTGCTCAAACAGACTATGATTTTGCAAAAGTGCTCGGGTTGGATTTTGTTCAGGGACGTGATTTTGATAAAAACATGGGTACTGATGCCCTTGAAGCGATAATTATCAATGAGGCGGCAGTCAGGGAATTTGGCTGGCAGGATAATCCCATTGGTAAAAAGATTCATTGGGGATGGGAGCTCGACGGAACCGGGGGGCGTGTAATGAAGGTTGTAGGCGTTGTTAAAGATTTTCACTTTAGATCTCTCCATAATTCCATTGAACCCATGTGTTTTTTCCTTTCGGAGGAACCTGTCTGGCGACTGACCTGCCGTATTAAGCCCGAAAATCAGAGTGAGACTTTGGCCTTTATCGAATCCAAATGGAACGAGTTTAATAATCAGCGACCTTTTGATTATCATTTTCTGGCCGAAAATATGGACGATATGTACCAGGCCGAAGAAAAAATAAGCAGCATCATAATGATTGCTGCAATCCTTACCATTTTTATAGCATTATTGGGATTGCTGGGTTTATCCTCTTTTGTTGCCGAGCAACGAACCAAAGAAATCGGGATCAGGAAAGTGGTTGGAGCTTCAGTTACCGATATATTGAGTTTGCTTTATCGCGAATTTGCTCTTCTTATCGGAATTGCTTTCATTATCGCTGTTCCGGTAGCCTGGTGGAGACTTGATATATGGCTTCAGGATAGTTTTGTTTATCATCAGTCGATGCAGGTAATATGGTTTATAATTGCAGGCCTTATCTCTTTTTCAATCGGAATGGGTACCATTAGTTTCTATATCTTACGCGCAGCTAATGGTAATCCAGTAGATGCAATCAAATATGAATAAGGCCTTGAGTAAACAAATAGCGCTGATGAATTGAATAAAAACAACTTACCTTTTTGTGTAATTTCTCCTTCATTCTAAAAATAAATTTAACTTATCTTTACTGCACAATAGCACGATGCTTTGCTTGAAAGGATGGACTATGAAGAGGCAATTTTATTGACCATTCTGAAATTTTTCAAATTATTGATTCGATTTTTATTGGTTGTTGCTCTATGCTAAGAAGTTATTTTCTCAGCCTTTATCGAAATATAGTAAAGAATAAGTTTTATTCATTTCTGAATATTGCTGGCCTTTCTGTTGGGATAGCCACGGCATTTTTCATTTTAATATATATTCAGGATGAGCTTGGCTATGATCGCTATCACAAAAAAAGGGACCGGATTTACAGACTTGAAGCAGAATTTACCGTTAACAACAATCAAAATGCCTATGCCACAGCCCCACCACCCCTGGGCCCGGCTTTAAAAAGTGAAATTCCTGAAATAGAAGAATTCGTAAGGTTTGCACCAATTGGCAGCATGGCATATCGTTATAAAGAATCTCAATTTATTGAAACTAATTTTTACCTGGCAGATTCTTCTGTTTTTGATGTATTCACACATCCGTTTATTGCGGGTAATCCTAAAACCAGCCTTGTTCAGCCATTCAGTATAGTATTAACCCAATCTACTGCTCAGCGTTATTTTGGTGAAACAACTCCGCTCGGTAAAGTTTTAACTGACCGGAATGGGAATCAGTTAAAGGTAACCGGGGTAATTAAGGATCTTCCGGGTAACTCGCATTTACGATTTGACGCATTGATCTCAATGTCATCCGACCCTGAAAAGTATAACACTACAAAACCAAGCCGATTTTGGCGAACAGGTGCATATACCTTTATACTCATTCATGATAAGGCGGGTATTGGAACTGTTCACGAAAAGTTTCTTGATTTTTATCATAATCAGATGGAGGGCCTTGGCAAACAATACGGAGTTAGCTTTCGTCTTTTATCCACGCCACTCACTTTTACTCATTTTCGCAAAGGTGTTGCTTCAGAGTTACCCTTGGGGAGCCTGGCTTATGTTTATATTTTTTTAGCAATTGCAATATTTGTTTTGCTACTGGCATCAATCAACTATATGAATCTGGCAACTGCCCGCTCGGCTAGCAGGGCAAAAGAAGTAGGAATAAGAAAAGTTCTTGGAGCTGACAGAGGTCATCTGATGCGACAATTTTTAGGAGAATCAATGGTGCTGTCGATTATGGCATTGATCATGGCCATTTTTTTAGTTTGGATTTTTATTGGCGATTTTAATTCGTTCACCGGTAAAATGATCAGCCTTGGTATTTCTGATAATTGGATGATATACCTCGAAATTACAGCTGTTGCCGTACTTGTGGGCCTATTATCAGGCAGTTATCCGGCGCTTTATCTTTCTTCATTTCAACCCATTCGTGTTTTAAAAGGCAATTTAAGCCGCACGGGTAAAAACAAAGGAACTTTCAGAAAAGTACTTGTGGTAATTCAGTTTTTAATTGCCATCATGATGATTATTGCCACCCTGGTTGTTACCAGCCAGCTCAGGTTTATGAAAAAGAGTAACCTGGGCTTTAAAGTGGATGATATGGTAGTGGTGGAGGTTCAGAATAAGGAAGAAACAACAAGCCTGGATGCCTACAAAGACCGCCTTTTACAAAGCCCCGGTGTAGAATCAGTGACTAATTCATCAGCAATTGCAGGTATCATGCCCGATGTTAATAATTTGAAAATGGAACAGGAGGGTGGCATGGAAGATCGGGTGGCTGCTGTAATCCGCACCGATTTCGATTTTATAAAAACCATGGAAATGGAAATTGTTAAGGGCAGAGATTTTGACCGTGGAATGGGAACAGATATTTATGAGGCTGTAATTATTAACGAAACAGCTGCAAAAGATTTTAACTGGCAGGATAATCCCATTGGCAAGAAGATAGAATATGGTTTTAAACAGGATAGAAGCGATTTACGAACTTTGAAAGTTATTGGTGTTGTCAGGGACTTTTACTTCAGGTCATTGCATAATGCCATTGAGCCGATAATTATTGTTTTATCCGACCAGTCCGAAGATTTTCTTGTTTGCAGGATTTCGGGGAATGATCAAAGAGGAACACTGGATTTTATTGAAATGCAATGGCAATTCTTTTATAATCAGTATCCTTTCCAATACCAGTATCTTTCCGAAAGGATGGACAATATGTATCAGGCCGAACAAAAAATCAACGATGTTGTGAGCCTCGCTACATTGATCACGATTTTTATCGCTTTGCTTGGGTTGTTGGGATTGAGTTCATACCTTGCCGAGCAACGAACAAAAGAAATTGGGCTTCGAAAAGTATTGGGAGCTTCAATTCCAAACATTCTGGGGTTACTTTACCGCGATTTTGCCATACTTATTCTAATAGCATTTGTTTTGGCTGTGCCCATTTCATGGTGGCAGTTGAATAGTTGGCTTGAAGCTACTTTTATTTATCATCCTGATTTGCGATGGACCGATTTTCTTTTAGCCGGTGTAGTTGCTTTTGCAGTTGGTATCGGGACGATAAGCTTTTATATCATCAGAGCTGCCTCAAAAAATCCTGTGGAAGCTATCAAATACGAATAAGGTATTTTACTTAAATGCTTTTTCAAGGAGTCCATCACCCTTCATGGTCAGTCGCTCGAAATAATCAGGAACTTTTTTGCCTACAAGCTTATCGACATACATTTTAGCAAGGTATTGCCCCAGCATAAATCCCTGTCCTCGCAAGCCGATAAACAATCCCAGGTCAGTATCCACGATCATCCGGGGTTCCACATAATAACCTGCCCATACCGCCTGGAAGCCTACCGAAGATAACCTTGGAATCCAGTTCACAAATACCTCACTCGCGATCTCCATAAACTCCTGGGAGTTAATCTTCAGGTTTTTATCAGTTTCTGGAGGTTCTATGGCAGGAGATGCGCAACCGATGATCTGGCCGGTTTCGGCAAGTTGCTGACCGTAAACGGCAGTAAAACCTTTGTAACGGCGCCGGTCAATGATCATTGGAAGTGGACTGCCATTGATTCCAAGCATTGGTAAACGCCGCGTGATAAATGCCTGGTGTTTTACCGGGTAAATACCGGTTTCAATGCCCAGTTTTTTGGCAAATTTATCACCATCGGGGCCCAGTGCATTTATGAAATGTTCAGTTTCATATTCCAGGTAAGTTTTATTGTGATCCTGCGTTAATACGAAATATTTGTTCCCTTCTTTTCTTACATCAATGAGTTTGCAATCTTCCAGGATTGTTCCTCCGTTTTCAATTCCTATTCGGCGGATCAAATCCACCACCCTGCCCGGAGTTGCCTGCCAGCAGTTTTTCGTCACCAGTGCCGCCTGATAAGTTTTCAGCTCAGGATTTATAAATGGTGAAACTTCTTTCACAAAATCCTTTGGTTCGATCATATACGCATCCGACCATGCCATGGACGCTTCCAGCGCTTTGTACATGTTTTCGTCATGGGCAAAGGTCACATAGTTGATCGGACGAAAATCAATATTTTGAACCTTTTGAAGATCCTTGAAAATTTGCAGGTTCTTTTCGGCAATATCCGAAAGTTCAGGCAAACTGAAATTCGGTCGTCCACCGGCAATATTCCGCCAGGAAGCACCCCTTCCATAATTGATCAATGTGGGTTTCATGCCGGCTTCGGCCAGGTAACGAAACAATGCCGAACCACCGATTCCCCCACCTGCAACAAGTGTTTTTACTTTTACTCTTTGTACCTGTTTGCCGTTGGTGCTGATGATTATTTTTTCATGCAGATTTTTGGGATACAACTCACCCATATTTATTTGGTTCGACAATGGCCCGCGGGGAGTTGCTTCACCAACGATTGAAATGCCATGGTTACGGATGGTTTGCTTTAAGCGTGGGATGCACCGTTTGCCCCTGCATGCGCCCATCCCCAGCCGGGTGGTGTGTTTGATTTCGTCTACCGAAATAAAATTACGATCGCCAACAACCCTAAGGATTTCATCCAGTTTCACATCATCGCAGTGACAAACATAAGTTTCGGAAGCGATCTCTTCGGCCTCCCTAAATTCAAACTTCTGAGGATAATTATCTTTTACGATGAAGCCTCTTACACTTAACAAATCCGCGCCAGCAAGGTTCGTGGCCTGAACCCTTGCAATGTTTGTTTTATTTTTCTTTTTCAGGATTTTAGCGATCACGCCTTCTCCCAGAACTTCGCCCTGGTTATCCACAAGAAACACCTCCTCACCTTCATCGGCTGCATACTCAATCGGCATGAAAAGCCAGTCCTTTTTTAAGTTATATCCAAAAATAGCCAAACCTGGGCATTGATACACACAATCCATACAGCCGATACATTTTTCAAAATCGAGTTGAGGAACAGTGCTGGTGGAGGTTTTTGTTATTGCTCCATGCGGACAGGCAAATTCGCAGGGATTGCAGGCAAAACCGTAAAGACAGTCGATTTGAACAAAGGGCTTCTCAAACATTCTTTCACGAACAGGCCGGTGTGGTTCTTCAATTACCCGGAAAGGGTGTTGTTGTGAATCAATGTATTCTTTGGAGACTTTAAGGAAATCATCGTAATTAAATCGAAGGCCCATCTCCTGCATGATTTCAAAGGCTACTTGTTTCCCGCGTAATACGGCACTTGTACCTTCGCCAATGCGAATTGAATCGCCGGCGCCAAAACATTTTCGACCAAATATTTCATTGCCTTTGATCAGCAACTGGTCATCGGGAACAAGGCCTGTGCAAATGTTGATGGCGTCAATCCCATCGATGATCTTTTCAGTACCGGGTATGGCCTGAAAATTCTCGCATTCAGCTACCACGGCACCGGTAATTCCGGTATTATCTTCGTTCGGTATTGCTTTTAACAGAATATGTGAAAGAATTACCGGAATTCCCAATCGCCGCACCCTGTTTGCCTGCACCGGAAATCCACCTTCAGAAGGTTGCGCTTCGATGATGGCCTTTACATGAGCACCGGCCTGCATCAATTGGTATGAAGTGAGATAACCGATATTTCCGGCTCCGACAGTTAACACATTTTTCCCCAATAAGGTAAATTCGTTGTTCATCATTTTCTGAACAACAGCCGCTGTATAAACGCCGGGTAGGTCATCATTTTCGAAGGTGGGCATAAAAGGCACGGCACCGGTGGCTATTACCAGGTATTCGGTATCCACAAAATAGATCTCCCCCGATTCGATGTTTTTCACCGCGATACGGTTTCCATCCAGGATATCCCAAACCGTGGAGTTCAGGAAAATACCATTGTGATCATCTCCGGCAAGGGTTTTTGCGATATCAAATCCGCGCATTCCCCCGAATTTTTTCTCCTTTTCAAAAAAGAAAAACTGGTGGGTTTGCATGGTGAATTGCCCACCGATCTTATCATTGTTATCGATGACGATGTTATCAATGTGATTCTGATTTAATGACTCCCTGGCGGCAAGTCCGGCGGGACCTGCACCAATAATGACGACGGTGGTTTTGAAAACATCAACTGCTTTATCCTTATCGACTTCGGTTGGCGAAGGTGTATGGTCTTTCGGGATTTCCTGCACTTCTTTTATGCCATCCACTTTGGTAATGCAGATCCGCTTGATTACACCATCCACCAGCATTTCGCAGGCGCCACATTTTCCTATGCCGCATTCAAGGCTGCGATTACGATCTTTAAGACTGTGGCTGTGCACCGGAAAGCCCGACTGATGCAGGGCAGCTGCAATGGTGAAACCGGCTTCACCTTTTACTGTTTGTCCGTTATAGTTAAAAGTGATCTCCTCAACCGAAGGGACTTCAAGGATGGGATGCTCGTTAATCTTGTACATTACCTCAAACATTACAATTCATGCGGGCAAAAATATATATTGTTAATTAAATAACAATTAAATTCTCCATCCTTCAGGTAATTTAGATTGGGGATAAATAGTGTATTGTAATAATTGAATTAATTGAAATATTTAGTGAATCACCACAAACTTCTTCCTTGCCTGTGTTTGGCCTAAATAGAGGGTGATATGATAAAAACCTGAGGGTAGATCGTGAATGTTAATAGTGGCTTTGTTTCCTTTTACAGAGTCCTTTAACATATGATTGCCACTGTTATTTTGAACCACAAACTCAAAACCTTCAAGAGGGAATGGCAATTCGATGGTAAGCTTATCAGAAGCCGGTACCGGGTAAACGACCATTTTATCCGCAAGTTGATTGCTGCTAATTCCTGTCGAAAGGGTTGTGATTATATCAGTTTCGTTATTGCAGAGCATATAAAGCGGATTGTCGCCGGTAGTAGCTGATTTATTGAATTCAATGAGCCGAAATGAATAGTTTGAAGCCGGGTTTAATCCAGATACATTACAAGCATTGCCATTACCGGCATAAACCACAAAACAACCATCGCCCAGGTCATCGCCCGAACCGAAGACGGTATTGGCTGAATATTCGGTGCCGTCAAGCGGGAAATAGGTAATGGGTCCGTTTTTGTGGGCCACCAGCATCCGGTAATCTCCATCACCAGGTTCCCAGGAAATATCGACGGAATTACTGGAAATATTTTCAAAGGCAAGACTGTGGCTGTTCTGCAAGGGCATATCCATCAAGTCCCAGGAGGGGTAACCCGTGGAGGAGGAGATACAGTTCCAGGGCAGGTTATCGAAATCAGTCCAGAATGCGTTTGCATTGGTTCCAATGACACGTTTATTCAAAAGTACCGCCCAGGTGAAGCCGTTATTCGTTCTAACGATCAGGGTTGCTGTACCGTCAAGAGCTCCTGTGTGCCACCAGTTATTGAAGGAATTTACCTGCCAGCCTTTGGCATAATTGGCATTATTTGCTGATGGAGTTACCATGGAGTTGATGGTTGATGCTTGCAAAATATCAGGTTTGGTTGGGAAGTTATCTACCGCAACCAACAATCGAACCAGGTCGCGTGCACTTGCCATCCAGCCTCCGTGCGCTGTCATAGCTTCCACATGGAATCCTCCATATTCCCAGGGCACATATTCCCCTGTTCCATAGCATGACAAATTGGTATAGCCATTTCCAATATATTCCCCTTCGCGCTCAGCTTTATCCTCAAGAAGTGTTTTGGCAATTTGCATATCGCAAATACCAAGTGGAGCAAGAATGGTTTCCTGAACATAGTCCTCATAGCTCATCCCTGAAATTTCTTCGATGATCTCACCCAAAACCAGGTAACCAATGTTAGAGTAAGAATATGCAGTCCCGGGAGTAAAATCCAGGCCTTTTTCCAAAAGAAAAAGAATCAAATCTTCTTCGGTTACCGGGTTGGAGGTTCCGTTTGTAAGGGTTACATGTAGTGGAAAGGCTATCGGGTCGCAACTATTAAATCCGTATGGATATGGTGGAGTAGGTGTTGGAACACAGTTAAGATCACGGTTCCATCCGGCTGAATGCTCCAGCAATTGCTGTACGGTTATATCGTAAATAGCATCATCGGTGATATTTGCCTGCGAAAGTACCGGGTGGTTTTCGAGTATTCCACCTGCTCCGAATACCTTATCATCCATCGAAATCAACCCCTGTTCCATCATATACATAATAGCAATGGAAGTGATGGGTTTTGAAACACTTGCAATTCGAAAACGATGGTAAGGCTGAGTAGGTTCCTGTGAGGCAATATCGGCATGACCAAATGCCCTGAGGTAAACCAACTTCCCGTTTCGGGCAATGGCCATGGTTGCGCCGGGTATGTCGTAGGTGTTGAGGAAATTCTCTACCAGGTCATCACAATTGCTCATAGAAGGAACCGGAATTCCGGTTTGGGCTGTTGATTTGAAATTGCTTAATGAAAGGGTTAAAATGATGATTAGTGCGGAATAAAATTTCTTCTTCATGATCTTAATAATAATGTTGGATGAGTTTGAAACGGACTAATTTATTTCCTGGTTCTTCGATTAGAACCTATTAAAATGGAAAGTGTTCATTTTATTTGAAAGTTTGATTCTGGATGGCATTCTTTGAATATTTGACACCGTTATGCATACTAATTAGTGCATTCCGATTTTTCAAGATTATAATTTGGATTATTTATTTAGAATCTTTCTCAATATCAATTGAATTGTAACCAATAATACCTACAAACGTTAACAGGAAAAGTTCTGAGAAAGTACAGTAAATATAAACTTTGCAGAGCTCCCATCGCAAACTTCAAAAGATTTCATAAATAAGCCAGGACTGGGTAGACAAGCGGAAGGATCAACGTATTTTGCTACAACCCTGATAATAATTTCCCATTGAATCTGAATTGCAGAATTATAAATATTGCTTCAAATTTATCTATTGTCAGCAATAATTATAACAGTTGATATTTTTTTTGGATCATTCATTTCAGGAGAATACATAAAAATATTATGAATAAAATATTCGGAAAATCAAGGTCGGCATCACAAGTGTCGAGGTACTATCCATACTACTACAATAATCTGGATTCGAAATATGATACACCAGGTTTTTATAATAACTTGTACTATTCGGATAAGTATGATGCTTTAGTTACACCCGTGGAAATTTATATGCGCTATAAACTTCCGTTTGGATGCTCTTCAAATAAAGTCTCCAAAGTGTTGGGAAAACCAAATCATGTTTTTAATCATACAATGAATCATAAAATTCAGATTCACTTATACCGTTTGAAATTAGGAGGGCATAAAACAAAATGTGAACTTCATTTTTATAATGATCAGCTTTTTTTCTTCACTTATATCTTCTCATATTTAAACAAAGATCAACAGCAGCAGATGATTGAAATGGTCCAATCAAAATACCAGGGGGAAAAACAAATTGACATTGAATCCCAAAAGCTGACCGATGAAAACAAAAACTCTATAATTATTCAAATTGCATCAGATTTTTCACTAATGTATTTATGGGGTAATAAAGAAATATATGCTCAACTGCATACCGATCAGAAGTTTGCATTTAAAAATACCCATAAACGCCTGCAAAAGAACAATGCAATGCTTTACCGTTTTTTATAATTTCTTTTTGGTCAACTTATGTGCCTGTTTATTCCATCTTAGTTTTCACGTTAGATAAGCGTATATTTTTCAATTCTGAATATATTGCTGGTTTGGCTTCAATAATTACCGATAATCAGGAATTGACAGTTCCTTTTCTTTCAATGTTCGCATCTGTACAAGTATTGCCCGCCGCCGAACAATGTTAATAAATGTTAATGCATGTATGCTTTGTAAATGGTTGTAATTCATACTTTTGGAATGAGTGGCATAATATTGGAAAACCGAAGGCATGGCTTCGCCACAAAAACAGGAAAACATCTAGAAATCAGAAAATATTTGTGTTATGGGAATGGACAGAGTTATCGAAAAGAAAAAATGGACTACTGCGAAAATATTACAAATTGCTGCCATAGCTCTATTTGCTTTTTTTTTACTTTACTTATTATTTTTCAGGGACAAAAGCAGCAGGTTGTATGTTGATAAATCACAGGTGACCATTGCTACGGTTACCGAAGATAAGTTCCAGGAGTTTATTCCGGTTGATGGCGTGGTTTACCCCAAAAATACCATCTACATTGATGCCGTGCAAGGTGGATTTGTAGAGAAAGTATTTGTAGAAGATGGCGCCATACTTCATAAAGGAGATACCATACTTAAGTTGGCTAATGCAAATATGGAGCTGAGTTTGATGGAGCAGGAAACGCGGATTTTTGAAACCGTAAATAATTTGGAAAACACCAAAATCGGATTGGAGCAAAACAAATTTTACAGGCAACAGGAAATCGTTCAGATTCAGTACCAGATTGACCAGGCAAAAAAAGATTTTGATCGAAAAAAGAAGCTTTACGAAGAAGAAGTTATTTCACAAAAAGAATATGAAGATGCTAAACGTGACAATGATTTTTCATTAAAACAACTTCAGATTTCCCTGGAACTTAAAAAACTTGACTCGGTGAGTGCTGCCAAACGAAGCAGATCGATTGACGGAACCATCAACCGTATGCAGGAAAACCTCGATATGCTGCGTGCAAACCTTGAAAATCTTTACATCAAAGCTCCTACGGATGGTCAATTATCATCATTTAATGTGGAGATCGGCGAAACTAAATCAGCCGGCGAACACCTCGGGCAAATTGATATGAAGGATGGTTTTAAACTTAAAGCAAATATTGATGAACGCTATATTTCACGGGTTTACATTGGACAGGCTGCAGAGTTCGATTTTGCCGGTAAAACCTATAATTTATCCATTGGCAAAATTTATACGGATGTAACCAATGGATCTTTCCAGGTGGATCTCTTTTTTGATGATCAGGAACCTGACCAGATCAAGCGTGGGCAAACACTGCAGTTACGACTTTCTTTCAGCAGTGCAACGGATGCTATCATCGTCAAGCGCGGTGGATTTTTTCAGGAAACCGGAGGCAACTGGATTTATGTGGTGGATCCCAGTGGTGAATTCGCAACGCAGCGTAAAATCCGCCTAGGCCGTCAAAATACAAGCAATTATGAAGTAATGGAAGGCCTTGAGCCCGGTGAACAGGTGATCGTGTCATCTTATGATTCCTTTGGAGGGAAAGACAAATTGGTGTTTAAGTAGGTTGGGGTTGGAAGTAGTGAGCACGGGGCTGGGAGCATGGAGCCTGGGGCAAGTAGCAAGGAGGATGGAGCGGGAAGCTGTTAGTGAAAAAACGCTGATGTTTTTGTGGATTTAATAATGAGATTGAAACTATTGTATACCAATAATAGAAGCAATATATAAAACTAAAAACTAAAAAATATGGCACAGTTTAGATTTGAATCATTGGAGATTTGGCAAAAGGCAATTGAAATCAGCGATAGGTTATTTGACATAGGGGATGTTCTGCGGGATCAAGGGAGATTTAGGTTTTCGGAGCAGATTGATTCGGCAGCGATGAGCATTACCAACAATATCTCCGAAGGTTCAGGTTCTTATTCTGATCGCGACTTTGCTAACTTTCTAAAATTCTCTCACCGGTCAATTTTTGAATGTGCCAATATTTTAGTGATCCTTCAACGTAGAAAACTGGTTTCAGTGGAAGAAAAAGAAGAATTATTTAATAAATTGGAGCATTTAAGTAAAATGGAAACTAATTTCAGGAAGACCCTGCTTAAATAAAAAGAATAAAAGTGCATTGATGCCAAAGCTCCATGCTCCCAGCTCATTGCACCATACAGAAAAACAAAAAACAACAAATAATACAAACTATGATCAGAACAGAAAATTTAACCAAAGTATTCCGTACGGATGAGGTGGAAACTTCAGCCCTCAGCGAAGTTACCTTTGAAGTTAAGCCCGGCGAATTTGTAGCTGTGATGGGGCCTTCCGGATGTGGAAAATCAACCTTGCTTAACATACTCGGTTTGCTTGATAATCCAACCGATGGAAAATATTTTTTCCTGGAACATGAAGTTTCAGATTATTCGGAGAAGCAAAGGGCAAGACTCAGGAAAGAGAATATTGGATTTGTGTTTCAGAACTTTAACCTGATTGACGAACTCAATGTATATGAAAATGTGGAATTGCCCTTGATATACCTGGGAATGAAATCCACTGAACGCAAACAAAGGGTAGAAGAAGTATTGGAAAACATGAAGATCAGCCACCGTAAAAAGCACTTTCCATTACAGCTTTCAGGAGGTCAGCAACAGCGGGTAGCCGTGGCCCGCGCCGTGGTAGCCAATCCTAAACTGATCCTGGCCGATGAGCCCACCGGTAACCTTGATTCTGCCCATGGCGAAGAGGTGATGAATATGCTGGAATCGCTCAATCAGGCAGGTACTACCCTCATCATTGTTACCCACTCACAACGTGATGCCGAATATGCAAACCGGGTGGTTCGGCTCTTCGACGGTCAGATCATCAATGAAAATATTAAAGGAAAAGTTAGCCAGGTAAAAATTTAAAATTTGAACCATGAAAACGATCAAAACACTTCTTTTTCTCTTCGCATTTTTACCGGTAATGACTTTTGCCCAGGATGATTCAGATGAAGCAGCTATCAAGCAGGTGATTCAATCAGCTTATGTGGATGGTTTGCAAAACAAAGGCCCAGTAGAAGACATTGAGGCCGGCTTTCATCCGGGATTTGAATTGCTTGGCGTTCGTAATGATGAACTTACAAAATGGCCGATTTACAGTTGGATTCAATATCATGAAAACAAACTTGAAGAAGATCCAACGCCGCCAACTGCTGAAGAGAAGGTAACCTGCGAATTTCCGCTTATTGATGTTACCGGTACTGCAGCTATTGCCAAGATTGAACTTTACCGCGGAGGTGAAAAGATCTACACTGATTATTTGTCGCTTTACAAATTTGAAGAAGGATGGGAAATAGTGAGTAAAATCTATTTCAAACATCCTAAAGAATAGTTTTTAAACCAATTTTACCATGTTCAAAAACTACCTGAAAATAGCACTTCGTGTGTTGTTCAGGCAGCGCACCTACGCCCTGATCAATATTACCGGTTTAACCGTTGGAATTGCTTCCTTTGTTTTAATACTGCTTTACATCCAAAATGAGCTTGGCTATGACCAGCACATTCCTGACATCGACCAGCTCTATCGCTGCGTGGAAATTCAGCATGCCCAGGGGGTAGGCGAGCAGCATGTTGCAGTTACCATGGGTCCCCTGGGAAGTGCATTGGTAAGCGATTTCCCTGAAATCACAAAAAAAGTGCGTATCATGAACTGGGGCCGGAACTCAATCATGTACGAAGGGCAGCAATATAACCAGGACGATGTAGCCTTTGCTGACCCTACTATTTTTGATCTTTTAAATATTAGGTTGATCAAAGGCGACACTGCTACGGCACTCAATGATGTCAAATCGGTTATTGTAAGCGAGAAAGTTGCCGAAAAGATTTTTGGTTCGGTGGATCAGGCTATGGGTAAAATGATGTTATTTAACGGCAAAGAAGGGTACCTGGTAAAAGGGGTGATGGAAAATCAACCCCGGCTATCACACTTTCGACTTGAAATGCTGATCTCTTTTGCTACAGCTGAAAACCAGTATGAATGGCTGAAATACTGGGGTAATAATTCCATGGCGACTTATATAAAGCTTCGCAAAGGGACGGATGTTGCCGAGCTGGCTAAAAAGTTTCCTGAGTTTGTTTTAAAGTATGTTGAACCGGAGGATGAATCTTGGATTTGGGAGCTCTATCTGCAACCTGTTAAAGACATTCATTTACGTTCAGGTCATATCAAATTCCAGGTAGCAAATTACAACCAGGGTAATATAAACATGGTTTACGTTTTCGGGATCATCGCTTTTCTGATCATACTAGTTGCCAGCATTAATTTTATCAATCTGGCCATTGCCAGGAGTGTTAAAAGAGCCAAAGAGGTAGGCATGCGTAAGGTTTTAGGCGCCAATCACTGGAACCTGATGTACCAGTTTTTGGGAGAGTCGTTTTTTATAACATTGATCTCTATTGCCCTTTCACTAATTATCATTGAGTTGTTGTTACCTGCATATAACCGCATACTTGATACAGATTTTCATGTTGATTTTATGCACAATGATATTTTCAATATTGGCTTGTTGTTGATATTAGTGATTGTGAGTTTGCTGGCCGGAAGTTATCCCGCTTTCTACCTGAGCCGATTCAGGCCCATCAAAGTTTTAAAAAATGCAGTTAATGATCAAAACGGAAGTTCGGGTTACTTGAGCAAAGGGCTTGTTACGCTTCAGTTTGTATTTTCAATTGGCATGCTTTTCAGCATAGGGCTGGTTTTTTCACAGTTTCGATATGTGTTGAATAAGGATTTGGGATTAAATTACAAAGATGTTATATCGGTTCCGCTTTACAGCCATAATTCAGAAGAGGAAGTGCAACGGATCAGGAACACTTTTAACACTGTTCCGGGTGTTTTGGATATTTCTCATGTTTCTTTTATAAATGGTGTTAGCGGATCGCAAAGTACCATCAATGTGGATGATTCAGCCAAAACAAGAATTGCCTGCCGCATCGGTTATGTGGATTATAATTTTTTCCCGATGATGGATATTCCGATCGTAGAGGGAAGAAACTTTAACAAAGATTTCGCCCTTGATGAAGAGGAGGCTGTAATTCTGAATCAGGCTGCTGTTGATTTTCTTGGCTGGGAAAATCCCATTGGGAAAACTTTTCTTCCTATCATGGATACGGTTCATAAACGACGAGTGATTGGAGTAATCAGAGACTATCATTATTATTCATTGCACTCAAGGATTGAACCCGCTGCTTATATGATCAGGCCCGAAAGTGCCTATACGCTTGCTGTTAAGTTGGATCCGGGCAATGAAAATGAAACGGTTCAAACCCTGGAAGATAAGTGGAATGAGTTGTTTCCGGGGGTGCCTTTTGAGTACCAGTATGCCTCAGATTATGTGCATAACATGTATCGCGATGAAAGCAATACGCTCAAGCTTTTCACCTATTTTACACTCTTATCCATCCTGATTTCCTGCCTCGGCCTGTATGGTTTAACAGCACTCATGACCGAACGAAGAACCAAAGAAATAGGCGTTAGAAAGGTTTTTGGAGGATCAGCAATGCAGGTCATGGTTTTGCTGGTCAAAGGATATTTAAAGCTTGTAATTATTGCTTCCATTGTTGCTTTACCCATTGGCTGGTACATCATGTCGCAGGCCCTCGACGAATTTGCATACAGCATCCATATGTCGTGGTATTATTTTATTATACCTGTACTGATCGTATCCATATTTGCTTTTTTAACAACGGCTTATCATGCTATCAGGGCAGCCAATATGAACCCTGTTGACGCTATTCGATATGAATAACTAAATTTTACAACTATGAGAGAAGTAATCATCCTCATCCCGGACATTGAACCGGAACAAAACGTTGAGATAGAAGTGAACATCAACGGTAAAAAGAAAACCATTAACTACAAGGTGGAGTTGCTGAGTTGGGAACAACATGAAGTTCCGCCAAAAGATAAAGTTACTGTGCTCAAACATTTCATTCAGGAGAAAGAAAAAGACTGGGAACTGATGGAAATCGGAGCACCTGACAACGGAAATATTCCACTCATGTTTCGCAAAAGAGAAGCAGTAGGCTAAGCACTATGTTCAGGAATTACCTGCATGTCGCACTGCGTTTTATTTTAAGAAACAGACGCTATTCCCTGATCAATATTTTTGGTCTGGCATTCGGTATGGCTTTGAGCTTATTGATGTTTAAATACATCTACTCCGAATTCACCTATGATGATTTTCACCAGTTCAAGGATCAAATCTACCGCGTTACCCTGGGTGACGAAACCACACCTAATTCCGGTGGAATAGCTGCAGAGGCAACAGCAGGTATCGGGCCTTCCTTTCTCGACGATTTTCCGGAAGTGGAAAATATGGTTCGCTTCAGCTACAGCCAAAGTGGGTTTTTTACCTGGCAGGATAAAAACATTGGCGTTTCGAGGATACTGAATGCAGATTCGTCTGTTTTTGATGTTTTCACATTTCCGCTCTTATACGGAAACCCTGAAAGTGCATTGAGAGAGCCATTCACCATTGTGCTTACCGAAGAAACAGCACATAAAATTTTTAACAGAACAGATGTGGTTGGTGAGGTTTTAAAGTACAACAATGAGTATGATCTAAAGGTGACTGGTGTAGTAAAAAATTCTCCTGCAAATTCTCATCTTCGGTTTAATGCGCTTATTTCGTTTACGACCCTGTACGCGCTTCCTAACGTTTATCTCGACTGGAATGGGGGCCATTCCTATTACACTTACATCCAACTCATTGAGGGCGCTTCTGTCGACGAACTAAGAGCTAAATTGCCTGCGTTTACCGACCGGCACATCAACAACGATGTTGGCACGGCCTGGTCCCTTTACCTGGAGCCCCTGTCTGATGTTCATCTTTATTCCAATGCCAGTACCGACTGGGATAGTAAGGGCAACTTATCGAAACTCTATAACTTCCTGCTCCTTTCAGTTTTTGTCCTTTTAATCGCTGCCATCAATTTTGTGAATTTGAGTACGGCGCAATCATTAAAAAGAGCCAGGGAGGTTGGCTTGCGCAAAGTTGTGGGTGCCAACAGGCGGCAATTGATCATGCAGTTTTTAGGAGAGTCGCTTCTGCTATCCTTTATTGCACTTATATTTTCCTTTTTACTGATCGAGCTTTTTGAACCAGCCTTTAATACGGTTATGCAAACAAACATTAAGTTTTTTGCTCACTTTGATGCGGTGATATTGCTAATTGTTGTTACGATAACCCTGATGACAGGGCTTGCTGCAGGCAGTGTTCCGGCATTTTATATTTCCGGATTTAAACCGGTGATAAGCATCAAGGGCTTGAACTTAAAAAAAGGAAAACCGCTATTGAGAGATGCCCTTGTCGTTTTTCAGTTTTTAATTTCGATCATCATAATCATTTCCACCTTTGTTATTTACAACCAAATTCACTTCATGCAAAAAAAGGGATTGGGCTTCAATAAGGAAAACATCGTTACAATTGAACTTCCCAGTGAAGCAGCCATGCGAAATGTGGAGTTGATAAAAAGTGAGTTCTTAAAAATTCCCGGGGTAGAAATGGCTTCGGCTTCCACCGCCCTGCCCGGAAATGGCCTAACGCAAAACGGATATCAACCCGAAGGGATGGACCATTGGATCATGAGCCATGTAATTGATGTGGACAGTGATTTTTTGCCCATGATGGGAATAGAGGTGACCCGTGGACGAAATTTCATTGAGGGTAACAAAACCGATGAAACCACTTTTCTCATTAATGAAACGCTTGCAAAGCAACTTGGCTGGGAAAATCCGGTTGGCAAAAAAATTATGCGGAACGGCGAACATAAAATTATAGGCGTGGTGAGCGATTTTCATTTTGCACCTTTAAATCAAAACATCGAACCGCTTATAATCACCAACAATCCCTGGGATTATTTTTACCAGGTGTCTTTAAAAATCAATCCCAACAGCACCAGCGGTATAATCGCTTCTCTTGAAGATAAATGGCAGCAAATTCAGTCGGGAGAGCCATTCACATATTCATTCTTAAGTGAGGATATTGCAGCCAATTATACCGATGAATCAAGGATTGGAACGGCATTTATCTATCTTTCTGTAATTTCGGTGATCATCGCCTGCCTGGGTCTGTTTGCACAGGTATCTTATAGTTCTGAGCAACGCAAAAAAGAGATCGGGATCCGCAAAGTGATCGGCGCCACAGTTAAAAATATCATATTTCACCTTACCGGAAATTTTGCAAAAATTGTGATAATTGCCAATATCATTGCCTGGCCGATTGCCTGGTATGTGATGTCGATCTGGTTAAATAAATATGCTTTTCATATCGGAATTCAATGGTGGATCTTTGTAATGGTTCTGGTTCTTTCTATGCTGATCACAACCTTAACAGTATTTACAAATGCCTGGAAAGTCGCCAACGACGATCCGGTGAAAGCAATTAAATATGAATAAATCTAAAACCTATGAAAACCGCTACTATCCTCTTAATCGCTACAATTTTATTCTCCATTGGAATACATGCTCAACAGGATGAATCTGCTGCAATTGACCAATTGTTAACCGACTGGCACAATGCTGCTGCAAATGTGCAACAGGATGAATACTTCAGCTATTTTGATGAAGACGCCGTTTATATCGGAACGGATTCAACTGAAATATGGACCAAAGCTGAGTTTTACGAATGGTCAAAACCCCATTTTGAAAAGCAAAAAACCTGGACTTTTGTGGCAACACACCGATCGGTTTATTTTTCGGAGGACGGCACTGTTGCCTGGTTTGATGAGTTGATTGACTACGGAAAGGGCACTTTGCGCGGTTCCGGGGTATTGCAACAGAAGGACGGTGTCTGGAAAATAAAACAGTATGTATTATCAGTGCCGGTTCCCAATGAAAAGTTTAAGGAAGTAATGGAGGTAATTGATCAAAAATGATTGATTTTGAAAAGAACTGTAACAATTGAGATGTAAAGGCGTCAGTATGTTGTGAAGTTGATTTAAAAAGCCATATAAACATCAGCAACCAATAAACAATTTAAACCATGAAGATTACAATGAACCCCAATGAGCAGGTAGTAAAAGCAGGAGAAAGCACCCTGGTTTCCAATGGAAGCCCGGTTAAAGGAAAGCTTATATTAACCACACAGCGTGTTTACTTTAAGGCAGAACCCAATGGTTCAGAGCATGAAGACATTGAAATATACCCCAGGGATATCCGCGATGTGGTGTTGTTTAAAGACCGGATGTTATTTCCTCAAGGTCTTAATATTATTACCAATAGCGATATCGAAAATAAATTTCTGATCAAAAAGAGAGAAGTCTGGAGTGAAATGATCGCCCGGATGATGTAACCTAACTTACCTGTCCAGCCATTTTTTAAACGCAGATACCTTTTCACGGGCTACGATAGCATCGTGTTCTTTTGAATTTTTTAATTCCAGTTTCAACCTGCTGTTTGAGTACGAAATAATATCTTCAATGGAATCGATATTCACCAGGTATTTACGGTTAATCCTGAAAAACAGACCTGGATCCACCATTTCCTCCACTTGTTCAAGACTGTAATCAATTACATAATTGTGGTTGTTGTTGGAAAGTAAAAAGGTAGCCTTTTCCATACTGTAGAAATAGAGAATATCCTCCACTCTAACTGACTTAATGTGTTCTCCAACCTTGATCACAAACCTTTGCTTAAATTCTTTGTTAAAGCCATTTAAAACCTGGTCCATCAGGGTGGCAAACTTGTCGACATCCTGCTTTTGATATGTATTCTGAAATTTCTCAAATGCTTTGGTTAGCTCTTCAAAATCGATGGGTTTTAGAAGATAATCCACACTGTTAACCTTAAATGCACGAATGGCGTAATCGTTAAATGCCGTGGTAAATATGACCGGACATTTTACAACTGTTTTTTCAAATATCTCAAAAGACAAACCATCGGCAAGTTGAATGTCCATCATCACCAAATCGGGATGGGGATTGTTGTTAAACCAGTCCACGCTTTTCCTAACGGCATCCAGCGGACCCAATACCTCAATGGAAGTATCAAAACGTTTAACGAGGTTTTGAATATGCTCGGCAGCCGGCTTTTCGTCTTCAATGATCAATACTTTCATGCTACCTGCTTTTTTATTAGTGGAATTTTAACTACAAAAGCTGAATCTGTTTTTTCGCTGCTGAAATGCTGGTCGCTCAAAAATGTATACCTTTTTTCGAGGGTATCCAGCCCAATTCCTCCCGAATCGGGGATAGCGGTTCGCAGTTGCAAATTATTTTTTACAACTATAAACTGATCTTCTATATCGACTGTAATTTCCAATGGATGATCATCCGAAACCTCATTGTGTTTGATGGCATTTTCAATCAAAAGCTGGATTGACAAAGGAACCACCATGATCGGTTGATTGGCTGGGATATTGATATTTGTTTTCAGATTATCTCCATGCCTGATTTGCTGCAGGTAAATATAATGTTTGCAAAATGCGATTTCTTCATCCAAATTTACCAGCTCACTATCTTTATGTTCGAGCACATAGCGGTACACTTCCGATAATTGTTTGATGAATTTAGCCGACAGGTCAGGATCTTTATAAACCAGTGTAGTCAGGGTGTTCAGGCTGTTAAAAAGGAAGTGGGGATTTACCTGGTTTTTTAATGCATTGTACTGAAGTTTGATACTTTCTTTCTGGAGCCTTTCCTCATTTACAGCCGATTCGCGCCAGGCCTGGAAAAAACCAATTGCAAAGTAAATGGAAGTTATGATAATGGTTACCACAAACTCAATGATCATGGAAGGATATCCACTGCTGAACATTTTGGATATGGTCCAGTCCCAAATCCATACGTACCAGATATAATTGACAATTATTATGGCAATCAGCGAATAAATAAACATGGAAATGAGATTCACCCGCAGGGTGAAAAACGGTCTTTTGTTGTAATCAAGTTTTCGGGAAAGGTACCAGCCAATAAATTGATTTCCTTTCCACAATGTTCCTCCAATCATTAAACTATACCATGAACCGATTTCAATCCGATGCCAGAAGTCGGAAAAGTCCTGGTTGAAGAGGAATGATATAAAATTTCCGATGAAAACTATCAGGACCAGGTCCCTGATGTGGCCTAAAATAGCCCGTTGATTTTTTGGACAAACCATTGCCATGATCTATTGTTGTTTAGTTTTGGTCGCCGCAGGATTGATCAAAGAGCATTTGGTTACGTTCGCCACCCCAGGTAGGTGAAAGCACGTTTTCAGGAACGTAATTTTTAAATTTGTCGATGGCTGTTTTAAACAGCGGACATGCCACTGCAGGGCCTCCGCCAAATGCTTCGGGTGTATGCAAAACATTTAATCCAAGCAGGTAATATGCCCTTGGATTTTCAGGGTTGATCTCTTTGGCGGCATTCAATTGTTCATTGGCTTTTGCTGAATAAGTCATACCCCTGCCGGCCGGATCAATTTGAATTCTACCCTGGTAAAGCAATCCTTGTAAAACCAGTATTTCTGACTCATCAGGATATATTTCCAGCGCTTTATCCACAAAAGTTTGAGCTTTATCCAGGTAAGCATCCTTTTGTTCATTGTCTTCATTAACAAAACTCATATTGATATAACACATAGCAGCGTAATAGAGCGGGTGCCATTGGTCGGTTTCGGCATTGGCTATCCGTTCAAAACTGTTGGCCAGGTTTTGAAAATCCTGTTCGGTACGCGCCATTTTGAACGACTTCTTGTGTTTTACCATGATCATCATGTAACTGCTTTCATCCTGCGCAGTTCCTATATTTACGGTGAAAGCTAAGAGTACTAAAAAAATCAAGTTTTTCATGATGTGTGTTTTAAATTAAAGCTTGTATGAATTACCAAAATTATTCCAAAATTTTATATCGAAACAAATATTCCCAGAAACACAAACCTTTTTGCACCGGGTTTGATCGCAATGGAGTTGTATTCGCCCTGCGAATCAGGATTTAAACTATATCTGTAACCAAAAGTATGATCTGAGCCCAGCACATTTCCCATTGAAAAATGAACGATTGTAAAGTGATCCCAGAGGTTAGTAAGATAACTTAAGTTAAAACTCAAATCGTTGTAAATCTTCGTTCGGTCACCTAAAAATTCAGGATTTTCAGGGTTGTAGTAAGGCCGGCCTGAAGCGAGTTTGTAAGTGAATCCAAGTTGCGTAGTTATGGCCGGAATATAATTTTTAAAAACGATGGTAAGGTTATGATCCGACACAAATGTTGGGGTGGCCATTTCAGGGTAATCCCGGTAATTGCGTTCGGTATCGATCCATGAATAGGAAATCCAATAGTCGATGTTGCCGTGTGAGTCATCCCTCCAAAAGATATCTATTCCCCGGGCATACCCTTTGCCATTATTGTTGTAACCTGCTGGTTGGGGATTGTATAAACTATCGTATTTCACGAGTTTGCCGTAATCTTTGTAATATGCTTCAATCCGAAAGGTTTTCCTGTTTTTCATCAACTGATAATTGACAATATAATGGGTAGCTTTTTCAAATCCCAAATGATGGTTAAAAATGAGATAATCGTTCAGCGGAGATTGATAGAAATTTCCCCATGCTAGTGAAACCTGGCTCGACTTACCTGTTTTGGCTGCAAGGGATAATCGTGGTGCAAAACTGCCTTTTTGAAGTAAAGAAGAGTATTCGGCCCGTACGCCTGCCCTGGCTGCAAACCGGCTTGAAATTTTAACTTCTGCTTCTGTAAAACCCGCACTGATCAGGTCATCAAAACTATTTGATATAGGGTTGTCAAATTCGGTAAAATCAAATCCCTGTGTAAAATTTCGGTTCCATGCATCTGCTCCAAATTTGATATTGACTTCTTCATTTAATAGCCAGGTGAGGTTGTAACGGAGTTGCATATTTCTCATTTCTTCAGTGATATTATCTGTTGAAATGTCCATGTTATCCTTGTTGTAAGTGTAGGAAACACCTCCATTTGAGATTAACTTTTCACCATGTAAATCGCGGTAAGTTGCATTGATGTAAACATTGTCGTTGTTCATGGCCACCTGGTTTTCTTTTGAAACATCCAAATACCCGGGATAATAGAGGCTGCTGGTTTCGTTGCCAAATTGTGAATATACCTTGATCAGACCGTTTTTACCGGTTTTTTGCCGGTAGGCAAGTGAACCCCCCAAACCTCCCGGTGCTTTTTCCCAATCGAAATCCTGCTTTATCAGTGCAAAGTATGGAGAGAGGTTCAGATAATCAGCCGAAAAGGCAAACGAACTATTTTTCCAGCGATGGGTATGGCCGGCGCTTAATCCCACCGACATCAATGATAAACTTGTTACAGTTTCAGGGGCGAGGTCGTTGGTTTGTAAAACCAGGGCGGATGAAAGCGCCTGACCGTATTCAGCCGAATAGCCACCGGAGCTAAACATGGTGCCACTGAATAAAAAAGGTGAAAACCTCCCCCGTGCCGGAATATCAGGTACCGTTGAACCATAAGGCTCATCAACGATCATCCCATCAATGAAGGTTCGTGTTTCATAACTATCTCCTCCCCTTACGAAGAGTTTACCCTCCTCGCCCACGGTTTGGGTTCCGGGAAGCGTATTGATCACGGATGGGATATCGGCCAGTCCGCCGGCGGTAGTAACGATATCAAGTGGCTTGAATATTACTGATTTCTTTTCATCACTCGCCTCAAAACTCCCGGCAGTGATTACCACAGCATTCAAGCTGTTGCTGCTTTCTTTCAGCGTGAAATTCAGCGTGATATTATTTCCTCCCAAATCAATTTCGCGTTCGATGGTTTTAAATCCAATAAAACTTACTATCAGATTTTGCTTTCCGGTGAGTGCAGTTTCAAACTTAAAAATTCCGTTTTCGTTGGTAGAACCTCCGTCATAGCTCGATTGAATATACACATTGACCCCGGTTAATGGCTGATTGTTATTATCCAGAATAGTTCCTGAAATTATAACCTGGGCAAAAAGGATTTTTGCTGCAAGCAGAAATATTATGGATAACAAAAGTTTCATTAAATTGAATTTGCAGCAAAGGTGATAAAAGAGCTCAGTTAATTAAAACAGGACTTACCGAACTGTGAAATTTTACAGAAGAATCGTTTTGGATGGAGATAAACCGTTTTATTTAGCAAGCCAACCCTCGGGATTTAACAACGTTTTACCTTTCCACAACTCAAAATGGAGCTCAGTTTTTTGGTCTTTGGTATCGGTGTATATTTTACCGATAGCTTGCTTGGTATCTATTTTCTGGCCCCGGGTAACGTACACTTCCGAGAGGTTGGAATAAACGGTTAAAAACTCTCCATGACGAATCATCACCACATAATTGTAATTGGGGATGGACATGACCCGGGTAACTTCGCCACCAAAAACGGCCCGAGCCTCCATTCCTTCATCTGTTAAAATGTCAACACCATTGTTTTTGGTTTTTACTTCTTTCAAAACCGGATGAGCATGTTCTCCAAAAGTACTGGAAATGATTCCACGCTCCACCGGCCATGGAAGTCCTCCCTGGTTTTGCTGAAAACTTGCAGAAAGTTCCATTTCATCAGGTGTGAGGGCAAAAGTACCGGTGGAGGTAGTTCCTGATTTTTCGGAAGCCAAACGGATTTCTTCGGCTATGATCTTTTCAATTTCGCTCTGGAGTTTTTTTGCCGCTTTCTCTTTCTCTTTAATGGTTGCTGCCAGTTCTTTTTCCTTTTTAGTGAGGGTTTGATATGTTTTATTTTGCAGGCTTCTTTCCTGGTTTAATTTATCGCGTTCTTCTTCAAGCCTTGTAAGGAGTGTAAACTTTTCATTTCTAAAGTTTTCAAGATTTTGAATTGTAACTGCAATATCGTCCTGCGTTTTCACGATTAGTTCGGCTTGTGTTTCACGGTAGGCAGCGTATTGCTGAAAATATTTAACCCTTCGGAAGGCCTGGTTAAAATCACGGGCGGAGAAAATAAACATTAACCGATCAAATGAATCCCTGTTTTTATAGGCATAATAAATCATTTGTGCATACTCTTCCTTCAGGTGAAGCAGGTCTTTTTTCAGATCGGCCAGAATTTCATTATTCAACTCAATTTGTTGGTTAGTCGTCTGAATTTCTTCGTTGATATTATTGATCAATCGTTCACGGTCGGCAATCTGCTTTTTTAAAATAACCAGTTGATTGAGCGTGGTTGATTTTGTTTTTTTTGTTTCATCGAGCAGTTTGGTGTTGTATTGAATTTCCTGTTCGATCTTTTTTTTATTTTCCTCTAGTTTTTCCTTTTTGTTTTGGCTGAATAATGGATTGGCAATGGCCATAATAGTGAACAGCCCTAATAGCAAAACAGATTTTATTATAAACTTCGGAAAAAACATAAATTAAATCGTTCTTAAACGATCAAATTTAAGACATTATTGAATACGTGAATATTTGGTGGAAATTTTAAAAGGAAATTGCTGTGGTTCGTTAATCTTAACTTTTGAGTATTCAACTTCTGTCAGGATTGGCGAATCAGCAGAAATATCATAAACCACATGATGTGCAAATAATTGATCCACCACCATCTGAAAGTCCGAATAATCGGCTTCAAGCTTGATACTTTCCTTTTTCAATTCTTTCACTTTCATGGTTGAAATCTTGAATGATTCCGGATTCAGGTATATGTTTTGAATATAAATCCTGTCCTCATCTTCCTTGTTTCTCACGTATTTCTTAAGCTTCGATCTTCCGGCCGTAACAAGGTGGTATTCCTTACTGTCGTAACTTGCCCTGAATTTGCCTTCTTCATAATATGTTAAGTCGTTACCGATAAGAAGGGATTGAATGATATCAAAATCGATGTTGGTTCCAAGCATTTTATTAATGCTCACATAGTCGCCAACAAAATAAGTTTTATTGATTCTATTGATAAATTTTACCGAATCCACGGATATGAGCAGCCGGGCCATTTCAATTCCAAGTGCCGGCGAAAGTGAAATCCAAATGGCGGAATCTTTTCGCATTCGGAGCTGCCCTGAAAATGATGTTTTCTTTTTTTCAATGATGAGGTCGAGACTGTATTTTGCGCTAAACCAATCGTATCTTAATTCGTTTTCTTTGAGCTTATTGAATAAAAAGTCGGCTCCATATTCCTTAATGGGTTCCTTTATGATACTTCTGTTTGTTTTACATGAAACCAGCAAAAGCAGCAAAATTGCAAAAACCAGGAACAATTTTGAACCGATCGTATTTGTAAATTGCTTCGCCATAGAGGATATCAGGGATTTGAATGCCATGGATCTATTCAAAATAATTTTGAGCTTCTACCTTTTTATTCAACAATTTTGAGCCTTCACCTGCTTCAGCTGCTTTTTTCCATTGGATAAGAGCCTCCTGTTCCATTCCCAGTTTCCAAAGCACATCACCATAATGCTCAATAATTACGGCATTGTTCTGAGCGCCCGCATCAATAGCTTTTTCAAGCCAAAGTTTTGCTTCATCGTAATAGCCCAATTTAAAAAGCACCCATGCATAAGTATCCATATTGGAGGAGCTGGGTTTTAGCTCTGTTGCTTTTTTGGCCATTTGTGCCGCCTTTTCCAAATCCTCACCCCTTAACGAAAGATAGTAAGCATAGTTATTGAGTACGTAGTCATTGTTGGGATTTATCTTAAGTGCTTTATCATAGTATTCATCGGACTTTTGGAAATCATCCAATTGATAATAAGCATCACCCAGATAGCTGAAAAACTGGGTGAGCATTGCATCGTTATTGATCACATAAAATAGTCCGTGCTCAAGAACCAGAACACAATCCTGCCATTTTTTCTTTTGATAATATACACTTCCGGCAAACAAATATGGCAGAGGTTGTTCAGGAAACAACTCAATAGCCTTTTGACTTTCAACCAGCAAACTGTCGTTGTTTTTTAGCTCCGCTTCAGCAAATAGCAATTGTTCCCAAACAACGTATTTGCTATCATCAAGTTCAATTACCTTTTTAAATGCATCTCTGGCATTGGCATATTGGTTATCCTGGTATAAAAAATCGCCATACATGGAGTATGCTTTTGGATCAGTAGGATGTGTTTCAACAAGTGCTTCAGACAATTCAAAAGCTTCAGCTTTGTAAGTATCGTAAATTTCATTGGCTGTATAGTAACGAATCAGAATCTGGATTTTGGAATCAATGTCAAGGTTCTTATTTAAAAAGCCGGCCTTGAGAAATTCAAACGCTTTATCATCCTCGCCTGCTGACTTATAATATTCAGCCAGCGAAATATCAATGTAGGGATCGTCGGGATTGATCTCTTTTACTTTATTATAAGCCCATAACGCATCCTCGCTCCTGCCCTCAGACATATATAGCTCGGCAAGCATGGAGTAATACCTGGATTCGTTGGGAAAAGCATCTATTAATTTTTTGATCTCATTGGCTGCCTGATCTACCTTCCCGTCCTGAAGATAAATGCTATGTTTTTTTATTGAAAGTTCTTCGGTTATGCCAACCTGTTCCTCCAGATCATTGTAAACCCTGATTGCTTCATCGGCCTGGCCATTGTATAAATAGGCGAGAGCAAGTTTATCATAATATTCCGGAAATCCGGGTTTCAATTCAATTACTTTTTTATAGGATTGAATGGCTTCCCTGAAATGCTCTGTGGCCTGCATTAAGCTTCCATACAGCATCAGGTAGTAAACATTCTCATGTTCAATTTCAACAGCTTTTTGCAGGTATTGAGCCGCAACATCAAATTCTTTGCGGTTTACATGGATCTTTGCCAACTCAAACATGGAGGCGGCATCATAGGGGTTGATGGTCAGCGCTTTTTCAAAAAGCTTACGCGATTCTTCAACATTACCTAACATCTTTGCCTTATTGGCATCAATAAAAACATCGCTGTTGTCTTTGACATCAACAGCTTCACTTGTTCCTTTATGACTGGTTTGTTTTATTTCGGTTGACTTACAAGCTGCAAACCCAACAATGAAAAGAACAATGAATATTTTATTTAGGAGTTTCAACATTAAAATGCAATATTATTTAGTTCCTGTGCTACCGAATCCACCTGCACCACGACTTGTTTCTTCCAGTTCTTCTACCTCAATCCACTCAGCCGATTCGTGTTTGGCTATCACCATTTGAGCGATACGGTCGCCATCATTAACAATAAATTCCTCATTGGAAACATTGGCCATGATCACCTTAATTTCGCCCCTGTAATCGGCATCAATGGTGCCAGGAGAGTTAAGTAAGGTAATGCCTTTTTTAATGGCCAGCCCACTTCGCGGACGTATCTGGGCCTCAAATCCAACAGGAAGCTCAATGAACAATCCGGTAGGGACTAAGTGGCGGTCGAGCGGTTTAAAAACGATAGGTTCGTCAATATTAGCACGTAAATCCATCCCGGCTGATGCAGGGGTTTCGTAATTGGGTAAAGTATGCCTGGAATGATTGACAATCTTAACTTTCATGCGGTAGATCAATTCGTTTAAAAAACGCAAAAGTAAGGAAAAAAGTGGGTTTGATTCGTTAAATCCTGTTAAATGGAAAATGGCTAAACCGCTTGTTTATTGAAATTTGGCTTTTCGAGAAAATACACTACCGCGATGAACAACCCGATAAATAGTGTGCCTAAAATCAATCGAATTATGAGTATTGTAGGATAAAACACTTCAAAAGTAAAATACATGGCACCCGAGAGTGCAAAATACAAAAATAGCCTTTTGAGATCGTAGGGAACCGGGAAGTACTTTTTGCCAAGAAAATAGGAAACAATCATCATACCGAGGTAACATATAAAATGCCCCCAGGCTGCACCCAAATAACTGAATGCCGGTACAAGTAAAACATTGGCAAGTATGGTTATCACGGAGCCTCCTATTGCGATGTAAGCACCGAATTTTGTCATGTCGGTGAGTTTATACCATATAGAAAGATTATAAAAAACACCCTGAAATAAATATGACATCAGTATAATGGGGACAATAAAAAGTCCTTCCCGATAAGTTTCTCCGATCAGGAGCTTTACACCATCCATATAAAACATAACCCCCATAAAAATGAGCAAACAGAAGATGACGAAAAACTTCATCACATCAGCATAAATGGTTCTTGAATTTGATTTCTTTGCCTGGGCAAAAAAGAAAGGTTCGGCCGCATACCTGAACATTTGAATAAAAATTACCATCAGTACGGCAATTTTATAACTTGCACCGTAAATACCCAACTGGGCTAAAATATAGGTATCCGAATTTTCGATCCCTTCAGGTATAAAAGCCAGATATTTGAATATTATTTTATCTGCCTGTTCATTGATCATGCCTGCCACTCCCACTATCAGCAACGGGAAGGTATATTTTAACATGTGTTTTACCAAAGTCCAGTCAAATGATAATTTGGTTTTAAGAATTTGCGGTATTAGAATGATTACACCCAGCAAACTGGCTACCAGATTTGATATGAGCACATACTCTACTTTCATTCCAGGTTGGAAAAAAAACAGCCAGGGCGAATCCGGATTTTTAGCATAGATATATTCACAAAACAAGATGAAATATAAGTTCAACAAGACGTTAACACCAACAATGATAATCTTGATAATGGAGAATTTAAAGGCCCTGTTTTGTTTTCTCAGGTAGGCAAATTGAATAGCATTAAAAGCATCAATGGCCACAATGCCGGCTGCCATTAAAATATATGATGGATGATTAGGATATTCTAGCAATCCTGAAATGGGATTTACAAAAATCCAAACCAATATAAAAAACAAAAAAGAGGTTGTGAAAATGCTGATCAGCGATGTAGAAAATACCGGTTCGGGATTTTTTTCTTTTTCTGCAAATCGGAAAAAAGTTGTTTCCATTCCATACAAAAGGATCACAAAAAAAATGGCGATGTAGGCATATAATTCAGTTACTACACCATATTCATCTTTTAACATCAACCGGGTATATAAAGGTATCAAAAGGAAGTTGAGCAAACGGGGGACAATGGTTGCCATCCCATAAACTGCTGTTTGTCCGGCTAGTTGTTTTAGAGGGTTCAAATTTTGAAAATTTCAGAGCAAATGTAGATAATTTGTTTAATAACCGGTTGTTGATATAATAAGTGTTTGCTGAATATTTATTCTGCAATTTCGAATTGACATTTTATCATTATTTGCGTATTTTCGTTCATTCAACAAACAAACTTTCTCCATGAAAACACTTTATCTCCTAATAGCAATTTTATTTGCTACCCTAAGCTGTGTTTCCCAAACATACATGGATCCAGCTGATAATATAGAAATTCCCAGCAATTCCTGGATAATTTTTAATCCGGGAAATTATAACCTGCCTGATCCCGGAAATGATGGACTCATTCAGATCAACGGAAAACAGAATATCATTCTGGATGGCTCGAATGTTAACCTGGAAGGAGATAATTATTACGGGAAAGCCATTTACATCAATAATTCAAGTTATATTGAGATCAAAAATTTTGAAAGTGTAAGTCATTATTTTTATGCGGTTTACATACTTAATTCGGACCATATAAATATTAATGGCAATAATTTCTCATACAATAAAGTGGATTCAACGGGATGGATTTCTATATGGACAAATTACCAACAGGCACTTGGTGGGGGAGTAATGATGTATCAAACGCAATATGCCCAGGTTACCGGCAATACTATGAACATGCAAAATGATGGCGTTGCCCTGTATCACTGCGATAGTATTTTGATACACGATAACAATTTTGACTGGAACACCTCTTATGGTATTCGCATGTATTTTACAGATGATTGCGATATTCAGAACAATCAAGCAGCCCATATCAACCGGCCCTTTACTAATCCCAGCGATTGCGCCGCCATCCTGCTCATAGTTTCTAACAACAATTATGTTGTTGGTAATGACTTTTCTTATTCGGGTGATGGCATATTTTTAGGACAATTTCAGTATTCACAAATACCAAACAACAATTACTTTGCTTATAACAATTGCTCGTTTTCGCCACACAATGCCATTGAAGCCACTTTCGCTGATGGAAATATTTATGAGTATAATAATTGCAATTACAGCCATTATGGTTTTTGGTTAGGATATTCATTTAACAGCATTGTTAGAAACAATGAGATCATTGGAAATCAATACTCCGGTATTGCCATAGATCGTGGCTATAACAATCAAATATATGACAATGAGATAAGCGAAAACCCAACAGGCATTGAATTGTGGGAAGGAGATGGAATAGTTCCCTATCAAAATCAAAATTCAGGTGATTACAACATTTATGAAAACCTGGTGGAAGGAAATACAGTCGCCATATCGCTTAAAGAAACAGAGCATTCTGTCATTCATGAAAATAATTTTTTAAATAACCGGAATGGAATTTACATAGAGGGCGATACTGAAAACGATACCCTCACGAATAATGTATTTGATGGCACAGCATTGTTTCACATCGAAAATACTTCAAGCGAAACTATTTTTGCTGAGAACAATGATTTTGTAATTGATGATGAAGCCATAATTGATTGCAAACTTAGTGGGAATATTGACTGGCAGCCGTTTATCGCAGGAGACCCGGTGCAATGGCAAAATCAATTTCCACTTGATATGGCGGAGCCCGGGGCCGAATGGTATGCCTACCCTGAGGCTTGTTGGGGTTATGGTTTATCGGAACCTACCCTGGTGGAATGGGATTATGATGAAAAATTGTTTGGCGATGCTTCAGTTCATGTTTCAACAGGAAATGGTTGGGATATTGGTGTAATGTACAGGCCAGCCGGTGATTCAATGGCCTCCTGGAGTTTTACTGAACAGGATACCCTTGTTTTTTGGTTAAAGAGTATTAATAATACCGGGTATGGATTTCAATTTTGCAATGTATATCTCGGGAATAATTGTGGCGGATATTTCAAATATACCGCGTCGGCCATTACCATTTTGAATCCTACCATGGGGCAGTGGAAACAGATAAAAGTAGTTTTATCCGGAGTGTCACCCTGGGCAAGATCGGCGTATGGAAATATTTCGCTATCAGATATTTCATGGGTCGAAATTCATGCGGATACCTGGGAATATGGATTTGAGCTTTGGATTGATGGGGTGCGCTTTAATGGCATATTTACAAATTATAATGACCCATCAAAACTAAATATGATCACGTATCAATTATCGCCAAATCCAGCTTCCGACGAAGTTTCAATTATGTTTGACATACCGGAGTCCGGGAGTTTGTGTGTAGAAATTATCGATTCAGTTGGAAAAATTGATCAGGTTATGTTTAACAAGAATTTTGTGACTGGATCATATAGTGAAGTATTGGATTTGCGTAATTATAGTGCAGGTTTGTATTATCTTAAATTAGCATACAAAGGTAACACGCAGTTAATAAAACTTATATTAACAGATTAAAAGATTAAGATGGGTAAAGAGATTGAAAAGAAGTTCCTGGTAAAAAATGAAGGGTTTAAGAAAAATGCTACCCATAAGCTAATTCGTCAGGGTTTTTTGAATAAGGATCCCGAAAGAGTTGTACGTATTCGAGTAGCAGATGATAAGGCCTGGTTAACCATAAAAGGAAGAAACAAGGGTTCTTCAAGGGATGAGTTTGAATATGAAATTCCTAAAAGTGATGCTGTTGAATTATTAAAACTTTGCGAAAAACCATTAATAGAAAAAACCAGGTATTACTGTACGGTAAAAGAAAAATCCTGGGAAATAGATGTTTTTACAGGCGAAAATGAAGGACTTATTCTTGCGGAGGTGGAGTTGTCTGATGAAATGGAACAAATAGAAATTCCTGATTGGGCGGGAACAGAAGTTACTAATGATCCCCGGTATTATAACAACAACCTGGTTTTAAATCCTTTTCAGCGATGGGATACAAATGATTAGCCTGTTAATTATCTGTTAAGCTCATTTTTTTGTAACCATTTTCAATTAGTTTTGTATTAAACAACAATATTTTAATGCGATTTACAACTACTATAATTTTACTTTTTTTATTTACTTTCTCTACAATATCCCAAAATAGCAGTTATCTGGTAAAGGCAGATGCTGTATGGAGCACTGTAGAAATTCATTGCCTTCCAAATGGAAATTTGTATTCATCGCATCATATAAAGTTTGAAGGTGATTCGCTCTTTGAAAACAATGCTTATAAAAAGGTTTACAGGTGTAATGATGAGGCGCAACTGGATTGGTTCTATTACGGATTGATCAGAGAAGACGAGCTACAACAGGTTTTTTTTAAGCCTCCCGGATATCCTGCAGGTATGATTTACAACTTTGGGGTTTCAGAAAATGATTCAATTGAAGCTGTAAATACCTATCTGAATGCATATGATACACTTCATTTTGTTGTAACGGCCATTGATTCAATAGAAATGCTTGATGGGTTTAAAAAACAAATTACCCTTCATGAGTATATGAATAATAAAGAAGAGATTTGGATTGAAGGGTTGGGAAGTTATTATGGCGTGCTTAATAGTTGCAACAATGCTTATGGTGGAGTATGTGGAGGTTATGAGGCCTTATGTTATGAAGAGGCCGGAAATTTGATTTATCAAAATTCACTCTACCAAACTTGTCATTATGCGGCACTTGTAGGCATAAATGAGATAGGATTGGAGGACCTACAAGTTTATCCGAATCCGGCTTCTGAAATCATCTATATTGACATAAATAGTGATATAAGGACAAATCCAAATCTCATTTTTGAACTTTTTTCCCTTGATGGAAAAAAAATTGTTGAAAAAAAACTTGTGAAAAACAAAAATGCAGTATATTTGCCTGCGGTAAATAAGGGTCTCTATATTATTAAGTTAGAACAACGAGATTCAGGTTATAATTTACCTTTGATTAAGATATTAGTTGATTAATTTTTTCATAATTCGATTCTTTTGGGTTTGGCGGGGTCCGCATTCGCGGACTCCGTTTTTTTATGCCTGTAAGTTTTAGAAATAAAAAGGTTTTATACTTTTATTCCCAGATAGTTAATTAGGCAAAGTATGGTAGAAAGTTATAATTCAAGAACCATTTATTATTCTGCGCTATCACAGAAAATCTCCTCAAAAAGTAAAAATCTGTCAATTTTAAGATTGGTTCTTTTTATTATTGCTGCATTTGGTGTTTATCTGTCGGCTGTTTATGCCTCTATTTCCTTAGTGGTTTTAGTTCTATCTGTTTCAATTTTATCCTTTGCTATGCTTGTTCAATATCATTCAAAAGTTCTTTATGAACTTCAATTATTAAAAGCATATACCCAAATTAACGAAAACGAAGAAAAGGCAGAGAAAGGAAACTATTCCAACTTTAAAGATGGAGAAATCTTTCAGGATCCGGAACACCCCTTTGCTTTTGATATTGATTTGTTTGGGAAAGGATCCCTTTTCCAATTTCTTGCCCGAACTGTCACCAATATTGGTACAGAACAATTAGCAAAGAGACTAAAAAATCCCATACTAATAAAAGATAGAATAATAGAACGGCAACGATTTATCAATTTTTTGGCCAGCCAATTAGAATGGCGTCAAAAATTCCAGGCTACAGGAACAGCTCATGAAGAAGGAGAAAATGATAGGGAACGCATCATGAATTGGATAAAATTGCCAGGATTATTTCAAAATATGCTTTATTTATACCTGGTAATATTGATACCAGTTGTTACTACTCTTTTTACGGCCCTTCTGTCGATAAAGATGATCACTTTTCAAAATTATTTGCTATATCTAATTATCCCCTGGGGGATTGCCGGTACATTAATTAAAAAAACCAATACACGACATTCACTCGTTTCTAAAACAAGCGATATGCTTGTTAAGTATAGTAAATTGCTGAAAATCATCGATGAACTTAAGTCAAAAGAAAATTTGAAATTCCCGAAAGACCTGCAAGCAATTAATTCGGTGGAAGCAGGTAAAAAGCTCAAGGAACTTTCAGCCATTTTAAATGCCCTAGATAATAGATTGAATCCAATTTCGTGGACCTTATTAAATGCCATTTTTTTATGGGATATTTTGCAAATGATACGATTAGAAAAATGGCAGAAAAAAAATCAAAAAGAGCTGGCTGAATGGTTTTATTTGATTGCTGAAACTGACGCCTTAATAAGTCTGGCTAATTTCAATTTTAATATGAAAGATTCAACAGTTCCGGAATTTTCCATCTCAGATGAAATGATATTAGCCAAAGCACTCGGACATCCTTTAATAGCCGGATCAACCCGTGTACATAATGATGTAGAAATTTTAAAAGGCTCCTTTGTTTTAATAACTGGGGCAAATATGGCAGGTAAAAGCACTTATTTAAGAACAATTGCTACGAGCATGGTTTTGGCTATGAATGGTTGCTCAGTTCCTGCCCAAAGCTATCAATTTAGTCCTATTCAACTTTACACAAGTATTAGAACTCAAGACTCTTTGCAAAAAAATGAATCTTATTTTTACGCAGAGCTCAAAAGGTTAAAGAGCATTATCGATGTTCTGAGAGATGGAAACGAGTTGTTCATCATCCTTGATGAAATATTAAAGGGAACTAATTCAAAGGATAAACATCAAGGATCCGAAGCATTGCTAAAGCAACTGATCAGTTTAAAGTCAAGTGGAATTGTTGCAACACATGATATAATGTTAGGCGAACTTGAATCAATATTTCCAGATAATATCAGGAATTTCTGTTTTGAGGTTGATATTACTGATGAAAGGTTGGATTTTGATTACAAACTTCGTAGGGGTGTTTCACAAAATATGAACGCAACTATTTTGATGCGGCAAATGGGCATAACGGTATAATTGCTATTCTTCATCTATTGATTCATCATAAGAATACTTTGGAAGTGTAATTATAAAGGTTGTCCCCTCTGTGCTTGATTCGAAATCAATTTCTCCTCCCGCATTTACAATAATATTTTTTACAAGTGCAAGGCCAAGTCCTGTACCTCCTGATTTGGTAGTGAAATTTGGATAAAAGACTTTGTCTTTTTGATCCTCCGGGATTCCCTGGCCATTATCGAGGACTTTAATAATTTGGTGATTTACGGCCTCCTGTAAGTGTACTTTAATTAACCCCGATTCTTCATTTTTTATAGCCTGAATAGAATTCTTTATAAGGTTATTAAACACCCTGAGAAATTGCTCTTTGTCTCCTGATATATAATGAGGCCCGGTGCTGTGTAATTCAATATTTACAGCTGAAGTATCTTTAAACAAATCGATGGCTGTTTTTGCAATTTCATCAATATCAATTCGCGTAAACTTTGATTTTGGCATATTGGCAAAATCTGAAAACGCTGTTGCAATTACCGACAATGATTCGATTTGTTCAATTAAGGTTTGGCTAAATCTGTGTAAACGTTCTTCCCAATCAGGGGATTTGTCTTTCCAGGCCTTTTCAAGATATTGAACACTAAGTTTCATTGGTGTTAGTGGATTTTTTATCTCGTGGGCAATTTGCTTAGCCATTTCACGCCAGGCGCTTTCACGCTCTGATTTTGCCAGTAGTTCGGCACTTTCGGCCAGTTCATCCACCATACGATTGTACTCCTCGACAAGGCTACCAATTTCATCATCTTTTTGCCAGTTGATCTTTTGTTGTTTTTCGCCTAATTTAAGAGTACTTAATTTTTCTTTTAATAATTGAAGAGGTTTGGATATATAATTAGAAACAAAAAGCGCCATATAAATAGAGATTGCAATTAAGATTACGTAAATATTGATAAATGCTACAAGAAAGCTGGATATTTCATTGGTCAATTCATCCTGCTTAGCAAAATACGGAAGATTAATATATGCAATTAAGTCATTATTATAATTTCGAAGCGGGAGGTAAGCTGATAGGAAAGGATAATCACCAATCTCCTCATCGTGAATGTATAGCGACTTTTTGGTGTTGTTAAGGTTTAGGAAGGCTTCGGTATTCATTTTAGTTGATATAAGCCCTCGATTGAATATCTCAGCGCGTGAAGTAGCCAGTAATGTACCGTTTAAATCATATAGATTAATATCAGTGAAAAAGACAATAGAAAATTTATATAATAAATCAGAAAGGTACATTTCCATATCTGGCGGGAGTTTTTCTTCACCCGAAAGCTTATGTTCAAGTTCCACCAGCACTGAGTGTGCTTTTTCACTCAAAATGGCATTGTTCTTTTTATTATTCAGGTTAATAATGAAAAATGAAGAGCTTACACCAACCATAAAAAATGAAACAATGATCAGTAGGGTAATTATGAATTGGATTCTCTGCTTAAAACCGAGTTTTGCCAAATTGAATCTGATTCCGCCCTTGAACAATAAAAATATGATATAAACCAGAATTCCAAAGAATATGGAGATGTAGGAAAATGGTGCGGTGATTTCAAGAAAACCAGGGTTCTTGATGGATATGATTAATGCCGCAGCATTGTCAATGGGGTAGTAGTAATGATTATATCCATTTATATCAAAAAATTTAGATTTATCAAGATTAATATTATAGCTCTCCAAATCCATGGAATAAAAGTACTTTCCAAGCCTAAAAAATAATTCGTTGTTTTCGTAGCGCGCATATGAGTAAACCGACCAGTTTACTTCATTTTCCTTTTTAAAATCTTTTAGTAATTCGGGATAGCCAAGGCTTTTTGGTGCAGATTTGGAATAAAACTCTACATAAATATTGAGTAGTCCCTTAATTGTATTTATAGGTATTTTCCCAAGGTAATAATCATCATTAAGTTCCAGATCAATAAAGTAGAAGTTTTCAACACTTGTTTTTTTCCCGAAGGTGCTGATGTTCTCTTCAAAATAGATATCACAATTTACAGTAACATCATCAGGGCGAATATTGAGGATTCTGCCAGTGTCACATATGGTAACTAAAACGTCATATTTCGACCAGAAGTTTGAAAAATATGTTCTAATAAGGTAGTCAGTCGTTTTTTCTAAATCTGCAATCTCAGGGAACGGATAATTATCAAGTAGCGTAACCAGCGTAGAATCTTTTGCAATAACTTTTTGATTTTCTGCAAACTTAAATTCGGCTATTGGATCCCTTTGCTCAGTAAGATTCCTGGCTAATATTTCTCGTATTTCGTGCTCCCGGGTTAAATTGCTTTGATAAAGTAAATAGGTAGTAAAAACTGAAAATATTATTATTAAAACCAATGCATTTGAAACGGAAAATGAATCAATGGATATATTTTTTTCAATTGAAAAATAAAGTAGATAAATCAATAGAAAAATATAGGAAACTGGAGCATAATGAAATGTTTTAATATAAAGAAGGTAAAGAAATACAAAGGTGAAAATAGCAAATAAATAATGTAGAGGTTTTCGTTTAGATTGTAGAAACAGCTTAGCAATTATAGCATAAGTCAGAAAAACAAAACTTAATAGGATCAAGCCAATGATTATAAAACCTACTAAACTATATTGATCAATTCCTGAAATGTCATTCAGGTTAAATGAAATTCCGGAATTAAACACTAATGATTGAATAACTCCTATCATTAGACTATATATTGTGAAAACAAACAGGAGGGCAACTGTGGTAAAAACAAAAAATTTATATCCGCTAAAGTGCCAATTTAAAATGATATTTCTGGTTCCTCGGTAAATAACAAGTGCAATTGCAAAGAATGTTAATACATTTAAGAAAAGATCCCCAAGCGAAGGAATCCAGATAGAACTTGCATAATATTCAGGTGAGAAGAAATCTGATTCAAACATCGCTTTTGGGTATCGCAAAAAGAAGGTAAGCAAGCGCAACACAATCAGATCAAAAATGAAACCAGCTAAACGGAGTGTTTTATATTTTGATGCTGGCATTATCACCTTGTAGGCATGATAAATAGCTGCGATAATAAACGAAAAAGCAAATAAGTAGAAAAGAATAACAAGGAACATTTGTAAATCTGACAAATTGAAATCATCCGGGAAATTCAGGGAGAAAAGAAAATCACCCTCCTGATTGTAAATTTCATTTTGATTTTTTTCAAGGGTTAAATCTACATTTGAGTTTAAATGAAGAAAATCAGCGAATTCATGTTTTAGAAATTCATTATCAAAGGTGTAATTATATTTAATTGGAATTAATGCAATTAATGTTATTTCTTCATTAGAAAGTTTTCTGAGATCATAGTAGCCATTTTCAAGAAAATTTAAACCAGAAGTAAAAAGGTTATTTTGATAATTATCATAAACTGGAATTCTATTGTTTGACCAGAATACAAGTGAATCCTTTTCAAATATCAAGTAGGTCTCCTTTCTTGTTCCCAAATTAAAAGTATTAGAAATAGTAAAATATGATTCTGATTTCGGTGTTGATCGTAACTCTGTAATTAAAAGACTTAAAATTTTATTTGCATCATTTTCATTTGTGATGATTTGTTTTTGAATTCGGTTTGTAATTTGTGTTTTTTTGGAGGTAACATCTTTAATAATAAAAACCGAAATGATACCAATGATGCTTATTAGGCTGCAAAAAAGGTAAAAATTTGTTTTTTTATTGGAAAAGAATGATATAAACATGTTACACCGAGTAAATAACTATAAATCAATAAATTAAAATGAGTTAAATTTATAAGCCCTGCGGCGCGATCTCACCACATGAATACATTTCCTTTAATTTTGCTCGTGCTCTTCTTATAACTGCTAAAATTAGGTTTTTTGGGGCTTCAATATATATATTAAACTTGAATAATTTCTAGAGCCTCCCATTGCCTTAAAATTTGATAATGATGCCCGATAAAACGCTTTGAAATAATTCATATGTCCAGCTATATATTTTTCACTTAACAGACTTACATAATATGCATCAAAATACATTGGCTTAATATTGATAACTTTAAAACCATGTGCATTAAATAGATTTTTAACATTGCTACTGCTAAAATGATAAATATGTCGTGGAAGATCATAGCCCGCCCAAAATTTACCATAAAGATTTGCATCGTATGACTCAGGGTTGGGCAATGCAACAATCAATGTGCCGTTATCTTTCAGAATCCTTTTGATTTCATTTATTGTTTCGTGAAGATGATAAACATGTTCTAATACATGCCACATAGTTATAACCCCAAAGGAATCTGGATTAAAATTTGCTGTGTTTAGGTCCCGATAAACTTCAAGTTTATGAAAATTCCTCGCAAAGTTACGAGCTGAACTATTAACCTCAATTCCTTGCACTTGAAAATCTCTGTTTTTTAATTCATTTAAGAATTCGCCAGTACCGCAACCAATATCCAATATTGTCTTCTCCCCGGCATATTTTTGAATTAAGCGGGATTTTTGCTTTACATTATAGTTACGTACAAGCTTATATAGTTGGCTAAGGAGACCCTGATTGTTTTGATTATGACTTAAATATTCTTCCGATTCATAATACTTTGAGGCGTTTTCTTGAAAGGGTCGTGGATTAGTAAAAAGAAATCCGCATGAGTCGCATTTAGCTATATTAAAGGGTTCCTTTGAAAGAAAGTAGTCAAATGAGTCTATTTTTGAAGAGAATTTTGTGCTTTTGCACAAAGGGCATGAAGTTAGATTTTCCATTAAATGATGTTTCACGTGAAACAAAGTGAATTTACCTGCCCAAAAATACAGTTAATACGGAGATATCTGAAGGAGAAACTCCAGAAATTCTTGACGCCTGCCCCAATGTCGAGGGTCTGATTTTAGATAATTTTTCTCTTGCTTCATATGAAAGAGATTGCAGGCTGAAATAATCAAAATCATCATGTAAAGTCAGGTTTTCAAGTTTGCCTAATTTATTGGCTAACTCTACCTCTTTCTCAATATAACCACCATATTTTATCCTTATTTCGGCTTCTTCCAGGCATTCATTATAAATATCTTTAGGAATTTCTGACAACATTCTTGAAAAGCTTTCAATGCTATCGACAAGATCATTAATTGAAAGTTGAGGTCTTAAAACCAAATTCGCCAGTTTAACTTTCTGTGAAAGAATTGGTGTTCCTTTTTCAACTAATTTCTCTTTTACTATTTCAGGCTCTACACTTTCTTTCGTTAAGAAGTTAATAATGTTTTCTACAGCAACTTTTTTGTCTTTAACTCTTTCATGTCTTTCTTTATCGGCAAGTCCGAGCTCGAAACCTTTTTCAGTTAACCTTATATCTGCGTTGTTTTGCCGCAACAGAATTCTATATTCTGCTCTTGAAGTGAACATACGATAAGGTTCATCCACTCCTTTTGTTATAAGATCATCAATTAAAACTCCAATGTAAGCTTCGGATCTACTTAAAGTGAAGTCCGGTAATTTATTAACTTTTTGATGAGCATTTATACCAGCAATTATTCCCTGCGCTGCGGCCTCTTCATAACCAGTTGTTCCGTTAATCTGGCCTGCAAAAAATAAATTTTGCACCAATTTGGTTTCCAATGTACTTTTTAACTGAACAGGAGGAAAGTAATCGTATTCTATGGCATAACCAGGTCTGAAAATTTTAGCATTTTCAAACCCTTTTATTTTTCGTAAGGCCCTAAATTGAACGTCTTCGGGAAGTGATGATGAGAAGCCATTAATATAGTACTCAATGGTATTCCATCCTTCAGGCTCAACAAATAATTGATGGCTGTTTTTACCTGCAAATCGGTCAATTTTATCTTCAATTGAAGGGCAGTACCTGGGTCCAATACCTTCAATTCTTCCCGTAAACATAGGTGAAAATTCAAATCCGGTTCTAAGTTCATCATGTACCTCCGAACTGGTATATGCTAAATAGCAACTTCTCTGTTTATCCAGATGTGGTGTATTTTTATAGCTAAACTTACCTGGTACTTCGTCGCCTGATTGTTCTTCAAGTTTTGAAAAATCAATGGTTCTGCCGTCAACTCTTACAGGAGTTCCTGTTTTCATGCGGTCGGATTCAAATCCTAACTTATTCAAGTCCTCAGTAATTCCTGTAGACGCCCTCTCCCCTATTCTTCCTCCACCAAATTGTTTAGTGCCAATGTGAATGGTACCATTTAGAAAGGTTCCATTTGTTAAAATAACTGTTTTAGCAAAAATTTTATGGCCCATAGAGGTTTTAACGCCTCTTACAACTCCATCTTCAGTAATAAGTCCAATTACCATGTCCTGCCAGAAATCCAGATTTGGAATTTGCTCCAACATGTTTCTCCATACCATCGAAAATAGCATCCTGTCACTTTGCGCCCTTGGACTCCACATTGCTGGCCCCTTTGATTTGTTGAGCATCCTGAACTGGATCATTGTTTTATCGGTTACTATACCGGAATATCCTCCAAGAGCGTCAATCTCACGAACTATCTGACCCTTAGCAATGCCTCCCATAGCAGGATTACATGACATTTGTGCAATATTTGCCATGTTCATTGTAACCAACAACGTGGAGGAACCTAAATTCGCAGCTGCAGCTGCAGCTTCGCTACCTGCATGGCCCGCACCAACTACTATAACATCGTATTCTTTGAACATCATCTAATTGTTTCACGTGAAACGCCAGTACTCCTAGTTAAAAAATTTGGGCTGCAAAGATAAGCAATAATCTTCTTTAGAAGTCATTAACTCCTTGTCTTTAATGCTTTTGTCTTTATAGCCTGCCAGGTGCAGGAAGCCATGAATCAATACCCGATGCAGTTCAGTTGTGAAAGAAACATGAAATGTTTTAGAATTTTCCTTAACCCTGTCAATACTTATCAATATTTCACCTGATAGAAAGTCATCTTGATCTGTATAATCAAAAGTTATTATATCGGTAAAAGTATCATGGTTGAGATATTTGATATTAATATCCAAAAGGAAAGAATCGCTGCAAAATATCACATTTACACTACCAATGGACCTACCTTCGGTGTGCAAACAATGCTTAATCCAGTTCCTGATCTTCTTTTTATCCCGAAGTAAGAACCGGACATCTTCAGCGAAAAACAGGATTTGACCTTTGCTCAAGATTAAAAAATAAGAATCCTAATTTTGTGTAGTTTGGGTATATTCCTTAAACTTACTTAAACGGTCAACGGCAGTTTCAATGTTGATACTGGCAGTTTTGAATCCAATTGCGACTTCACTGCCGTTGCCGATATAATTAACCTCATCCGCTAATTGTTTGATAAGGAATACACCTCTTCCGGGAAAGACTTTTTCTTTTCCGTCCTCTTTCAAGTCAGGGATTGATTGAAAATCAAACCCATCACCTTCATCTTTAACACTGAAGGCAACGCCTGCGTCGGTCTTTTCGAAATGAATTGTAATTGTTTTGTCGGGATTGTTCTTATTCCCATGCTGAAGTGCATTCTCAAATGCTTCAGTCAATGCCACTGTGATGCATCCAAGGTAGTTGTGATTTAGGTTGTATTTATCACAAACTTCCCCGATGAGTACTTCAAGCTGGTTGAGGCTTGAAGGGACAGAAGGCAACTTTAATGTTTTCTGATCTTGTTTCATTGTTCTAATAATTCTTCAAAGTTAATAAAGTATTGGTCTACTTTACTTTTGTAAAATGGTTTTAATGAAGGGGGAACCGTTCTTAAAATTTCCACTTCATTTTGCTGTAGCCGTTTATACCTTGAAAAATCTTCAGGGTTACGTAAAAAATCATTTTTTCCTTCAGTTGATTCTCTTTTTTCTTCTTTCTCCCTTTCAAGCTCGGCTTTTTCAGATTTTAAAAGCCGTGTAAGGATTTGTTGCTGACGTATTAACGTCTCATTTGATAGCATTTTATTTACCAGATCAGTTTCAGTTTTTTCCATTTCACTTGTGATTTTTTTCAATTCTTTGCTTCCACCAAACTGACCCTCTTTTTCAAGTTGATCGGCTAATTTATTTAGTTCATTTCGGATGTATTCCTGCTGTGCTGCAGATCTGGCAAGTTGTTCACTCATTGTTTGGCCACCCTGGTTTTTATTTCCTCCAGGATTCCCTTCTCCTTCTTTCTTCTGACCCTTTTTCATTTTTTCAATTTGATCATTGAGTTGTTCCTGCATCTTGCGTAAACTCTGCATAGTAGTTTTACCCTGACCTGGTTTTGAATTGCCCATACCTGGATTTTTACAGCTACTGGTACTTTGACTTTGCATCATCATAGCCTGCATCATTTGTTTCAGTGTTTCTGATAGCATAAGTGCAAGGTTATTGATAGACGTCATTACATATTGCTGCCGACCTGCGGCTTGACTGACTCTTCTATTATTCAGGAGGTCAAGGGATTTCTCAATGTTGTCATCAATGTCTGCAAGTTCTTTATTAACAAAGGGTTGAATCATTATTTGCCTTTTGCTTAAAGCAAACAATGAATCTGAAACCATTTTCAACTCGTCTTTAATATTGTTTTGATCCTGAATTAACCCGGTATATTTAGGATCATTTATGTTAATTTCATTTACTTTGTCGATTAGAGCTTCCTGATCAAAGGATAATTGCATCAAATTTTCGAGAATACTTCTTAAATTTTCGATGTCTTCTCCCATGCTTTCTGAAATCATCTGTTGCTGCATATTTTGAAGATCCTGGGCCATTTTTTGCATTTTTTCAGATGCATTTTTCTGGGATTTGGAAGCATTTTTCCTTTTATTTTGATTCAACTGATCCATGCTGTTTTGCATCTCCTGATCAATCGCCTCCTGCTCCTCCTCCATCGGATCAAATTTATTGGATTCTTCCATCTCTTCATTCAGCTTTTCAAGCGATTCCATATCTTTTTGAACCTGATTGAATTCTTTGTTTAGATCCTCTTGCTCCTTTTTTAAGTCATCAATATCTTCTTTCCTATCGGCTGATTTTTCTGATATTTCTTCCTGCTTTTGCGCGAGCTCGTTCATTTTTTCAATAGTCTCGTCCAATTTTTGCTCAAACTCTAATTGCTTAAACAATTCCAAATTACGATCCAGCATTTTTTCAAGATCCTCATTAGACATCTTCATCTCTTCCATCATCTCATTCACTTTGTCTTTTTCAAGCTGATCCATTAATTCCTGAAGGTTTTCAAAAAGTTCCTTTAATTCATCGTTTTGCATTAGTTTTTCAAACATCTCCTCAAGTTGCTTCTGTTTTTCAAGGATCTGTTCATCAACATTTTTAAATTGTTGCTCTTTTAATGACTTATCAGCATTTTTTTGTTTGAGTTCCTGCATTTTATTCTGCAACTCTTTCTGCTTATCCAATAGCTCCTTTATTTGCTCTTTGTCTTCCCAATTCAATTCCTTTTTGTCGATTAATTTCTTATTCAACCGATCAATATCCTTTTGCAGGTCTTTTACATCGCGAATGGCCTCTTCCATTTCATCCTTAATATCTTCATTACTCTTATCTTTTACTTTGTTGATTTCATTAAGGGTCGGAATCCGGTAATTCATTAATTGGCTTCGGGCTGATTTACTCCCGTTGATGCCGTCATTATCCCAAACCTCAAAATAATATTCAATTTGATCTCCAGGTTTGAGTTGCAAAGATGTAAGGTCAAGATAATGAATAAATTCCTGGGGGTTTAACCCCTTATTGATGGCCAAAGTATCAATATTCATTGCTTCAGAGGAGGGGTCATCATTTTTAACTAAATGATTGAAAGTTAGCAATCTAAATCCATAATCGTCTTTAATGGAGCCATTAAAATAAAAGCGATTATCAAAGGTTGAATCCTGGTATTGTTCAACTGCGATTGAAGGGTAAAGATCAGGGATAATAGAAATACTATAAGTTAGGGAGTCTTTTGAGTCCACAAACTTATTAGCAGACTTAATAGTGTATGATTGACTTTTGTAAAATGTTTTCTGAAAACTGAAGAATTGAGGATTTTTCTCAAGTTCTTCTGTATCATTCTGATCAAAATGGAAAAACAAATGATCAGTATTTTTGGTATAGAAATTCCATTGTAGATTACTTCCTTCGGGAATTACCAAATCGCCATTATTGTTAAATGTTTCATCCTTTAGTTTTGTGTAATCAGGATAATCAACCTCCACATCAAAATTGAGGATCACCGGCTTGGGAATAACCTTTAATTTGTAATTATCTGTTTGCACCTCATTTGCTGATAGTTTAAATTCCTGGTCTTTCTGAACGTTAATAAATGTGTAATTGAATTCCGTGGAGCTTTCTTTTTTGAGTTTTATTCGATTGTTTCCATTCTCAAGAAATACTTTGTCAGGCACTTCCTCGCCGAGTATTTTTACTTTCAATTCAAAATCTTCGTTTTGAAGTACTTCAAAATCCTCATTCAATATTTGAATTTGAAAGGGGAGAGGTTTCTCAAAATAAGTTGAATGTTTAACCAAACGGTTTGTTGGTTCTGTAATTATCGAAGGCGCTGAAACCAATACTAAAAGCAATATCGTAACCGGAACAAGCAGGTATTTAATATATTTTTTATTTACCGAAAAATCAATTGCAGATTGGAAAGGAACAGGTTTGATTTCATTAATACGCTGATCAATGCTTGCTTTGATGAGGTCGATATTTCCACTTTGTTCATCTGATATTTTCTTAAGCTGAAGGGTATTAAGCAATTTATCCTGAATATCATTGAAGTGTTTTCCAATGATCGTCGCAGCTTCGTCATGCGAGATTATTTTACCAAAACGATATAATTTTAATAATGGTAATAAAATATATGAAACTAATACGAATCCAACAGCCAAAACAAATGCCCAAAACAGCAAAGTCCTGGTAAATGTGTCGAAGTGCCCGAAGTATTCAAGAAAGGTCACCCCCAAAAACAACAAAATCAAAAGCGTGGTAAAATACAGCCCTCCCCTGATCAGCTTATTTTTGTAATACTTTCGAATAAATTGATCCAGTTTCTGAATGAGTATTTTATACTGGTCGTTCAAACGTTAAATTTTATAATTTTAGAAATTAAAAACGCGTTTTAATTAACTGTTATTTTACTTTCAGGTGGAATTCCCTTCATTGAAAAAGGCCGACAAAATTACAAAAACATAATGAAAAATCCGATACTGATTCTCCTGTCAATCCTAATTTGGTCCGGTGTTAATGCACAGGAATATAAATTTGAAAAAGTGCATAACTGTGCATATTCCAAAATCAATTACTATAAAAACAACAAACAGAAAGATATCGTTCAAAGTCCTTTGCTTTTTGATTATGATGTTAATTTCTATCACCTCGATATAGCTGTTTCCGACACCACTACCTATGTTGAAGGCAATGTCGAAATCAGGGCAACAGTTATTGCGGAACAGCTTGATACTTTTGCCGTTGAGTTTATATCTTCAATGCAGGTAGATTCTATTTGGATTAACAGTAATTCATGCAATTTTATACACAATACAGATGAATGTTTTGCAATCCTACCTTCTCCAATTCTTGAAAATGAATCTTTCATCGCAAAAGTATTTTATCATGGTACACCACCTCCGGGAGGGTTTTTTAATGGTGTAACAACAGCCTACGACTCTGTTTTCCAAACCCATGTAACCTGGACACTTGCCGAACCATTTAATGCCCGTCAATGGTGGCCCTGCAAGCAGGTATTAGAAGATAAGGCCGATTCAGTTTGGGTATTTTTAACCACAAATGCAGAAAACAAGGCCGGATCAAACGGGCTGCTTACCAATGAGGTTTTACTTCCTGATAATCGTGTAAGGTATGAATGGAAGTCCAATTATCCTATTGCCTACTATCTAATCAGTTTTACGGTTGCTGATTTTATGGATTATTCAATTTATGCAAAACCGGCAGAATTAAATGGAGATAGTATTTTGATCCAAAATTATATTTACGATACGGTTACTTGCCTTAATCAGAATAAAGTAGGGATGGACAGAACTGCAGAATTAATTGAACTGTTTTCTGATTTGTATTCATTATATCCATTCTATAAAGAAAAATATGGCCACTGCCTTGCTGAAATCTCGGGCGGGATGGAACATCAAACCATGACAACACTGCATGGTTTCGGTTTGCTACTAGTGGCTCATGAATTGGGGCACAGTTGGTTTGGTGATAATGTAACCTGCGCCACCTGGAGTGATATTTGGGTAAATGAAGGCTTCGCAACGTATACGGATTATCTTGCACATGAAAAAGTTGCAGGTGGTCAATGGCCGCATATATGGATGAATAACGTGCATAATTACATTTTATCTGAACCGGATGGCAGTGTTTATGTTCCTCCTGATGAAGTGCAATACAACAATGTTGAACGGATTTTCGATAGCCGCTTATCCTATTACAAAGGAGCTTTGATGCTGCATATGATCAGGTTTGAGCTGGATGATGACAATTTGTTTTTCCAGGTGTATAAAAATTACCAGGCTCAATTTAAGGATAGTGTCGCCACAAGCCTCGATTTTTTAGATGTTTTGAATGAAACCACAGGTATTGATTTTACCTATTTCTTTGATCAGTGGTACTTTGGTGAAGGTTATCCCATTTACGATATAGAATGGAAACAAAATGATAACCTTTTCGAACTGTTCTCAACCCAAACCGCATCTGCGCCGGATATAACGCCCTTTTATAAAATGCACGTCCCTGTAAAACTTTATTTGAATAATGGTACTGACACAACCATACGTTTTTTACAAGCAAATCCCGATAGTTATTTTGCCATGACTATCAATGCTATGGTTGATAGCATTCAGATTGACCCGGACTTATGGGTTTTGAAAAAGGTGGAGAGCCTCATCGGAGTTGATGAAATTGCAACCAATCCTGAGGTTAAAGTGTCTCCAAATCCGGTAAGTTCATCCTTATTCATTAACGTTGCCGAGGAGCAGTTTTTCGAAGTTCAAATTATAAATCTGCAGGGTGAAATAGTTTTAGTGGGATCTGGAACTTCTTTTACAACCCTTGATGTTTCAGGCATTGGCAATGGAGTTTACCTGCTAACAGTGAAATTAGACGGAAAAACATATTCAGAGAAAATATTAAAACAATAACCACTAATTTAAACAAGATGTACAAAAATTTACTTTTTACTTTACTTTTAAGTTTCGCTGGAATAGCCTCCTTTGCCCAGCACATACATGATGAAATGTATTGCAGCAAGGCACGTTTTTATGAAGAGTATTTGAAAAATTCAAAAACGGTTATTCAAACACCTTTATTGAACGACTACGATGTTAAGTATTATTTCCTTGATTTGAATGTTGAAAATACAAGCGTTGAGGTATCAGGCGAAGTAACCTTTCTGGCCGAGGTAGTTGCAGAAGAGATGGACACCTTTGCATTTGAATTGCTTGACCAAATGGCAATTTCCGAGGTTTATATCAATGATGAATTACACAGTGTTTACCGTGAAAATGATGAGTGTTTTGTTGCCCTCTCAACTCCAATTGCGCAGGGAGAAGAGTTTACAGCTAAAATTGCCTATGGAGGCACACCTCCAACCGGTGGATTCTTTTCAGGGATTACCTCGGTTTATGATAGCTGGGGAAAATGGGTAACCTGGACTCTTTCTGAACCATTTGCTGCCCGCGATTGGTGGCCAACCAAACAGGTGCTGGAAGATAAAGCCGATTCGGCATGGATTTTCCTAACTACCAGCGAAAGCAATATGGCAGGCTCAAACGGATTGCTTACCAACGTGACTCCCATGCCTGATAACAAATTGCGATATGAATGGAAAACCAATTATCCGATTGATTACTATCTTATTTCTTTTGCCGTTTCTGAATACCAGGATTACAGCATTTATGCGCATCCTGAAGGTTTGGGTGATTCCGTGTTAATTCAAAATTTCGTTTACGATGTTCCGGGTTGTTTGGAAAATTATCAAAGCGATATTGATCAAACAGCTGAGTTTATCGAGTTATTTTCAGATTTATTTTCAATGTATCCATTTGCCAACGAAAAATACGGGCATTGTTTAACGGATCTTGGTGGAGGAATGGAGCACCAAACGATGACCACTATTGGCGGATTTAGCTTTGGGCTGGTTGCACATGAATTGGGTCATATGTGGTTTGGTGATAACATTACCTGCGAAACCTGGAGTGATATATGGATTAACGAGGGATTTGCCACTTATGCTGACTACCTTGCAGTTCAGTTTATCCAGGGACAATCGGCAGCAAACAGCGAGATGAACGGCATCCATAATTCAGTCATGTCGCAGCCGGGAGGAAGCACCTATGTACCGGAGGATGAGGTTACCTATGATAATGTTTGGCGGATTTTCGATAGTAGACTCTCCTACAGTAAAGGAGCAGCAATACTTCATATGATTCGTTTTGAACTACAGGATGATGATCTGTTTTTTGAGGTGTTGCATACTTATTCGGAGCTATATTCTGGTAAAACGGCCACAGGACTTGATTTTATGGAAGTACTGAATGATGTATCCGGGATGGACTTTACCCAGTTTTTTAATCAATGGTATTTCGGTGAAGGATATCCTACATATAGTATCACTTATTCTCAGGATAATGCAAATACCTATCTGGAAATTAGCCAAACCGTTTCAAAACCATCAGTTACACCGGTTTTTAAAATGTTAATGGCTTATAAGTTTTTCTTTAATGATGGATCCGATACTACAATTTATCTGCAACAAACTGATAATGTGAATACATACATGTTGCCAATTAATAAAGAAATTGGTCTCATTCAAGTTGATCCTGAGAATTGGGTTTTGAATAAAGTGGGTTCTATTACTACCAGTATAGAAAGTGGAAACTCGGTTAGGTTTGCTTTTGGACCTAACCCTGTGAAGGATATACTTAATATTGATTTTGCAGTTGATACCCAAACGGTTCGTACAATCACCATTATGGATTTGAAGGGTGCTATCGTTTTAGAAACAAAATCTGATCAGCAGCATTTGAATATTAATACCAATAGCTTGGCAGGCGGCACTTATATCATTCGTGCCGTAGACTATTCCGGACAGTTTAATGCTCGTTTTATTAAGCTTAACTAATAACTTCAACAAATAATGTTCAGTGGCATCTGCGGTAATTGCAGGTGCCGCTTTTTTATATCTTTGCGCCAAATTTTCAGCATTATGGATTCAGGAAAAGTTCGTGTGAGATTTGCTCCTTCGCCTACAGGGCCGCTTCACATTGGTGGGGTTCGAACAGCATTATACAATTATCTTTTTGCCCGGAAACACAACGGTACAATGATTTTACGAATTGAAGATACCGACAGGACCCGTTTTGTTGAAGGCGCTGAAGAATATATCCTTGAATCGTTTAAATGGTGCGGAATTGAATTTGATGAGGGTGTGCATGTGGGCGGAGCTTTTGGGCCTTACAGACAATCAGAACGAAAAGAAATGTACCGGCAATATGCTGAGCAATTAGTGGCTTCTGGCG
>JAGQVE010000010.1:107449-109348 GCA_020438105.1 Bacteroidales bacterium
ATCAAATACCAGTTATAGTCCTTCATCGAGGCAGATGATGAAAAACTCATTAACCATGAAGGAAGAAGAGGTTCAGGCCAAATTGGATGATGGAGCTGAATTTGTCGTCAGGTTTAAAATGCCCGAAAATGAAACCATTTCGTTTTCTGATCTTATCCGTGGGGATATCTCGGTAAACACTTCCACCCTTGACGATAAAGTGCTTTTCAAATCAGATGGCATGCCTACATACCATTTGGCCAATATCGTAGATGATCATTTGATGGAGATTTCACATGTGATAAGAGGGGAGGAGTGGTTGCCTTCCTTGCCGCTTCATATCTTGCTTTATAAAGCTTTCAACTGGGAGGCTCCTGAATTTGCGCACATGCCTTTAACTTTAAAGCCCGATGGAAAAGGAAAATTGAGCAAACGCGATGGCGATAGATTGGGTTTTCCTGTGTTCCCCCTTGAATGGAAGAATCCACAAACAGGGGAGATGTCATCAGGGTATCGGGAGTCGGGATATTTCCCGGAGGCTTTTCTGAATATTCTGGCTTTTCTGGGTTGGAATCCCGGAACAGAACAAGAGATCTTTTCGATAGATGAGCTCATCGAAGCTTTTAGTATCGAAAGGGTAGGGAAGGCAGGTTCACGATTTGATCCTGAAAAGGCCAAATGGTATAATCACCAGTATTTGATGCTGAAAAGTGATGCCGAACTTGCAGACCTATGGATGCCCGAGTTGAAGGAAAGGGGAGTGGCTACATCCATTGATTTTGCTACAAAAGTGGTTGCTCTTGTAAAGGAGCGGGCTGATTTTGTAAAAGATTTCTGGGAACATGCTTCCTTTTTCTTCAATGCTCCTGAATCCTACGATGAAAAAATGCTTAAAAAACGGTGGAAAGAGGATTCAGCAAATATGTTAAATAATATTTGCAACCTGCTGCAAAATACAGAACCGTTTACTTCTTCAGAGATCCATAACCGGATCAATGATTTTTTGCAGGAAAACAACCTCGGCATGGGGCAGGTAATGCCGCTCATTCGACTTGCACTCGTAGGTTCAGGCAAAGGTCCTGGCGTAACGGAGATGATGGAAGTGCTTGGAAAAGAAGAAGTGATTAATAGGATCAACCAATTAATTTCGAACTAATATTATGGCTACAATCGCGCTTGAAGGAATGGAATTCCACGCATATCACGGCTGCTTTGCCGAAGAGCAGGTAACCGGTAATACATTTTATGTAGATATCTATTTTGATACCGATACCTCAATGGCTGAAGATACCGATGATTTGAACGAAACAGTTAATTATGCTGAAGTTTACGAGATCATTAAAGCGCAAATGGAAATAAAATCCAAACTGCTTGAGAATGTTGGTAAGCGGATCATCGATGCAATCACTAAACGATTTCCCGAAGTGGAAACCATTGAATTGAAAGTTTCCAAAATGAACCCCCCGATCGGCGGGAAAGTGGATAATGTTAGCGTATTCTTAAACCACCCCGACTAAGGATGTCAGAAACCAAAAAAAAACTCGAGGAACCTTCGCGTTGTCCCAAATGTGGCAATACTTTTCATTGCAGCACCTCTTCAAAATGCTGGTGTTACGAAATCGACGTGCCTGCTGAAGTGATGGAAAAATTGCAGCAGGAGTATATCGGTTGTTTATGCCCTGAATGCTTGAAAACATATGCAAGATAACTCAAGCTTCAGGCACTGAAAGAAAAACACTTGTAAAATCTAATAGATTATTATAATTTTGCACACCCATTAAAAAATGGTCTCGTGGCCGAGCGCCGAACTGATCGCGAAGGCGCTCGTACGTGATGCGCTCGTGCGCCGCGTGCTGATCGACCAACACGAGCCCGTCCGTCGACTCGCACACGATGTAGCGGCGGTGGAGCTGCCCGATG
>JAGQVE010000109.1 GCA_020438105.1 Bacteroidales bacterium
TTTCAAAATAAACATGCGGATGCGCGGTGATTTAATCCTTTTGGAGATGATCTCCTCCACTTCTTCACGGGTGGATACTTCGTTAAAATCAACAGCCAGCATGGCCTGCATGATCTCCAGGTGTTCCTGTCGCGGCGGGTATTTGCGCACACTCATATCCACCACGATCAGCTTGTCAATCTTTTGAGGATTTTCAAGTGCAAAGTTCATGGCTACCTTGCCGCCCATGGAATGTCCTATTAAAATCGGGTTGATCAACTGATGATCCTGAATAAATTCATACAGGTCATCGGCCAGGGCAAAATAATTAAAGGTATCGCTGTGGGGCGATTGCCCGTGATTTCGCTGATCCAGAATATATACATCAAACCGCTCAGCCAGCCGCCGACCAATGGTAACCCAGTTGTCCGAAATTCCAAAAATGCCATGCAAAATGATCACCGGTTGGCCAATTTCGCCATATCTTCTGAAAAAAAGCTTCATGCCAGTTTGTTTTTTCGGTTCCTGATTTTAAAAACGATTGCGATCAATATAAAAATGACACTTAAAAATGCGGATATACGTCCCAGGTAGTCGCCCATGCGGGTATAAAATGTAAGTTCCGAATTGAGGTTAATAGATTGTTTTATGGCAGCGGGTTCCCAATATTTGGTGGCCTGATGCAAGTCGCCACGCTGGTCCACAAAGCAGGAAATACCCGTATTGGCAGACCGCGCAATACTTCTTCGGGTTTCAATGGCACGTAAGGAGGAAAAATAGAGATGTTGTTTGTGACCGGGTGTGTGTCCCCACCAGCCATCATTGGTGATCACAAATATAACATTGGCACCGTTTTTCACAAAATTGCCCGTAAACTCACCATATACCGACTCATAGCAGATCAGTGGAGCGATCACAATGCCATCCCTCCAGGGAAACGGAATTTGATCATCATCAATTCCAAGCGAACCAACCGTTCCGCCAAGGTCCAAAGCAAGGTGCTCCAGAAAATTTAGCGGTCCCCAGGAAGGCATATACTCCACCCCGGGTGTGAGTTTCGACTTGTGATGTTTTTGATAAAGTTGAGCGGTGTCGATCAAAAAGGCAGTATTGTACCGGTCGTAGTAAAACTCTTGCTTCTCATGATAACGCGCTGAAGAAGGAATTTTCTCACCATCAGGGATACGCCGGAAAGTGGATGCCCCGATCACTATGCCAAGATGGGGATTTTCTTCAACAAAACCATTGAGTCGTTTCAAGCTGGGCGACCAATCCAGATGTCCTTCCCAAATCGCTTCCTGCAAAGCCGATTCAGGAGCGACCACAAAATCGGTATTGGAATCCAGCAAGGGCTCTACAAGTTTCAGGTTCCGTTCTACCACCTCCACCGGTGGAACAGTATATTGTTCAGTGTATGGATCAAGATTCGGCTGGCTGATCACCACTTCGATAGGATCAACAGTTTCTTCATAATTGTAATAAATCAGATAAGAAATGAGCATCGGAACCAACAGAATTGTTAGGGCCAAACCTACATTTAAGTAAATAACCTTTTTAGTTTTTTGAACAGGACGGATGGCCAGGAAAAGGAGTAAGTTTACAATTATGATCCACAATGTTCCACCCAAGATTCCGGTATATTCGTACCATTGAACCCAATGACCGTAAACCTCAAAACCATTTCCCAGGTTGAGCCATGGCCATGTGAGTTTCCAGTTGACATGAATAAATTCAAAGGTAATCCACAAAAAAGGAAGCACAAAATATCCTTTATTTGCACCATAAACATGTTTCCGAACATAGTGATAAACCTGGAACACAAT
>JAGQVE010000110.1 GCA_020438105.1 Bacteroidales bacterium
AGGATTAGAAAAACAAGGAAAAAATCTGCAGCCTTGACTTTTTCGTTCTTTTTGGTCAAGCAAAAAGAACATAAATAACCCCCCCATTGTCTGCCGTGTCCTCACCTATGGAATAGATCATAATTATCTTTATCAGCCATCACCACCTAAATAGATTTGTTACCAATCTGTTAACGAACCTTTAAACATCCGTGATATTTCCGTGATACCTGCGCGGTAGTTTTGCATCAGAAACAAATTAAACACTTTATCATCATGAAAAAACAATTTTTAGCAATTTTAATGGTGCCGTTTCTGATGCTTACGGCCTGCAACAAAGACGACGACAATAATGACATGAATACCGGGCCAACCGCAAAAAATCCGGATACTGCTGAAAAAGCTTCCATCGACCGCTTTAGCTCCGATGCCGGAACCTTGTTTGTAAGGGATGGCTCCAATGGACTTCCGGCTGCGAATGTGGCGGTCAATTTTGATGAAGCTCCTTTTATTACACAGGGACTGAGCGCTGATGGAACACCCGTTCGTTATTACAATTTCGATGTAATGCCATTAACCCCTGCTCCTATTTATGTATTGTTTAAAGAAGGTGCATCATCACCGGTCGACGGACAGTTGAACATCGTTAATGTAATTCCCGGAGATGCCGGATACAGCGATTTCTGGCAGGTATATAAAGTAACGGTTCCTTCCAGTTATGTAGCCAATGTGGTTACCAGCTACCAGGAAATCATGTCGAAGGGATACAGCATGGAAGCTACCACTACGATCGTGAATTGCCCGGTTGTTCCTGATGGATCAATAGCCAGTATGCGCTATTCCAGTAGTGAATCAGCCGATCTTGTCCGCGGATGGTACAACGGAAAAGTAGTGTATTACTTCAGCTTTTTCGAAAAAGACCTGATGACGACCAGCAGCGGTATGGTTCCCGTTTCGGATATTTTGGTAACCTTCAACATCAATCCCGATCAAACAGGTGGTGGACCGGCTTCCGGATTTGTAACTGAGCCGGGCAGCATGCAAACGCACAATGTGGTTCAAACCGTTCCTGAAAATGCAGGATACTCTCCGCTGTGGGATGTGGATGTGTACGACAATGCCGATTTTGATATGGTCATGGATTGGCCAAGCGCGTCAAGTGCCAACATTTTGGGCATGGGCGTGGCAACCGTTAACTGCCCCATTGTCTGGAAACAGTAAAATATTTTTCATAGGCTAACATTTATCCGCGGCGGCCTGTCATTTTCTGACAGGCCGTTTGCATTCATAAACAACCACTTACAATATTAACTGCATAAAAAGTTGCGCATGGTAAAAACAATTTTTCAAATAAAATGTATTAGCGGGTAAATTTTTACGTTTCCCGATTTTTGAATTAAATTAAAATATATTTTTGGTTAGCAGATTTAATCAATTACATGGAGAAAAAAAGAGTAGTTACTAGTATGGAAAAAATATCGCCGGAGATCAAAGATTTGATCATCGAGCAATATCCATACGGTTGGAAAGACAGTGTGATCCGTATCAATAAACCGACCGGTGAGTTTTTCCACGCCATCAGAATTGAAACCAGCGATTCAATTTATCTCATCAAAGTTCAGGTGAAAGTGGATAATAAATCGGACCTGGATAAAGAAGATGAAAAAGGTTATAGCAACAGCGGCGATGGTGACGACGATGATGGCGGCGATGACAGCTATGATGGTTCAGAGGAACCGGCAGAT
>JAGQVE010000111.1 GCA_020438105.1 Bacteroidales bacterium
TCCCATGATTCCAATGGATGCTGATGAAAAAAGCCAAGATCAAGGGTTCGGGGATCATATTTTGCCCAAATCCCATTTTCGCCCCGAAATGGCGGCACCCCGCTTTCAACCGAAATGCCGGCACCCGTAAAGGCAATGGTGTAATTGGATTCGCGAACAATTGCTGCTGCTTTTTCAAGTAAAGACCGGTCTACCATATAGTTCGTTTTTTAAAGATCAAAGATAAGGAGGATTTTATGAAAATTTAGCATTCGCAGTTTATCAGGCCAGGCTTGAATAGCGGCCCCACTCTTTTCATAATTTATTAAACGAACTTTAAAGGATACAATATGTTTTATGTTAAAACGTACATTTGCTGGCGTAATGAAATATTTAACAGACTATATTAATGAGTTTATTTACCTGTTTGGAGAAATGGCACCCTGGCTGCTGCTGGGATTCATTTTTGCCGGTATCCTTCACGTGTTTATGCCCGAAGGTCTGGTGGTGAAATACATGGGTGGTAAAAGTATCAAGTCGGCAATATATGCCGCATTGCTCGGAATTCCGCTTCCGCTATGTTCGTGCGGAGTGATTCCTACAGGTATTTCATTTTACAACGAAGGTGCCAGCAAGGGATCAACCGTATCCTTTTTAATTTCTACACCGCAAACGGGAGTGGATAGCATGCTGGCAACTTATTCTTTGTTGGGTTTACCATTTGCAATATTGCGTCCGATTGTCGCATTTTTCAGCGGGATATTTGGCGGAGCCATCACTAATTTAGCCACTAAAGATGACCCGGAACCGGTTCGTAAAGTGCATCCAACAAGCAAAGAAAAATTGAGTACTCCAGCTAAACTGAAATCGATGTTTACATACGCTTTCCATGATTTTTTGATGGATATAGCCAAATGGCTGGTTATCGGTTTGGCAGTTGCAGCTTTGATTTCGCTCATTTTACCACAAGACTTTTTCGGATTGTACCTCGACAACCAATGGTTAAGCATGCTGATCGTATTGGCTGCATCGGTGCCGCTTTATGTTTGTGCCACGGGTTCAATTCCCATTGCAGCCGTACTGATGATGAAAGGGCTTTCGCCTGGAGCAGCGCTGGTTTTTCTGATGGCTGGGCCTGCTACCAATGCGGCTACCATGGCTGTTATTGGTAAGGCAATCGACAAAAAAACACTGGTCATTTATATGGCCACCATAATCGGCAGCGCTTTGTTTTTTGGTTTTATAACCAACACATTTTTACCAGCAGAATGGTTCAATATGATGATATCGGGACATGCTGCACATGATCACGAAATTTTACCGATGTGGCTAAAAATTGCATCCGGCACAGCTTTGGCTTTGGCAATCCTCAACGGGTACGCCCGCAAATATTTTAAACGGAAAAAACAAATTACAATACCAGACATGAGTTCACAAGTGAATAAATTGAAGATTTCGGTTGAGGGAATGACCTGCAACCATTGCAAAATGAATGTAGAAAAGAACCTTTCGGGACTTGAAGGAATTACAGGCGTAGTAGCCGATCCTGATCACAATGAAGTGGTCCTCGACGGCGAAAACTTCGACCTTGAAAAGATCAAACAAACCGTTGAGTCAATTGGTTACGGTTTTAAAGGGGAAAAGAAATAAATTGCAGGGCAGTTTAATTCAATACACCTAATCCATTTCGGCCAGGCATCCTTTGATCTTCTCAAAAGTGCGTTCAATATCATT
>JAGQVE010000112.1:0-846 GCA_020438105.1 Bacteroidales bacterium
ATTTTCGATTCGGCACGCTTTGCTGAAAATGCTTATTTCATTAAAACCCGTGAGGCTGGATATGAAGATAAAACCATCAAGGAAATTGTAAAAGAAATGTACTCCTATGCCGATGGCATGACCATGAGCAGTAAAAAAGATGCCATAGTAAACATGGGCGGTTTCATTGGTTTCAGGGAGCGGAAAATGTACGAGGAGGCCAGTGTTTACAATATTATGTTTGAAGGGTTTGTAACCTATGGCGGTATGTCGGGGCGGGATATGAATGCACTTACGCAAGGCTTACTGGAAGGAACTGAGTTTGATTACCTCGAAACCAGGATCAAGCAGGTAGAATATCTCGGAGAAAAGTTGAAATCGTATGGTGTTCCTATGCTGGAGCCTTTTGGCGGACATGCCATCTTTTTAAATGCAAAGGCGTTTTTACCGCAGATTCCAAAAGAAGAGTACATTGCTCAAAAACTGGCCACGGAAATTTATCTTGAAGGAGGTGTTCGGGGTGTGGAAATAGGTACCATGCTTGCCGACCGTGATCCGGACACCCGTGAAAACCGTTACCCGGAGTTGGAAATGGTTCGTTTGGCCATTCCGCGAAGGGTTTACACAAACAGCCATATGGATTATGTGGCAGCCTCGGTAGCTAACGTGTACGAACAACGCAATAAAATCACCCGCGGATTTAAAATCCTCCGTGAGCCGCCAATCATGCGGCATTTCACGGTTGAGCTTGAGAAACTCTGAACGAGCCGCTTAATAATTTGGTGATGATTTATTAAGGTTTAATTAAGATTGCAGAGGCTCTTTTGGTTATATTTGTGCTCCCTTTACAATTGAAATAAACAAAAA
>JAGQVE010000112.1:855-1670 GCA_020438105.1 Bacteroidales bacterium
TTTATTAAGGTTTAATTAAGATTGCAGAGGCTCTTTTGGTTATATTTGTGCTCCCTTTACAATTGAAATAAACAAAAGCAAGCATTGTAATAATCCAATTCAGCATTAATGGAATCAATTTACCTTGTTCTCATCATTATCCTCTTCATTCTTGCAATTTCCGACCTGATAGTAGGTGTAAGTAATGATGCTGTGAATTTTCTGAATTCAGCTGTTGGCGCTAAAGCCGGAAGTTTTAAAATGATCATGATAATTGCAGCCCTGGGTGTTCTGGTGGGTGCTACGTTTTCAAGTGGTATGATGGAAGTAGCCCGGAAAGGGATTTTTCATCCACAACATTTTTATTTTTCGGAGATCATAATCATTTTCCTTGCGGTAATGATCACAGACGTGATCCTGCTGGATTTGTTTAATACCTTTGGGATGCCAACATCCACAACCGTTTCCATCGTTTTTGAATTGTTGGGAGCCGCAGTTGCAGTATCGCTTATTAAAGTGATGAATGATCCCAATGCACTTGAACTGAGTGAATATATTAACTCGGCCAAAGCACTTGCTATCATATCGGGAATTTTGCTTTCGGTGGTGGTCGCCTTTACGGTGGGCGCGGTAATACAATATCTAAGCCGACTGCTTTTCTCCTTCAATTATGAGAAAAAAATCAAATATTACGGATCCATGTACGGAGGTATTGCAATTGCTGCAATTACCTACTTTATGCTGATTAAAGGAGCAAAAGGCGCTGCTTTTATGTCGGATGATATTAAAGACTATATCAGCCATAATGCTGCAGCTATTATTGGGATTAGTTTTAT
>JAGQVE010000113.1 GCA_020438105.1 Bacteroidales bacterium
TGGGATCATTATCTAAGCCCGCCAATTTGTTAATCAGGTTTTTCATGTTCCTGAATAAATAGATTTGGTAATTAATTTTTATAAAAAGAGAATCAGCACCAGCTGTTATGTTTGTCAGGTAAATATCTGTTTTCGTATATAAAAAATTATCAAACACAGATCAAAAGGTTTACTATATTTCTGAAATATCAAGGTGATAGTATTTTAGAAAGGACAGGTTGTTTCCATTTCTTTAATTGATTTTTTGAAAATTTATTATGATCAGTTATCCCCGCTAATTTACCATCCATTCTTTAGGACTGTCGGTTATAGGCTTTTGAGTGAATAACCTCCAGTTTCTGTAGGGATATTATTTGACTAAAAGAGATAGCCCACCGAAAGCAACACTTTATCCAAACTAAAGTCTTGTGCATCTGTTAATGCCCAGCCGTCAGTGGATTGCTGGTAATAATCAAAATGGTTATATCCTGCATTGATCATGAAATTTTCTATTTGGTAACCAAGCATCATTGATAAACCCAGGCAGGAATAGGCATGATAGTCATCGTAGGTTCGGTTGGTCATCATTACCTCAGGATTAATATGAAATTTGCCAAACCTGAAATTTAAACCGGTGAGGATATCAATATATCTTAATTCGAATACTGGCCGTAGTTCTTTATTGGAAGGAACATCCCTTCTAAAAGTAATATAAATATTATATACCAGTTTATTTTTAGGGTCCGGCCTTTTCAAATAATAATCCCCAATTGTAAATGTAATAAAGGTTATGTTGTCAAACTCTTCAGCAAGTGAAACCCTGTCTTTGTCGGATTCAATCAATCCTTGCAAATCACTGGTCTTAAAAGAATAGCTGGAGTTTATTTTATGTGCTGAATGCATACCCTGCACAGTTAATATTTTATGATTTACCAAAATCGACAGATCGTATGCAAATCGATAATTTTTCAAGAAATAATCCTCCAGTCCGATAAAATAATAATACCCGGCCAATCCAATCTGAACCCGGCCATTTTGCGATTTCAGCGGATAACTTTTCACCATTTGCAAGCCGGGGCAAAAAATGTTATTGTTCCTGTCTGAATTTTCAACCCTTACATTTATAGGAGGTTTCTGCTGGTAATAAGGAATAATTGTTTTGCCAGATATAAACCCATTCATCATAAAACCAAGTTCAAGATTTTTATATTTCCCCTTTTTGGTAGAATCGATATTTATGCGTGAGGCAAATCGAAAATTGTCCAATACATTCGGGATGGTGTTCATGAAATTTATTGTGGAATATGTGCTTATTCCCATTACTGCCTTTTTATGGTCAGGAACAGCTTTTCTAAGGTTGTAATACAGGTCGGCTGATTCATG
>JAGQVE010000114.1 GCA_020438105.1 Bacteroidales bacterium
CAGAGTAAATCACCATCAAAAGTCTGTAGGCCCGAACGATGACAAAGCAAGTCCTGAATGCGCATTTCACGGGTGATGTAAGGATCATACATTTTAAATTCGGGATAGTGATCAATGACCCGGTCTTCCCACTTCAGCTTTCCCTCATCCACCAAAATAGCGATGCAGGCAGCCGTAAAAGCCTTGCTGCATGATGCAATTCCAAAAAGCGTTTCGGTGTTGGCAGGCTCTTTAGTTTCGGAATTGGAGTAACCATATGCCTTACTAAAAACGACTTCTCCGTTTTTAATGATGCCAACGGCCATTCCGGGCATGTTAAAAAGTTCGACACCGTGTGCGATCGTTTTATCAAGCTCTTCGTAACCCGGCTGAACCTGACTGCTGACCGGCAGAATGATTGACCAAAGGGAAATCAGTAATATGAATGAAAGGGGTTTAAATTGTTCCATGGGGTAATTGTATAATATAATTTACCGGATAAAAGTAGTGATTTGATAAAAACAATTGGCTACTAAGATTGGGAAAATGAGTTTTTGGGATGGATTTTTAGGAAGGGAGCCAGATTAGTGGGAGTGTTGGAATGATGGGGAATTGGAATAATTGATAAAATTTCACGGAAGTCAAACATCGCATTATTCCATTATTCCAGTTACAATACCATGGGTAGGGGCGAAATCATATAGCCCAATTAACCATTTTTGATAGGAATTTGCCTTACAAAGCCTTCTTCCAGTGAAATAAATGTCTCGGTGCTGGTGATTTCGAGGATGGATTGAATTTTTTCCACGAGGATCTTTTTTAGGTGTTCGTTGTTATGTGTATGTATTTTAACCAGCAGGGAGTATTTTCCGGTGATGTGGTGACATTCAACAATTTCAGGTATCTCACTGATCTTCTGGAATACATCATCATGGGTGCTCTCTTTGGTAAGGTTTACCTGGATGCCAACAAAAGCGCAGGTTTGATAACCCATATTCCGGATATTCAGGTTGAATTGTGAACCAGTGATAATTCCGTCATCCTGCATTTTTTGTACGCGTTGGTGAATGGCTGCGCCTGAAACACCACATTGTCTGGCAACTTCCAGGAAAGGAATTCGGGCATCAGCAGTCAGGATGGTCAATATCCTTTTTTCCAAAGTATCAAGACGTAAGTTTGTCGCCATGATTTTCAATTGTTTTTTTACAAATTTATCAAAATATCTCATTTTTACTTATAAATTTTAAAAATTACGCATTTATATGTTTCTGATTCCTGTTGTTTTGTAAATTTGAGTCAAAATATAAAATTTTATAGATATGA
>JAGQVE010000115.1 GCA_020438105.1 Bacteroidales bacterium
GCGATCGCCGGATCTGACTGCCCGAACCCGTTTACCCATTTTACAGCTTTTTAGTTGAAACTGTAAATGTAGGATTTTAAACCCGGATTACATCACTGAAATTGCGAACGACAATTAACTATTGTTTTATATGGGGGTAATTTAAGGTTGATTCGGTGAGCCTTGGTTGGCTTGTTTTGCCAGGTTCGGTTTTGTAAAATAGTGTATTAACATTGAAATTAGGGTAAATACCGTATTTATTAAAAGCGTTGCAGCTTTTAATTTTGACCCCTAAATTCTAATGATCAAACATATGCAAAATAGAAATCTAATGGACTTATTCAATAAAACGGTGTTGGGATTGTTTGTAATGCTCAGCATAAATGGATATACTCAAAAGGCTTATATAGGTGGCACTGAAAATTTACCGGTAATTAACGCCAATAGTCATGAATTGTTAAATACGATTTACGGTTTCAGTTCACAGTTACGGTGGCTACAGTCTTCATCCGATCACAGCACGATTTATGGCGGAACAGTGTTTTACCAAACGGTATTGAACTTATATAAAATAGATGCTGCCTCAGATGAAATAATCATTCAAAAACCGGTTCAATGGACCGTTTTGGATTTGGAGATATCTGATGATGATCAATTTCTTTTCCATCATAATGGTACCTCAGTTTTCAGGGTTGATGCCAATTCGTTGGAAACGATTGATAGTATTTACACCGGAAAAGTGCTGGTTTACATTGAGTATTTTGATAACAATACCATTTATGCGGCATCAACGGAGCGCATTTATAAACTGGATTATTTTACCCATTCAATAACGGATTCAATCGTTTTGGGAACATTTCAAAATCCGGCAGAGATGGCATTAAATGCAGATCAAACAAAATTGTTTATTTACAAGAGTTCTACGCCATTGACCTTGTGGGTTGCCGATCTGGCCACCATGACGATCGAAAATACGGTTTCACTTTCCGGTATGATAGGTAGTTCGGGAGATTTGATCCTTTCACCTGATGGCAATTACCTATATGTAACAAGTACAGGATCAACTATCCTCAATGGGTCCATAAGGGTATTGAATACTT
>JAGQVE010000116.1 GCA_020438105.1 Bacteroidales bacterium
AAAACCTCACCCAAACCCAGGATTATTTCCATGCGAAAGATATGGAAGTGGTTACGGTTTATAAGAGTGCGCGGTAATTTCAAATTTTCCTGTTTTTTTCTTCTTTTTTCAAAAAAAACATACATTTGTTCAGTTGATTCGAACAGCATGAATGAAGTATATTTCATCCGGTTTTTAGCTACTCACCTTTACCTGAATATCAAACGCAGGGACGAGTTCCATTTTTAATTTCGCCGGCAGAAATTGCCATATTTTTAAATTTCATCAATCCTGCCTTCAACAGGCACTTATCACAAATCACAAATCAGTATGGAACTTCCTTTTGCAGAATCATATAAAATAAAAATGGTGGAGCCTATCCGCCGCAGCACGCGCGAAGAGCGCGAAGAATGGCTGAAAGAAGCGTATTACAATTTATTTAACCTGAGGGCGGAGTATGTTTACATCGACCTGCTCACCGACTCAGGCACTGGCGCCATGAGCGACCGCCAATGGTCGGAAATGATGCTCGGCGACGAAAGTTATGCCGGCGCTTCTTCCTACCTGAAGATGAAAGCGGTGATCAAACAGATTTTCGGATTTAATGACTTTTTGCCCACGCACCAGGGCCGGGCTGCCGAAAATGTGCTGTTCTCACTTTTGGTAAAACAGGGTGATTTCATTCCCGGAAACTCCCATTTCGATACCACCAAGGGGCATATTGAATTCAGGCATGCGCATGCGGTGGATTGTACTATCGATACGGCCTTTCATCCAACGGAGTACCATCCTTTCAAAGGCAACCTCGATCTGAATAAACTGGAGGATGTTTTTAAGAAATATCCGATTGAAAAAATACCGTTTGTGGTTGTTACGCTCACTTGCAATACCTCAGGCGGACAGCCGGTTTCCATGCAAAACCTGAAAGAAGTGTATGCCCTGGCAAAAAAATATGGAACACGCGTAATTTTCGATTCGGCACGCTTTGCTGAAAATGCTTATTTCATTAAAACCCGTGAGGCTGGATATGAAGATAAAACCAT
>JAGQVE010000117.1 GCA_020438105.1 Bacteroidales bacterium
AATCTGTGGCAAATGTTTCAAGTTTTAATCTTGTGGCATAAAATCTTAAAGTTTACAATAATTCAAGCTGAATTACCTCCATGGTTTACCATAATTTAAACTCATTTTAGATAAGCCATTTCCTTTGTAGCAACAAATAAATACCTAATTTTGTTTCGCAGCGCAGGCTGTATGATCTTCAAAAAAACATCATGGAAAAGATATTATTATTAGGCGATGAAGCCATAGCACAGGGAGCAATTGATGCAGGCATTTCAGGAATTTACGCCTATCCGGGAACTCCCTCCACCGAAATCATGGAATATGTTTTGGGCTCCAAAGAGGCGCAGCAACGCAAGGTTCGCTCGGGCTGGGCAACCAACGAAAAAACCGCTATGGAAGCTGCCCTCGGCATGTCGTATGCCGGAAAACGATCCATTGTTTGTATGAAGCATGTGGGATTGAATGTGGCTGCCGATGCCTTTATCAATTCGGCCATTACGGGTGCCAATGGCGGCCTGATTGTAGTTGCTGCCGATGATCCTTCCATGCACTCTTCTCAAAATGAGCAGGACTCCAGGTTTTTTGGCAAGTTTGCCATGATCCCGACTTTTGAACCGGTTAATCAGCAGGAGGCATATGACATGATGCATTATGCCTTTGAGATTTCCGAAAAATTTGAAACTCCCGTGTTGATGCGTATCACCACCCGACTGGCCCACAGTCGTGCCGGTGTGCTCCGCAAACCGATCCGGGAGCAAAACCCACTCACTTTGCCCAAAATGCGGAATCAGTTCATTCTGCTTCCGGCCAATGCCCGGAAACGGTATAAGATACTATTGCAAAACCAGGATGCCTTTTTGAGCGATAGCGAACAAAGTCCTTTCAATATCATGTACGATGGAAAGGATAAGTCACTGGGGATCATCGCCGGCGGGATTGCGCATAATTATCTCATGGAAAATTATCCCGAAAGAGATATACAAGTCCCTGTTTTGAAGATCGGGCAATAT
>JAGQVE010000118.1 GCA_020438105.1 Bacteroidales bacterium
ACTTTAGCATATGCCTCATGAAATTGTTTATAACTTCAATAAATAACATTTGTATTAACCATAGAATACAGGCAGGCCCAGAACTCTGAACTCCGAACCCAGAACCCTCATTCTAGTGCGCCGCCAGCCAGTTATCCCCGGTATTCATTTCCACCACCAAAGGCACTTTCAGCTTGATGGCATTCACCATGAGGTCGTGCACCAATGGCTTTAGTTTTTCAACTTCATCCTTGTGGGTATCAAAGATCAACTCATCATGCACCTGAAGGATCATTTTTGATTTGAAATTTTCCTTTTTCATCGCATCGTGGATGTTGATCATGGCAATTTTGATCATATCTGCCGAAGAGCCCTGAATGGGTGCGTTGATGGCATTTCGTTCGGCAAAACCGCGTACCACCGCATTTTTCGAATTGATATCACGCAGATAACGACGTCTGCCTTTGATGGTTTGTACATAGCCGTTTTCGCGCGCGAACTCCACCGATTTATTCATATAGGCTTTCACTCCAGGGTACTGTTCGAAATAGGAATCTATGATATCACGGGCTTCTCCGCGAGGTATATTTAATCTTTCCGACAAACCAAAAGCTGAAATTCCGTACACGATGCCAAAATTCACCGTTTTTGCATTTCTTCGCTGATCAGAAGTTACCTGATCCAGATCCACGCCATAAACTTTGGAAGCCGTGGCTGTGTGAATATCAATCCCATCATTAAAAGCTTTGATCATTCCTTCGT
>JAGQVE010000011.1:0-84208 GCA_020438105.1 Bacteroidales bacterium
TATGCAGCTTTTGGTTTTATCCAAAACAATATTTACCGACTCGGCGATCAGGTCGAGGCAGACATCTTCTGAAATTTGCTTCAAGTGTGCACCCGGATGGAAATTAAGCAACTGAATTCCCAATTGTTCGCAGCGTCGCATTTCATCCAGAAAACTGTTACGCGAAAGTTTACGTTTTTCTTCATCGGGATTGCCCATATTGATCAGATAACTGTCATGTGGCATAATATGCTCAGCGGTGTAGCCAAATTTTTCACAGTTCTCCTTAAATCCGTTTATATTTTCTTCGGTGAGTGCTTTGGCAAACCACTGTTTTTGATTTTTGGTAAACAAAGCAAAAGCTTTTGCGCCAATTTCATGAGCATTAATGGGTGCATTCTCAACGCCTCCAGAGGCGCTTACATGGGCTCCGATGTATTTCATAACTGCAAATTTGTTTCAAAAATAGTAAAACCATCAGGATTCATAAATTGTTCTAATTTTGCAGCACTTTTAACATTGAGATAATGTCAAAAATCAGAGTTACTAAAGAATTTACTTTTGAAATGGCCCATGCACTGCTTGGATATGACGGAGCTTGTAAATTTATTCATGGGCATTCATACGGACTTTCGGTTACGGTTATCGGAGAACCCGTTTTGGAAAAGGAAAGCCCTAAACTGGGGATGGTTATTGATTTTGGCGATTTAAAAAGAATTGTAAGAAATAATGTTGTTAATGTTTTTGACCATGCGCTCGTGTTGAATTCTGAAACTCCAAAAAACAGTTTCAACCAATCGATGGATATTTTTCACCAGGTAATTTTTGTTGATTATCAACCCACCAGTGAAAATCTGGTCATTGATTTTGCCAATAGAATTAAGCAGGATTTACCTCCAAACCTTCAACTTCACAGTATCAAACTTCGTGAAACAGCAACATCATTTGCCGAATGGTATGCCGGTGATCAAAATGTTTGAATTTGATTAGCGTTTGAACACTTCATTGATTACATCATGATGTGTATTTCCAAAATTTAAAACAACATAAGCTTTAAGTAACGGAACATCTTCCTTTTGCAGCCATTTCATTGCCTTTGCCAATTCCCTTTTAAAAAGTTCTTTATTGAAGCTTACTTTCTGTAAAATGGTCTCAGTGTAGCGCAGCATTTTTGATGGTTTAATGTTTGACTTTAATTTTCTTAATCAGAAGTTGTTATGGATAATAGAAATCATATGCAACCCATTTCTATACCAAGTCATTTTTCACTATGATTTACAATCACTTACACAATTTCTAAACAAAAGTAAAAAGTCTCAAATCTGGAATTTTTTATTGTAATTGAACTTAATTACTCTTAACGGGGATTTGATAAAATTGGTATGAAAAAATTCCAACTTTAACGATATTTTAACGAATTATCATGAATCCCATTTAGCCCTGCATCTAATTTAGAAATGATTATAAATTATCCTTTCAAACTGGCTATAATCCTCAATTAACATAGCATACAGTCGTTCCTTAAAAAATTGTTAAAATTCGTTGATAATACAACAATAAAACTTTTAACTTTGCTGACTTTATTAAAAAACAGGCTATGACAAGCAAAGCGCAAAAGGTTGTTGAACTGGAACATGTAGTCGTTAGATTTGCTGGTGATTCGGGAGATGGAATGCAGCTCACAGGATCACTTTTTTCAGATGCGGCAGCCATTGCAGGAAACGATTTTGCAACCTTCCCGGACTACCCTGCAGAGATCAGGGCTCCCCAGGGAACCGTTGCAGGAGTATCAGGTTTTCAAATTCATTTCGGGCACAAGGAAATCCACACGTCGGGTGATATGGCTGATGTGCTGGTGGCTATGAATCCGGCACCATTGAAGAAAAACCTGATGTGGGTAAAACCCGGAGGAACCATCATTGTGGATAATGATACCTTTATAGATAAACAGCTTGAAAAAGCTGGTTATTCAAATAATCCCCTCGAAGATGAATCACTGCGGGATTATAATGTTATCCAGGCTCCGGTATCCACTTTAACAAAAACAAGCGTTGAAGATCTTGGGCTCGATAATAAAATGGTACTCAAGAGCCGAAACATGTTTGCCCTGGGTATCATGTTTTTTATTTTCAACAGAAAACTCAGCAGCGCCGATGAATTTTTTGAGCAAAAATTCAGAGCCAATCCGCTTGTGGTTGAATCCAATAAAAGAATTCTTCGGGCTGGTTATAATTATGCTGAGTCAATTGAAGCCCTGAGTTCAATTACCTATAAGGTTGAACCGGCTAAACTCCAAAAGGGAATTTACCGAAATATAACCGGAAACATAGCAACAGCGTGGGGGTTTTTAGCAGCAGCCGAAAAATCGGGAAGGCAATTGTTTTTGGGATCCTATCCCATTACGCCCGCTTCTGAAATCCTTCAGGAATTATCAAAACACAAATCACTTGGCGTTAAAGTGTTACAAGCTGAGGATGAAATTGCCGGTATTGTTTCAACCATTGGAGCAAGTTTTGCCGGTTCCTTTGCCATCACCACCACTTCAGGTCCGGGTTTATCCTTAAAAAGTGAGGCAATCGGCCTGGCAGTTATGACGGAGCTTCCCATTGTGATTGTGGATGTTCAGCGTGCTGGCCCATCAACAGGAATGCCCACAAAATCAGAACAATCTGATTTAATGCAAGCTTTGTATGGCCGCAATGGGGAAGCCCCATGTATTGTTATTGCGGCTTCATCATCAGCCAATTGCTTTTATTATGCATTTGAAGCATCCAAGCTTGCCATGGAGCATATGACGCCAGTTATATTACTCACAGATGGATACCTGGCTAATGGTTCTGAGGTTTTTAAAATTCCGAAAATGTCGGATTTAGTGGAAATCAAACCTCCGCTTGCCGAGGCAAACGATCCGGAATATTTTCCATACAAACGGGATCCGGAAAGGTTAAACCGTAAGTGGGCCGTTCCCGGAACCGAGGGATTGAGACACCGTATCGGAGGACTCGAAAAAGAAGATATTTACGGTCATGTTTCACATGATCCGGAAAATCACCAGATCATGTCGGAATACCGATATGAAAAAGTTCAGCGTGTGGCCAAATATGTTGAGCCCCAAAAAGTATATGGACCTGAAGAGGGTGAATTGCTTGTTGTAAGCTGGGGTGGAACCTACGGCGTTATGATGGAAGCAGTTCAGGAATTGCATAAACAAGGCAAAAGTGTTAGTTTGGCGCATTTTCATTATATCAATCCACTACCCCGGAATACGGAGGAAATTTTCAGTAAATTCAAGCGCATTATTGTTCCTGAGCTGAACATGGGCCAATTCGTACTTCATTTGCGAATGCACTTCCAGAAATTCAATTTTGAGCAATACAACAAAGTACAGGGATTGCCCTTTATGGTTAAAGAACTCGTTGATAAATTCAATCAAATGCTGGAGGGTAAATAGATGGAAAAGATTAAAACTGAACAACTCAAGCCAACCCTTACCAAAGAAGATTTCATCAGCGATCAGATGGTAAAATGGTGTCCCGGATGCGGCGATCATGCTATTCTTTCCGCTTTTCAGAAAGTACTCCCTCAGGTTGGTGTTAAAAAAGAGGATGTTGTTGTTGTATCCGGTATTGGCTGCTCATCACGTTTCCCATATTATGTAAAATCTTACGGATTTCATGGGATTCATGGCAGGGCCGCAGCATTGGCAAGCGGTATTAAAATCTCCAATCCTGAATTAATGGTTTGGATGATCACCGGTGATGGAGATTCTCTTGCAATTGGTGGGAATCATTTTATCCACTTACTGAGGAGAAACCTCGACATCAATGTGATGTTGTTTAACAATAAAATTTATGGATTGACCAAAGGTCAGTTTTCGCCAACTACACCTACGGGTCATCGTACCAAGTCATCACCGCAAGGAACCATCGAGCATCCCTTTAATGTTGGTGAGCTTGCCATTGGAGCACAGGGAACCTTTTTTGCGCGAGCAGTAGACACCAATCCTAAAATGATGGCAGAAATCATGCTGGAGGCATCACGCCACAGCGGGACTTCACTTATTGAAATCATGCAAAATTGTGTGATCTTTAATGATAAAATTCACGCAGAATTCACTTCACGTGAAACCCGTGATGACAGCCAGATTTACCTCGAACATGGTAAACCGATGTTGTTTGGTAAAGAAAATGATAAGGGTATTGTACTGAGAGGCACACGCCTGGAAGTAGTTAAGCTCGGGCAGGATGGAATCACCATTGATGATATCCTGGTTCATGATAAATACCAGTGGGAATCAGGAATCCACGTATTGCTGGCCACCATGGAACCTCCTGAATATCCAATCGCTGTAGGTGTTATCAGGTCAATTTCTGATTTTACTTTTGATGGAAAAATGGAAGCCATCATTAAAGAGGAAAAAGAGAAGGGAAAAATCAAATGTGTTGACGATTTGCTTAACAGCGGTAAAACCTGGGAAATTTAGAAAGCAAATACAAAAAATAAAAAAGCCCCTCACGGGGCTTTTTTTATGCTACACTAAGTTGATATTCAGGATGCCGGTCGATATACCGTTGTACTGCTGAACAAGCAGGTATAATTTTCAGGTTTTCTTTTTTTGCCCAGTCGAGCCCAACTTTAATGATCTCTGTGGCCAATCCACGTCCTCTTAATTCAACCGGAACAAAAGTATGCGAAAACACTACCGTTTCAGATCCATACATCTCGTATTCCAATACCGACTCCATCCCTTCCACAGTTTTTACAAATCGGTTGTTTTCGTGTTTTATCATGGTACTTGTCTTGTTTTTGTTTGTTAAACTCTTTATTCTGTTTTCTGTTTCACAATGAACCAAAATTATAAATCCTTTTAATTGCCAGGAATACTGAAATATTATTTTTCAACAAAAATATTCTTAACAATTAATTTTATTAACGCATTAACAAAAACAATGGTATTGGTATCTGTAACTTTATTGTGGAACTAAAAAGCCATATAAAGATTCGAGTTCGGAGGCTGTAAAATACTCAATGGAAACAGAGTTCATCAAAACATCTTCCAGGGGACGTTTATTTCCATCAACTGCCACCAGAGATATTGAATACACAACATCAAGACCATTAAAAACCTGCCCAAAAACCGTGTATTCACCATTTAATCCGGGTTCTCCGTTTTGGTCCGACACTATATAAAACTGCGATCCATTGCTTGCTTTTTCAGGATTAACATCGTCACCCAGGCGTGCTGCACCCACAGCGCCATACAAATGATTAATCCCGGAAATAATCTCTGCTGGAATTGTATAACTCGGGCCTCCATATCCGGTTCCTTCAGGATCGCCACCCTGTATTACAAAATTTTCGACAACCCTGTGAAAGATTAATCCGTCGTAAAACTGATCAGTAACCAGATTTAAAAAATTTTCGCGATGAAGTGGTGTTTGATGATACAGCCAAATGGAGATATCACCAAAATCAGTTGCTAGTTTTATTGTTTTGTACCTGATGTTCACATTGATGGTATCTGACACTGTTCCATAACAAGTTGTAACAGCTACCCAATACATGCCAGTCGTATCTACACTAATGGATGCCGTGGTTTCGCCGGTCGACCACATATAGCTGGCATTGATAACGGTGGCATCGAGTGTGATAATCTCACCCTCGTTTAAAACTTTGTCCTCACCCAAATCAACTGAAAAAGGGTCGCATTTCGGATCCTCCTCTTCTGCATCCTTTTGGCATCCTGTGATTAAGATCGAAATTGCCAAAACTGAAAATAAAACGTAAATAGTGCGCTGTTTCATAATTAAAAACGTTTGGTTAAAAATCCAGTAGTAAAGTTAATCCAGTTTTTCGGTTCGTCAAGGATCATTTTCATAACCAGGCTGGTAAAAAACCCCGGATAGGCCCTGATCAGCCTGAAAATGGCACCCGACTCCACTGGATATCTTGCATCAAGTTTATTACGAATTTCAAATAACTCGTCACAACTTAAATGATTGGTTTTTACATTGGAAGCAAAATGATTGTATTTGGTATAATCTTCAATGTTTGTGATGAGGCCTTTTTCCAACAGATCATCACGTAATTCAGTTTTAAGATGCGGCGTAAGGATATTAAACAATTGAATATCCACACCTATTCTCTTCGCAAAATTGAAGTTTTCAATTAATGTTTGCTTATCGTCTTCGGGGTAACCAAAAATGAACCCACCCACGATGATGATCCCAAATTTTTTAAGTTGTTTAACCACAGCAATCGTATCGGCACTGGTGAGCTGATTGCTTTTCTGCATATAATCAAGGGCCGAATCAGATGCATTTTCAATACCCAAAAACACAAATTTTGTCCCTGCTTTGGCCATTGCTTCAGCTAAATCCGGGTTCTTTTTGAAACCCCTGACACTTGCCTGAACCGCAAAAGTCATATTGAGTTTAGCAGCTACAATGTCATCACATAATCTTTGAAGCCGCTTTGGATCAATGGTAATATTATCATCGGTAATGAAAATGCTTTTTGCACCAAACCTTTTGGCATCCTCCAGGTCCTCAATGATCCTTTCCGTAGTGAATTTGCGGAACGACTTCCCATACATGTGCCGGATACTGCAAAAATTGCAATCGTAAACACAACCTCTTGAGGTTTCAATTACATCCGCTGGCATGCCCATTATATGAAAACCCTTGCGGTAAATGCGTGCATCTCGTTTTGGAAGACGTATATTTTCCGTTGCCAGCAGTTCAGCTCTCGGATTTTTAATAATTGATCCGTTCTTTCGAAATAAAATCCCCGGAACGTCATCTACAGCGTTATTACTATGGAGTGCTTTAATTAAGGCATTAAAGGGCACCTCGCCTTCGCCCTCAATAATATAATCAATCAACTCATGATCAGGACCGGAAAGAATGGCATCAGCATCAGCTGTTGCATGGTAACCACCTAGAATGGTGGCAATTTTTGGTGAAAAACTCTTGGTAGCCCGAATAAGCTTAAGTGCAGTTTGATATTGAAAACTCATTGCTGTAAATCCAACCACATCAGGTTTAAAAGAAGCAAGAAGTTGTAACAGGATTTTTTCAGCATGTTTCTGTTTAAGAACCATGTCAGCAATCTTAACCTCCGCCAAACCCTCCTCAATATTGGCAGCCAGCGAAGCCAGGTTCAGGCTGGGCAATTTTGTAAGCCGGTTAAAGCCCATTACGGTTCGGGGATTCCCAACAAGAAGTACTTTCACTGATTAAATAAATTTAATTCAACTCCAATAAAACCGGGCAATGGTCAGAATGAACAGCCTGCGGTAAAATCACACAACGTTTCAAACGATCCTTCATATTATTAGTGACCATATGATAATCAATACGCCAGCCCAAATTCCGTTCTCTTGCATTTACGCGATAACTCCACCAGGTGTAATGGTGAGGCTCCTGATTAAACTGCCGAAAGCTATCAATGAATCCCTGATCCAAAAATCCGCTCATCCATTCCCTTTCTTCGGGTAAAAATCCGGAGCTGTTTTTATTGCCTACAGGATCGTGGATATCAATGGGCTTATGGCAAATGTTATAATCCCCTGCCAGAACCAGGTTAGGACGTGTATTTCGCAAATCCGTTACATAATTCTGAAAATCATCCAGCCATTTCATTTTAAATGCCTGCCGAATATCACCGGTGGTGCCAGATGGATGATAAACACTTACTACCGACAAATCACCAAAATCGGCACGGATAAATCGGCCTTCGTTATCATAAGCTTCAATACCCATCCCATATTCAATATGATCAGGTTCCTTTTTTGAAAATATAGAAACACCACTATACCCTTTCTTTTTGGCTGAAAAGCTATAAATATGGTAGCCCAGTTCCTTCAATTCTTCAAGGGGCAATTGATCAGGCTGGGCTTTGGTTTCCTGAATACAAACCACATCCGCATTTGTTGATTCAAGCCATTCGAGGAATCCTTTTTTAACAGCAGCTCTGATTCCGTTCACATTGTAAGATATAATCTTCATCATGGCACTAAAATACTTAAATTTCGTCCGGTGCATGTACAATCCGAAAATTTTATCACCGAAAAATTAATTACTTTCGCGCCCGAAATGAAAATTGAACGATTACTCGAACGTTTTACTACCTGGCGCCTAAAACACATTAGCGACAAACAGTTCATGATCATCTTGAGTGTTTTGATTGGGATGGCTGTTGGCGGTGCTGCTGTGATCATTAAAAACTCCGTTCATTTTATCCAGCATTTCCTCACCGGCTGGTTTGCCGATAGCTACGGAAACCTGCTATATTTTGCTTATCCGGCTGTAGGTATTTTACTGGTGATGATCTTTATCAAATTTATTTTAAAAAAGCCCATAGGCGACGGGGTTCCAAATGTTTTATTTGCAATTTCGAAAACCAACGGCCTAATGAAACCTCACAATGTTTTTTCATCGGTTATTACCTCTGCTTTTACCGTGGGGTTTGGGGGCTCAGTTGGGCTGGAAGGACCTACAGTGGCTACAGGCGCTGCAATCGGATCAAATGCCGGACGACTCCTGGGCCTTAATTACAAACAAATCGTTTCTTTGCTTGGATTTGCAAGTGCGGGTGCAATGGCCTCCATTTTTAAAGCCCCCATCACTGCCATCGTTTTTGCCCTCGAGGTGATCATGCTTGATCTCACGATGTCGTCGCTGGTGCCGTTGTTAGCGTCTTCGGTGGTTGCAGCACTTACATCATATTTTTTTCTGGGCCAAAATGTATTGTATCCCTTTGAAATAAATAACACTTTTAAACTTGGCAACGTACCCTATTACATCGGTCTTGGAATTGTTACTGCATTATTTTCACTTTACTTTATTCGCACCATTGCATTTGCACAAAAACAATTTCAAAAAATCAAAAGTTGGGTTTTGCGGTTTAGCATTGGCGCTACCATTTTGGGTGTGCTCGTTTTTCTATTTCCACCGCTTTTTGGAGAAGGGTACCAAACGGTAAATAATAGTTTGAATGGCAATTATTTCACCATTTTCGACAGCAGTATTTTTTATGGTTACCGCGATAATATCATAGCTATTATGGTGATGTTGCTCGTTCTTACCCTTTTTAAGGTTATTGCAAGTTCAGCCACTTTTGGAGCAGGTGGCATTGGTGGCATTTTTGCTCCTACCCTGTTTACAGGTGCTCATATCGGTTTATTATATGCTTTAAGTATAAATTACTTTGGACTCGGGACTATTCCCGTGAGCAATTTTGCGCTGGTAGGGATGGCAGGAATGATTTCAGGAGTAATACATGGCCCGCTTACTGCGATCTTTCTGATTGCAGAAATTACAGGCGGTTACCATCTGATGTTACCGTTAATGATCGTGGCAACCATTTCATATGGCACTGTTAAATTTTTTGAGCCCGATTCAGTTTATACTATTCAGCTTTCCAAAAAAATTCATTTAATTACGCATCACAAGGACAAGGCACTCCTATCGTTAATGAAGATCAATGCCTTAATTGAAACCAATTTTGCAACCATTCACCCCAAAGCTACTTTGCGTGATCTTGTGAAAGTAATTTCAGAATCGTCGCGTAATGTTTTTCCGGTAGTTGATCAAAACAAAAAATTTCACGGAATGATCATCATGGACCAGGTTAGGCATATCATGTTCAGGCCGGAATTTTATGACACTACTTCCGTAAAAAACCTCATGTTCATGCCAACTCATACCGTTCAAATTGATGAACCGATGGAAGAGGTTGCTCAAAAATTCCAGCATTCAGGCAAGTATAATCTTGTGGTGCTTGACCACGATAAGTATGTTGGTTTCGTTTCGCGGGCAAATGTCTTTTCCAAGTACCGCGAACTTCTGAAAGATATTTCTGAACATTAGGTTATATTTGTTGTAACTATTCAGGATACTATGAAATTACCCGGCATCATCAATCGGATCACGATTTGGCGCAACAGACGGATCAGCGCCAGCCAGTTTTTATTGATCCTGAGTTTGGTTGTGGGAATATTGAGTGGATTGGCCGCGGTGCTGCTAAAGAACATCGTTCATTACACTTTTTATTTAATTTCCAAGGGATTTCAGTTTGAAAGGGAAAACTACCTGTACCTTGCCCTGCCACTGATCGGTATCAGCATTACGGTGGTGTTTACTAAATTTATCCTGAAAAAAAACATTGGTCATGGCGTGAGCCGGATCCTGTATGCCATATCAAAGAAAAATGGTGTGATTGATCTGCATCATACCTGGTCGTCGATGGTGGGAAGTACTTTTACAGTTGCTTTCGGAGGAAGTGTTGGACTGGAGGCGCCTATTGTTTTAACGGGCTCGGCCATCGGTTCCAACCTGGGCCATATTTTCCGGTTGAACCATAAAACATTGAATATTTTGATAGGATGCGGAGCTGCCGGTGCCATTGCAGGAATCTTTAAATCTCCTATCGCGGCGGTGGTTTTTGCCATCGAGGTACTGATGATCGACCTCACCATTTCAGCACTTATACCCTTACTCATTTCAGCGGTGGCCGGTGCCACGGTGGCATTCTTTCTGAGCGGTAGCAGGGTGCTGTTTTCTTTTGAAGTGTCGGATCCATTCCTGATCAAACAAATTCCATATTTCATTTTACTGGGTGTATTTACCGGCCTGGTTTCGGTTTATTTTACCCGGATTACGGTTTTCATCGAAAAGTTATTTAGCACCATCAAACAAACATACCGTAAGTTAATTGCTGGCGGCTTGATCCTCGGTGTATTGATTTTTGTTTTCCCATCCCTTTTCGGGGAAGGATACGAAATCCTGCAAGAAGTTTTATCCGGGCAGGATAAAGACCTGATCAATGAAGGTCTTTTCTACAGCCTGAAAGATCACACCTGGTTTTTATTGCTGATCATGTTTTTGATCCTGGTTTTTAAAGCGGTGGCAACCTCTGTAACTAATGGCAGCGGTGGCGTTGGTGGTATTTTCGCCCCTTCCCTGTTTATGGGAGGAATGGCCGGATTTTTAGCAGCAAAATTGCTCAATCTGATTCCGGGGATCACTGTTTCAGAATCCAATTTCGCACTGGTTGGAATGGCCGGAGTTATGTCGGGTGTTATGCACGCCCCGTTAACAGGAATTTTTCTCATTGCTGAAATCACTGGTGGATATGCATTGCTCACCCCGCTGATCATAACTGCTACCATTTCTTTTCTTACGATAAAATACTTTGAACCACACAGCATTTACGCCAAAAGGCTGGCAGAACGCGGTGAGCTCATCACCCACCATAAAGACAAGGCGATGCTTTCGATGATGAAGATTGACAACCTGCTTGAAACCAATTTCCAGACCATCGATGTAAATGCCACCCTGGGTGATTTTGTGAAAGTAGTTCCCCATTCGCAACGAAATGTATTCCCTGTGGTGGATAGTGAAAACAATTTTTATGGGATAATTTTTATCAATGATATCCGAAATATTATTTTTAACCGGGAGATTTACGAAACTACTTTTATCCGCGATTTAATGTATATGCCAGATCCTTTGGTTGATCCCAATGAATCCATGGAGGATATTGCCCGAAAATTTAGTGAGTCGGAAAATTATAACCTGCCTGTGATCAAGGAAGGCAAATACCTCGGGTTTGTTTCGCGTGCTAAAGTTTTTTCAACCTACCGCAAATTGATTGAAGAGTTTTCTGACGAATAAATCCAAAAACCGAACTTGTTCAAGCGATTCTTCCCCTTTTTTAAAAATCTTTCCGTTATTTTTGTTAACACAACTACAACCATAACGAATAATGAAATTATCACAAAAAAAGCTGGAGAGGCTTCATTCGCGCATTAATTCAATTATTGATACAGCCCAGGAAATGGAACTCCAGTACAAAAACGAACTGGAAAAAACACATCCCACCTATCGCAAAAGCGCTTTAAACCTTGTTCATTATATGGCGCTTCGCAGCCATTATATTGAGGATTTGCAACAGGAATTAAGGCTCATGGGATTACCCGGCCTGAGTAATTGTGAAGGCCATGTAATGCGCAGCCTTCTTGCCATTAAAACCATTTTGAACTACCTGAGTGGGAATCCGAAAAATGAAAGTCATAAAGGAACCCTGTCCATCAAAAAAAGCGGAAAGATCATGAACGCAAATACCCGTGCACTTTTTGGCAATAAAGGGAAAAAACGCCGTACACGTATCATGGTCACCATACCAAATACTGCAGCCTCGGATAAAACTTTTGTGAACCGGCTTATAAAACTGGGTATGAACAGTGCCCGGATCAATTGCGCCCATGATAACACGGATACCTGGTCAAAAATGATAACCAACATCCGTGAGGCAAGTGTTCAAAAACACAAGCAGGTGAAAGTGATGATGGATTTGGGTGGTCCAAAACTCAGAACCGGAACCATTGTTCCTGGGCCCCAAGTAATACATATTAAACCGGAAAAAGACGAAATCGGAAGGACCACAAACCCTGCCCTGATATGGCTGGCCCCTGCCGAAGTTTCGCCTCCGGCAAATGTTTCGGCAGTGCATATACCGGTAGAAGCTGAATGGTTAGGCCTAACCAAAAGAGGGGATGAAATACGTTTTAAAGACAGCCGGGATAAAAAGTGCAAGTTCCAAATCATTCGCAAACAGAAAGAAGGGAAATGGGCCACTACCATGGACTCGGCCTATATTTCACCGGGAGTTCACCTGGAGATTTACAGGCAGAATGAAAAAGGCGAACAACATTTTGAAATGGGTGAACTGGCTGCTATTTCTCAAAACATTTCGCTCAGCATTGGAGATAAAATACGAATCCATAAAGACCCGATTCCAGGTGAGCCGGCCAAATATGACGAAAACGGCGCTTTGCTCGAAATGGCTCACCTTTCATGCACCCTGCCCGAGATATTTAAAGATGTAAAAGAGGGTGAGCCCATTTTGTTTGATGATGGTAAAATAGAAGGGATCATCGAATCCAGGGCGGATGAAGAACTAATTGTTAAAATAATCAACGCAAAAGAATCTGGCAGTAAACTTCAGGCAGATAAAGGCATCAACCTGCCCATAAGTGATTTATCAGTAACCGGGCTTACGCAAAAGGATATGATTGATTTGGAATTTGTGGCTAAATATGCTGATGCGGTTAATGTTTCATTTGTGAATGATAAAAACGACGTGGAGCAACTTCTCACCAAACTTAAAGAACTAAAGTCGGACATAGGAATTGTGCTCAAGATTGAAACGCGAAAGGGTTTTAACAACCTTCCACAGATAATGCTTTCTGCCATGCAAACATATCCCGTGGGTGTTATGATCGCCCGTGGCGACCTTGCCATCGAAACCGGCTGGAAAAACATTGCGACCATCCAGGAAGAAATCCTCCGGATTTGCGAAGCAGCTCATGTTCCCGATATTTGGGCCACACAAGTGCTCGAAAATATGGCCAAGAAAGGACTTCCGTCAAGGGCAGAGATTACTGATGCGGCGGCTGCACAACGGGCCGAGTGTGTTATGCTCAACAAAGGGCCTCATATCGAAAAGGCGGTGAAATTGCTTGATAGGATACTTCGGAGGATGCAAAACTATCAGCGCAAAAAAGAAGTTATACTTGAACGGCTCGAATTTGCTGAAGAACTCAGCATGAAACAGGAATACGCATAGAATTATCCTGCATGAAATTTTATTTTATCAAAATCAATATTATCTCCCTGCTTCTGGGGTTTATTTGCTTTTTCTTGATTTTAACCAGCTCTGCACAGGAAAAAGCAAATGCTGGATCCGTTTATTCCATCAATAAAAAATGGGAAATCCCACTTACTTTGGGAATGTTCGGGACCAATTTCGTTGGTTTACAATATGTGGGCAAAAAAACGGGATTGGATTCACTGGACATCATTGCCTTAAATCCAGCTGACTTGTGGGGCATAGATCAAAAGGCAACTCAACAGGATCCGGCTTTTGCACCAAGGGCACACCACATTTCCGACTGGGCTTTGAATATTTCAGTGGCGCTTCCTGTTTTTCTGGGATTGGATAAAAAAATACGGAAAGATTGGTTTGACCTGATCGTGCTTTACGGTGAAACACATGCCATTAACGGAAACCTCTACATTGCGGCAGCAAGCCTTGTTGACAGACCCAGGCCTTTGGTTTACAATCCCGGTGTTCTATTCAATCAAAGATCAGAAAATGGTACTTTAAATTCATTTTTTAGCGGGCATGTTTCCACAGCAGCAGCCTCCTCATTTTTTACAGCTAAAGTTTATTCCGATTATCATCCGGAGATGGGAAATAAAAAATATTTCCTTTTTGGTGCGGCAGTCATTCCACCGCTGGTGGTGGGGTTTTACAGGTATAAGGCTATGAAACATTTCCCGACGGACATTTTCACCGGTATGCTTGTGGGCGCCACTACAGGAATCCTGGTTCCTCACCTGCACAAAAAAATTAATAATTACAATCTGAGCATCGTTCCTTTTACTGGTCAGGCGAATGGAGTCAGATTGGTGTTAAATCTCTGAAGCAAAGCAAGAACATTCATCAGTTAAAATCATTAATGACAGGATTCTTTCATTCCTTATTCATATTGATTCTTAATGAAAATGATTATATTTTTATTGGGTTGTTAGTTTGATGATATTTACTACTCCTGCTCAAAGCTGTAAAACGGTATTATTAACCGAAGCTGAACTGTGACTTTAATACCTCGAAACACGATGTGTGATAATATATATTTCAATCACCAGCCAATAAATTTTTATAAATCTAATAATCACAGCTATGAAACTTCTAAAGAACTTTATTCTGCTGAGTTTGATCTCAGTGCTCTCATTTCCGGTTTTTTCACAAATCAGTATTTCTCCGCAAGGTTCCTATCTCAAGTTATTCGGGGGGTCTGATGTCAGTAATTTTGGTTTTGGCTTGAAGGCCGAATATTCCGTAAATAACAAAACATTCGCAGGATTGGGCTTTAATTATTATTTACCCTATAAGGAAGATGGCACAACCCAGGCCTATGCGTTATCAAACCAAATGATACCTTCGTCGATTAATGTGGACATGGAATACAGCGTGAGTTTTATGATGATCACTTTGAGTGCCAAAAGATACTTTTTTTCTGATGGATCAAGTACTGTAGGTTTTTATGGAATGGCTGAAATGGGTTTAATTCTCGCACCTGTAAAGTCTACGGTGGTGGAGGAATACCCCGAAAGTTTGTATGAAGTTTCGGCTTATGAAGAAGGTTCTGAAACTTTACAAAACTTCCTGATAAATGCCGGACTCGGATTGGAAGGCTATATCGGTTTTGGTAATGTTTTCATTGAGTCAAAACTATGTTTGCCGGCTAATGAAGTAAATGGGAAACAGGTTGAAATTACCATTCCTGCTTCCTTGTGTACCAATGTTGGCATCCGGTTTTCGTTTGGAAACAGTGGATATGGCAGCAGTCGCGGAAGATACAGGGGTAAGAAAAGTTACGGATGGTAAGCCGGAACAGCAACTTTTCGTATTATCTTAATTTGTTATAAACTGGTAAAAGCCAATACAAATGCAAGGACAGAAATAATGAGTCCGAACATGAAAAAATTATAAGCTATCCGCAGCAATTTGTATTTTTTTGCTAATACCTTTCCAAGAAAAAACTGATCCTTGATCATGGTACCATACAGGTAATCATCATCTTTCATCATCTCTTCGAGGCCCCATTCATAATCATCGAGACTCATGTTATAAAAGTTCCCAAAAAAGAGCAAGTTCACTTTCTTTTCTTTGATATCTTCTTTCGAAAACATTCCTGATGAAATATTCGGGCGGGTAGAAAGGATGGCAAAAATAATAGTGATCAAACTGAAAAGAAGAAAAATCAGGGTTGGAAGAATGATATTGGGATATTCGCTGAAACGAGCCACCAATACCGAAAGCAATATAGATATGATAATCGTATTTACCGAAATCAGTATGTTGGATTTATTATCCGCTATCGAACTCAGGTTGATCTGGTTTCGGGCTGTTAAACGAAACATGGATTCAACACCCCGGGAGTAGCCTTTTTGTTTTTCCACCTTCTTCTGAAGTTTGGCCATTTCCTTATCTTTTTGATTCATTTCCTGGTTCATTTTTGCTTTTCTTTTAGATATATTTTTATTGATCGCTTCAAGGTTTTTTGCTTTTCCAGCATTCAAAACCTCTTTGCCAAATTTTGTGTGATAACTGTGCAGATCAAAAAATTCAACCGACACAAGGTCAAAATCGAGTTTGCTTATTTTTTTTTCGAGTGTTATTTTTTGCTCCTGCCGTATTTTTTCAGCATAGTCATAGTAATCCACTTCAGAAAGGTGTTTCAAGTCGGCATCACATAAAACTCCAGCCAGTTTGTCGGCCGGACTTTGAGGAATTTTAGTAGCCGAAATCATGGACGAAATCTTTTGGATAAGATCTTCTGATGCACCTTCCTTTTTCAGAAAATCAACAGCAATTTTTATACTTTCTTCTTCATGACCGGCATATTTATTAACATAGCCCGTATCATGAAACCAGGCTGCAAACATCACCACATTGAGTTCATCCCTGGTCAATCCTTCCTTTTCTCCTATCAGCCGGCAGGCTTCTACCACATACTCCGTGTGATCAGGGGTATGGAATATCAAATTTCCGGGAAGGTTTTGTTCCAGATATTGCTTTACAAAAGATGCTGATTTTTCCAGCAATTTATCATCAATCGTATTCATTCAGTTTGTTTTATTCAATACAAATTTTCAGGGATTCGTCTAAAACAAAAAGTTAAAAGTAAAGGTAAACGTTTTTTCCTCAATGGATATGTTATAATTGGCAGTAAGTACCAGTGCTTCAAAAGGGGCTAACCACACACCAAATCCATAACCATCATGCCAGCGATTTGAGTCTTCACCTTTCACCCAAACCCTTCCAACATCATTAAAGGCAAGGATCCCGGCATCACCGTTCAACAAATAGCTTCTAAGTTTAAAGAGCTTAAAACGCAATTCTGTATTTTGATAAGCCATTTGATCGCCCGCAAATCGGTTGCTCCTGAATCCTCTCAGGTTTGAAGTTCTTCCGAGAAAATTGGCATGATAAAATTCATATTCACCAAAGTTAACAGCCCCACCAAAACGAAGCACCAGCACCATTCTCGGATCAGTTCTGAAACTCAGATAAAACCTCAAGTCCGAACGCAGTTTGGCAAAATCCTTTGCTTCGGTATCCGCTCCCCAAAACCCATTAATCATCGTATTCCAGTAGAGGCCCCGGTTGGGGATCAACTTATCATCCCGGGTATCAAATTCAGCAGACAAACTAAGTCCACCAAAATGATGATCGCGATATGCGAGCGAATCAAGCTGCGCAAGAGCAAGTTCTCCAATAAACTTATTGGCAGTATCATTCACTTTAAAATATTGGTAAAATATTCCTCCTAATATGTTAAAAGTGCTGCTTATCTCTTTTCGCAGCATAACATCCACATTCGCATATTCATATCTTACCCTGTAATAGGATTTATCGTCAACCTCTAGTTTGGTCTCATTTCCAATTCCAAAAAAGTTGTCGACATTTCTGGGCATGGACAGGTCAGCTTCCACCAACAGATCAAAATGTTGCGAAACGCCACTGAACAGGCCCTTATAATCCACACTAAAAGCATTGGTTTCAAAGGCAAAAGTTCCCCTTATTTTTTGGATGGTTGAATCTCTGAAATTAAACCTGTTCATTTGTATTCCGGCTCCCAGGTAAATGCCATCATCTATGTTAAAACCACCGTTGATCAGGGGTAAGTTTTTGTTGAATTTGAATTGTTTCCTGTCATAATCATTTACCTGTTTGCGGTTCATCAGCTTAAGCCTGGTTTCTCTGCCTTTGGCAATATAATTGTCTTTATCCCTACGGTCATAAACCAGGGTTTTTTTACCCCAACCTTTCACCCGTGATTCATCCACAATGGTATCATCGCCCGATCCCCCGATCAACCTGATTTTAATTCCTTTTTTGCCGGATCCGGTCAGATAAAAATTGTCCTCATCTTTTAAACCATACAACCTGATCTCCCTGGTTTCGCCGGGTAAAAATTCACGCTCATACATTACAAACTTCCGCTTTCCCTTTTTGCTGCTAATGGCTGTAACCTTCACATGGGTATTTCCATTTTCTTTGCGTGTAACTTCAAACAGGTCGCGTTCGTCAGTACCCACCACATCCACTGATTTTGACAAAAACCGATAATACTCCTCAGCATACTCAGGTAAATTATCGCGACGAGCTTTTAGTTTATTTTCGATATCCGGGCCCTGCATTTTATAAATTTCGGGAGGTAAATCAAGGATGGCCTGATGAATAACGGAGTCAGTCAACTTGATTTTTAACTGATGAGCCATTCGTTTCCAATCCTCCAAATCAGGTTCGGTCATAAATGATCTGTCAAAATAGCGGGCATTAAATCCAAGTCCTTTTATATTTTTGATTTCATAGTCAAAACCCTGGAATTTAGGCATGATAAAATCACGGCTTGCGAGCCACATGATCACGCCTTGATTCACAAAATAAACCTGGTCGCGGTCGCGTGGGATAGGTCGGTAAACCCTTAAGTCATCCTCCCTGAAAGAAGCCCAGCGCCACTGATCGTCATGCCGGTCCCAATCATTTAACAAAAAATCAAATAACCGCGCCCTCACAACAGACTGCTGATCCACCCGATGATCTTGCTCCTCGCGAAGTTTATCTATCATCTTAAGGGTGCTTACAATTTTTTTTGACCTTCCAAAACTGGCCACGTCTTCACGATTATCAGCAGGCCGCTCTTCAAATAAAAAAACATTATTTGCCAGATCGTGGTGGTAGATGCCCAAATTGGGATCATCCGGCACCCAAACTAATGTTGGATTGGTATGAAAAACACCGGCGGCTTCGGCCATTTTTGGTACCGTTAAGGCTGCATATGGATTGGATGCCGAAATTCCATCCTGAACGGCATCCTCCGCAATGGTATTGCGTAATTCGGGGTCAAGCGCTTTTTCAACATATTTGTTTACCGAACGCAAAACATATTGTTTACCGTCACCATTTTCCATACGTACTGAGCGGGTTTGCTGACCACCACCCCGCTTTAAAATCTTGAGTCCACCCTGCTCACTTCCAATATCAAAAACCGGGAATGTTACAGGCTGAGCCCAAATCTCACGATAATTGGAGCCCATCCAAAATCGCTGGAATGATCCGGCCAGGTAATTTGAATCAAGTGCAAACTTTACAGTTTGATCAGTAAGTTCAGGTGTAAGGTTTTTATCTTCAATGCCATCATTAACAATTGGCCTATCATATAATTTTTTCCTGAAAATTACTGATCCCTTCTCAGTTCCATCAGGAATAATGAACTCTGTCCAAACCGACCCATCCGACAGATACTTTAATATTGAAAATCCCCTGCTTTGCGCAGCAAAATCAGCCTTTTTCGATTTTCGGGCGATGTATAATCCTTCACCACCGCCACCACTTATGATGTGGGATATACTATCAAATTCTTTGTATTGTAAATTGTGTTCATGCCCGGATGCATACACAATTGGATTGTATTGCGACAATAAAACTGTAAGCTGCTCCCTGAAAGACTTATAATTTGGATTGACCAAATCCTGAATATCGCCCAGGTATTTTCGGTAACCTGTATAAATAAAACCCGGGAGCGGAATATAAAGATTTTTATTTTCGTCAAGTAGCGGAAATAACATGCGGGAGGCCGGGAAGTAGCCACCATGGTTTCCGGCACTGATCAGGGGATGATGTGTTGCAAAAAGTATATTTTTACCCTGATGTCGACGAATGGCATCCTCAACAGCAATAAAAATCCCTGCTTCATCTTCAAATTCACAGCCGTCCTCGATGCCAGGCTTTCGGTAATTCTGAAAAAACCATTGGGAGTTTAATAAAATTATAACGAGCTCGTCGGTAAGCTCCACCTCCACGGGGCCGGGGCAACCATCATCAGGCAGGTAAACATTTTTATCATTCAATCCCGATTCAATAAATTTTTCTTCGTTCAACACACGGTTCCAACCCTCATTACGACCCTGCTCCCAATCATGATTTCCGGAGGTAAAAACTATTTCACCTTTGTAATCCCTGAGTTTTTCTAAAATCGCATTTAAATCGGAAACAGCTTCATCATAACCTTTTTCATCTTCGTCAGGCAGCCCTTTAGGGTAAACTATATCTCCTAAAAAAACCACCGAACTTGCTTTAGTACTGCTTTCGAGATAATGGCCCAGCAGGTTTATCATGGTTGGATCTGTAGATGGATATTTCACGTCACCGATAAGAAAAACCGTATAATTTATTGTTGCATTTTCAGGGTAAGTTTGCGTCTGCCAATCTTCAAAACCATCTGCATAAAAAATCTTTTGTGCAAATGAATTTGATGCCAATGCCAGAAATAGCCAGGTGAGTAGAATTATGGTTTTGCGGTTATTCATTGCAGCTAAAAGACTTATAGTTTTGGTTTAAACATCATCAGGTTTGCTCGACTATCCTTGCCTTCATTCGAAATATATAAATTACCATCGGGGTCAAAACAGATTCCCTCAGGTTGCCTGAATTTGGACATATCCAAACTAACCATGGCCAGTATTTCACCGGAAGGATGAAGCACTATGATCAAGTCTCCAACGGCACCTGTAACGTAAATATTTCCGGTAATGGGGTGAATGGCAATTCCACTGGGCTGAAATGAAACATCACCTTTTGATTCATCGATGAGCGAAAGAATTTCAACTCCCCAGGTGGTCATGGTATTGTATTTTTTGTAATATTTTACCTGCTCCAGATCGATGGTATAAACCGGGTCTTTAAAAAGCTTATTAGTGGTTGGATCAAAACGATAAATAGCTTTTTTTGAGTTTCCATCCTTATCTTCATCGAGGTTTGGAAACCCTTTGCAGGCAATAAGTATGGTGCTATCAGCCGGATCGAGACCGAAACCCTCGCAATCATTTTTTTTGGAAAGTTCAGTTTCATATTTTTTCACTGAACGTTTCTGATCATCCAACCAGTTTTTAACCCTGTATAAATCACCTTTACTTTTTAAAATCCAAATATCATTGCCCACAATTTCAATTCCTTCATAGTCCCCTGCATCTTCAAACTCGATTTCTCTGACCACGGCTTCCTTGTTCAGATCATAAATAAAAATGATCCCATCCTCATCCTGAATACAGGCCAGCTTACCATCGCCCATCCAGGTTAATCCTGAAATTTCGATCAGATGATTTGGAAGTATCACCTTTTTGTCCGGTTTGTTCATCTCGTATGGGAAAGTATAACCCGAGGCAGAAAACAAAATATCCTTTCTTGCTTCATTTTCATCCTGGGCATTGAGATTTTGCAAGCCAAGTAGGATGATAAAAAGAAAATAAACAGGATTTTTAATGATGGTCATAATAGTTGCAATGTTTTTCAAAAATACAAAATTAGGCAGTTATTTTGCCCCTAAAATCTTATAAAACCTTATAATCAGGAACAATTGCATTTGATATTTTGTTAATTTCGACCTTTAATATTTGTAATGAAAGATCATTGGTGCACAAACTACACGACCTGCAAACTCGTTAACCTGGCGGGCTTCTGTAAAGATGAATCAACGCAGCAGAAATACCTCAAGTCATTTTGTGAACAAACACACAAAACCTGGTCGAAATGTAAAAGGTATGAAATGAAAAATGAATTGGGATCGTGCCCTGATTTTGTATTTCCTGACACTACGATGACCCTTGCTGAGATTATCACCAAATTCGACGAACAAAATGATTAACGATCATGCCTCATAAAATTATCGACGGACAAACATTTGAAGTGGATGAAGATGGATATTTAAAAGATCCGGCTTGCTGGAATGAGGATGTAGCGGTTTTATTTGCGAAAGCTGATGGAATAACAGAACTTACGAAAGAGCATTGGAAAGTTATCCATGTTATTCGAAAATATTATGAAAAGCAGAGCAAAGGACCTGTTTTAAGATTTTTATGCGACGAAACCGGATTTAAATTGATCGAGATTTACAAGTTATTTCCACTTGGACCTGCCAAAGGAGCCTGCAAGGTGGCCGGTTTGCCTAAACCTTTCACCTGCGATTAACCAATAAAAAACCCCAGCATTCATGAATTAACATTCCATCAATGCCGGGGAATTTCACATTTTTAATTTTAGCTATTGTAAACCATCTTAAATACACTTGCAAATTCCTCAATAGAAGTTGGAGTAGTATTATCAGAACTACGCAAGGCTTGTTCAAATACGCGGCCTTCGTTTAATGATTTCACAAATTCCACCATTCGTTCTGCTCCATTTTGGCTAAATCCGGCCTGCATCAGGGCGTTTTTGCCATCTTCATAAGAAACTGTCAAATATTTCAAGTCCGGTTTCCCGATTGCTTCACCATAAATGCTGGCTATTTCATCATAGCTCACATCACGCGAACCCAGAACATAATGGTGGTTTTTCCCTGAAAAATTGAGGGATAGCAGTTGAGCAAGTCCTGTTGCAGCAATATCGCGGGTTGCTACCATCGGAAATTTTAAATCTCCCTTCACGGGTGAAGCCATCATTCCCATCGCTTTGATAGCACCTACTTGTGCCAGCGTATTTTCCATGAAATAGCTTGGTCGCAAATGCATTACATTCAAGTGTTCAATGTCATTCAGGTGTTTCTCCATAATTGCTACTCCTTCAACAACTCCGGCACCTGTAGTCAAATGTGCTCCTACACTGCTTAGCGTTACAACATATCGAACTCCTGTGACTTTAATTGCCTCCACCATCGGGTTTATATACGACATCTGAAAATCCAAATAATTGTCGGGTGCCGGATTAAATGGGATCATTGCGTAAACTGCATCTACCCCATTAAATGCCCTTTTTAATAATTCAACATCTGAATGATCGCCCTCAAAAAGCTCTGCACCTTGGCTTATAAGCTCCCGGGCTTTCTCCCTGCTTCGACTGACTATCCTGACTTTATGGCCTTTTTCGAGCAATCCGAGTGCAATGGGTTTACCGGTATTGCCGGTAGCCCCTGTTATTGTGTATGTATTCATCGTTTAGTTGTTAAAGGTTAAATTATCTGAGAACTTTAAAAGCGTGCATCCAGTCGTTTTGAGCGAAACCAGGAATACACCAAAGGATACAAAGCGGTTCGATAGCTCTTGCGGCAATTGCCGGACCCATATCTTCTGTTTCCCAGCCAAATTTGTCGAGAATCTGTTTCACTTCTGATTTGGCATCGCTGCTATTTCCAGCAATAAACATGGATGGTTTGATCCCACCCAACTGTGGATTCACCATTAGCGCGGCACCCACACTGCTAAAAGCTTTTACAAAATTTGCTTCGGCAAATTCATTTTGCAATTGCTCCATCAGTGAATTATCGAGGTCTGTAAAAAAATGCAGCACACCACTATCCGGAGCCTTATCAGCAATCGGATTAGTAGCATCAATAATCGTTTTTCCTGCCAGGCTGCTTTTACCTGCCAGCGTTAAGGCGTCTTTAGCAGCGGTACCTTTCACAGCTAAAACCAAAGTTTCACCAAAGGCAGCAGCCTCCTGAAAACTACCCACCTGCCCCTTATTTCCAGCCTGCTCTTTCCAATCGTTTAGTTTTGAGGTATCACGTGATCCGATCATTACTTCGTATCCGTGTTTAATAAATCCATTGGCGAGGGTTTGCCCTACTCCGCCTGATCCTAAAATTCCAATTTTTGTTTTCATTTGTTTATGTGTTAATTTATAATTATTTAATTGTATATACAAATATTTAGTAAAAATTTTTTATTTCTCTTCCAGTTTAGTTGCAGCGTTGAAAACCTCTGTTGTTAATGCAGCAGCTTCATTTTGGCCAAGTAACTTTACATATCTCTCATAAAGTGCCATCCACGCAGCTTTAATCCCATCCTGCAAAACTACTGATTGAGCTGTCGGGAATACCAGGGTTGACCGGTTTTCTTTCATTCGTTTCAATAATCCTTTCTCTTCCATCTTTTCTACCAATCGGGTCACCGTTGAAGGTTTCAACATCATAATTTGTGCTAGTTCACCTGCTGTTATTCCTGGTTTATTATTTACTGTCATCACCAAAAAAGCATAACTTGGAGCCAAACCCGTAACAGCGAATTCATCCTCTGCCAGGCGGGTAATATTCCTTGCCAGCGCATTGGCTGAAAAATGCAAACATTGACAATATGGGGAAGGATTTTTTGCCATGATGCAAAGGTACTATAATTTTATTTGCATATACAAATATATTTTAGATTATTAAAAATTTTTAAGATATTCGTTTTGAATTTGATCCCTATAACCCGGATTATTGACTGATTACAAGGCTTTCATTTATGGTGATAAAATTAATTCGCTACTGTTTGATATTTATGAAATAAATTGTTGAAATTTATGCATGCTTTAATCCGAAAGTAATCCAGCGTAAACTAGTCAAAAATAAAAATTATCAAATCGTACAAATCATTGTTTTATCATAAAGAGAATTTCAGTAATATCATAATATACATGAAGTACATAATATTTGTTTTTATAATTGTTTTACAACCGCTTGTAATAAAGTCACAGAAATTAGAAAGTGCGCAGGTTGCAGAATTGGTAAAAAAATATAAAACCGATTTAAAAGGACCTTATAAGGATATTCGGTGGTTTTGTAAGGATGGTAGCACAAGGCCTCCGAAAGAACGCTGCCCCGAACCCGGATTTCAGCGCGCCCGCTATAAGGATGAGGTTGAGAGATTAGCCGAAACCAATCACATATTTCTGGGGCAGATCCTTTCAACTACAGATTTTGCTGCATTCCTCGATAAGGAGAATAATTATTCAAGGCTTAAACAGTATATGCTTGGTAGGTATCTTTTCCGCACCGATAATGGCTGGGTTTTGCAAAAAGCCCAATATTATCGTGGTGCCGTTCAGGCTGAAGATGAAGAACTTTGGGGAATTAACTTTTTCCAATGGCTTTTAAAAGATGAATCGCAGCTTAGTAATAATTTTTGCCTGATCAGGGAGGCAGCTAAGGATATTCCACACCAGGGAGATAACAACCGAACCCAACTTATCCGCTCCTTATCAAAAGAATTATCTGACAGCCTTCCCGATTTTATGAATATCCGGATCAAAATTCATGGCAATCCTGGTGAGGAAGATATTCAAAGTGTAAAAAAGTTCAGGCAGGCCAACATCAAGAGCATCTCTTCAGTTCAATTAAAAAAGATAGATGATCTGATACTGAATATGGAAGTAGCATTCCAACCTGCTGATCTTACAAGCTTAAAAAAATACTTAAAACAGTTACCTGCAGAATCAGTAACTTATCAAAACATTCAAAATTTGATCAGCGACTATCCTGGCTGGAAACCTGGTAAAGACCGGATTATCAATTTATCGGAAACCTTGCTTAAAATTAGGTATACCCTCCAAACCGATCTCAAACCCAATGCAAAACTGGCCCTTTTAGATATTTCTGTGAAATTGGAGGGTATCCTCTTCAGAGAAATATCCCACTGGCCAAACAACACCCTCAATGATCTTTTACTAAAAACTTATTTTTTGGGGATGGCAGCAGCAGGGTGCGGCTATATAGAAATATGGGAATGGGAAGAAATACGCAATCAACTCTACCAGCTTGATCAGAAAACTTTATCCTTGCTTGATTTAAACAACCTGCTTGCCTCCTCCAGGCGGATGGTTGAGTGGAGTACAGGAATGTTACGGGCTAATTTTAAAAATGTAGTAGAGCTTTACCTGCCCTTTGAGCCAATAGCCCAGGGCTTTATCGACGACCGTATTCGAGCTTCCCTCCTGCTTTCTTTTGGAGAGCACGTAAGTGATCTTGGAAATTTTATTGCAACTGAAGCTGACCTTTCCAACCAGGTGCTAAATATCAAAGGGCAGGGACATTTTCGCGGGCTTAATCCTGGATTTGCCATGGGTGAGCTGGTGGTGCTGGAAGAGATGAATGATAACACAGAGATATCGAGTGATAAAATCTATGTTTTTGAGCATCCGCCTGCCGATTTAAAACCGGTAGCTGGAATTGCAACGGTAACTGAGGGAAATCAGGTTTCGCATGTGCAATTACTTGCTCGTAATCTTGGCATCCCCAATACAGTGCTTTCAGCCGAAAATCTTGAATCCCTGAAACCCTTTAGCGGACAGATAGTGTTTTATGCTGTTTCAAACAGAGGCACTGTAATCATGAAAACAGCCGACCAAATGACAGAAAACGAAAGGAAGCTGTTTGCTGCAAAGAAGCAACTAGAGACTAAAATAAAAGTTCCAACTGATAAAATTGATTTAAATCAAACAAAAGTTCTTGATCTAAAGGATGTGCAGGCTAAACATTCAGGGAAAGTATGCGGACCAAAAGCTGCTAATCTTGGCGAGCTAAAAATGCTATTTCCGGACAATGTGGTTGAAGGACTGGTAATTCCCTTTGGGATATTCAGAAAGCATATGAATCAGACCATCCCCGGTAGGCAAATTTCGTACTGGGATTTTTTAAATGATATTTTTAGTGAAGCAGATAATATGAAGCTACAGGGTAAAACAGAAGAACAAATTGATAAATTCACACTGGATCAACTTGAGGTTCTGCGGGGACTGATTAAAAATATGCCTTTATCTGCTGATTTTATTCAGGATATTGAATCTCAATTTATTAGGATTTTTGGGAAAGAACTGGGCCAAATACCTGTTTTTCTGCGAAGCGATACTAATATGGAAGATCTGAAAGATTTTACAGGCGCAGGCCTAAACCTTACACTTTTTAATGTGCTCGATAAGGATAAAATCTATCAGGGCATTAAAGACGTTTGGGCTTCACCCTACGCCGAAAGAAGTTATAAATGGAGGCAAAAACTTTTGTTGAATCCGCAGGATGTGTATCCTTCTATATTGGTTATTCCAGGTGTAAATAATGACTGCTCTGGTGTTTTAATCACAAAAGGAATTCTATCTGATGAGAGCGAAGGATTAACCATAGCTTTTAGCAGAGGTGTGGGTGGCGCTGTTGAAGGGCAGATAGCCGAGTCATATTCCATTTCAGCTGAAGGTGTGCACCTTTTACTCTCACCTTCACGGGAAGTATATTACACAGCCCTGTCAGAATCAGGAGGTACTGAACGAAAAACAACCACCTTTGAAAAGCCTGTGCTTAGCGAACAAAACCTTGATCAGATAAGGCTTTTCGCAGATAATATAAAAGTAAAAATACGTAAACAGGATCCCGGTAATCCGGGTCCGTATGATATTGAACTTGGAATTAGAAATGGGAAAATTTGGTTGTTTCAGATCCGACCTTTTGTTGAAAATAAAAATGCCAAAGGATCAGCATATTTAGAATCCATTTCGCCTAAAATATCAGATCATAAAGCCTTTGATATAAATAAATCACTATAGATCATGAAAAAGTCAGTAAAGTTTATATTCCTGATTTCGCTGGTTTTGGTTTTGCAAATCGACTCTTTTGCTTACCCGTACGATGGTTATTATATTTCAGGTATTCGGCGATTGGTTCGATTGCACCTTATCATGATCGGCGCCATAAATGAACAAAAGCCTGTAGAAGGTGCACAGCTAAAGCTATCAGAAATAAAGCTCAACCTAATGAATGAAAAAGGGGATAGCCTGGAAACATTTCCGAAGCCCGACCCGGAATTGCAAAAATCGATCAATGCATTATTTCCAAATCTTGATGAAAGTTATTCAGTCTGTCTGCTTGATATTACCCAGGGAAAACCGTTAAGATATGCTTGCCGGCAGGAAAAAAGGGGGTTTATGCCCGGAAGTGTAGCCAAACTGGCGGTGATCGCTGGCTTTTTTAACGAACTGCAAAAAATATATCCCGACTCGTTTGAAAAACGACAGGAATTGATGAAGAACCATCGGGTAAGAGCCGGCAAGTGGGCAAATTATGATGAGCATACGGTTCCGGTTTATAACCTTGAAACCCAAAAATATTATAAAAAGATCGTTCAGGAGTCAGATACCTTTAACCTCTATGAATGGGCTGACCATATGATTTCTGCCAGCAACAATGCCGCAGCCAGTGTTCTTTGGAAGGAAGCTATGCTTATGCATGCATTTGGTAAAAATTATCCTCCAACCGCCAGCGAGGAAGCAGCGTTTTTTGCTACCACATCAAAAACAGAATTAAAGGAAATTGCAATGCAGGTAGTGGATGAACCCTTACGCGCCCTCGGTATTACAAAAGAGGAATTTAACCTGGGAAGCATGTTTACACGGGATGCCAAACAAATGGTTCCCGGCGAAGGTGGTACTATTGCAAGCCCCTTTGGATTGATGAAATACCTTGTGGCTATGGAGCGAGGCCAGATTGTTGACTCCTCTTCCAGTTTGGAAATTAAACGATTGATGTACGCTACAGATCGGCGTATCCGATATGCGGCCTCCACGGCTCTGGATAAGGCAGCAGTTTATTTTAAATCAGGAAGCCTTTACAAATGCAAGCCAGAAGAAGGTTTTGAATGCAAAAAATATCATGGTAATATCGAGAATTACATGAACTCAGTTGCAATTATCGAACATCCCGACGGGAAAACCTATATGGTAACATTAATGTCGAATGTATTAAGGAAAAATTCAGCAAACGATCATTTTTATCTCGCCACACAAATTGATAAAATAATGCGGAAATAGCTAATCAGCCTTCAACAGGGAGGCAAGTGCATCTTTTGCAAATGTGCTCACTTTGCGGTTTTCACTTTGGGTAAATTGCGCAGCAAGGGGTATGTACTTTTTATCTCCGATTTGCTGTATCAGGTACAAAACGGCCAGGTTTACACGAATATCATTACCAGCCAGCAACATCGACAGGCACTGGAACTCATTTGGAATTTTAATATTCAGGTTTTTGATGGCTTCATTGGAGATATTTTCAAGCAAAGCTGTTTCGACAATCGGTATCAATAAACGCTTCAAATTGGTATCAAGCAAATTGTCAAGGAATTCAATGGCATCTGCCCGCAAATCAGATTTATCACTTTGCAAACCCTGATAGATTTTAAATATGTCGTCAGGGGGATATTTTAAACCTAACAGTCTGAATATTCGTTCGAGATTTCCATCTAACCTTCGTTCTAACAGCGTTATCAGGCTCTTACGAGCATCGGCAATGTTTTGCCTCACCGATTCAGGCGAATCATAAACAACCATATCCAATTTATTGGATTCCGCATAAAGTGCAGTGATGGTATCAAGATATAATCGTGCTTCGCTAAGAATGCGACGCATGACATCCTTTTTATTATATTTTAATTGCGGATGATCCAGCTTAAGTTCATTCAAAGCCCGAAGTGCTTCCATCCTTATTCCAATCTCCGGATGATCTATCAAACCGAATAAAAATGATACAGCCCGCTGTGTTCCAATCTTTTTCACAATGGCTGGTAAAAATTTCAGCAGTTCCTGTTCAAGTTGTTTATGCTCAATTTTAAATTCCAGATGATCAAGAATACCGCTTCCATAGTTGGCAAGCGCCAGTGTGGCCGTTTCCCTGTGCGATTCAATATATAGTTTTAACAGCAACGGATCAATAAATTCAGGGTGAAGTGTATTTCCAGCTGCTCTTAAAGCGTGATTCACAACGGCAGAATCATCAAAATTAATAACCTCCAAAATAAAAGGATAATACGGTTTTAAGGTAGCATTGCTAATGGCCTTTAACACATAAACCTTGCGATCTGTCAATTCTTCGGGATCTTTGATCGTTTTCAATCCTTCTATTTTTTTCCTGATAATTTCATCCAGGCCAAATATTTTCTGAAGATCCGGATTATTCTTCGATTCAGCTGCCAAACTTACCAATGCAGCGCCCCTTACACGATAATCATAGTCCTTCATATATTCTCTGAAAAGTTTCACCTTTTCAGAGGTGTAATTTAAAAGGAAGTCGAATGCCGCAATTTTTACCAATTGCTCAGGATCATGGGTCATCAACCTGATTTCATCCTGGTATCCTTTTGCTTTCATGTAATTCAAACAGGTTATCGCATCTGCTCTCACAACTGATGATGGATGTTTTAAAAGTCCTGCAACATTCTCAACTATCCTGTCATCCGGAAGTTCTTTGATTTTTTGAAGAACAAATAATATTTGTTTTTCCGAACCCTGCTTAAGCACTTTTTGTAAACCACTTAACACCGATTCCCGGCTAAAATCAATTCCTGTGGGCTTTGTAGTTTCATCTTTCAACAAGCTGACCCGTAATTTGATAGACCGCAGATATTCATTTTTTGTGAGTCTTACAAAATAGATCCAAACAAAAAACAAAATCAATATCATGATGCTAATGAACCGGGTGGATAAATCGAGACCAATAACGAGGAAGATTAGGATGAGCCCGCCTATGCCGGTAGCAGCGCTATCAACAAAAACATCAATAAAACTCTTTGTCTGATTTTTAATCTCTGTTGGAACCGGTAGCGCAAGCAATTCCATACCTGATTTGTTTACTGATTGTTTAAGACTTCCATCAATGAGTTTTAAAATAATTGCGGCCCACAATTCAGGAAAAACCAGCAACAAAACAGCACCGGCCATGATTCCAAGTGGCAAAATAAAAAGTGAGGTGCCTACCCCAAATATTCCAACTACTTTTCGGGTAACAAATAATTGAATTGCAAGTGAAATGACATTGAAGTTTGAAAACCAGAATCCAAAAAAAGCAGTCAAGTCATCCGGGTTTTGAATATTGGCAGATGCGATGGCACTGAATTGAAAATCGACAAGTTTGCCTGCAATTACACCAATTCCTATAAGGATGGCAATATAAGTCAGGTGTTTTGATTTAATAATCAGAAGAAAAGGATTTTCACCAAAACCATGGGTCCGTTTTTTACGCTGATACTGGGTTTGAGTTTGAAGTACCTCTTTTTTCCATATTGTTCTTGTGATAGGAATGCAGAAAATCAATAAAAACGCTGCAACGAAAAGCAAATTTTCAGCTTTAACGGTTTCAGCAAGGACGGTTGTGAGGTATCCTCCAAATATACCTCCTGCAATGGCACCGGCACCTATAAAGCCAAAAAGCCGTTTTGCCTCACGGGCATTAAAAACAATATTGGCCAATACCCAAAACTGAGAAGCAGATAAAACCGCAAAAATTGAAACCCAGATGTAGAACAGGTAAATAACCCAACTTTCGAAAATATTTAGTCGTAACAACACCCCAAATAATACCAGGTTAAAAATGGACCATATCATGGTTTGGGAGATAATTTTATCCAATGGCATTCTTGTCAAAAAGCGTGAGTACACAAAGGATACAAGACCCGCAAATAGTGCTACCAGGACAAAGGCATAGGGTAAATTATCAGCTCCAAATTTTGCAAGAAACAAGCCGTTAACAGTAGGTTTAACAATGAGCAAAGTAGAAATAATCAGGAAAATATTGAGCTGCATTAACACTGCTCTTCGATATTCACCTTCACGAATATCAAAAAGTCTTCTGAGCAGGTTTTCAAAATATTTTCGAATAAATTCCATCACTTGAAAAGTGCGAATTATGATAAGGTCATTTTTCCAAAGATAAAGATTTCATTAAAACGGGTTTTGAAGAAGTTTTGCTGAAATGAACAGCAAGATTACTCTTGAAGTACCATTTCCACATCAAGTATCAGATCCCTGCAAATCTTTTCACCATTCGGATCCTCGATCAGGGCAACAATTATATATCGTCTCCATTCAGGGCCCCAAACGAGTGCAGAGTCGGTGTGAAAGTTTTTCCACGTCCCGGATTTCCTGAATAATCTTGCCTTTGGCGCCACCCGATCCAGGGTATTTACAAATTTGTGATGAAGATCAGGATTTTCCATCATATCCAGCATTTCTTTTGATCTATCAAAACTCACCAGTTTACCGAATGCAAGCAAATAATAATATCTGCATACTTGCGAAACCGTTGCCGCATGACTGATCCCTTTCATTGGCTCCGGATATCGATCGCCATATTTTGCATAACGTTTTCCAACCCACAATCCACCTCCGTATTTTTCATCATACAGGTCATATTTTGGATCGGTCAGCACCTGGTTTATTTTCTTGAAACCTAACCGGTCAATCATGCGGGTTGCGGCCGCATTATCCGAACGGCTGATCATGATCCGCATATCATTTTTGATTTCTTCCGTTTCTTCCAGTTCCCCGTCTTCAATAGCCTGTTCAGCAGCCAATAGCACTGCAATTTTTGGCAAACTGGCGGCATACATCATTACATTGCCATTTACGCGGGCATACTTAACATTCAATGGATCACGCAAGTCAACCAGTCCAACAGCCATTTTTTTCTGTTCTATAAGCTTTTTGTACTGACGATTTTTATTTAATTGCAAAAGGAGTTTTTCTTCAAGCGACTTGTCAACAAGTTCACGTAAAGGCATAATTTGCTCATCCGGTATGCGGAGCGGCAGGGTATCATAGTTCGCAGGTTTTTCATTAGTTTCCTGCGAACAAGCAGTGAAGGTTCCAGTTATTACAAATAGAATAAACAGGACTAATTTTCTTTTCATGTTAGTTGAAATTAAAATGGGCGCAAATGTCGATCAAAAAACGATTGCCAAACATAAAAAAGTTTGTTTTAATCAAAATAATTATTTAACCACTTCGGCATAAAATATATTACTCAACATCAACCCATTAAATACAACTACTTCCAATCAGCCCTGGTCATAAATTCATCTGTTGAAGGGCTTCGTTAAATTTGTCAACAGGCAATTTACAGGATGATCCGGTGCAGACAAAAATCTGTGTATTAGAACTTGAAATTCGGTTTTCACAGATAGGTAAATCCGAATATTGTTTGGTTCCTGCCAATAACACATTCGGTAAAAATTTATCATACCCTGATTTTGCTTCCTTTCTGGCTGCCGGCCCGGTAATTACGAATGTATGGTAAGGATAAACCAGATTCATCAACTGGATGCCCCAATTAGTGAAAGCCGACGGAAATTGCTGCAACTTTTCTTCAATAGCACTCAGCATGCGATTGGCCATTTTAAAATATTCAGGCTTTTCAAAGATCAGCGATAACTGAAATAAAACCTTTGCCATACTCGAATTTGCTGATGGGATCACATTATCCAGCACATCTATCTTCCTGCTAACTATATCGGTATGCTGATCGGATGTGTAATAAAACAGCCCGGATTCCGGATCGAAAAAATGTTCCAAGGTATAATCGGTTAATTGCCTGCCATGTTGAATCCACTTTTCATCAAAGGTTACTTCATAAAGTGCAACAAAAGCCTCAATTGTGAAACTGTAATCATCCAGGAATCCAGGTATGGTAGCTTTTCCGTTTTTATAATTCCGGTATAATTGCCCATTTTCCTGCAAAAGGTTTTGGATTAAAAAACTACCATTGCCAATTGCCAGATCCAGGTATTTATTTTCACCAGTGGCTTTGTAAGCATCCACCAGACCTTTTAGCATCAGTGCATTCCAGGAAGTCAGGATTTTATCATCCAAACCGGGTCCGACGCGTTTGCTTCTTTTTAAAAACAATTTATGAGTAGCCTCGCTAATTTTCTTTTTAACTTCTTCTTCAGATAAATTGTATTTAAGGGCGACGGTTAAAAGAGACTTTGCTTTAACAAGAACATTTTTTCCATCTTCCCAATAAGCTTCATCCTCAATCCCGAAATATTCGGAAACCAGGGAAGAATCTATTTTTAAAACTTCATCAATCTCTCTTTTTGTCCAAACATAAAACCTTCCTTCCTCCCCTTCACTATCGGCATCCAAAGCCGAATAAAAGCCACCATCCGTAGAAATGAGTTCCCTGCTCACAAAATCAATAGTCTCCTGGATAATATCCCTAAATAGCTCTCTTTTTGTTGCAGCATAAGCTTCGGCATACAACGAAACCAACTGGGCATTGTCGTACAGCATTTTTTCAAAATGAGGAACATGCCAGTGGTCATCAACCGAGTATCGCGCAAATCCACCCCCAATTTGATCATAAATACCTCCGCAGGCCATTTTCGCGAGGGTGTTTTCCACATGATTCAGGATCGTTTGATCTTTGCTGTGATACCAAAAACGAAGCAAAAACTGATAAATATTGGGCATGGGGAATTTAGGGGCTCCAAGGGTTCCTCCGTTTTTAGGATCAAATCGACGAGAAAGCCCGGTGACCATTTGCTCCAAATGAGCGCTTTCAAACTCAGATTCTTTTGTATTAAAGGAGATCAGATCATTTTGCCGGATACCTTCTTCAATATCAGCTGCTTGTTTTTCCAGGTTTTCACGCTGGGTTAAAAACAAACTCCGGATCTGATCCAGCAAGCTCAGCCACTGCTCTTTGGGGAAATAAGTTGCACCCCAAAACGGACGGCCATCCGGCAGGGCAAATGCATTGAGCGGCCAGCCTCCCCTTCCGCTGAGGGCCTGCACTGCATCCATATAAACCTGGTCCACATCGGGCCTTTCCTCCCGATCGACTTTGATGCAAATGAAATTTTCATTCATCATTTGGGCCACCTCATCATCTTCAAACGACTCATGCTCCATCACATGGCACCAGTGGCAGGCCGAATACCCGATACTCACCAAAATCGGCTTGTCCTCATCCTTTGCTTTGGCCAACGTTTCTTCATTCCAGGGATGCCATTCAACCGGATTGTGGGCATGCTGCAATAAGTAGGGACTTGATTCGTGAATAAGCTGATTTGTAAACTTTTTTTGACTATTACTCATAGTAAGAAAACGCAATGGATATTCCTTTGTTCTTCATAATAAATATAGATAAATATATTTAATATAAAAGTTTTGGTCGGAAAGATCGTTAATTTTGTAAAAACACACCGATATGAAGAGGTCAGCTTTATTCATTATAACTTTTATATTCCTGTACGCCTGCTCCACCGTACCCATAACAGGCCGCAAGCAACTGTCGATTATCCCCAACAGCCAGATTTTACCATTGAGTTTCGACAGCTACCAACAGGTTTTGAGTGAAAGTAAATTGTCAACCAATAAGGAGCAAACAGCCATGGTTAAAAAAGTGGGGGTTAAAATTGAGCAGGCTGTTGAACAGTATATGACCCAGCATAAAATGGCCGATGCACTGGATGGTTATGCCTGGGAATTTAACCTGATACAAGATGATGCCACCGTAAATGCCTGGTGCATGCCCGGCGGCAAGGTGGCCTTTTACACAGGCATCATGCCCATCTGCCGTGACGAAGCGGGAGTGGCTGTGGTGATGGGACACGAGGTGGCCCATGCCATCGCCAATCATGGCCGTGAGCGGATGAGCCAGGGACTGGTTCAGCAAATGGGAGGCGTTGCACTGGCTGTTGCGATGCAGGATAAACCGGAAGAAACACAGGCTTTGTTTTTTGCAGCTTATGCTGTTGGAACGACTTATGGAGCGATGCTGCCCTATAGCCGTTTACACGAATCGGAGGCTGACAAGCTGGGATTGATATTTATGGCAATGGCAGGTTACGATCCGCATGAAGCACCTAAATTTTGGGAACGAATGGCAAGTCAAAGCGGGGGAAGCCAACCACCCGAATGGATGTCGACACACCCGTCGCATGAATCGCGCATTCAGGCATTGAATGATTATATGCCTACTGCAATGAAGTATTACAATAAACAGCAGAAGCCAACAACAAAAGGTGGGTTGATCAAAAGATAAATTAAAGACAAGTTTTATTGTGATTCTTTTCAATTAAACTTTAGGTATCAAGAATATGAGTGGATTTCTTAATAGGAATCCTGGAATCTCGACATTTTAAAAAAATTATAACTTGAATATCAAATATTGCATTATTCCGATCTTCCAGTATTTTGGCATTTCCTCCAATTTCCCTTAAATGTCCTCCGGGAAAACGACTACCCTACCTGCCATAATTCTCCTTAAGCCCTTCAATAATTTCATACACTGCCGGACAGGTCTCAGTATTTTTTAAAGTCAAGTCAATTATTTGGTGAAACTTACGACGATTGGTGTGTGGATATTCTGCACAGGCCTTTGGTCGTACTTCATAAATGAAACAGTAATTATCTTCACCTAAAAAAGGGCATGGCATCGACTTGAAAACATAATCTCCGTCCTCATCAATGCGCAAATAATTTGCTATCAAGCCATCAGGTTTTAAACCAAGAAACTTAGCGATCCGGTCAATGTCCTTTTGCAATATCCGCGGCCCCAGCGTCCGGCAACAGTTTCCGCAATCAAGGCAGTTTATCCGATTAAAGGCCTCAGTGTGCAAGTCGCTCACAATCCGGTCAAGATTCCCTGGTTTTTTTGATTTTAATCGCGCAAGAAAGGTTTTATTCTCCTTAAGTTTTTTATTCGCATCCTGTTTTATTTTTCCCGGATCAAATTTCATTTTCACCAATTAATCGTACGCCAGATTAATATGCCTCACAATAATGTGTAAATTTCATAAAATTTTTAGTTGTATTTTTGCAAACCAATCCCAACTAATCATTCACAAAACTAAAAATTAAAAAATTACCACTATGTTAAAAGAATTCAAAGCATTTGCCATGCGCGGAAATGTAATCGACATGGCTGTAGGTATCATTATTGGTGCTGCCTTCGGAAAAATTGTGACTTCACTTGTTACGGATGTGATCATGCCTCCAATTGGCTTGTTGCTGGGTGGCGTTGATTTTAGTGAAATTATGATAACCTTAAAACAAGCTGTTGGCGAAGAACCTGCAGTAACTATGAATATTGGTGTATTCATTAATACTGTTATCGAATTTATCATTGTAGCCTTCTCCATTTTTATGGTTGTAAAAGGAATGAACTCAATGAAAAAGAAAGAAGAAGAAAAACCGGCCGAACCACCTAAACCAAGTGAAGAGGTTGTTTTACTCCAGGAAATACGCGATGCATTGAAAAAATAATATGAATAAAAGGCCGGTTATCAACGGCCTTTTTTATTGCTTTTTGATACTTTCTATTTTCTCCAGGTGATTAATTAAAAATTATACTTTCTGTAATAATATCAACATCCAATTTTATCAATACATAATAAACACCGGGAGAATGATCAGGCAGTTGAACATTTATTTGATCGGTATTTTTCCATTTTCCATCAAATATACAATCCCCGTTTAGTTGAAAGATCTTCATTGTAATGAATTGGTTAACATTTTTAAGTTTAACAAAAAAATCTCCACTCGTTGGATTAGGGTAAATTTCTGGCCTTTGATTTTCAGTTTTTTGTGGCAATTCTGACAGGGGATTAAAATGAAGGATAGTACCATTGTCACCTACAGCCCAGCCCTCAATGGGGCTTAACATTTGAATATCATTCAATTTTTCGGTGGTATTAGATACCTGGGGCGCCCAGGGTAAAAGATAATTTGAGTTGTAAATGATCGTTCCGTTGTCGCCACAAGCCCATAAAAAGCTGGTTTCGGGAGCGCCGGATACAGCATTCAGGTTTTCCTCCGTATTTGAATTTTGGTCGATGTACTGATACCAATTGTTAACAGTGAACAAAGCAGTTCCTTCATCACCCACAATGCAGCCATTCAGTATTCCAAAATTATAAATATCATTCAGATTTAGGATCGGCATCGAAATACCCATTGCCCAGCTCATTCCACCGTTATTGGTGATAAAAAAGGCACCATCGGCGCCGCAGGTTGAACCCAGCAATTCATTTCTGAATCCAACGCCAAAAAGTTCGGCATTAACGATCAGTATTCCGGTTTGATCCGACCAGGTATTTCCGCCATCTGCAGTGTAGTAAATGCAGTTCGTATTGAGTTCTCCTTTGGAACCAACAGCCCAACCTACATTATTATCGATAAAAAATACATCATTAAAACGGTTAACGTAGGTATGTTCAACAAAAAGCCAGTAATTCCCTCCATCATTTGTGACCAGGATCAGGCTACTTTGAGTATCTTCATTAATCCAGCCAACAAGGCAGCCATGCAAGCTATCAGAAAAAAAGATAGCAGCAGCATACATGTTTGAAACAGGAACCATAGGCAACCATAGGTTTCCGGCATTGGTGGTTTCAAGAATGGTTCCACCATCGGAAAGCACGAAACCATGATTTGAATCAATGAAAAAAACGGATGTTAAATTTTCTGTGACCGGGCAGGTCACCGTTTGCCATTCAAATTGCGAATATCCAAAAAGGATTCCGAAGAGCAACAGCACCTGGGTAAGCACAACTTTTTTCATGGTGCAAAATGTTTGGTTATACAATGGTTAAAAACGCTAAATTTACGAAATTAAACGCTGAAAGTCAAGCACTTTAACCCAATTTACGGAATAAATCACGGCAGCAATAATTTTGCCTCTACAGGTAGATGATCAGAAGGGCATTTTTCACCACAATTAAAATCAATGCGGGAATATAAAATCTTAATATTTGATGTTACAAAGATATGATCAATGATATCGCCGTATTTACCTGTAAAATCAGAACCAACAAAAGAATACTCAGGACCCGTTAACGAAATTTGAGGAGCTTGTCTTGCATCTACCAGGGAAGTTGTCGAATTTTCCGCAGTAATCAACTCATAAGGCTTTGACCCCTTTTTGCAATTAAAATCCCCACAGAGAATAACCGGTTCCCCTTTTGCAATTTTTTGAATTTCCATTTTGATCAATCTTGCACTTTCAAGCCTTGCCGTATCCCCAATGTGATCAAAGTGCGTATTGAATACATAAAAAGTTTTTCCGGTTTCGATCTCTTTCAGATGCACCCAGGTGGCAATTCGCACACAAACTGCATCCCAGCCCTTTTTGCCAACAATATCAGGGTTTTCCGAAAGCCAGAAAGTATTTGTTTTTAAAATTTCAAATCGGGTGGTATCATAAAATACGGCTGAAAACTCTCCCGCTTTTTTGCCATCATCACGCCCAACACCTATATGTTTATACCTGTCAAACTCAAGGTCATAAACTTGATTTATCAACGCCTCCTGCACACAAAAAATATCAGGATTAATCCTCTCCAGGGTTTCGATAACACCAGCCTTTCTCGCTGACCAGGGGTTTTCTGTGTTTGAAGGATTATCATACCAGATGTTATAACTGATCACAACGATTTCCTTTTGAGCAAAAAGGGCGGCAATTGCGAAAAAGCAGGCAATGAAGATTAAAAATAGCTGACGAGGCATGAATAAAATTTAGGCCAAATGTAAGCTATTTCGTTCGAATAAGTTTTTTAGTAATTCTTAGATCTCCTGCTCCAATTTCACAAAAATAAACACCGGGGCTAATATCCTCATGGATGTTGATTTGTTGCCTGCCCGCTGACATTTCCGATTCATAAATTATTGAATTCAGGCTTCCGGTAATATCAAAAATCTTTATCCTGACCAGTATTGGCCTGTTTAGCGTAAAAGTAAGCGTTGTTTTTTCATCATATGGATTGGGCTGCAACTGAACAGATTCAAAAGGGAAATCATTACCTGAACTTACGCTGCTTGGAGAAACAGGTACAAGTCTCGTAATGTATAAGCCGGTTGTGTAAGTTCCTGTGGAAATACTACCCACAGTGATAAAGCCACCATCGTCAAGCTCCTTTATATCATAATTGTACCTGTTGTGCTCACCATCTCCCCACAATTTCGTCCATAATGTGTCGCCATCTGAGGTGTACCTCACAATAAAGCTGTTCCACATACCCTCATGGTAAGTACCCGTAACTGCATATCCTCCGTCTGCAGTTTCACATGCATTATAAGCTTTGTCGTGGTAGGTTCCGCCAATGGTGTGTGTCCATCCATTCTCCCCGGTTTTTACCACGTACCAGTTGTTATCCAGGTTATCATTGTTTTGATATCCACAAATCAGATAATGCCCATCCGTGGTTTGCAGTAAACGATAAGCTCCTTCGTACATGGGCCAGTTTTCACCATAATTGGTAAATGACAACAAGGTTCCAAGCGGTGTGGTCTTCATGATGAATGCATCGTAATCATAATTGGTAGTATATGCCTGAGTTTCGCCTGTAATAATAAAATCTCCATCTGCGTTCACCTCCACCCACAAACCATATTCCGCCTTACCTTGCTCAAAATTGTAGTGCTCTTTCCATTCAAATGCACCCAGAGGGTTTACTTTGGTTAAAGTAATATCATAACCATTATAGCCATCCCACCAGATGGAACCGGTCATAACAAAGCCTCCTTCCATAGTTTCGGCAATGCAAGCCGGTGAATCCGATTCATCATTGGCACCCACTATGGAATACCATTCCTGCTGACCATCTTCATTGGTTTTAACCAATAAGTTATCTGTATATGACGAATTAGGCGGATCCTCCATGGTATTTCCAGCCATCATAAAACCTCCGTCGGAAGTGCGAATCATGCAATTCATCGTTTCACTGATCCCTTCAAAGCCGTAAGTATATTCCCATACCAAATCGCCTAATGCATCTACTTTAGCAATGTAAAAATCGCGGTAACCGTTTACACTTTTGTATCCGCCCACCACAAACCCTCCATCCGATGTGGCAAAAACCGATTTTCCAACATTGCCGCTAAGCATTCGTGTCCAAAGTGTATCCGGAGCCTGGGCAAATAAGGATGAAATTGAATAAATTATAATGATGATAAATGCTGACAGGTATGACTTCTTCATTGTACTTGTTTTTGATTGAGAAAATGGTTTTTAAAGAGACATAAAAATACAACCTAAAATCCTGATTGTCAAGTTTTATTTGGAGTATTTTACGGTGTAAAACAGATCCTTTAATTTAAAATAGGAAGGAGTACTACTTAATTAAGAAGGTCGTTCAGTGAGGTGATTTTAAAATCAAAATCTTTAATGAGATCGGTGGTAGTAAAGAACACTGTTTTTTCCTCACCAGGCAATAAATCGAAAAAATTGTCGGAAAAGTGCCCATCGAAATTGCAGAAAAGAAAAACATTTTTTGCAAGTTTATTGCTTTGGATTTTAATGGAATATCCTTCCGCTGATTGGGTAACTTCCTTTTTGATTCGAACATCCGGCAAATCCAAAGCTTTAGGTGGCACAAAATAATGCAGGTTTCTTGCTATGATTTCATTATCAGAATAAAGCGCTGCAACCAGCACTTGTTTACTATTGATAACGCCAGATATATCAACGTTTTGGAAAACGCTCGAAGCAGCGGATTTAAGCAATACAGCTTGTTGATCCTGCCAAATAATGTTCCCTGTAAAATCAATGATCTTTAATTTCAGATCGGCATCAAAATCTTGTTGCATATCAGAAATTCCATAAATTTCCAACCCATTTTCATTCTCTTCAAATGAGATCAGAACATCTTTATATAATTCCCGAACCTTATAATGCAAGGCTTTCCAGCGATTATAATAATCGATGCTGCTCCATGAAATCACGGGCCAGCAATCATTTAACTGCCAGTAAAGTGTGCCCATGCAATGCGGCATACTTCGTCGTTGTGCTTCAATTGCTATTCCTAATCCATAAGCCTGAACCAGCTGACTGACATAGAGGTAATCTTCAAAATCGTCCGGAACCGGGAAATCGCGTTCCATATAAGTTTGTATCAATTGCATACCCCGTGGATGCTTCTGATGATTCAAAAGAGTTTTGGAATGCAGGTTAAGTTCGTGAGGCAGGACGCAGGAATCAAGGGTTCTTAAATCAGGAAATCCCTGGAAGCCAAATTCACTCATAAATCGCCCAACTTTCTGCTTGTAAATTTCGAATGGTTCTTCGCCCCACCAAACGCCCCAGTAGTGCATATCACCTTCGTACAAAGCGTCTTCATGTCCCCATCCGATTTTAGGAGAACTGGGCGTATATGGTAAATTGGGGGAATATTCTGAAACAGTTTTCGGAAGTATCTCCTCGAAAATTTTCAGATAATTGTGCCAAACTTCAGTCGAATCTGACAAGGAATAATTTAAGGCATCCTGCCAGCCCCAGTTAAACCATCCTTCTGAAACTTCGTTGTTGCCACACCATAAAGCCATGGAGGGATGATTTCGCAGACGCTTCACCTGGAATTCAGCTTCCTGCTTAACATTTTCAAGAAATTCATCATCACCGGGGTACATGTTGCAGGCAAACATAAAATCCTGCCAAACAAGAATTCCCATTTCATCGCACAAGTCGTAAAACAGATCTTTTTCATAAATACCACCTCCCCATATTCGCAACATATTCATGTTAGCATCCACAGCCTGTGCGATGGTTTGCCGGTATTTATCATCGGTAACGCGAGCCGGAAAATTATCCTGGGGAATATAATTGGCACCCTTTGCAAAAAAAGGAAGCCCGTTGATTTTAAAATAAAACGATTCACCGATGCTATCTTTTTCCCGCGCCAGTTCAATCTGCCGAAAACCAAATTTAAGGCTCTTTGAATCGATTGCGTTTTTTGTAGAAACCGAAAGATTTAAATCGTACAAAGTTTGATCACCCATGCCATTGGGCCACCAAAGTTCAGGGCCATCTACCACTATTTCATTTTGATAGTTGTTTATGCCTTGGCTTAAATCAATTTCTTCAGAAAATGTGTACCTGCCCATTGTTCCCTCTATTTTTGCAGGGCCATCGATTGTGCTTTCAAATTCAGCATATATATTGACCTTTGCCTCCAATTCAAGCACATCGCTGGTTTTTACAGTTAAATCCTCGATTCTGACTTGATTCCAGCTTCGTAGATAAACAGGTTGCCAAATTCCCATGGTAATAAACTTAGGCCCCCAGTCCCAGCCATATTGATAAGGTGCCTTGCGTGTAAAACCTCTCGTATCGGGCAATTTATAGGGCAACTGACTCGCTTTTTCTGACTCTATTTTTTCGGGTGGGTAAAACTGAACCATTAGTTCATTGTCCTTTTCTCTTAATAAGCTCTTTACTGGAATTGTCCATTGCCGAAACATGTTGTTTGCCGTAAGAATCAATGAATCATTCAACCAAACTTTAGCATATGTATCAAGGCCCTCAAAAACAAGCTCTACCTGATCATTACCAATGATTTTATCGGCATTAAATGTTGATTTGTAAACCCAACCCGACTCACCAATCCATTGAAGCTGCTGCTCGTTTGAACCAAAAAATGGATCAGGGATTTTTTCGTTTGCCAAAAGATCAGTTTGCACTGAGCCTGGAACCGTGGCAGGAAGCCATTCAGTTGAAGAATATTGATGGAATTGCCAGTTTTGTAAAGGGATAGAACTGATTTTGCTTTTATCGGACTGGCATGATATCGAAAGAATCAATAAAGAAATGATATAATTCGCAAATAGGAGATAACCAATTTTGTTCATCTAAGACTATAAATTCTAAATTCTTCCCTTCCAGTTTTTTGGCTCACGTTTCATTTGTAAAACACCAAAAATGATAACTTTATCTGGCTTATCTATTTTAAAACAAACCAGGTATGGAAATTTTCTTGTTATTGCTTTTCTGACTTCTCTAAATTGGGGGTTATAAATCTCAGGTGTTTTTTGGAGAATATATACAACTTCGGTTAGCGAAATAAAAAACTCATCGCCTAATCCAGGTAATTTGTCTTCGTACCAATCGACAATTTCTTCTACATCCTGAAGAGCTTCCCTACGAAATTCAACCTGAAACGTCATAGTTTGTCCTGGATTTTCTTTTTCACCTCTTCCCAGCTAACATTATCATCAGGATTTGATTGATAAGATTCATAGCGGTCTTTCAGTATTGCTTTATGTTCCTCACTTAAATCCGCATTAAGCGCTTCTTCTGCTATGCTATCCCAAATTGTTTGTATGAGATGTATACGTTTTTCAACACTAAGTTGCAATATTTCCTTGAGTTTAGTCATTTGGAAGTTTTAAACAAAAATAACGAATCTTAGCTATTTTTAGTTAAAATTTCAGGAGTATTATGAATTTTTGGTATCAGGAAAAAACAATTAAAAATACAATCGGTAAAATGATTCCGAGGGCGATGTAAATACCACCGCGACCCACAACTCCTTTTTTGCCACGTACCATAAACAGGGATGTTATGGCAAATAAAATCAACGCGCCGGCAAAAATATCAGAGAACCACATCCACCATGCATTTGGATTGTAATGCAGAAAGTTAACCTGGTAAAAAATCTGGCGTCGGCGCAAAAACTCAGCTGTTCCGGTACCGGTTTCCACATCCATAAAAATGGAAGAACCCCCGGATAAGAATATTTTCATATAACCAGGTTCGGGGTAATAATAGCTTTTGTAATCATTTCGCAAACCCTGTTCTTCCAGGAAATTCAACACATTTGTTTTTACCTCTGGCGATTTATGTAAATCGATATTGGTTTCAACACTTTTAAGTTTAACATGGTAATTTGGATTCCAGTCTTTTAAATGATTGAGTGCAATTCCCGAAAGCCCGTAAATAATGCTGGCTCCCACAAAAAAGAATCCGATATCGCGGTGTAAAATCCGGCTCCACTTTCTGATTGTTTTCATTGGCATCTTTAATTTTAAATTTTAAAACCCTGCCGCTCAATTCAAACTTTTACAGGCAAATTGAACAACAGGGCTATAAGAATTACCCGGGAAGAAAAAGTTTATATTTCTTCTTCCTGTGGTTGATCTGCTGGTTCTTCCAGCACATCCAGGTTGAGGTACTCAATGGAATAAAAAGACAGGTGATCAACACCGGCTGTTGCCATCGAATCACGGTAAAACTGAATTTCAGCTTTTTTTCGGTCAAATAATTCATCCTCCGTTTGGCCTTCGCTGTGACTTTTTACGTTGTCCTCTTCCATTTTCAGGCAGTAGGCTTCATCCACGCGAAATTCGCGTACAATTCCTTTAACGTTAACTTTACTGCCTTTTAATGCCTCATCAAACCTGGTATCCGAGTCAATATGAACATCACCTTCATCATCTACAAGGAATAATTTTTTACCGCCATGTTTACAAACATGATCCACAATTCCGGCAACCATGATCTCCTGATCAACAAAATCAGCAGCTTTTGATTCAAATTCGCCAAGCGCAATGGTTGGTGTTTCAGTAGCTTCAACAGAAGAAGTTTCATCATTTTGCCCTTCATCGTTTGCTGCACCTCCGCAAGATGCCATTACAAAAGCAAGAGCCATTAATAAAAATAAGTTCCTGATCATTTTCTTGTTTTTTTAAATTATTTTAGATTTTAGTTTTCTCAATGAACTGAATTAAAGTCAATTCAGTATGATTGTATTTTCTGCAAAGATAATCTTTCAAGTCATATTTTCATTCAGAATGAATCTAAATTAGCATACGCAGCAATCCTCATTTTCTTTCACTATTTATTTCATTATGAATTCTCTGCCGGGAATTTTATTTTTGCAAAGCAAATTTTGTAGATAGGATGATTTATCCGAAGAATTTCGAAAATAAAATTGAATTTGATCAGATTCGCCTGAAACTGGCTGATTCCTGTTTAAGTGAACAGGGAAAACGCTATGCGGAGAAGATCAGATTTGTTTCGGATTTTGATCAACTAAAAAAATTGCTCGACCAAACTGAAGAATTCAGGCAATTGATTTTAGTGCAACCCAATTTCCCTTCACAGGATTATTTTGACCTTACTGATGAACTCAACCGGATTCAAATTCAAGGCAGTTATATTGAGTTGGAAAAATTATTCGACCTGAAATCGTCGCTGTCAACCATGCTGGATATTGTGACCTATTTCAATACACAGCATGCAACTAACTTTTACAACATTAAAAGCCTTGCAGACCGCATTATTATTGACAAATCGATTCCTAAGAAAATTGAACAACTGATTGATGATAAAGGTGAGATTCAGGATAATGCATCTTCTAAACTTGCGGAGATCAGAAAAAAAATCAAGAGTAAACTCAGCGCTGTCGATCGTAAAATCAATCAAACCCTAAAAGCTGCCAAACAAGCCGGCTGGGTGGCTTCCGATGCCGAGGTCACCATTCGCGATGGCCGGCCGGTAATTCCAATGCCTGCCACCCACAAGCGGAAAATCAAAGGTTTTGTACTTGATGAATCGGCTACGGGTCAAACAGTTTACCTGGAACCCGGTGAAGTATTGGAACTCAACAATGAAATCCGCGAATTGTATAATGCAGAAAGGCGTGAGATCATTCAAATATTGAAAGATTTTAGTGATTTCATCAGGCCTCACATCCCTGAATTAACTGAAGGATACCGAACAGTTGGACTCATTGACTTTATCCGTGCAAAATCAAAATTTGCCATTGCCATTCGTGCAGTTAAACCAAAATTGCATGATAAAACTCTCATCAACTGGCAGAGGGCAACGCATCCGCTCTTGTTTTTACACCATGAAAAACTAGGTAAAAAGGTTATTCCTTTGAATATTCATTTAAATACAGATCAGCGAATCCTGGTGATTTCAGGCCCGAATGCCGGAGGTAAATCGGTATGTCTGAAAACAGTTGCCCTGATTCAATATATGTTGCAGTGCGGTTTGCTCATCCCGGTGCAGCCCGACTCTGAGGCAGGGATTTTTACCAATATGTTCATCGATATCGGTGATGAACAATCACTTGAAAACGATTTGAGCACTTATAGTTCGCACCTGCTCAATATGAAAAATTTTGTGTTGAACAGCGACGAACGATCCATCTTTTTTATTGATGAATTTGGAACCGGAACCGAACCGCAACTTGGAGGTGCCATTGCAGAAGCTATACTGGAAAACCTTAATCAGAAAAATGTATATGGTGTGATCACAACGCATTACGCCAATTTAAAAGTGCTGGCAAGGGAAGGAAACGGTATCATCAATGGAGCTATGCTTTTTGATGCTGAAAAGATCGAACCTCTTTACGAATTGAAAATTGGTCAACCGGGCAGCAGTTTTGCCTTTGAGATTGCGAAAAAAATCGGTTTCCCAAAAAAAATCCTCAAACTGGCAGAAGAAAAAACCGGATCGCAGCAACTTGATTTTGAGCAACAGTTGCAACAACTTGACCTCAAAAAAAGGGAAATTCAAAAAAAAGAAGAAGAGCTGCGTTTGGCCGATTCATTCCTAAGTGAAATGATCGATAAGTATGAGAAATTATCCGGTGACCTGGAAACCAATAAATCAGAGATCATTGCCAAAGCCCGAAAAGAGGCACTTGAGGTTATTGAATCGTCCAATAAATTGATCGAAAAAACCATAAAGGATATTCGTGAATCTCAGGCTGACAAATCAAAAACCAAAGAACTCCGGAAGAAGATCGAAGAGCAGGCCGAAGTCATTAAATCCAAAACAAAAGCAGAAAAACCGACTAAACTCAAAAAGCAGGTTCAAATTAAAAAGAGAGAAACCTCTGTAAAAACTGAAGCAATAAAGGTGGGCGATTTTGTGAGCCTCCCTGAGCAAAATATCAGCGGCGAGGTTGTATTAATTAAGGATGATGAAGTAGTCATTGTTTTCAATTCCATTACTTTTAAAACTCAACTATCCAAAGTTCAAAAAACAACCGGGCAGAAAATCAAGGCTGCCAAAAGACTAAGCAGCCGTTACTCATCTGTCACCAATGACATGAATGACAAACTGGCAAACTTCAAGCTAAAGCTTGATGTCCGTGGCAAACGCGGTGATGAAGCCATAGAGCTTGTTCGCCAGTATATTGATGATGCTATTTTGCTCAATATCCGCGAAGTCAGTATCCTGCATGGGAAAGGTTTTGGTATACTTCGCAATATTATCCACGATTATCTCCGCAGTGTACCTGAAATCAGGCAGTTCAAAGATGAGCATGTCGAACGGGGAGGACATGGAATCACATTAGTGATACTTAAGTGATAAATTGGTATTAAAATTGATTATCTTTGCCCGCAAATTTTCATGTAAGCAAACGATGGTTGATACGTCTAAACCGATACATATAAATTACCCCAACTTCGACAAGGTGGTAAGTCAATCCCTCATCCTGGTAGACTTTTGGGCTGAGTGGTGTGCCCCCTGCAAAACACAGGATCCTATTTTAGAGGAACTGGCAAAAGAGATGAGTGGAAAAGCACTCATTGGGAAAGTGAATGTGGATGACAACCGGACTTTAGCTACCCGTTTTGGGATCAGCAGCATTCCCACGCTTATTCTTTTTAAAAATGGAGAACGGGTGGAGCATTTTGTTGGTTTGCAATCAAAAACAAGAATTTTACAAGCAATCGAAAAAAACTTAAAATAAAATGATTCTATTGGAAGTTACGACAGGAAATATCATCGCCATCCTTATTTCGGCCCTGGTGATTGGATATATATTTTTCAACTTTTTTGCCGTTCGGAAACGAATGAACAGGCCGCCATCCGAAAACATCAAAATACTTGATGACAGGAATTTTGGGCAAGTTGTCGGCAAAGGTGTTTCACTGGTGGATTTTTGGGCTGAATGGTGTGGACCATGTAAAGTGCAGGGACCCATCGTGGATGAACTCGCGGATGAAATGGGCGAAAAAGCAAATATTTGCAAACTGGATGTGGATAAAAACCAGAATACGGCTCGCAAATACGGCATTCAAAACATTCCGACTATGTTAATCTTTAAAGATGGAAAACCGGTGGATAAACTTGTTGGCGTAAAACCCAAAGGAGCCATCTTAAAAGCAATGCAACCACACTTTTAAAACAGAAAAATGGAAAATACAACTGATAAAAATAAATCCGGGATTTTCTCAAAAATACCAGTTATATCACTGATTGGATTGCTGGTTGGCGCCGCAGGTGGATATCTCTATTATCATGAGGTCGGTTGCGTATCCGGCACTTGTGCAATCACTTCCAATCCGTGGATGAGTACCCTTTGGGGAGCGGCATTGGGTTACCTGATATTTGATATGTTCCGCGGGAAAAAAATTAAAACGAGCTCCGATCATAACGCTGAGCAGAAGCCAGCGGATCTTGATTAAGCATGGTGGCCATCAGGTTGTATAATTTTGGCAGATCGTTTTTGAATTTCTCAGGCCGTTCGAAAAAATTCTCAACCGCCACGGCAAAAAATTCGTGCTCATTATAAGTTGCATACTGCCTGAAGGTATGTTTGAGCTCAGCTTCTTTTAGTTTTCCTTTTGATATAATTAACCTGCGCCAGCGGTCGTAATTATCAATAAAAACATCGTCCATCGTCTCTTTAAAACGTTCAACAAAGAGGGCATGGCCAAATTCATGGTAGCCAAGATTTAGATTGTCATTTTGATCAGAAACTCCGAACAAAAAGTCCTTCCATGAAAAAACAACTACACCGGCCATGTTTGTTTCACCTTTAACAACGGCTTTAGAGAATCCGGAATAAAATTCTCCGGGATAGATCAAGATACTATGAAAGGAAGGGAAAAGATAATATTTTAATCCCCAGGTTAGGCGGATGGCTGTAGCGGCAATTAACACCTTCATTTCAAAGCTGACCTGTTGTCCGTCGCGCCCTTCAAAATTTTTATCATAAACGAATTTGATGGTTCTTGCGGCAAATAATTTCTGCTGTTTTGGGGAGAACTTCCGGTAAAATTCAAAATTATCAGCTAAGAACCTGTAACCAGAAGGCGGCATTTTTCTATTGGATCTGAATAAATTAAATGTAAAATCTGTGCTATTTTTATTTAACGTACGAGTATTATTAAGCCTTTTATTATATTGGTTTTGCTTGAATAAGGTAATGCTAATGAAAATAACCACTACGGCTAGTATTACAGCTCCACCATCAAGGGTTTGGTTCAAAATGATTCCGAAAAGGCAATAGTGAATAATCATATCATTTAATTTGATGAATTTCGGCCTTCATCCGTTTTGGCAGCGATTCAACCACGAGTTCATAAGAATGATCAATCCAACTTTGGAGCACTCCATCTTCTATTGAACCATATACTATCACCGTATTCCAGTGCTTTTTATTCATGTGATATCCCGGAATTACACCAGGGTAACGTTCACGAAGTTCAATTGCTTTTTCGGGATTACATTTCAAATTAATTCTAAAATCTTCATCCAATCCAGTTAAGGCAAACATTTTTCCCATCACTTTGAAAACCAGTGTATCTTCTCCAAATGGAAATGATTCATCTACCCCTTTCAGGTTTAGGCAATAAGCCCTGAAATCCTCAATATTCATGGTTTTTCTACAAAACTATGATAAAAAGATGCAAGAACACCCGATGAAAATCAGAAATTGTATATTTGCCCGCCGGTTTTAGCGGCCAGGTTGATGAACATGTATATCTACTAAGCTTATTTTCAACTTAATAAAGTTATTAAGCTTAATCTGTGGAAAATCAAAATTGCAATTCATCCAGAATTGGATTACTTTTGCAGGTAATTTGGGAAAATGTTCTTTACAGATTTTTATTAATTCTCACAATAGCAAAGGGTAGAATTAATACTTTGGATCAAATCAATCAATTAGAAACAAAAAACTCTTAATATGGGCTTGAAGCGCAAAACAGCCGATCTTAAGAAAAGAATGCGTGAAGCGATAAGGGGGGGTGGATCTCAGGCTATCAAAAAGCAAAAAGCCATTGGCAAAAAAACTGCCAGGGAGCGTATTCTTTCAATACTTGATGCCAAATCATTCCACGAATATGATCTATTTGTAGAACACGCCGGAAGAGATTTCGATATGGATAAAAAATATCTTCCGGGAGATGGTGTAATTACAGGAACTGGAACCATTAGTGGCCATCCGGTGTGTATTTATGCCCAGGATTTTACAGTGGCCGGAGGTTCGTTGGGATGGATGCATGCAAAAAAGATCACTAAAATCATGGATCACGCTATGAAACTGAAGATCCCTATTATCGGGATCAATGATTCTGGTGGAGCGCGTATTCAGGAAGGAGTGAATGCCCTTGCAGGTTATGGGGAAATATTTTACCGTAACACACAAGCCAGTGGAGTTATACCTCAGATTTCAGTAATTCTGGGGCCCTGTGCGGGAGGTGCGGTTTATTCGCCGGCCCTTACCGATTTCGTTTTCGTGGTGGATGGTGTTTCAAAGATGTTTATCACCGGTCCTGAAGTTATCAAAACGGTTCTGGGTGAAGAGATCAGCATGGAAGAGCTGGGAGGCGCCAGGGTCCATTCTGAAATTACAGGAAACTCACACTTTTATGCAGCTACTGAAGAAGAATGCTTCGATCAAATTAAATCACTGATCAGTTACATTCCGTGGAATAATGAGAAAAAGGCTGCTACTTTCCCTAAAAAACCACCCAAAACAAAACAATTTAACCTGGATGAAATTATTCCCACAGATCCCCGTCAACCATATGATGTAAGAGATGTGATCAGAGCAGTTTCGGATGATTCGGAATTTTTTGAAATACAGGAATTATTTGCAGCAAATATCGTAATCGGTTTTGCGAGAATATCTGGTCAAACGGTTGGCTTTGTAGCCAATCAGCCATTGGTTCTGGCAGGGGTGCTTGATGTAGATTCATCCGACAAAGCTGCCAGGTTTATCAGGTATTGTGATGCGTTTAATATTCCGATTGTAACCTTGGTTGACCTGCCGGGATACCTGCCGGGTATCGACCAGGAGCATGCGGGAGTTATCCGTCATGGAGCCAAAATGTTATATGCCTATTCGGAGGCAACTGTTCCCAAAATAACTGTGATCATGCGGAAAGCCTATGGAGGTGGATATATTGCCATGTGTTCGCACCATTTACGGGCAGATTTTGTGGCAGCATGGCCAACGGCTGAAATTGCAGTTATGGGTCCCGAAGGAGCCGCTAATATCATTTTCAGAAATGAAATTAAGAATGCGGAAAACCCGGATGAAATGCGCAAGCAAAAGATTAAAGAATATAAGGAAAAATTTGCCAATCCATATGTAGCCGCCGCTTATGGCTATGTGGATGCTGTAGTTGAACCTTACGAAACGAGAAACTTCCTCATTCATTCACTCGAGATTTCGAGCCTGAAAGCCGAAAAGGGGCCGAATAAAAAACATGGAATTCCCCCATTCTAAAATGTGAGTAATAACTACTAAATTAACTTATTATGTCGAACCAATCTAACTCCGTTATGTCAGAATCAACTGATAAACAAGCCGCTAATAACAAGCCCTCCTATAAAACGCTGTTAATTGAAAATATAAAGTACAGGACTTTACTTACTGAAAAGTACAAACGTAAAAAGCCCTGGGAGAAAAAAAATGACAAGTTACTCACGGCTTTTATCCCAGGAACTGTTAAAGAAATATTTGTAAAAACAGGGAAAAAGGTAAAAGAGGGTGAAAAATTGCTTGTGCTTGAGGCGATGAAAATGGAGAATGACATATTATCACCCATCAACGGAACCATTAAAGCTATCAATATTAAAGCCGGCGACCGGGTAGCAAAAAACGAGTTAATAATCGAATTTGCATAAATCTTCATCAGAATCCCGAATTCATGAATAAACAATTTCTTGTTTTATTAATCTTTGTATTGGGATCAATACCTGTAATTTCTCAAACTACTGAGCAGGTTGATTCCATGAATAATCCTCAAATGGTTGTTGGTAAGGTAAGCCGTGAAATGATCCAGCAAGGCGATTTTGGAAATCATTTTATAAATGAATATGCTACATACCAGCCCGATAGTGAAACCAATAATCAGCTTAAAAACAAAATTTACAATGTTTCTATTGTTATTGTAATGGCTACCTGGTGTTCGGATAGCCAAATGCAAGTGCCCCGGTTTTATAAAATTCTTGATCAACTCGATTACAATACAAATCAAATTGATCTGATTTGTGTTGACAGGCAAAAAACAGGAGGAACCACAGACATATCTTCGCTTGAAGTCGATTTCGTTCCCACTTTTATCTTTTACCGGAATGGCGATGAAATAGGACGAATCATTGAGTCTCCTGAAATTAGCCTGGAAAAAGATGCCCTTCTCATACTTTCGAAGTAATTTTGCGTTTTAATTTGTTGAATACTCATTGCTATGCAAACATTTAAAACTATACATGATCTGCGGAATTACCTTGATGATTTAAGAGCCAATGGAAAAAGCATAGGTTTCGTGCCTACAATGGGCGCCTTGCATGAAGGGCACCTCTCTTTGATCAGGGAAGCAAAAGAAGAAAACGATGTGGTAGTTTGCAGTATTTTCGTTAATCCCATTCAATTTAATAATTCAAGTGACCTGGAAAAATATCCACGAACCATTGAAACGGATATGCAATTGCTGATTCAGGAAGATTGTGATGTATTATTTTTCCCGGATGAAAAAGAGATGTACCCGGTACCATCTACTGAGCAATATGATTTTGGCGACCTTGATAAAGTAATGGAAGGCGAACATCGGCCCGGACATTTTAACGGAGTGGCCGTTGTAGTTAAAAAGCTTTTTGAAATTGTTGAACCTCAAAGGGCTTATTTTGGATTAAAGGATTATCAGCAAATGGTAATCGTGCACAAACTTACCAAGGATTACAATATACCAGTTGAAATTGTCCCCTGTTCCATTGTAAGAGAGGAAAATGGCCTGGCCATGAGCTCGCGAAATGAGCGGCTTTCTTTAACTGAAAGGACACAGGCAGCATTGATTTACCAAACCTTGAAGATGGTTAAAATCAAATCAGGTTTTGCAACCATTACCGAGGTTAAAGAATTTGTTGTAAAACAATTCAGAAAACAAAAAAACATGAAGCTCGAGTACTTCGAAATTGTTGATATGTACTCACTTCAACCACTGAGAACCTGGGCTCAAAGCACCACTGTTATTGCCTGTATAGCAGTTTGGGTTGGAAATGTCAGGCTGATCGATAATATCATTTTATTTTCATAATTTTGCATTGCTATGCACATTGAAGTTTTAAAGTCGAAAATACACCGCGCCACCATTACCGAGTCCGATCTGAATTATATCGGAAGTATTGGTATTGACGAGGATTTAATGGACGCTGCCAACCTCATTGAAAATGAGCGTGTCCACATCTACAATATCACCAATGGTGAACGGCTTGAAACCTATATTATTAAGGGAAAACGGGGTAGCGGCACAATTTCACTTAACGGAGCAGCAGCCCGCAAGGCAGCCATTGGCGATAAGCTTATTATTGTATCCTATGCCTCCATGGATTTTGAAGAAGCCAAATCGCATAAACCCACCATTCTTTTCCCTGACGATCAAAACAAAATTAAATAAACTTGAAAAAAAGAATCGTTGATACCTTAAAGATTGTGTTCTTTCTGAGTCTTGGCGCTTTTTTTATTTGGCTATTCATGCACAACCTTACTCCTGAAGAAAAAAAGGAGATTTACAATTCATTAATTTCTGCAAACTACTGGTGGCTGGCTTTGTCCATCATGTTAGGATTAACAAGCCATTTGAGCCGGGCAGCCAGATGGAATATCCTGATCGAACCAATGGGATATAAACCCCGGTTAAGGACAACTTTTTTTGCTGTCATGATCGGTTATCTTGCTAACCTGGCATTACCACGCCTTGGCGAAGTTTCAAGATGTGGTGTTCTTGCACGATATGAAAAAATACCACTACAAAAGGGGTTTGGAACAGTGATTACCGAACGCACCATCGATCTTATCAGTTTGGGATTGGCCTTTTTGATCAATTTCATCATTCATATTGATAAATTCAAACTTTTTCAGGAAACCAGGGTCATTCAAAATATAATCGGAAAGTACCAGCAACTCGAGAACCCGGGAATTATATACTGGATATTTTTTGGCATTATCGCGCTTCTCATTTTTATTTTTTACAGAGCCAGACATAAAATTGAACACACCAAATTTTATCAAAAAATCAAAGAGATTATACTTGGGTTTCTGGAAGGGATCAAGTCGCTCACAAAAATCAAAAAACCTTTCTGGTTCATTTTTCATTCCATTTTTATTTGGATTCTTTACCTAATGATGAGTTGGGTAGTTTTTAATAGTATTGATGAAACCCGCGGTTTGAGCCTGGGCATAGGACTGGCGGTTTTGGTTTTCGGATCCATTGGCATTGTAGTGGTTCAGGGAGGAATTGGAATTTATCCCTGGATTGTTGCCGAAATATTAGCCCTTTACCATGTTCCTGAAGTAAAAGGCTATGCCCTGGGATGGCTTTTATGGATCGGGCAAACATTAACCATAGTTATCGTAGGCATTCTTTCATTAACTTTGTTGCCGGTTTTAAATCGCAACAAAAATGAATTTTCACAACCTGATCCGGAATAAAATCATTCCCGAAAACAAACTACCTCAACTTCTGTCATACTGGCGTTTCAAAGGATTTAAAATCGTTTTTACGAACGGTTGTTTTGATATTTTACACCTCGGACATGTGGATTATCTGAGCAAAGCCCGGTCGCTGGGGGATATTTTGATGATAGGCCTCAATACCGACGATTCCGTTACCAGATTGAAAGGGAATGATCGCCCAATTAACAAACAGGAAGCCAGGGCACAAATGCTGGCATCCATGATTTTCGTTGATGCCGTCGTATATTTTGGCGAAGATACTCCCTATGAATTGATCAAAATTGTTCAACCCGATATACTTGTCAAAGGCAGTGATTATAAACCTGAAGATATTGTTGGGGCAGATATTGTTTTAGACAAAGGAGGAACCATCGAAACCATCGATTTTTTAGATGGCTACAGCACTTCCGGATTAATTGAAAAACTCAGGAAATAGAGATTATGTCGAAAACCAAAACTACATTCTTCTGTCAGAATTGTGGGGCCCAGGCACCCAAGTGGATAGGTCGTTGTCCGTCATGTGGCGAATGGAATACGTATGTTGAAGAAGTGCTGCAGAAGGATACTGGCAAAAACAGATCTCCCATAAAAAGCGATAGTAAAGCCGCCGTTCCACACCTGATTTCGGAAATTGAAGCCGGGAAAGAAAACAGGATAAATACACTGAATGGCGAACTCAACAGGGTTTTGGGGGGTGGATTGGTAACTGGTTCCCTCGTTTTATTAGGTGGTGAACCGGGAATTGGCAAGTCTACCCTGATCTTACAAATTGCTTTAAAACTACAAGGGAAAAAAATCCTGTATGTTACAGGTGAAGAAAGTGAACAACAAATTAAAATAAGGGCCCAAAGAATAGGTGAAGCCAGTGACAGTTGCTACATTCTGGCCGAAACCAATACCCAACGAATTTTTCAGATCATTGAAAACATGCAGCCACAAATGGTTGTGGTTGATTCCATCCAAACATTGCATACCGATGTAATTGAATCATCAGCAGGGAGCATTTCGCAAATCAGGGAGTGTGCTGCTGAATTTCAGAAATATGCCAAGATTACCAATACGCCGGTGATCTTAATCGGGCATATTACCAAGGATGGAAGCCTTGCCGGACCAAAATTACTGGAACATATGGTGGATGCTGTAATTCAGTTTGAGGGTGAACGAAATCATGGTTACCGTATTTTGAGGGCCATTAAAAACAGATTTGGTTCTACTTCAGAACTTGGAATTTATGAAATGTCGGGCACCGGTCTCAGAGAGGTCATTAATCCTTCTGAAATTTTACTTTCAAACCGTGAGAAAAACCTGAGTGGAATTTCAATTGCCGCGATGATTGAAGGTGTCAGGCCGATGTTGATCGAAACCCAGGCTTTGGTCAGCAGCGCTTCTTATGGTACTCCCATACGTTCATCAACCGGATTTGATACCAGGCGGTTAAACATGCTGCTTGCAGTACTTGAAAAAAGAAGTGGTTTCAGGCTTGGAGCCAAAGACGTGTTTTTAAATATTGCCGGCGGGATCCGGGTGGATGATCCGGCCATTGATCTTTCGGTGGTGGTTTCTGTTTTATCCTCCAACGAAGATATCGCCATTGATCAAAATATATGTTTTGCTGGCGAAATAGGTTTATCGGGTGAAGTTAGGTCGGTTAACAAACTTGAGCCAAGGCTGGCTGAAGCCGATAAACTGGGATTGGAAAAAATATTTGTATCAAAATACAACCTGAAAGGAATACAACAAAAGGACTATTCCATAGAAATTATTCCTGTGGGCAGAGTGGAAGAAGTTTTTGCCAAATTATTCGGATAAAAAAACCCTGACGATAACCGTCAGGGTTGAATCTTTGAGTATATCTGTTAACTATTTCTCACTTCTTAATTCGTACACTTTACGGGCACCATAACCCATTGCAAGTGTTGTTAAAATTATTATTCCACCACCTATTGGCGAACCTCCAACAGGAGTTCCTCCTCCAGTATTTGGATCCCCACCCGGATCCGGTGGAGCATCAGCTAATACTGATCCTGAAATCATCAGGAATCCTACCAATAACGCACTTGCAAACGATCTAGAGATAACTTTTTTCATTATAAATGGTTTTGCTTTTAAGTTCAATTTACTTAACATTTTGCCTGATTTTCAACTTTTTATCTTCTCAAACGCACCAACCATATTAGGCTAAAATCCCAGCAAAAGTAATAATTATTTACAATTATTCCAAATTATGAACTTTTTATACTTTTTTATTTCTGTGCCAAAAATAGAGATCATCTATCACACACAAATTCACTCAATCAATATTTATTAACGGATTTACTCACAATTGTTAATTGTTAAACTTATAGGTTATACCAACAGCAAGTAATTGTTTCATTTGCGTACGCGGCCCTACATTACCATCTTTATCAGTAATATTGGTGTTATCGTCATAAACAAGCTGCAATCCTACTTTTGCAGAAAGGAAACTATTCACTTTCAGGTCAAGCATATTGTCCCAGTTTACATCCACATTTTGTGGATTATCGAGATAATCAGAGAACAATTCAAGTTTGGTATTAAAGGAAACATTTTTTACAATTTCTTTTGCAAAAATGAACCTGAAATAAGCACCAAACTCCTGACGAATGGTTTCTCCATCCTGTGTTTTTATGCCATTTGCATCATAAACTGCTGGTTCAACGCCAAAAGCACCAGCATCAGCCAGATCTTGATCTGTAACAAATATCCATCTTGCGGTAATGGGCGAAATATAAAATGACATATAATCATAAGGTCTGTATTCCATACCAATACCTGCTGAAAGGTATCCCGGAGCCATAAAATTTGATATTTTTTCGGGGCCGATGGAATCCACATCATCATGGTAGTCAAATCCTTCAGCAAACTGACTCTTAAAACTCAGGTTCGCTGAATAGTACCATTTTTCAGAAGCCTTCAAACCATAGGTTGACAAAAAATCAATTTTGTCTTCATTTTTCCTGTAATCCTGTTCACCGGTTTTTGTTTGTCCATAAGCCAGGTTTAAAATGTTTTCCCATTTCGATTTTCCTTTTGTATATCCGGCATAAAAATTAAAAAAGCCATTAACAGTGAGGCTATTTTCACCTCCGGAAGCCCAGTTAGAGAATGACGTTTGTGAAAACATCAAATTTACATCGCCATTAATTTTCCATGCAGAATCTGCTTTTTGATCCTGCGCATACATCACTCCAGCAATGACAAAGCTGGTGATAACCAATAGAATTTTTTTCATCTGTTTTTAATTTTAAAAGTGGTTTTAATTATTTTTCGTTATAAATGTGTACATCTCTTTGAGGAAATGGAATGGATATGCCTTCTTTATCGAATGCTTTTTTCATTTTCTCAGTTGTATCAAAGAAAATACCCCAATAATCCGAGGCTTCGGCCCAAACGCGAACAACCAAATTTACCGAGCTGTCACCCAGTTCAGAAACAGCAATAAATGGCTCAGGATCTTTAAAAATTCTTGAGTCAGTATTGATTACACTTAGTATCACACTTTTTGCCTTATCAATATCATCACCATAACCAATTCCAAAAGTAAAATCAACACGCCTGGTCGATTCAGTAGAAAAGTTAGTTAATGATCCTGTTGAGAGGCCTCCATTGGGGATAATAATGGTTTTGTTGTCAGGTGTTTTTAACACTGTGTTAAAAATTTGTATATCTTTTACAACTCCAACATATCCCTGGGCGTCAATAACATCACCAACTTTGAAGGGTTTAAATAATACGATCATAACGCCACCTGCAAAATTTTGAAGTGTGCCGGATAAAGCCATACCTACTGCTAAACCTGCTGCCGCTAAAATGGCAACAAAGGAGGTCATTTCTACGCCAACCATGCTGATCACACTGATCACCAGCATAATTTTCAATAACATGGTAAGTAAAGATGACAGGAATGTGCGTAACGTAGCATCAACATTCCGTTTTTCCATATTTCGGCGGATGGCACCCATCAAAGCTTTAATGATCCATAAACCGATAATAAGGGTTACAATGGCCAGCAGGATTTTTAATCCATACTTAATCGACAATTCATAAATAGTACCTGCAATATTTTCAAAATCTAACATGATAATTTAATTTTATTAAACTGAAATTTTTATGTTCGTTGATTAATAATTCTCTTTGGAAAAAACCCGATTTTGGATCGGCAAAGGTACAAATAATTAATTGAGGTAATATTATACCTTTTTATTATTTCACTATAAATTAACGCACTAAATCTAATTTATTTGATTTATTTCTTGCTTAACACGAAAACACTATTTTTGTTTTTATGCAGCAAAGATTTGAAGCATTTATTGGCAAACACGGACTTTGTTCAGCCAAAAAGCAGGTGATGCTCTCTGTTAGCGGAGGTATCGACAGTATGGTCATGACTCATTTATTCCTAAAATCGCAATTCCCTTTTGCTATTGCTCATTGCAACTTTAATTTAAGACAACGCGAAGCGGATGAAGATGAAACATTTGTAAAAAATTTTGCAGTAACAAATAATATCCCCTTTTTCAGCGCCTCTTTCAACACGCAAAAGCATGCAGAAGATCGTAAGATCTCAATCCAAATGGCTGCGCGTGAGCTCCGTATAAACTGGATTGAAAATTTGATCCTCCAAAACAACTACGATAGGTATGCTACCGCACATCACCTCGACGACCAAATTGAGACCTTCTTTAATAACCTTCTGAGGGGGACAGGTATTCACGGATTGCATGGCATTTTGCCGCGGCAGGATAAACTGATTCATCCGATGTTGTTTTGTTACCGGCATGAGATTGAGCAATACGCCACCGACAATAATATTGCTTTTCGGACCGATAGTTCGAATAATAAAACCGATTATCAGCGTAACAAAATCAGGCACAATTTAATCCCTGTATTTGAAATGATTAAACCTGATTTTAAATGGGTAATGACCAGGAATATCGAAAACCTGAAGGCTGCTGAAAATGTTTATCAAAACTATATTGATTCGCTCAAAAGAACACTTGTTAAAGAGGAATCAGGATTAATAAAAATTGTAAAAAAAGGAATTCTTGATTTGGAAAACAGGGAGTCGGTATTGTTTGAATTGCTCAACCCTTTCGAATTTAATATTTCCCAGGTAAAGTCAATTATAAAAAATGCAAATATTAGTCAGGGAGCAGTTTTTCAATCAACCACACACCGGCTGGTGATCGATCGGGAATATTTCATTGTAGAGATACACGATGAACAAAAAACGGAAGTATATCAGGTAAAAGCTGATGATCAGGAAATTGAGATACCCGTAAAAATGTCGGTAATTTCCTATGAGCATAATTCCGGTATTGCCATCAATTCATCGCCCTTAATAGCCATGCTTGATGGCGACAAGCTGAAGTTTCCATTAATTCTGAGAAAGTGGCAAAAAGGAGATATTTTTTATCCGCTTGGCATGTCAAATAAAAAACTGCTGAGTGATTTTTTTATCGATAATAAGTTTTCAATTCCTGAAAAGGATAACACCTGGATACTTGAATCTGACCATCAAATTGCATGGATTGTTGGGCACAGGATTGATGAGAGGTTTAAAATTACAAATTCAACTAAAAAGGTTTTTGAGTTTAAACTGAAAGGAATTTCAAATGATTAAGTCATAATAATTGTTAAATCTGCTGTTAAATAAAGATTCGCTTTGGCTAAAAGCATCTGAAAATATGGATTTGATTACCTTTGCAGGCTTCAATACAACCTTCGAAATAGCGGATTTGTCTGTTAATCTTATTGCAGGTTATTAATATTAATTGTGAACATGAAAAGGACTTTTATAATTCTGTTATTTGTTTCTCTGATTACCCATGTTTTTGCTCAGGTTTTAGAACCTGTAAAATGGTCATACAATAAAACTGATTTGGGTGATAATAATTGGGAGTTAACTTTTACTGCCAGTATTGATGAGCACTGGCACCTATATTCTCAGGAAATTCCTGAGGGAGGACCGGAAAAAACTGCTTTTTATTTTTACGATATTGATGGGTTTGAACTGCTAGATAAAAACATTGAAATAATAGAAGAGGAATCGTTTACTGAAGAGAATAATTTAGATTATATCATTCCTTTTACAGAACCCGATGGAATTGAAGAAAATGATCCGAACTTCGGTATGGTTGTTACTTATTTTGAGCATGAAGCAAACTTTTCCCGTAAAATTCATCTCACAACGCAGGATCCTCTTTCTGTAAAAGGTTATATTTATTTTATGTGCTGCGACGACAGCAAATGTCTTCCACCAGCTGAAGTTGAATTTGAATTTTTATTCAACGGGGCCAAAACAACCCAAACAGCACAAACCGACAATAAAAATCAGGAGGGCTCTGCATTATTTGACAATGCAGATTTTTCGGCACAGGGAGAAAAGGGGAAATACAAAAAAACTACGGTAATTATCAAGGATAAATCGGTATTGGTGAATGACCTTACCGATAAATCACTTTGGGAACTTTTCTTATTTTCATTCCTTGCCGGATTAGCAGCTATTTTAACACCCTGCGTTTTCCCCATGATCCCGATGACAGTAAGTTTTTTCATGAAGGACCCCGACAAAAAATCAAAGGGGAAATTACAGGCAATCTCATTCGGATTATCCATAATCGCCATTTATACTATTGTTGGTACCATCATAGCCGTAACACTGGGAGTGAATTTTGCCAATTGGCTGAGTACTCACTGGTTACCAAACATATTATTCTTCCTGATTTTTGTGATTTTCGCAGCATCTTTCTTCGGTATGTTTGAAATAACAATGCCCAGTTGGATGATCAATAAAACCGATGCAAAAGCTGACAAAGGTGGATTAACCGGGGCTTTCTTTATGGCATTTACCCTGGTGTTGGTATCCTTTTCATGTACCGGTCCGCTGGTTGGGTTAATATTAGTGCAAGCTGCCGGAGGAGCGTGGCTCGAACCCATTGTCGGCATGCTTGGCTTTTCGCTGGCCTTTGCTTTGCCGTTTACAACATTTGCTTTCTTCCCATCCTGGATGAACAAACTCCCCAAGTCGGGTGGCTGGCTCAATTCGGTGAAAGTAGTATTGGGGTTTATTGAACTTGCACTCGGATTGAAATTCCTGAGCGTGGCTGACCAAACATACCACTGGGGATTGCTTGACAGAGAAGTATACCTGGCCCTATGGATCATCATTTTTATTTTGATGGGAATTTATCTGCTGGGCAAGATCAAATTTGCACACGACAGTGATGTAAAATTTATAAGTGTTCCGCGCCTTATGCTGGTAATCGTTACCTTTAGTTTTGTTATTTACCTTATCCCCGGAATGTGGGGTGCACCTCTGAAAGCGCTGTCGGGATACCTTCCGCCACTTTCTACGCATGATTTTGACCTGGTAAGCATTACACGTGAAAATTCACTCGCAGCTAGCGGTATAGAACAAGAGTCCTCAATTTGTGAAACTCCCAAGTTTCACGAATTTCTTCACCTTCCACACGGACTTGAAGGTTATTACGATTATGAACAGGGACTAGAATGTGCTAAAAAACTGAACAAGCCAATATACATTGATTTTACAGGTCATGGTTGTGTTAACTGCCGCGAAATGGAAGCCAATGTATGGTCGGACCCAAGGGTATTAAAACGCTTAAAAGAGGATTATGTGATTATCAGTTTATATGTTGATGATAAGACATTACTTCCCGAAAGTGAATGGGTGGAATCATCGGTGGATGGAAAATTGAAAAAAACCATAGGTAAAGTGTATGCAGATGTTCAGATTTATAATTTCGACATCAATGCACAACCTTATTATGTGCTGCTTAATCATGATGGAGGTTTGCTTGCCCAACCACGAGCTTATGATCTGGATGTGGAAGCTTTTGTTCAATTCCTTGATGAAGGATTGGATAATTACATGGCAGGGACGCATTTATAAAATACAAATCGTTATAAATAATTGACCGGTTTTTACAAAAGCCGGTTTTTTAATTTTTATTTTAACTTTGCTGAAATCACAAATAACATCCACATGTTAAAAAACTACCCACCACTCGTATTGCTTCCCCTTATCCTACTCGGAGTAAATACAAATCTCCTCTTTTCACAATCCTTTGTTGATATCAATGCCGGTCTTACAGGATTGAGCAATGGCTCGGCAATGTGGGGCGATTATGACAATGATAAGGACCCCGACATCCTGATTACCGGGATCACTTCAGGAAATGTAGCCATGACTAAAATTTATAACAATGATGCTGGTATTTTTACAGATATAAATGCGGGCCTGCCCGGACTGAACAACGGGGATGCAACCTGGGGCGATTATGATAATGATGGCGACCTTGATATTTTAATGACAGGCATCAACGCCGACCAAAAAACTTTTCTTTACAAAAACAATGAAGGTTCATTTGAAATGGTTTCTGTGAACCTGGGATACTTTGATGCATACAGCTTTTGTTGCTGGGGTGATTATGATAACGATGGGGATCTGGATGCATTTATTACCGGAAACTGGAACAGTTCCCTCTTCAGAAATGACGGTGATGACAACTTCATAGCCACCGATGATACTTTCGTCATGATGAACAGCGGCAGAGCTGTATTTACGGATATGGACAAAGATGGCGACCTGGACTTACTATTCACTGGCGATACAGGCGGAGGCATGAAAATTTACTATTATGGTAATGATCATGGTGTTTTTACAGAACAACAGATTATGATACAGGGTCTTAGCGCTGGCTCAATTGAAACAGGGGATTATGATAATGACGGCGATCCTGATATCCTGATGATGGGATATAATGATTATCTGGAGCCGCATGCCGATATTTTCAGAAATGATGGAGACCTGAATTTCACGCCTATCTATGCAGGTCTGGCTCCGGTTACCTTAGGTAAAGCCTCCTGGGGCGATGTTGACAATGACGGGGACCTCGATTGCGCAGTAACCGGTAAATTGTCGGGATGTGGTGTTTTTGTTTCGGAAGTGTATGAAAACATCGGCAACGATTACTTTAACGGAATAAATGCCGGGCTCGCTGATGCAGAGTATAGTTATCTTGCATGGGGCGATTATGATAACGATTCTGATCTTGACCTGGTTTTATCTGGGGCAAATTATAGCGGTACTCATTTTACAAAGATCTATCGAAATGATATGGGATTGCCTAATTTTCTGCCCGAAGCACCTCAAAATTTGACCGTGGATTTTACGGGTGATGAGGTGATCTTTTCATGGGATCCGGCTTTCGACCAGCAAACACCGGCTGATGGTTTATCCTATAATTTACGCCTCGGGACTGAGCCCGAAGGTTGCAGTAACTTATCGCCTATGGCTCACCTCAGTGATGGTTACCGCTTACTTGCAACTCCTGGAAATACAACTCAAACCAACTGGTGGAGAATAAAGGGCCTGGAAGAAGGAATGACATATTTCTGGAGCGTTCAAGCCATCGATCCGGCCTTTGGAGCGTCTGCCTTCAGCGATGAAATGAGTTTTACGGTTGTTTATACCGGAATTGAACATAAAAACAATCAAACAGGAATTATCCAAATTAGCCCGAATCCTGCGAAAGATTTTTTTCAAATTGACTTGTTTGATAATATTCCTGCCACAATAAACATCTGCAATTCAAGTGGTGAAAAAGTATCTGAGCAACTTTGCACATCCGCAAATAACAACATTGACATTCGTGGCTTTAAACCGGGTATTTACATTATAAATATTAATGGTTTGAACCACACTTTCTCCCAAAAACTACTTGTACGTTAAATATTTAACAATTCTTTAATTTTAGTATCTGGAACTAATTATAATTTTATCGCTTGATAGAATTACTGATAATTTTATCCGTTTAGCATATTAAAATTGCATTCCCGGAAATGGTCCGGGAAAAAATTATAAAAAGAAAAATTATGGACAGAATTAGATTAGGATTAAAAGGATTCGGTGAGATTCCGAGGCACCTTTACAGGTTATGCCTGGATGACGACCGGATTGAAGTGGTGGCCATCTCTGACCTGGGAAGCCCTGAGATATTGAATTATCTTATTTCCGCCGAAACAAAAGGTAAATTCAAAGCGAAACTGGAAGGAAACCACCTGGTTTCAGAAAACGGGAAAGCCCGCTTTATTGCAGGTGGCGAACCCGGAAATATTCCCTGGGATACTTTTGACGTAGATGTTGTAGTAGAAGGTACGTGGCGTTTTAAAACCAAAAGCGAACTTGAGAAACATGTTCATGCAGGGGCAAACAGGGTTATTTTAACCACGCTCCCAAATGACGACCTCGACAGGATCGTTATCCAGGGGATCAATGATCACACAATTTCGCATGAAGACAAAGTGGTATCTGCAGGTTCTGCTACCACACATGCATCAGCGCTGATGCTGAAGATACTGGCTGATAAATTTGGAATTGATTACGGAATGCTTACCAGTGTTCACTCATACACCTCTGATCAGCCCCTTCGCGACCGTGCCGGTTCCGATTATCGTCGTAGCCGCTCAGCTGCTGAAAACATAATACCTGTTGACACTGTGGTTCCTAAATGGGTTGAAAAAGTGATGCCCGAGTTGGCTGGCCGTGTTGAAGGTACTTTACTCAATGTACCTGTTCCAAACGGTTCGGTGCTCGACCTCACCACTGTATTAAAGAATAGCGGAGTAACTAAAGAAGATGTTACAAAAGCCGTTAGGGAAAAATCGATGCAACTTCCACACCTTGTTCAGGTGATGGACGATCCTATTGTATCATCAGATGTTATTGACAACAGCCATTCAATAGTTTATGACTCACAGGCAACAATGATGTCGCCGGGAAGAATGGTTAAAACTTTATCGTGGTACCATAGTGCTTACGTAATGGCTCACAGAATTAAAGAACTTATTTTAGCATATCACGAAGTTGATAAGAAAGGAGGTGCACAATGAGAGTAGCAATTAATGGATTCGGCAGGATCGGAAGATCTGTATTCAGAATTCTGAACCATCGAAAAGATATCGACGTTGTTGCAATCAACGACCTTTTTGACAATGAAGTACTGGCATATTTGCTTAAGTACGATACTGTAATGAAAGGATTTGGACAGGATATTAAAATTGAAGGTGACCTGATGATCACCCCCAATGAAACGGTAAAGATGCTTGCCGTTAAAGATCCCAGCCAACTTCCCTGGAAAGAACTTGATATTGATGTTGTAATTGAAGCAACCGGTATTTTCAGATCACGTGAATCACTGGAGCCGCATTTAAAAGCCGGAGCCAAAAGGGTAATCCTTACCGTTCCTTCAAAAGATGAAATTGATTATACGGTTGTAATAGGTGTAAATGATGATGGTTTAAAACCCGAACACAGGATCATTTCTAACGCAAGTTGTACAACCAATTGTCTTGCTCCCATGGCAAAAGTATTAAATGATGCTTTCGGGATTAAAGAGGGATTGATGACCACAACTCATGCTTATACCAATGATCAGCGATTGGCCGATGTGCCTCATAAAGACTGGCGTCGGGGTAGAGCTGCTGCTGAAAATATTATTCCAACCACTACCGGAGCTGCCAAAGCAGTTGGTAAAGTAATTCCTGCCCTTAAAGGTAAACTGGATGGAATGGCATCACGTGTGCCGGTTCCTGACGGTTCAATTGTTGACCTGGTTGTAGAAGTTGAAAAAGATGTTACTGTTGAGGATATCCATGCTGCAGTAAGAAAAGCAAGTGAATCGGAAGCAATGAAAAGTGTGTTGCATTATTCTGATGAAAGGCTTGTTTCATCTGACATTGTTGGAAATTCATTTTCATCTATCTACGATCCTGAATTTACCAAGGTATTGGGCAAACGGATTGTAAAAACACTCAACTGGTACGATAACGAATGGGGTTATTCAAACCGTGTGGTCGACCTGGTGGAGATGATGATGAAATGGGAAAAGTAAATCTTGGTTTTATATAACGAAAAAGAGAAATCTGCGGATTTCTCTTTTTTTTTAATCTCTTATTAAAGTAACCGACCCCTTAACCCTTCGTTCAACAGGCCCCCTGAGTGTATATTCCGACACGATTGCCTCGTAAAAATAAACACCCGGACTGCAATCCCCATTGTTCTTTTGATCGCGGCCATCCCACATGAATTTTGGGTCATCAGTTTCATAAACCACCAAACCCCAACGGTTGAAAATTGTGAGTTCAAGTTTATGAATAGAGTTTACCGAATCGGCCTGGAAATAATCATTAAAATTATCCCCATTGGGAGTAAAAACCCAGGGAAACCAAATTCTTCCGCAAGCATTAATATCAACGCATTCAACATTACTATATTCACTTTGATTTCGGAGAGAATCGAGAGCAGTTACCGCAAAACAACCTACAACGGAAGGTGGCTCGGTGGTAAAGGTATAACTATCCATGATGGTTGAATCATATAGGATGTAATCCGATGATTCCTCGTAAGCGTAATAAATGTAATAAATCAATTCTTCATCGGCACAGCTATCGGGATAATTCCAGGTAAGTTCATTTTTTAGTTCAAGACAATTAACATCCACACTCAAAACAGGTGTACAGGGTGGGACATTATCAATGGCCCTGGCACAGTTGATTTGCGAAAAATTGATAATGGGCTCAACAAAACCCGGTGCCGAATATTTACCTATTGTTTTAATTTTGTAACAATAATTTTGTCCGTTAATTAAGCCTGTATCCACAAACGAAGGAACACTACTCAAACCGATACTGTCGAACAATTGCGTTGCAGTATTTTGCCTGTAAATTACAAACTGCTCATTGGTCCATGGCACATCATTATTCCATGATAATATAACTGATTTATCTGATCCGGCCGGAATAATAAAAATGGAGGGTGCCAATTCCGTTGATCCGATAAATTCAAGATTTGAAGTCTCTCCATGATACAACTCCACCTCGTAGAAATATTTCAAATCCTGGGTATTAAGTCCGGCCTCGTTAAATAAAGTATCATTTAAATTGTAATAAGTAGCCACCAATACTGCCTCGCTGCCCGGCGCACTGTCTTTTCGAAGTATCTTATAAACGTATGGAGGAGGCAATTGTGACGAATCAAGTTCAGTGGGCTTCGACCATGCAACTGAAACTTCTCCGTTTGTTGCACTTGTGGTTTCGATACTCACATTAGTAATTACAGGCAGATCTTTTCGCAGGGTAGCACACCATTCCGTTGAAGCATAACTTTCAGCCCCATCAGCAAAAAATGCCGTCACCATATAACAATACTCAATTCCGTGGATCAATCCCTTTCCCTGATTATCATCCTTAAACTCCAGTGTATTTATATTATTTATTTCAGCTATTCGGGAATAACCTGTATATGCGGGTACCCCAATTTCGCAATGGCCGGGATTGAATCCATAATAGGCATCCTTACGATAAATGTAGTATCCTTTTGCATTTTCGCAAACCGATTGATCCCATTTCAATTCGATAGACCTGCCGATGGGTGTTATTTCAGTAATTTCAGGTGCCGGAGCAACAATGGTAATGTTTAGATTATGATAAGCAGTTAGTGGAATTTCGCCTGCAAGTGGAAATGTGTCCTGGGCTTTGAAGTAAACAATATGCGGATTTTTTTGAACATGTGTACAATTGGTATTCCATTTAAAAGTTGCAGTAACTGATCCATTTCCTGTAGCAGGGTTGGGATTAAGAATGGCTTTACTACTGTCTTGTAAAAAGGGACTACCAAGAGCTGTAAGTGTTACAGAATAACCATCCGGATCAGTAGCTTCTATTTCAAATTCAAGGTAAGAACCCGCTTCAACACAAGTGTCTGGTATAGTAGAAATTTCAGGCGGTATATTGCTACATGCCCCAATTTGAATTTGCAAATCGCGCGTAACATAACCAATCCTGATCCCTGAACGCCATTCTTCAACAATGAATGCTACATTGTATTCACCCTGAACAATAGGTTTATCCCAAATTAAATCACCGGTAGTGGAATTTATAGTAAATTCATTACTTGCGGATGGCAATGTATAACCCGGTATTGGTTGTCCGCCTGAACCACGACAAACAGTTAACTTATAGGAAATACTATCTCCATCCGGATCAAATGCACCCGGGTTATGAATGTATAATCTGTTTACACAACCCACATCCAATGGAGGATTGAGCAATTGAACAGAGTTATTGCTTCCCAGAAAAGGATTAATCACAAGCTGAGTTTCAATATAAAAAGGAATATTTACCGAATTCGGAATGTTCACAATTCCATAATTGCGGTTGGGATCTTCCACCGACAGTGTAAAAGTACCACCTCCACTGCTCGGGAAAGTATGCTGGCCCGTGTATTCGTTACGACGTATGGAAGGAGGATTATCCAGATCCTGCTTTAAAGTCCGGGGGAGAATGGATGTGGTTCCATCGCCCCATTTTATTTCGAGTTCAGGCCTGTCGGCCGGACTGGGTGCATACGTGTAGGTAATGATTTTAACTTCGTACGTTAATCCTTCAATGTGTGTATATACTATTTCACCGGCCCGCTCATGTGTTGCAAACACCGAAAAACTTGCAAAAAAAACTAAAATAAATGTGTATAAAATCTGCTTCATATGCACCATTCCAATACGAGACGAGGAAAAGAGATCAAAAGTACGAATATTTTTAGTTTACATATAACGACAAAGCAGCCTGAATATTTGTTTTATAAAAAATATGCGGTTAAATAACACCGATTGAATTTACACTTAAATCTTGTACATTTGCAGTAGTAACAGGTAAAAAATTTATGTTTATTCCCGATCCGGAACAGGAAAAGAAAGAGATACTTAAACGCTATCGAAGTTTGCTAAGCGCCTGGCGGTCTGATGACATTAAGGCAAAACAGGAAGTTCGGAAGGCATTTAATATAGCCCTGGAAGCCCACAAAGACATGCGTCGCCGGACAGGAGAACCCTATATTTACCATCCCATTGAAGTGGCCAGGATCGTAGCATCGGAAATCGGCCTTGGCAAAACCTCCATTATTTGCGCATTATTACACGACGTAGTGGAAGATACCGACATCGGGCTTTCATTTATTGAAGCCAATTTTGGTAAAAAGGTAGCACGCATTATTGATGGCCTAACTAAAATCAAGGACATCATGGATAAAAGCACCGCCTCCATTCAGGCTGAGAACTTTAAAAAAATGCTTTTAACCCTGTCGGATGATGTTCGGGTAATCCTCATCAAACTTGCTGATCGCCTTCACAACATGCGTACACTGCACGCCATGCCTCAGCATAAACAACTCAAAATAGCCAGTGAAACCTCATACCTGTACGCTCCACTTGCTCATCGTTTTGGCCTGTATGCAATTAAAACCGAACTTGAGGACCTGGCTTTAAAATACACCGAACCCGATGTTTATCAAAATATATCTACTCGCCTGGAACAATCAGAAAATGACAGAAAACGATTTGTTAACCGGTTCATTTACCCGATCAAAAAGGCTTTGAGCAAACAAAACTTCGACTACGAAATTTTCTATCGTAATAAGTCCATTCATTCTATCTGGACTAAGATGCAACAGAAAGGTGTTCCCATCGAAGAAATTTACGACCTGATGGCTGTTCGAATAGTCATTGACACGCCCCAGGAAAGTGAAAAAATGGAATGTTGGCGAGTATATTCCATCATCACTGACCATTACCGGCCTAAAATCGACCGCCTCCGCGATTGGATCAGCATTCCCAAGGCCAATGGTTATGAAGCACTGCACACCACTGTAATGAGTGCCGACGGACATTGGGTTGAGGTACAAATCAGATCGCGCAGAATGAATGAAATTGCAGAAAAAGGGTATGCTGCACATTGGCGTTATAAATCCACCAGCCCCAGCTTATCCGAAACTAATCTTAACAATTGGCTTGAGCGAATTCGGGAAATTTTACAAAATACAGAAACCAATCCTCTCGATTTCCTCGATGACTTTCAGGGCTTCCTGTTTACGGATGAAATTTATGTTTTTACACCAAAAGGGGAATTGCGAAATTTGCCAGTTCATTCTTCCGTACTCGATTTTGCATATGCCATCCACTCCGAAATAGGAAATTCCTGTATTGGCGCAAAAGTCAACCATAAGCTCGCACCACTTGATCAAAAGCTGAAAAGTGGTGACCAGGTTGAAATTTTAACTTCTAAAAAGCAAGTGCCCAAGGAAGAGTGGTTTAATTACGTGGTTACGGCGCGTGCCCGGACCCAGATTAAACAGGGAATCAAAGAAGAAAAAAGAAACTACACAGAACAAGGGAAGCTAAAACTCCAGGAATATTTCAAACAAATTGGTGTTGAGTTTACCAATAAAAACCAGCGGCAATTACAGCAAAAATACAATTACGCAAGCCCTATTGACTTGTATTATGATATTGCGCAGGAATTAATCGGGATAAAAGAAATTAAAGAGTGCTGCGGTGAATTTCCGAGAGAAAGCTGGTTAAGCAAAATGATGCGAATACCATTTATTCGCTCTCGTAACCTGGATAAGAAAACACTCACGGAAACCGTAGTGGATGTAATTAATCAGCGAAAAGATATCACCCTTAACAGCGAGGATATCCAAAAAATCAGTTATGATATTTCGCCATGTTGTATGCCGATTCCGGGTGATGATATTGTTGGCTTTATTGAACCGGATGAAACCATTCGAATCCATCGAACCACCTGTCCGGTGGCAGTTAACCAAATGTCGAAGTACGGAAACAAGATCATTAAAACCCAATGGACGGATAAGGAGACCATAGGTTTTGTGGCCGGTATCGAAATTCATGGCATTGATGCACCGGGATTTATCAAGGATATTATTAAAGTAATTACCGAAGAACAGCATCTTAATATTAAGTCGTTTCACCTCGACACACAAGGTGGAATGACTACCGGTTTGGTGATGGTGTATGTTTATAGCGTAAAAAATTTAAATAACCTCATTGCCGAATTGAAAAAAGTTTCCAATGTTAAAAAAGCCCATCGTTTGTCGTCGGCCATTTCAAAATAGCGGCAATTCCATTATCAATTTCCGGCATAAATAACTCATTTTGTAATTGTTATCAGAATTCAAGCTGAGCTTTTCCGGCAGAAAATTATTTTTATTTATTCCAAATAGTAATAATATTTTTCCTATTTTAGCCACTGATTCAAGCAAATAGCTACTATTAACTTAAGGTATTTGAATGATGTTTAAATACAACGGAACAGAGGAAAAAGGAAATTTCACATCCATGAAAAGTGCACATAAAGATACCCTGGAAACTGTAAAAAAAATTTTTACAGAATACCTCGAAGGCAAGGGTCATCGAAAAACTCCTGAACGTTTTACCATCTTACAGGAAATTTATAACACTGAAGGCCATTTCGACATTGAAACCCTGTACATTAGAATGAAAAACAACAAATACAGGGTAAGCCGGGCTACGCTTTACAATACCATTGAGCTTTTACTCGATTGTAATCTTGTTACTAAACATCAGTTTGGAAATAACTGTGCACAATTTGAAAAATCGTACCGTTTTAAACAACATGATCATTTTATTGATATGGACAATGGCCAGGTACTTGAATTTTGTGACCCACGCATTCAGCAAATAAAAGAAACCGTTGAGAAAGAACTGGGTGTTAAAATTGCGCACCACAGTCTTACTTTTTATGGTCGAATCAATAAGTAGCCGATTAAAAATATTTTATTCCCGTTTTCATGAAAGCAGACATACTTTTAGGCCTTCAATGGGGTGATGAAGGCAAAGGAAAGATTGTGGACGTACTAACCCCCAGGTACGATATCATTGCCCGTTTTCAGGGTGGGCCCAATGCCGGACACACCATCATTTTTGATAATAAAAAGTTCATTTTACATACCATTCCTTCCGGAATATTTAATGAAAACACTACCAATATTGTTGGCAATGGGGTAATCATTGATCCCTTTATATTTAACAAGGAAATTGAAAAGCTGAAAGCCAGTGGTATCAATGCCGTGAATAATTTATTGCTTTCCAAAAAAGCACACTTGATTTTACCTACCCACCGGCTTTTAGATGCAGCTTATGAATCAGCTAAAGGAAAGGCAAAAATAGGCTCCACACTCAAAGGAATCGGGCCAACCTACACGGATAAAACCGCCCGTAATGGCATACGCATCGGCAATATATTGAGGGATGACTTTTTGCAGCAATACAAGTCACTCAAAGAAAAACACCTTCAAATCCTGAAAGCGTATAGTTTTAATGCAGATGATCATGATCTGGATGGAATAAAATTTAAGGAGTATGAAGAAAAATGGTTTGATGCTATAGAGCAATTGAAGATAATTCAGATCATCGATAGTGAATATTTTATCAATCAAAGTTTAAATGCGGGCAAATCACTCCTGGCTGAAGGGGCACAAGGCACCATGCTGGATGTTGATTTCGGGACCTATCCATATGTAACTTCCTCAAATACGGTAACGGCAGGTGTTTGCACAGGCCTTGGGATTTCTCCACACCGGGTTGGCGACGTTTTAGGCATTTTTAAAGCATACTGCACCCGTGTTGGCAGCGGCCCCTTCCCCACTGAATTGCTGAACGATCAGGGACAAAAACTCCGTGATGAAGGACATGAATACGGCTCCACTACCGGACGCCCGCGTCGCTGTGGCTGGCTCGACCTGGTGGCTTTGAAATACTCCATCATGATCAATGGTGTAACAAAACTCTACATGATGAAAGCCGATGTGCTTAATGAATTTGATACCATCAGCGTTGGCACCAAATATTTGCATCAGGGCAGGGAGTTGGATTATGTTCCTTTCGAAGCATCTTATGAGCAACTTATCCCTGAATTAACCCATTTACGCGGCTGGAAAACCAACATTAACGAAATAAGAAACCATTCAGATATTCCTGAAGCGTTGGCTAACTATGTAAAATTCATTGAAGAACAAACGCATGTTCCCCTGGATATGATTTCTGTTGGTCCTGACAGAAACCAGATAATCCCGATGCACTGATATAAATTGTCAAAAATTTGCGATTTGGTTCGGGATTCATTATAACTTTATACCGGGAGTTGATGTATAACACCCTCAAAAAATAATTCGGACCTATGCTAAGGAAAATACTTTATTTACTGGTTTTTATTCTCACTCTTACATTTATTAATCCTGTTAAATCGCTGGCGCAAAAAACCATAGATGATGTACCACAGGTGGTAATTAAAACTTTCAATAAAAAATTTCCGCGTGCTGAAGATGTTGCCTGGGAGAAAGTAGATACTGTTTACAAGGCAGATTGTTTTTTTAATGGCAGAGGAACTTATGCTGAGTTTGCCCCGGATGGAAGCTGGCAAATGACCATAACCGACCTTGATCTTAAAACCCTTTACCGGCCCATTCAGGAATATTTGGATGAAAACTTTAAAAAGGATAATATTTTATTTGCCGAACAAGCCATAAAAGCCGACAGGCAGGACTATTATTATGTTCAGCTCGAAAGGAAGGATCCGGAAACCAAAGAGTACTTTACCATTGAATTGTTTTTTGATAAAACCGGACGGATTGAGCAGGTAAAAATGCCAGAAGGTGTAAATGATATGACGATTGTTGGTTTTGATGATCCAAATTCAGAAATACCCGAAGTGGTTATTGATTCATGGCAAAAAAGATTTCCCCGATCCGAAGATATTGACTGGACCAAAAAAGGCAAAAACTTCCAGGCCTCATTTACCTATCGTGAGCAACCCACCACTGCTGAGTTTAAGCCGGATGGCATTTGGGTGGAAGCTCGTACTAAACTTAACGAAAAAGAACTGCACAGACTGATTCAGGTTTACCTTATTGAACATCATAAAGGTGATGATTTTGTTACCGCCGAAAAAGTTACCCGTGCTGATCGCAAGGATTATTTTTATGTAAAAATGCAACGGCAGGTACGCGGTGAAACCAGGCCTTATAATTTCGAATTATTTTTTGATCGGGCAGGTCAAATACAAAAAGTGAATCGCCCCGAAGAACTCAGAAATCAATATCTACTCACAGTTGATATCCCTGATCAGGTAGCCCGGAAATTCAAGAGCCGCTTTGCAGGAGCTACTGATGTTACCTGGCAAACAGATAATAACACTTTTGTAGGCAGCTTTACATACCGGGATCAACCCACTACCGCAATTTTCTCAGATTCGGCGCAATGGATTCAAACAACCAATCAGCTGGATGTAAAAAACCTGTACAATCCGGTTCAGCGCTACATCGACGAAAATTATGGAAATTATAATCCAACCTATGCCGAAAAAGTTACCCGAATGGACAGGGATAATTATTACTACGTTGAACTCATTGCAAAAAAGAAAAACCTTGAACCACATAAAGTGGTTCTTTATTTCGACAGCGCAGGCAGAATCAAAGCTGATTAGTGGCGGAGCTCAAGCATCGGGTCCCAAAAATATTTTTCGAAGTCGATAATTTTATCGTTTTCCACATGTATACCTTCGCTTTCAAGAAGTTGCTCCATTAAATTGGGTACTCCAAAATGATGTTTACCGGTTAATACTCCGTTTCGGTTTACCACCCTATGGGCAGGAACAGGATCAGCGGCAGTATGTGATGCATTCATTGCCCAACCCACCATCCGGGCCGACATCCGTGCTCCAAGAAATGCAGCAATGGCTCCATAAGATGTTACCCGGCCAAATGGTATCTCCTTAACCACTTCGTATACCCTGTTAAAAAATGAATCATCCATCAGTTTTTTGTGCTAAAGTGAATTGTAGGTATTTTATAGGAATTCCCTGTTCAAGAAAACCGGTTTCATAAAAGGTAGTGAAGGCAATTGCATCGCCGTCCCAATCAGAGTCATAAAGTTGATTTGTACTGAACAAAAGGGAATACCCATTTTTTTGTACCAAATTCAGGGTATATTCATACAGGAAATCACTATCGGTTTTTAAATGAATTTTTCCACCGGGTTTTAAAAAATTCCGGTAAAGATCAAGAAATCGTGGCGAAGTCAAGCGTTTCCGCTGCGTTTTATCTTTGGGCTGTGGATCAGGAAAAGTAATCCAGATCTCCTCCACCTCATCCATACCAAAGATGAAAGGAATCAATTCGATCCATGTCCTTACAAAAGCAACATTATTCATTTTATCCTCAAAGGAAGTTTTCGCTCCCCGCCACATTCGTGCTCCTTTGCGATCAATACCAATAAAGTTTTTATCAGGATATCGCTTTGCCAAACCAACAGTATATTCCCCTTTTCCACAACCCAGTTCAACAATAACAGGATTATCGTTTTTGAAAAATCCGTGGCTCCAACTGCCTTTCAACTTAAAACCTTCATTAAGTTCAGTAAAGGTTGGTTCAAAAAAATGAGGGAATGTTTTATTTTCAGCAAAATGCTGTAATTTCTTCTTATGACCCACTTGAAAAAAATTAATTAAGGGAACAAAATTAATGAAAAGGGAAATGCAGGAAATATTGATTTTTCAAACTACTTTTTAAGTAGCCAGGCTGATGGGTTATCATCTTTGCGAATCATTTCCAGGTTTACAAGAGCCTCACTTTTGTCAATAGTGGCAAGATATTCCACCATATGCAATCCTGATTTGGATAAGCCCGCCCTGTTTGCATGATATCCTTTTTGCCTTAGGATGGCTACCAGTTTTTCAGCATTCATGGGATCAGCAAACGCGCCCCCAATGATATGATAAGAAGCGGCATTGGTAACCTGAACCGGATCTGGCTTGGGCAGAATAGGCATTTCCCCATTTTCAAGCGATTTGCTAACGGCATCTTCCGTGAAATCAAGATTTTTTAAGGCAGGTGTTTCATCTTTACGATCCAAATCAGCAGGATTAGCTGTAATATCCTTGCTGGTAGATTCAGGTAAGGTAACAATTCCGGTTTTTTGCGAACCTGTAATATTGAGCCCTTGCTCACTGAATAAAACCCATCCGGTAATTAACAAAACTGGAATGATCACAAGCAAAGGGATCAATATTTTTCTTCGTTGCTTAGCCTCCTCCGATTGTGGTTTTCGATCAATAAAAAGGGGCTCTTTTCGACGGATGGACCTGGTCCTGTTGACCGGTGGTGAAACAAAACCCTGCAAACCAAATGACTCTTCGAGGTAGTTAGTGGCCTGATCAGGCTCAAACAGAATTTTATTTTCAATGTCAACTTTAAGTAATCCAATGTTATTCAGGATTACTTTATGCTTTTGCTCCAGTTTGGATTTTATCTCAAAAACAAAATGACCCACTGCCTGTTGTGCTTCCTGGTAGCTAACATTTTCGCGCTGACTGATATAGTCAAGCAAAAGGCCATCGTCGCGGGTGAGTTTTGAGTTAAATAAAATATTTTTTGATGGAGGGAAAAAAGTATGGCTGATTGGATGAATTTTTGCCGGAGAATAATGGCCTACAAATCCACCAAAGCCCGGAATGATCACACAATCATGCTCAAATAACAATTCACTGATGTGAAAGGAAACGTCCATCAAGGGATAATTTTCAGCTAAATTAATAAATAGTTAAGTCTCTATCAAGCCCTGCCGGTAATTTTTAATAAATCTTCCGGTGTATCCACGGCAATGCTTTCGTATTGAGTTATTCCCACTTTAATCGGGAACCCGTTTTCAATCCAGCGAAGTTGCTCAAGCGACTCAGCCTTTTCCAGTTTAGATTGAGGCAATTTGGTAATTTCTTTTAAAACTTCAACCCGGTAGGCATACATTCCAATATGCTTAAAATAATCCATGTTTTGTATCCATTTCTCCCTGGGTTGATTTTGCTGGAAAGGAATAGGATGCCGACTGAAATAGATCGCCATTTTATTTTCAGTAAAAACCACTTTGTTTACATTCGGGTTAAAGAGTGAATCATGGTTTTCTATTTTTTTTACCAGGGTGGCGATTTTAACATCACCATCCTGGAATAATGCAATTACCTCATCAATTTGAGCAGGTTCAATATAGGGTTCATCACCCTGAATGTTTACAGCAATGTCGAACCTGGCTTCATTTTCCAGTTTTTCAAGAACCTCGCGGCATCGGTCAGTTCCACTTTTATGGTATACGCCGGTCATTATTACTGATCCTCCAAAATCTTTTACCGCATTAAATATCCGATCATCATCGGTGGCTACGATAACCCTGTTAAGACCCTCAGATCTGGTGGCCTGCTCATAAACCCGCTGTATCATCGACTTGCCTTTAATATCCAAAAGCGGCTTGCCCGGAAACCTGCTGGAGGCATAGCGGGCCGGAATAATACCAATTACATTGAGTTGATCCATCAGATTACGTCGAGGTTAAATGTTTTGTGATCGGTTTCTGAATGTTCGGAGTTATTATCCAATACAGTTACATAAATTTCGATTTTGGCTTTCCCTGTCTGTTCAAAGTAAATTGGGATCTCCATCCTTGATTTATCTGTCAAAATGCTGGATTTTACAGGTGCTTCATTGTCAACATTGCCTGAAATTTCAATGGTAGTTGAAGAGCCCGGTGGAATTGCCAAAAGCACTAAAAGCATAACAGAATCACCGGCATTTATCTCGCTTTCTGAAATAGCTGCATCAATAATAATGCTTCCTTCTGTTTGCTGATAATAACCGCTTTCATCATATTTCCTCAAATACTTGAGGTGGCCGGTTGAATCATAAAACTCATACGTAATCGGGCGACCATCAGGATAATGAAAAACCCATTCTCCAGCTTTAAATCCCTGGTGCCGGTAGCCCGAATAACTCGAAATCCCATTATTATAAATTGCTTCATTTATACCTTGCATAATGCCATTGCGGTAGTTTTCATAATGAGTTAACCCCGAAATTTCATCATAATATTTTTTTGTACCTTCAGGTTTATTGTTTTTAAAAACCATAGAATCCTGCAAAACACCATTTTCGTAATAGCTGGTTTGAATGTAATCTGCACCATTCTGGTCCAGGTAGAAAATACGTGATTTAACTTGCCCGTTGCTATATCTAACTTCGTCGATAATGTGGCCCTCAGCATCTTCGAAATGGGCTTTTTTTTGCTGGTTACAAGCTCCAAACCACAAAGCTAAAAACGTTAACAATAAAATATGGTATGATTTCATTTTAGTAAAGTTTAGCACCTTGTAAAACGGTTTTTTCAGGGACAACAAGCACTGTATTTCCCTGCTGATCAGGAACACCCACAACCAAAACTTCGCTAACAAAAGGACCTATTTGCATTGGTGGAAAATTGGTAACACCCATGACCATTCTCTTTAATAACTGCTCCTTGGTATAATGATGTGTGAGCTGCGCTGATGATTTCTTAAGCCCGATTTCAGCACCAAAGTCGATGGTAAGCTTCCAGGCAGGTTTGCGGGCTTCAGGAAATTCCTCTACAGCAATGACCTTTCCTGCGCGGATATCCAGTTTTTCAAAATCATCAATGGTTGCCATTGAAAACAATTTTAAAATAACCCGTGCAACTGACCATTCACTTTTTCGATGATCATCGCCAGGTCTTCCGGTCGATCCTCTACATCAATATCATCCACTTCAAATATCAACAACTTACCGTGATTATAATTAGAGATCCAGGATTCATATCGTTCATTCAGCTTTTTCAAATAATCAAGCCGGATGGCCTCTTCGTAATCCCTGCCCCTTTTTTGAATTTGATTAACAAGGGTAGGAACCGAAGCCCGGAGATAAATGAGCAGATCAGGTGGCTGAACCAGTGAACTCATCAGTTCAAAAAGTGAAATATAATTTTCAAAATCACGGGTGGTCATCAGGTTCATGTAATGCAGGTTGGGTGCAAAAATATAGGCATCCTCATAAATGGTGCGATCCTGAACTACTGTTTTACCACTTTCACGTATCTGCAAAATTTGCCTGAAACGGCTATTTAAAAAATAAATTTGCAGGTTAAACGACCAACGCTGCATGTCTTCATAAAAACTGTTCAGGTAAGGATTTGTATCAACATCTTCATAATGAGCTTCCCATCCAAAATGCTTTGATAATAACCTTGTAAGCGTAGTTTTTCCTGAACCTATATTTCCTGCTATTGCTATGTGCATAGTAATTTGATTAATGTTGCGGATAAAAATAACATTTTTTTAGCATGCCCTTCCAACGATTTGACCGATTTTAATTAACCATTTCAAGGATTTCGTCAACATGTTTGCGATCATTCGACAGGCGCGGAACTTTATACTGGCCTCCGAGTTTGTTTTTACCTTTTAACCAGTTAAAAAAAGTTTTTGGTGGCATGTTTCTTATCACTGGTGCGCGCAATACCATATTGTGATAACGTTTTGCTTCATAATCCGAATTGAGCGACTTTAGGGCGTTATCAAGGGTTTCGCCGAAATATTCGATACTTTTTGGGGGCCTTTCAAATTCAATGAGCCATTCGTGGGCGGCATTTTCACCCGTTTCGAAATAAACCGGAGCAGCCGTAAATTCTGCTATTTCTGCATTACATTTCTGACAGGCCACCGAAAGTGCCTTGATGGCGTTATCCTCGATCAACTCTTCTCCCACTACATTAATGAAGGTTCTGGTGCGCCCGGTAATCCTGATCCGGTAGGGCTCAAGCGAAGTAAACATCACAACATCACCAATCAGGTAGCGCCATAAACCGGCATTGGTTGAAATCACCATGGCATAATTAACACTTGCTTTTACCTCGCCTAGCAAAAGGGTTTTTGGATTATCTGAGTCCAGTTGATCAAGGGGCAAAAATTCGTAATAAATTCCATAATCCAGCATGAGCAAAAGTTCATCCGAATCACGCTGATCCTGTAAACCGAAAAATCCCTCGCTGGCATTATAAGTTTCCATGAAATTCATATTTGCATCAGCAATGATCTCTTTAAACTGACTCATATAAGGTTTAAAATTAACCCCACCATGAAAAAACACTTCCAGGTTTGGCCAAACTTCCTTGATGTTATTTTTACCTGTAATTTCAAGAATTCGCCTGAGCAACAGCAATGTCCATGAAGGTACCCCTAAAATGTTGGTTACATTATGATTCATGGTGGTCCGGGCCATCTCCTCAATCTTAAGCTCCCACTTATCCATCAGAGCAACAGATTTTTTAGGAACCCGGATAAACTCAGCCCAGTAGGGCAAATTATCAACAATCAGCGCTGATAAATCCCCGTCGTAATAATTTTCATTATTGATTTCTGTGATATTGGAGCTACCACCCATGGCCAATCCCCGGCCATCAAAAATCAATGTATCCGGGTAATTGTAGCAATAAATGGATAGCATATCCTTGCCTCCCTTAAAATGGCACTCTTCAAGGGCTTCCTGGCTTACCGGAATAAATTTACTTTTATCTGAAGTGGTTCCTGATGATTTTGCAAACAGTTTAATTTCCGAATCCCAAAGAATATTTTGCTCACCCTTTCTTAACCTGTTGATATAAGGTTTCAGCGCATTATAATCATTAATAGGCACTCTGTCGCGATAGGTCTCCGGATTATGAATGCTTTTATAATCATATTGTTTGCCCCATTCCGTTGTCTTACCATGACTGATCAGTTTTTTAAACCACTCATCCTGAACCTCATGCGGATACTTCATGAACAGTTCAATCTGGTGGAACCGTTTTTTCATCAACCACGATAATACCGCATTAATTAAGGCCATTTCAGTGTAAAGTATTAATTGAAATTTAAGGGAAAACAAAATTACAACTTTTTAAAGGGCGTTTGGACAAAAAAGCTTTCAAGGTGGTAATTAACCATATCACAAAACATACTTACTTTTACATGATCAAAGTTTTAACATGATCTTATTTCCTAAGGCAAAAATAAACCTGGGTTTATCTGTAATTGAAAAAAGACCGGATGGGTTTCACAATGTAGAAACAGCGATGGTTTCGTTAGCACTCACGGATGTTTTAGAACTCATTCCGAATCGGATTGGAAACACACAATTTGAAATCACAGGACTGGATATTGCAGGCGACCGAAAAAGTAACCTGGTATGGAAAGCCTGGGAAATTATGCAGCGAAGATTCGACCTGCCTGCGGTAAATATTCATCTTCATAAAGTGATTCCCTCTGGCGCAGGCCTGGGTGGAGGCTCCTCAGATGCAGCCGCTATGATCAACCTTTGTAATCATCAATTTAAACTCGGATTGCAGGAAGCTGAAATGGAGATGCTGGTCAAGCCCCTGGGTGCAGATTGCGCATTTTTTATAAAAAGCAGGCCTGCTATGGCCACTGGTAAGGGTGATGAGCTAAGTTCTTTATCGCTCGCTTTGCAAAAATATAGAATCGTACTTGTGAAACCTGAAATTCACGTAAACACCGTTGAAGCATACACCTGGGTAACTCCCTCGCAAAAGGAATCTTCCTTACTTCAGATCATCTATTCGGATATTCATTTGTGGAAAGAGAATCTTATCAATGACTTTGAAGAACCGGTATTTTTACATCATCCTGCGTTAAAAATCATTAGGGATAAACTTTACGAAAAAGGGGCCGTTTATGCCTCCATGACCGGTACCGGAGCGGCGGTTTATGGCATATTTGATCAGGAAATAAATTTGACTGATGAATTTCAAGACTGCTTTGTCTGGCAGGGGAAATTAAGTTAAAATTTACTTTGGTGCTATCCGGATCAGAAAACCGGAAATAATGGCAAACAATAGGTTTGGTATCCAAACAGCGAGCCATGGCTCAAGGTTTCCGCGGGTAGCGAACACCGTACTGATTTGCTGGAAAAGGATGAACGAAAAGGTGATAAAAAGGCCGATCCCCAAATGCATCCCAATACCACCCCGCACCTTACGGCTTGAAATGGAAACTGCGATTAAAGTAAGAATTATTGTAGCAAACGGATTGGCGATACGACGGTGTTTTTCTACTTCAAATTCTTTGATATTCTGCGATCCTTTCAGGCGCTCCTTATCAATAAATGCCCGCAACTCCATAAAATTCATGGTTTTCATATCCTCAAGGATAAAACTGAATTCCTCTGGCCGCATATTGATAACGGTATCCAGGTCATCACCTTTAACTATGGATTCGGTATTGCGTCCGATCTTGCGGATCACATAATTTTTAATACTCCAGGTTTCATCAATCGAATCCCATACAATCCTTTGCGCATTGAGCTTCGACACAAGCCGGTTTCCATCGTATTTTTCGATTGAAAACTTATAGCCGGTGTTGGTTTTGGTATTGTATGTTTCCAGGTAAACAATATTCCCCGGACTGATTTGCATATGGATATTGACATCCCGGTTTTGGTAGGGATTTTTTACATAGGTTTTTTCAAAATCCATCATGTGCCTGTTGGTGACAGGAATGAGGAAGTTGGCCAGATAAAAGGACATCAATCCTAAAAATATCGCCGAAATCATGTAAGGATATAAAAACCGCCGGAAGCTGATACCGCTGCTCAGAATGGCCACAATCTCACTGTTGGAAGCCATTTTAGCTGTAAAATAAACCACCGAAATAAAGGTGAAGAGGTAGCTGAAAAGGTTAACGAAGTAGGGAATAAAATTCAAATAATATTCAAACAGAATAGCATTGAGGGGCGCTTTCTTTTCAAGGAAATCATCGATTTTCTCCGATATATCAAAAACAATTACAATCAGGATCAACAACGCAATTGCGAAGAAGAAGGTACCAAGGAATTTTCGGATGATATAAAAATCGAGTTTTTTCAACATGTATCAATCTTGCGCAAAAATACCAATTTCTGAATGTGGTGACTGTTAATTAATTGGGGTCATTTACAATCGCTGATCCAGTTTTTTAACCATTTGCTCTTTCCATTCGGCAAAACTGCCATCCAATATTTTCTGCCGAGCTTCGCCTACCAACCAAAGGTAAAATGCAAGGTTGTGCAAACTGGCGATCATCGCGGCCAAAATTTCCTGCGAGCGAAACAAATGACGCAAATAAGCTTTGGAATATTGTTGATCTACGTAAGATTTCCCGTTTGGATCAATGGGCGAAAAATCGCTTTTCCACTTTTCATTTTTAATGTTAATGATCCCCTCTGAAGTGTAAAGCAAACCATGACGGGCATTGCGTGTAGGCATAACACAGTCAAACATATCAATGCCAAGTGCAATACTTTCAAGGATATTTAC
>JAGQVE010000011.1:84301-89586 GCA_020438105.1 Bacteroidales bacterium
TTCAGCACCTTTTTCGGCAATATAGGCTGCAGATTCTTTCCTCAGATCTTTATAAACACTTCCCTGAACAATGGGGAAAAGCGCCTGATGATGACCATAAAGGGGTTCAGTATTAGAAAAATGACCGATACACCTGTCGAGCCAGCGATGCGTAAGGGCAAGCGATTTTTTAGCGTAATCATAATCACATGGATAAGGTGTGCACTCATCAAAAGCCATCATGATATCGGCCCCAATGACCCGCTGAATATCCATCACATTTTCAGGGGTAAACTGATGCTTGGAGCCATCAATATGCGAATTGAAAACAACTCCCTCTTCGGTTAGCTTTCTGGTATTTGAAAGTGAATATACCTGATAGCCTCCGCTGTCGGTCAGAATGGGTCTGTCCCAACCATTGAATTGATGCAGTCCGCCTGCAGACTTAATCACTTCCATTCCGGGACGCAGGTACAAATGATAGGTGTTACCCAGGATGATCTTTGCATCGGTATCCGTTTTGAGTTCAGGGATATGAACAGCTTTTACGGCTCCGGCAGTTCCAACGGGCATAAATATGGGCGTTAGGATGATACCATGATCCGTTGTTATTTCACCGGCCCGCGCCGAAGATTTCTGATCCTCCTGTTTTAGCTTGAATTTCAGCATTTGTCGCTTTTTTTCTTCAACAATTTCCTGTTAGTATTCCGCCGTGTAAAGATAAATGGAATTGATTTAAAAGGATAATTTTGTATTTCATCGTCCAAATTTCAAAGCCTGGTGAACCTATACTTGAATACATTTGATGACTGGATATTTCTGGTTTTTTGTATTGCTGTCGGCATACAGATTATCTACTATTGGCTTGTTTTCGGGCGTTTTGCCTTTTATAAAATCCCTTCAACCAATAAAATTGCAGAACCTGTTTCGGTGGTTATTTGCGCAAAAAATGAATTTCATCAGTTAAAAAAGAACCTACCATTGATATTGGAACAGGATTACCCTGAATTTGAAGTAGTAGTGGTAAATGATGCCTCTGATGATGAGACCATATTTTTCTTGCAGGATCTGTCACAAGCTTATAAACATTTGAAGGTGATAACACTGGAACAGGACCTAAATTTTTTCAAGGGTAAAAAATTTCCCCTGGCCATTGGAATTAAATCTACAAAATATGAAAACCTGCTTTTAACGGATGCTGATTGCGAGCCGGCAAGTGATCAATGGATCAGTGAAATGGCCGCAGGATTTGGGAATAAGTTTGAAGTTGTATTGGGTTACGGCCCGTACCATGAAGCCGATGGATTTTTAAATAAAATAATCCGGTACGAAACGGTATTTACAGCCTTGCAATATTTTTCGCTGGCACTTTGGGGAAAACCTTATATGGGTGTTGGCCGAAACCTCGCATATAAAAAGCGCTTGTTTATGGAGCAAAAAGGGTTCATTTCGCACTATAAGGTAGCTTCCGGCGATGATGATCTGTTTATAAACAAAGTGGCCAAAAAGTCGAATACCAGTATTGTTTTATCGCCCGGTAGTTTCATGAAATCAGCGGCCAAAGCGCGTTTTAGCGATTGGTGGCTACAAAAACGCCGGCATCTTTCCACAGGCAAATATTATAAGTTCATTCATAAATTTATCCTGGGTGGCTATTCCATGAGTTACCTGTTATTATTGATCTCTTTTGCATTAATTCTGATTTGGCAAAAGTTTATTTTATTTACACTTATTCTTTTCGGGATCAGACTATTAAGCCAAATTATATTATTAAAATTTACATACGATAAGTTAGAGGAAAAAAAATTATTATTAATTTCGCCGTTCATTGAACTAATTATTACGCTTATTTATCCGCTAATGGTTGGTTTAAATATGGTGACTAAAGAGAGCAGATGGAAGTGACTTCACACTTGACAGAAAAAGCCTTACGTGATTACAAGCTTGTGCAGCAGGCAATTGGTGATGGAAATCAACATGCTTACGCAGAATTGATGAAAAATTACCGTGACTCGTTGTATTTTATGCTTTTAAAAATGACCAATAATCCACACGATGCGGAGGATTTAACCATTGAGGCATTTGGTAAGGCTTTCAAAAAACTACATCAATACACACCCGACTACGCTTTCAGTACATGGCTGTTTAAGATTGCATCCAACAATTGCATCGACTTTATAAGGAAAAAGAAAAAATACACCTTCAGCATTGATAAAAATTACGATGATGAAGAAACAGGCACCGAATTAGCCAATAAAATTCCGGCCGAGGTACTGGATCCTGAAGAAGACCTGATGAAAAAACAACGGATCCAGTTGATGCGTGAGGTGGTTGAAAAGCTAAAACCGCATTACCGCACCCTGATTGAGCTCCGTTATTTCAAAGAATTTTCATACGATGAGATTGCTACTGAGCTAAACCTTCCATTGGGGACTGTTAAAGCACAATTGTTCAGGGCCAGGGAGTTCCTGTACCAGATACTGAAAAACTCGAAAGATAAAATTTAATTTCCCTTTATTTCAAAATTAGTTTTTCGGTGTGGGTAAAACCCTCACCCGAAATGGAAATGAAATATATGCCTCTATGAAAGGTTGACAAATCCATTTTAATATCCCCGGCTCTGTCAAAAGCCGTTTCCAACACAACTTTCCCCAGAAAATCAATAATACGAATCGTATTAATTATATATCCCTTGGTTTGAATCAAAACCGTATTTGATGCGGGATTGGGAGCAATAGTAATATTCGAATTATTTGTTAGTTCATTTAATCCAGTTTGTGGCAGCACCGTGATATAATTCACTTTAGTAAGCCCATTGGTAAGATAGGTGCTTTCGGCAAACAAGGTAACATCATATACGCCTTCTGTATTATAAATCACATAGGGTTCAAATTCTGTGGAAGAAGCCGGAGTACCTCCATCAAAAGTCCATTCAAAGGAAAGTGAATCTACTGGAAAAACTACAGAATTATTAGAAAAATGAACCGTATCTCCTTCATGTATAGTTGTAGAATCAACAGCAAAATATACCCATAAAGATGGACCTGGTGGATACTCCAATGGAACTTGCATATAATTAATAAAACTTTCTGAAGGAGGATTATTAGTGATAGAACTTAAACCAGGCTCCTGATCAACCTGGTAAACAAGATGGAGATTATCATCCACATGAGCAGCAACATTTGGAAAAACACATTCATCAAAAATATGGACCAAATTATTTGTGAGCATATCAAAAGCGCCCCACCAAGCACCATTGTTTATTGACATTCTGGCCCAGAGATGTCTGAAATTTTGGTCATTATTATAATAGGATTCAGTCACCGAACTCCAGATCACAAAAAGATAGCCAAATTCATTAGTACTTATTGATGGTGTAGTTGAAACCCCTAAGCTTGGATAAAAAGGCGGATTATCTTCTCCCTGAATAAAATTGATTTCTCCATTTTGATCAATATCCTGCGTCCAGGCAATTAAGTTGTATTCCTCAATTAATTCGGAATCAGGATGACCAATCGGGCTTAATGCATTCACATTATTGGAAAAACCATCCATATCCTCATTCCAGTAAACAATGCCGTCAGCAAGCGGGTCATAATACCAACCGTTTTCGTCGGATTTTATGCGGCAAAGTGCAAATACAACATTGGCCCGCAGATTTTCATCCAGGGCAATATCCATCGAACCGGAATTGGCCCAAAAGGTATCAGTAACCGTAACACCAAATTGCATATAAGGAAATGGATGCTCCCAGATTACCGTTTCCTCCCAGGTATCACCGCCATCATTAGATTTTACGAGCAGGAGGTTTGTAAAATAATCGCCCACTACAAATGCCAACGTATTGTCAATTGGATCAGCAGGTTTGATTGACATTTTAGAAAATCCGAAAGAACCAATATCTAAATCAAGTTCCAGAAGGTTAGGGTCCCAGGTTGCGCCCATATCAGTGGATCGGGAGTACAATACTTTACAGGTATTCTCCTGCCCAAGGTTAACCAAATCCGGATCTTCCCATATCGTAAATAAATTGATGATTTGATCATCCACGCCTGAAGTGGCCACTTGAGGCGAATACATTTTACCGTTACCCGTTGGCCCGGGGATAATCATTTCCTGCCAGTCGCCGGTTCCTTTTTCAAGGCGGTAACTTATATAAATTCCGTTCTCTCCTTCGGAAGCACATATTTCACCGTTTTCGCCAAAGCTGGTATAACTTGGGTTGGTTGCCTCACCGGAGGTAATGCTGTTCATGGGTTGTTCACCCCAGGCAGAACCATCGTAATAGTTGTAGCCAATCTTTAACTCGTCTTGTGCAGTTGGATCAACTTTCATATTAAAAACAACACCTATTGTTCCGTCGGTAAAATGGCATATGCGATCCTGCATTGATCGGGAGGTTTGCAGATCGTAATACGTTGTGCCGATTTGAAATTCATTGGGAGGCCAGTCAAGACTGATTTGACCGAACATATTGATTGTGATAATCAGGAATGCTGAAAGGGTAAAAGTCTTCTTCATGACAAATATTTTTTAGGTTTTGTAAAGGTAACGATCATTTTTAAAAGACTTCGGGAATTTAAGGTTTAAAATTCCCGAAGTCACACTGTTGCCTATGAAATTTCCTTATTAAGAAAGGGATAGCCAAATTACAATATTAAATAAGTCAAAGCAAGGGGAAATCAGTTAACGGTGGAGATGGAAAAGTTAACGGAAGGGATAATTCGAAGTTTGAAGTTCGAATTTCGAAGTTGATTCATTCATGATTTAGTTGACAAAATTCTATAATTTTGAAGTCGTTTATAATAATAAAAAACAGAATCATGTCGCTCACCGATTTTCAAAAAGCTGTGCTGGAGGGAATTCCTTCGAATCTTCCTGAACCCAAACCGTTTGACCCCAATATCAATCATGCTCCCAAACGAAAAGATATTTTAAGCACAGTAGATAAAAAACTGGCGCTAAAAAATGCGTTGCGTTATTTTGATCCGAAGTTCCATGAAATTTTGGCCCCGGAATTTAAGCAAGAACTGGAAGATTTTGGTCGGATCTATATGTATCGCTTTCGGCCGGATTATCCGATATCTGCCCGCAGTATTGAAGAATTTCCGTACCAATCGAAGCAAGCTGCCGCCATTATGCTTATGCTTAGCAATAACCTCGATTACGCTGTAGCACAGCACCCGCATGAACTGATCACTTATGGTGGAAATGGCGCTGTTTTTCAAAACTGGGCGCAGTATCGAATCGCCATGAAATATTTGGCAACCATGGGCGATGAGCAAACGTTGGTGCTTTATTCGGGT
>JAGQVE010000119.1 GCA_020438105.1 Bacteroidales bacterium
ACTCCATTCTGTTTGCCAATAATAGATATGACCTGAAACAATATCAATATCACCATCTAGGTCAAGATCGACAGAAATTATTGTTCTTCCATATGCAGGTAAAGTGTACTCGCTTTTGTCTCCACTAATAAATGAAAAAAGAAAGAGAGTTAAGGCAATGACTAATAATTTAAATGTTTTCATTCTCTTTAATAAAATAAATATTTTATAATGTGTATGCAAAATTTGAGATCTTTTGGTTTTTCATCTTTTGGCCCGTACTTCAGTAAAAACCGAATGGGCTTAAATGCGCGTTGGCTTTCGTCTTGTTGCTAACTAGTATATATCAACAGCTTTTATCACGTCCCGAAAGCTTTCGGGATTCCATATATGGGGTGTCCCGATAGTTATCGGGACGACGTATCCGCTTTTTAACTTAGTAATGTATGCTGTAATAAATTCCTGGTTTCGATTTATTTTTCATGTGCTTAATTTTGAGAAGCTAATTTAGTTTAAAAAATGAATCCGATAACCGGACTTGTGTAATTTAGAGTCATTCCTGATAAACAAAGCAGGCTGCGAATTAACCTCACAACCTGCCTTGTTTAGAAAACCCAATTGTTTATTCCGAAAGCAAAACCACTATCTCGGGCCGCGCTTTTTTGAGCGTGTCATCATCAAGTTCGAAACCCATG
>JAGQVE010000120.1 GCA_020438105.1 Bacteroidales bacterium
GTATTTTTGGGAATACCCTGATGCCGAAGATTTCTACAATTTATTATCCGGTAAATGGGAAGATGGAACACCTTTTTTATATGGTGGGAATGGTTCTTTTTCATTAGGAGCAGTTGGGCCTGAATGCAAATATTTCTATCCCCGCGATTCCGACCCGGTTAACTGGGGAACTGGATGTGTTTGGCCGAATGCCGGATATAACCAAAATGGATTGAACTGGACGGAAGAAGAAGCAGGCAATCAGCCCAATGATAAAAGAGGTGTTTCCTCAGTTGGTCCGTTCGACCTGCCAGCCGGTGAGAGTTTCGAGTTTGATTTTGCCTATCCCTGGGCAAGGGCTTATGATGGTGATCCATGGTCGTCGGCTTTGCTTTTAAAGGAACGTGCAGCCTATATCCGTGAAAAATTCCAAAATGATCCGGAATTCTTTTCTGGTGTTAAAGATTTTAAAGTTCCAAAATCCTCACTCACCATCACACCCAATCCCGTTTCAGAAATGTTAAGGGTGACGTTGCCTGGAGAAACAACAGGAATCATTACTATTTTTAATTCCATGGGAGTTCCGGTTTTGTCAATAAGTGTCAATCATCAATCGGTTAAGAACATCAATGTTTCAGCGCTTGAAAATGGTATTTATATCCTCATATTGGAGGACGGTGATT
>JAGQVE010000121.1 GCA_020438105.1 Bacteroidales bacterium
CCATTGTTTGCGGAAAGGCAGCAGTATCAATCCCTTTGACATTTCCCCATACTCCTCCTATCATCGTAATTCAATACAATGATTGCAAACGTCGCATGGAGGAAGAGAATTGATCCGGGAATTGTATTTGAAAATCAGGCTAATTGATCATTTAATGCACTCTTTAAAACACTCCCTTTATTTCCGTGCCTTGCATTTATGCTCCCCTTGATGAGGCCCACTTCTTTAAGTTCCCTTCGACTTTGCCAACCCATCGGCAGGCCAGCTCAGGGAGCTAACACTCTTTGCCGATTAATTCTGCGAATACGCTACTCAATTCGACTCCGCCTGCCTGGATCGGCAGACAGGCTCAATGAGCAAACACTATTCTCTGATTAATTCAATCTAGTACCACTGACTATGCCTGCCTGCCACACGCAGGCCATAACAACGGCAGGCAGACGGAGTCGAAGTCAGATTAAATTCACGCAAGGCTTCGGCTCCTTTCAGCCAGCATAGTTATCCCGAAACCCTCCATTATCCCCATTTTTACGCCCCATGTAGCAACATTACACCACACAATTAAGTAAAATATCTTTATATTTGTGAATCGATTATCAAACCCAACATTTCGATTATGATTAAACTAATGACAG
>JAGQVE010000122.1 GCA_020438105.1 Bacteroidales bacterium
ATGATCAGTACATTTACTGCTCCTACTGAAGTTAGGGCTATTGCAGTGGATAGCGATGGTAATTTCTATGCAAATAACTGGGGCTCTGACATTGTTAAATTTGACATGGCAGGTGCTAACTTAGGCAGCTTTGCTTGCGGACCATTTGCAACAAGCTATTATGGCTTTGCATGGGATGGTTATAGCGATGGCGGACCATACTTGTGGGGTTATGCTCAGGATGGAACCACACTGAATGAACTCGTTCAAATGCAATTACCTGCTGGTGGCGAAACCGGACTTACCTTTGACGTAGGTACAGTTGCAGCTGTTGGAACCGGTATTGCCGGTGGTTTATCAATCGACGATCATATTCAGGCTGGTATGTGGGCATTCCTCGGAACCTCACAAAACGTTGACCTCTGGGCTCTGGAATTAACCGAAGCTCAATCATGGATCTCAATTACCCCAACTAGTGGTTCACTTACTGGTGGTAGTTCAGAAACAATGGACGTTAACTTTGATGCTACTGACCTGTTACCAGGTGTTTACATGGCTACAATTTCATTCTCAACCAACCCGAACGTAGGTTCACCGGTTGTAGATGTAACCATGACTGTTGAAGGTTTGATCCCGGCAGTTAACCTG
>JAGQVE010000123.1 GCA_020438105.1 Bacteroidales bacterium
GCCTTTGCCCGGCTAAGTCTTCCATCTCCTATCCAAGCAGCCAAACCCCCCGGAATTTTGCTCAACATTCATTATCTCTCATAGCTGTCCTACATGCATTATTCCCCATATCCGTATCACTTGTTTTCGATATCAGCCATCCCAATAAATGCGAAGCATCTACCGCGCGTTGGCCAAATAGATGCGGAGCATCTACCAAAGAGCCTTAGAGTTTTTCCGTAGCTTTTTCAATCCGAAGCACTGTAATGATGGCCTCGTGTAAGAAACCCTTGAACCACTACAGCCAACCCAATAAATGCGCAGCATTTACCGCGCGTTGGCCCGAAAAAACGCCGGGCGTGGGCTGGCTTGTGGGAAGATAGGATCGTTTTTTCTTGATTCCTGGCCGCCCTCTGGCGGGTTTGGTTACTTTGTATCCCTGTCCGCCCCTCGGCGGAAAGACAAAGTAATAATAAATTAAATTCCTCACTAATTGGTGCAAGGGCAAATCCATTCCAAAGCCCGGCACACTTGCGCCAGGTGGGGGAAAAAGGTTTAAAGCTGTCTTAAACATTTGCGCTTTGAATGATCTTCAAGCGAGACGCTTGAAGCAGTCGGGGTGCCAAAACCTCCAATTTTAGGT
>JAGQVE010000124.1 GCA_020438105.1 Bacteroidales bacterium
TAACCTTCTCTAGCCACTCACACTCGACTCTCCCACTCTCGTAACCCTACCCTGGGCTTCCCGCTGAACAGCTGCTCCCTCCCTGCGGTCGGTGCATCTGTACAGCGGGATAAACTTCTCGCCCAGGTGGGCCAGTAACCTAAAGAACTTCGAGTTACATGTTCTATGCACTCACACTCTGCACTCCATTCTCCTCTCAGTGGGCCCACCTGGGCTCGAACCAGGGACCACCTGATTATGAGTCAGGTGCTCTAACCAACTGAGCTATAGGCCCGTCCCCGAAGGGGCAACAAAGTTAATCATTCAGGCTTATTTACGCTGCCAGCGCACGAAGTTTTCCTGAGGATGACGCTCCGGAGCAGCTACTTCCTCTCCCCGCTGTCCCAGCATAAGCATGCCCAGTGCCAGATCATCAGGCCCCAGTTCCAGCCATGACAGCATGGACGGATCGGTGCTCATGGCTCCGGTACTCCAGTAGCAGGCCACCCCGTAAGCAGTAGCACAAAGCTGCATATTCTGCAAAGCTGAACTGACCGCAGCCACTTCTTCCCATTCGGGAAGCTTGCGACTCTCCTGCCGTTTCATGCCTATCAGAATGATGTGCGAACACT
>JAGQVE010000125.1 GCA_020438105.1 Bacteroidales bacterium
CTGATATTCAACTTGTTGTGATTTAGTTACAGCAATCGAGGTTTGTCCGAACTTTAGAGTGTGGATTGTGAGAAAAACGATGAAGTGTGAATCGAAGATCAATTCTGGAATGTCTAATGGGGATGTTGTGTTAAAGTAGAAGGATAAAAAAAATAGCTGTCAGGATAAACCCATGACAGCTATTTGATATCTTAAAAGAAACGAATGTTACTTCACAAATTTTGCAAATTTCTTATTAAACTTGTCAATACGTCCGGCAGTATCTACAAATTTCATTTTACCTGTGAAGAAAGGATGTGAGAACGATGATATTTCCACTTTTACAAGAGGGTATTCATTGCCATCTTCCCAAGTGATAGTGTCTTTTGTGTTAACACAAGACTTAGTAAGGAAAGATTCGTCCGTCGCAATATCCTTAAAAACAACTTTTCTATAATTAGAAGGATGGATGTCCTTTTTCATGATAATTTACTTTTTAGAATTTCAGGCTGCAAAGATAAGGTTAATTATCATAATTCAAAATAATTTTTGGAATAATGTGAAAAATATTCCATTATTTTTTCAACATGTATTTGTAAGAGTAAATAAAAGTACTTATCTTTGCGCCA
>JAGQVE010000126.1 GCA_020438105.1 Bacteroidales bacterium
CTCAGTCTTCCTGAGTCAAGTTTATTCTCAAGATTGTGATAAGCTGAAACTACAGCTTTCTCAACCACATCTGCTGACATAGTTTTTGAGAATCTCAAAATAGCAACCGCATCCTGAACCGACTGATTCCTGATAAGGTCAACTACTCTTCTCATTTTCCTTGGTGAACCCTTGGAATATCTTTTTACTGCTCTCGCTTCCATATTATCTGCCCTTCTCCTCTTTCCTTTGACCTGAGTGAGCTCTGAATGTTCTCGTCATTGCAAATTCACCAAGCTTGTGACCTACCATATTCTCGGAGATGTAAACCGGGATGAATTTGTTTCCGGTATGTACGGCAAATGTATGGCCGATGAATTCCGGGATAACTGTGCATGCTCTTGACCAGGTTTTGATAACCTTTTTCTGATTCTGTTCGTTCAGCTTTTCTACCTTCTGAACTAACTTATAATCTACGTGCGGTCCTTTTTTAAGTGATCGGGTCATTATACTTTATGTTACTTTCTCTTTTTAACGATAAATTTATTGGACAACTTCTTCTTCTTTCTTGTTTTAAGTCCTTTAGCAGGAAGTCCCCACGGGCTGACAGGATGTCCGCCGCCGGAA
>JAGQVE010000127.1 GCA_020438105.1 Bacteroidales bacterium
AGGAAACTTCTATTCTATTTATTGCTTGCCAGCCGAAGGAACGGAGGCTGGAACTACGAGGCCATTCAGTGGAACTGAAATTTTGTGCAATAATCGGGAATAATTGGTTACGGAAGGATTTTAATCAAGCCACTTTTTCAGCTCATTAAACAGGGTGCTTTCAGTAAATGGCTTGCCCAGGTGAGCGTTCATACCCGAATCCAGACATTTTTCAATATCCTCCTTATACACGTTTGCTGTTAGTCCGATAATAGGCAGCTGCATTCCCATGGCGCGGATTGCTGCAGTGCTTTCGTAGCCATTCATTACAGGCATCTGAACGTCCATCAGAATCAGGTCAACATCCTCAGATTTTACTTTCTCAACACCCTGCAGGCCATCGTCGGCAGTTATTACCTCGGCTCCAAAATTCTGCAGGATTGTCATTGCAAGCAACTGGTTGATTTTATTATCCTCAACAAGCAAAATTCTGTACGCATCACTGAATTTGAGTTCCTTTTGCTCGCCGTTACCGTTTACTGGTTCATTGCCATTTTCTGCCGGAGCTAAAGCCTGCAAATCGAGATAAAACTCAAATGAAGTACCCGGCCCCGAACTTTC
>JAGQVE010000128.1 GCA_020438105.1 Bacteroidales bacterium
GTTCGGAAAGTACAGCTCAGGCTCCAGCATTGACGGCATGTAATTGTCCAGCAAAGGCTGACCGATCTGTTTATCCGGCCTGAGTTCACGGCGGCGGGAATGACAGCGTCCGCACTGATCAATTTCGTAACTCGCATCGTCCGCCTTGAACGTAATGGGCAGACCACTGTAAAAAAGCTTGCTGTTGGCAGATACAGTAGCCAGATTGACATGCGCCGCACCAGGACCGTGGCAGGCCTGACAGCCAATATTGATTTCGCTCCAGCGGGTTTGATAGCTGTCGCTGGCGGGGTCGTAGTTTTTCTGCAGATGGGTCGAATGACACTCGGCGCACATGCCGTTCCAGTTCTGGTAACGCCCGGTCCAGTGCAGTGGATCATCGGGAGCAATGTGCTGATCGGGATACAGATGAAACCAGCGCTGACCGCCCTGCTCTGCGGGTCGGGTGTCCCAGGCAGTGGTCAGACTCTGCAGACGACCGCCGGGGAACTCGATCAGATACTGCTGCAGTGGCTCGATGCCGAACGTGTATTTAATCTCATAATCGTGCAGTTCCCCGTCCGGGCCCTCGGTATTGACCATAAAACGATTGTCACT
>JAGQVE010000012.1:0-65001 GCA_020438105.1 Bacteroidales bacterium
CCGTGAGCATGAACTTGAATATTCTGACGAGCTAATCCGCTTTCAGTTGAAGGCTCTCATTGCCCGTAACCTTTACGAATTTAAATCCTACTTCCAGGTGCTTACATCTTTTGACGACGGCTTTAGAAAAGCTGTTGAAGTTTTAAGTGATGAGCGTTTCTTTGTTGAACTGGTAAACAATTAATATTTCCCAATTATTTTTCCTGGTTTGTCGATTTTTTGGAAAATAGCCCTTGATTTTTTCCCTATATGGGAAAACCGGCACAGGTGCTTTTTTCACTTAATTGAAATTTTTACCTGCTTTTTCTTTTCGATAAACTAATCTAAAATAGTTTTATATCAATGGTTTAGCTGCTTGTTTTATTGAATATTTAATCCTGTTGCCTATACTGAATTTTACCAATTTTTTTGAATTGCACAGTTTTCGTTATCCCAAAATCATCAAGGTAATTTTTTAAGGTAATAAAATGAATGTTCCAAACATTCGAAACAAAACGCAAATCATGGTAAAATTTAGAACTACAATCCTACTGCTACTTCTTGCAACAATAACCACCCAGGCACAAACATATATTACAGCCGGCGACGCTACCGGAAGCTGGACCAATGAAGGAAGTCCATACATTATAGAAGGTGACCTGATTGTAGCTCCAGCTGAACGACTTGAAATCGAAGCCGGTGTTGAGGTTTTATTTACAGGTCCGTTTGTTATCGAAGTTTATGGTAGGTTGGAAGCCATTGGTACACCAACAGATAGTATATATTTCAGAGCAGCCGATACAACTGGATTTAGCTCCGGAAATTATAATGGCTGGTTAGGCATCGGGTTAATTGGTTACACTGCCATTACAAATGAAAATTCAAGGTTTGAGTATTGCAATATTGAATATAGTGCCGGTTCAGGGATCACCTGTGTGCATTATCGCAATTTTGAACTTAAGAACAGCAAACTAGCCAACAACAAAGAATACGGCTTGCTACTAACCGATTTCTCTGATATTTTTGCTACAGATATTAATGTGGAATTTAATGGTCAGGGCGGAGTTAAGTCGAACTTTTCAGCTCCATCCATCAGTAATTTTGAAATCAGCAATAACGGTGGAACCGGAGTTTCTATCCTTGGACATTCAATGACCGAGATCTTTGAATTGAATTCAGGTATCATTCATCATAACACTTCAGTTGAAAATGGCGGTGGAATAGCCATTAGCGAAGAAGGATTGCTCAATGTTTCTGATGTTGAAATTTCACACAATCAGGCTTTAAATGGTGCCGGCTTTTATGGAAATTCAGGATATGTAACTGTAAATAATTCAACAGTTTCTTTTAACCACGCACAAAACGGTGCAGGTATTTTTATTGAAAACAACTGTATTTTGCAAATGGACTTTACAACCATTTCACACAATTATGCCCAATCAACTGGTGGTGGGGTTTACAACCAAAGCAGTTTTATCAATTTAACCAAATCAACTATTGCTGACAACCAGGCAACTGCTGCCGGAGGACTTTATTACGAGCTTTACACATCAGGAAACAACACCATTAATTCATCCATCATCTGGAACAATTCACAGGAATCTGTAAGCGTTGCGCTGATAGCTCCTGAGGTAACTTTTTCGGATGTAGAAGGTGGTTTTGAAGGCGAAGGCAACATTGATCAGGATCCGCTGTTTGCTCAGAGCGATAATAATGATTATCACCTCACATGGGCTAACTTCCCCGTTGAAAATGAGTTTACTTCCCCTTGTATTGATGCTGGTGATTACAATCTTAATGTGGATCCTGATGGAACTGCGGCCGATATGGGAGCCTATTATTACCATCAGGAGATGTTCATGACAAAAGTGAATGAAAATAGCTGGATGCAAACCACTGAAATCTATCCTAATCCTGCAACTTCAGCAATATATGTAAACGGAACTGATGACATTCAAACCATAGATATTACAAATTTAAGCGGCCAGGTTGTAAAGCATTTAGAAGCTAACGGAGCCATAAACCACATTGATCTGAATGATCTGCAAACAGCTGTTTACCTGGTTATCATGAAAGATGCTGTGGGAAATTCAGTGACTAAAAAATTAATTAAACAATAAATAGGAAAGGAAACAAATCCAAAAAATCCAATCGTGGAAAAGATACCTTGACTCACCTTTATAAGCGTTATTGTAGTTCTGAAAAGGCCGGGAGTTCTTCCCGGCCTTTCATTTTATGCAGTATCTGAGTTAACAGGAACATTGCAATTTAAATAATGGATTTTTAAAAGTTGATCCTGAATTGCGGGATCACCAAAATTCCCAACTGATAGTTAAAGTCAATTTCTCCTGTCCTTGAATTGAAACTTTGATTGTAAATATTTTGAGTATTGAACAGGTTTTGAATATCCAGTGCAAATTCCATTGTCACTTTTTTATTGTTCTGCTTTAAAGCTATCCGCAAGTCGGTCCTGAAGTAATCATCAAATTGTTTAGAAAAGGCATTTTCGTTATCATATTCGGCCACATATTGATTTTCGCCAACCTGAATGGCCTCAATCGGGGTGTAGCGCTGTCCGCCGGCAAATGTGGTTTTAATATCCACCAAAAGCTTATATTGCTTTTTCTTTCTCTTTTCCGGGTCTCTGCTCAAGGACCACTCTTTACCAATCAAACCGTTAGCAACATAATTTCCATTGAAAGCAGTATTATGCAATTTACCATCGCTTCCTTTATACTTTGAATCGTAGAATGAGGTCGTAATCAGAAAATACATGCCATTGCTAAGGAATCTTTCGAGGGTGATTTCCAATCCATAATTTCTTCCGGTTCCCTCGTTAATCAAAGTATCCGGGTTGAATATCCCAAAATTAGCCCCCTGATTAAGCAGCGAAAAGGAGTTTTTTTCATGGCCATCCACGCCGGCATTGGTAATATATTGGTAATAGGCTTCTGTTTTCAATCGCATATTATCTCCCAGGCTTCGGTCGTAGCCCACCACAAAATGCTGACTGTGCGTCATATTCAGGTCTTTATTGGGTTTAAAGTAAGTTCCATCCGGGAGGCGGGTTTGATCAAAGTAGACAGTTATTGGAGCTAACTGACTATGGTATCCATATCCAAAACTTAATGTTTGTCCAGGGGTGAAATTCCATTTCAAACCTGCCCTTGGTTCGATGGAGTTTGTATTGTTGTAGAAAAATTGCTGGTAATGAAGACCAGTATTCAGTGTTAATTCATTGTTGATTTTATATTGCCATTCCACATAAGGTTGCAATAGCGAAGTGGTTCCTTCAAACTGTGTAATAATGTCGAATCGGTCGTGTTCGTCAATGTATGCACTGTCGATAAAATCATATTTCGAATGGCTGTATGTAAAACCCACTTTGATGCTGTTTTGTGAATTGATCCTGTAGTTCAAAGAATAATTGGCAAAAAATTTATATTCTTTGTGACTATTCCTGAAGTAAGGCAAAATTTCGTAATTCTCCGGATTGATCGAATCGATGGTAACATGAAAATCATGATAGGTTCCTGCGATCACCAATTTGCTGTATGTGTTTTTATTGATGAGATAAGTATTAGAAAATCCCAATACTGCCATGTCGGAACCATTGATCAGGTCGAATCCTTCACCCGCATAAAAATCGACACTTTCTTCGAGGGTATCTTTTTCAGAATTCAGAAAGGAGATATCGCTTTTACCACCCATTCCAAATACCGTGAAGCTGCCAAGCTTTGTTTGAGGAAGGTTTATTTTGAAAGATCCGTCCTGGTATTTCGGTATGGCAGTGCCGGTTCCAAAGTCCACACCAATTGCATTAAAAGCTTCCAAAGTCGAATAGCGATAATTGGCCAGGTAAGAGGATCCCTTTTCGCGTGAAATCGGACCTTCAGCACCAAACTCAAATCCATTAAATCCGATCTGTCCAAGGAACTCATGTTTCTCATCATTTCCGTTTCTCATTTTCAAATCAAAAACTCCTGAAATGGCATTTCCATATTCAGCGGGAAATGCACCGGTCATAAAATCGGAATTAGCAAGCTGGTTATTGTTTAATATGCTAACAGGTCCTCCGGTGGATTCAGTAGAACCATAGTGATTCGGATTTGGGATATCAACACCTTCCAGCCGCCAAAGCAGTCCACTGGGAGAGTTACCCCTGATGATAATATCGTTCCGGCTGTCATCAGTGCCTCTTACCCCGGCATAGTTCGAGGCCATCCGCGAAACATCGTTACGGGAGCCAGCAAATCTTTCGGTTTCTTCCACAGTAAAACTGCGGGCACTAACGCTGGCCATATCATTAATGGGATTATCCTTCTCCGAATTGGCAGTTATCACCACCTCCTCGCTCATGATTGCCACCTCCTCCATTTCAATTTTTAAAACTAGTTCTTTACCTGCCAATAGATCAAGGCTGGTCATAAAAACATCTTTATATCCAAGAAAAGTTACCCGAATACCAATCCTTCCAACAGGAATATTTTCGAGGCGGAAACGACCATTTTCATCAGCCGATACCCCGATAATAGGATCAGAGTTTAATAAAATAACATTTGCTCCTGGAAGTGGCGTAAGTGTTTGCATGTCAATCACAGTGCCGCGAACAGTTTGGGTAATGGTTTGTTGTGATTTGGCACCCATAGCCAATGTCCAAATAAAAATCAGTAATAGTAATTGTTTCATGATCATAGTTTTGATGCTGCAAAATTGATGATGAATTATATGTTTGAAAAGTAAAAACTGCTCAATTGTCAAAAATTAGCTACCGGTTGATTCAATATGGTTCTTAATTGTGAATGAAGCATGCGGGTAAAATGATCATTCAAAAAAGACGATTTTGCAGTTCCTGAAAAAATTATCTTTGCGCTGTTGATGAAGCTCTTAAAATTTAATTTATAAAAAAGGTTTGTACAATTAAAAAAATTTCTAATTTTGCACTCCAATTTTTACAGCAAAAAGCAAATATATAATAATGTACGCAATAGTAGAAATAGCAGGGCAACAATTTAAAGTTGAAAAAGATCAGGAAATTTTTGTGCATCGTTTAGATGGTGAAGCAGGCTCAACTGTTGAATTTGACAACGTATTGCTTTATGACAATGACGGTAAAGTATCGGTTGGTACTCCGGTTGTTGATGGCATGTTAGTGAAAGCTAAAATTGTTGAGCACCTGAAAGGTGATAAGGTGATCGTTTTTCACAAAAAACGCCGTAAAGGGTATCAAAAACAAAACGGACATCGTCAGTATTTGAGTAAAATCGTGATTGAAGATATCCTTTCAGGAGCTAAAAAAACTGCTAAAAAGGAAGAGCCAAAGAAAGAAGAGCCCAAAAAGGAAGCTCCTAAAAAAGAGGTAAAAGCTGAAGCTAAACCCGAAAAGAAAGAAGCTCCTAAAAAAGCAGAAAGCAAACCTGCTGCCAAAAAAGAAGCACCTGCGAAAGCAGAACCTAAAAAAGCTGAAGCAAAAAAGGCAGAAGATAAAGAAGCCAAAACTGAGAAAAAAGCTGAACCCAAAAAAGCTGATAAAGAAGAAAAACAAGACGATAATTAAGTCGATCTTCAATTTAAAGAAAATACATTTTTTGACTAACATAAAAATTTCTTGCCATGGCACATAAAAAAGGAGTTGGTAGTTCGAGAAACGGTCGTGAATCAGAAAGTAAACGTTTAGGAGTTAAAATATACGGCGGACAGTTTGCAAAAGCCGGAAACATTCTTGTACGGCAACGTGGAACCAAACATTACCCGGGTGAAAATGTGGGTATGGGCAAAGATCATACTTTGTTTGCCCTTACTGATGGAATGGTTGAATTTCGCAGGAAAAAGGACGATCGCTCATATGTGAACGTTGTTTCTGCTGAAGAACAGGCAAACTAAAATCTGCCAATACGCGAGACGATGAAAGAAGGACAAATCCTTCTCCGGCCGGAGAAGGATTTTTTTATTTTCAAGATTTCACGTCCCCTTGCATTGTCATTTAAAAGCTAATAAAGTACATTTGCACTTCCAAAATTGAAATCATGTTACAGGTAAATTATATCCGTGAAAATAAACAGGAAGTAATTGACAGGCTTGCAGTTAAAAATTTTAGTGCAGCCGGTTTGATCGATAAGATACTTGATCTGGATGAAGCTCGCAGGGCTACACAAAAAGAGCTGGACGATTCGTTGGCTGAAGCTAACAAACTGGCCAAAGAGATTGGTGCTTTGTATAAGGAGGGTAATCGTAATGAAGCCGAAGCCCTGAAAGCCAGAACAGCTGAATTAAAGCAAATTTCAAAAGGGTTAAATGATCAGCTTGACAAACTGACCACTGACATGGAAAAAACCCTCGTTTTGCTGCCAAATCTTCCGCACCATTCGGTGCCGAAAGGGAAATCAGAAGAAGATAATGAAGTGGTTACTCAGGAAGGTGATATTCCGCAACTTCATATGGATGCTTTGCCTCACTGGGATTTGATCAAAAAGTATGATATTATTGATTTTGACCTGGGTAATAAAGTAACAGGAGCTGGGTTCCCTTTTTACAAAGGTAAAGGTGCAAAATTACAAAGGGCGTTGATCAACTTTTTCCTTGATAAGGCGCTGGATGCTGGTTACACCGAATATCAACCCCCTTTGCTGGTAAATGAAGATTCGGGTTATGGAACCGGTCAGTTGCCTGATAAGGATGGACAGATGTATCATGCAGGTGAGGATAATCTTTACCTGGTTCCCACTGCTGAGGTGCCAATCACCAATATTTACCGGAATGTGATTCTGAAGTCGTCCGATCTTCCAATAAAAAATGTTGCTTACTCATCTTGTTTCAGGCGTGAGGCAGGCTCCTGGGGTGCTCATGTTCGCGGACTTAACCGCTTGCATCAGTTTGATAAGGTGGAAATTGTGCATATTGCTCATCCGGATAACTCTTACGAAATTCTGGAAGAAATGCGGGCTCATGTTGCTTCTCTGATCCGTTCACTGGGATTGCCCTTCAGGATTTTGCGGCTTTGTGGAGGTGATATCAGTTTTACCTCGGCCCTTACCTATGATTTTGAGGTTTATTCGGCAGCTCAGCAACGTTGGCTCGAAGTAAGCTCAGTTTCCAATTTTGAGAGTTTTCAAGCAAACCGCATGAAACTCAGGTTTAAGGATGAAGAAGGTAAAACGCAGCTGGCTCATACCCTAAATGGTAGTGCATTGGCTTTACCCAGAATTGTTGCTGCGCTTCTTGAAAACAATCAAACACCCGAAGGAATCAATATCCCGGAGGTTCTTAGACCGTTCACAGGATTTGAAACAATCTGAACCATCCGCTGTTTTTAAAATAAAGCTCTTTGGGCACCGTTTTGAACTGAATGTTTATACATGAAAGCTTTAATTAAAAGTCTTGCTTTTCTTTTTGCCATATCTGTTGCAGGTTTTGTAAATGCGCAAGTTGATAAGGTATTGAAACCCGTGGAGGTGCATCCTCCTAATCCGGGCGGAAAACCACAGACTCAAAACCAAAATGATCCGCAACTGGCTGCCCAGTATTTCCGAAACCGCGATTATGAAAAAGCTTTGGTTTTGTATAAGAAACTTTATGAAGAGCAGCAAAACACATCTGTTTATTACACTTACTACCTTTATTGCCTTGTTGAACTGGAATCGTACAAAGAGGCTGAAAGACTTGTGAAACAACAAATGAAAGACAAACCTTCAGAGGTTAAATATCAGGTTGATCTGGGATATGTGTATGCAAGCCAGGGTGATCAGGGCAAGGCAAAACGACAGTTTGAATCGGTGTTGAAGGATCTTCCGAAAAACCGGCAGGCAATCATTGAAATTGCCAATGCATTTTTATACCGGCAACAGGTGGAGTATGCTGTCGAGACTTACAAAGCAGGGGCTAAGTTGATCAATTATCCTTTTCTGCTTGAAATGGGTAATCTTTACAGGCAAACCCGAAATTATTCGGCTATGATTGATGCTTACCTGGAGTTGATCGCGTATGATTATATGAATATTCCTGATGTGCAAGCCCGACTACAATCAGCCCTGAATGACGATCCAGATGGAAATATAAATGAGTATCTGCGATATTCGTTGCTTGAGTGGGTACAAAAAGATCCTCAAATAGTGTATTTTTCAGAAATGCTTTTATGGCTTAGTATTCAAAATGAAGATTTTGACATGGCGCTTACCCAGGCCAAAGCAATCGACAGAAGAATGAAGGAGGAAGGAGCCAGGGTGTATGATCTTGCTAATATTGCACTTTCAAATGAGGACTATGATGTGGCCATGGATGGATTCAAATACATCCTCAAAAAAGGGAAAGACAATTTTTATTATGTGGATGCGAAAATCGGTTTGCTTTATGCACATTACCTGAAAATTACCAATACCAGTGATTTTACAAGGAATGATCTGGATGAGCTCGAACGTGAATACACCTCAACGCTGGATGAATACGGGCGAAATCCTTCCACGATAGTGATCATGCAATATCTGGGTCATTTGCAAGCATTTTACCTTGATAAACCCCAGGAAGCAATAGCAGTTTTAGATGAAGCGATCCATATTCCGGGAGCAGATAGCAGGAATATTGCAGCCGTAAAGATTGAATTGGCTGATGTGTATGTGCTTACAGGGGATGTGTGGGAGGCAAAACTATTATATGCCCAGGTTGAAAAAGCTTTTAAAAATGATCCGGTTGGTTACGATGCACGGTTTAAAAATGCCCGTCTCTCTTTTTATATTGGTGAATATGACTGGGCAAAGGCCCAATTGGATGTACTCAAAGCGGCCACATCAAAATTAATCGCCAATGATGCCTTGAAGATGTCGGTTTTGATTAGTGATAACCTGGATGCTGATTCTTCAACTAATGCACTCGACCTTTATGCCAGGGCAGATTTGCTGGTTTACCAGCGGCGTTTTGATCAGGCCGTCGAAACGTTGGATTCAATTTTTAACCTTTCAGCCTATCACCCCATCTTTGATGAAGTTTTACTTCGCAAAGCTGAAATTTATTATAATCTTGGACAGTTCGCGCAGGCTGATACTTTGTTGCAGGATATTGTTTCAAACTATCCTGACGAAATAACTGCCGATAATGCATTATTTATGCGGGCACAATTGTATGAAAACCAGTTTAAAGATAAAGATACAGCCATGAGGCTTTACGAAAAACTTTTAACCAGCTATCCCGGAAGCCTTTATGCCGTGGATGCCCGCAAACGCTTCAGGATTTTACGCGGCGATTTTGATAAGGAGAATCTGACAGATGAGGAGAAATTTCTTTTTAATCTTGAACCTAATTAATTTGCAGTTGTAAAGCCATGGTCAAACCTAAAAAACACCTCGGTCAGCATTTTTTAACGGATCCGAATACTGCCCTGAAAATTGTAAATTACCTTCCGGAAAACACGTTGCAATTGCTTGAAATAGGACCAGGCAAAGGAATTCTTACCAAATTTATTTTACAAAAAAATATCCCGGATTTTAAACTTATCGAGCTGGATGCGGAATCAGTTGAATATTTGTTGCTGAACTTCCCTGAGCTGGCCGGAAAGATTTACCAGCACGACTTTTTGAAGTTTGATCTAAAACAACTTTTTGATGGCAAATGGACAATTATTGGTAATTTCCCTTATAATATTTCGAGCCAGATTTTGTTCCGTGTGCTTGAATTCAGGAATAGTGTAAATGTGGTAGTGGGGATGTTTCAAAAGGAAGTTGCGGAAAGAATTGCCGCCTCTCCTGGTAATAAAACTTATGGAATTTTGAGTGTTCTCACGCAGGCCTATTATAAAATTGAATATCTGGCAACTATACGTGAAGGTGTGTTTTTTCCACCACCAAAGGTGAAATCTGCTGTAATAAGGCTTACCAGGAACGATGTTAAAAATTTGGATTGTGATGAGTCTTTATTTTTCGGGGTTGTAAAAACTGCATTTAACCAGCGCAGAAAAACTTTACGAAATGCACTTGGCAAAATGGGTGTAAAAGATATCATGGAAATTCAGGAATTTATGGAAAAACGGGCTGAACAATTATCGGTCAATGATTTTATTAAAATCACATCATTTCTTTCTATTCAAAAATAAAAACCCCGGAATGCCGGGGTTCATGATTTCATATTCGAATTTTATCAATATGTATTAGTCTTCATTACATCGGTTAATACATTCGATAATCTCAGTAAGTGTCACATTTTTAAGTGCATAAAAAATCTTTTTCCCTTCCCGCTTCGAAACTAAAACCCCTTTGTTTTTCAAAATATTCAGATGATGAGAGGCAGATGCCTGTTCAATATCCAAAGAACTGTAGATTTCAGTTACACTGAGTTTAGGTTTATCATTCAGCAGATCAATGATTGCGATCCGCATAGGATGCGCGATGGCTCTGAGTTTACTGGCAGCCATTTCGAGCTTGGAGATATCAAGAACTAATTTTGCCATAACAAGTTGGTATTGTTTTTTGCAAATGTAAAAAAAATATAACAGGATTTTAAATATGTAGATATTTAGAATTATTTTAAATATCGAACATAGATGTGAATGCAAACTTGTTGCCATCGAACAATCCTTTATCACTTAATTTCAATTCGGGAATCACCAGCAGTGCCATGAATGAAAGTGTCATGAAAGGTGCATTCAGTTTACATCCCAGTGATTTTGTGGCGTTGTTGATTTGCTGATACAGCGCCGCCACCTCTCTGCCATTTTTATCACTCATAATACCCCCAACCGGCAGTGGCAAATGCAGTTTCTTATTTTCATTTACCAGGGCGATACCGCCTTGCGACTTGATCAGTAAATTTATTGACTCTGCAATCTCTTCGTCGGAGGTGCCGATGGCGATAATATTGTGGCTGTCGTGCGCAACAGTTGAGGCAAGCGCTCCATTTTTTAGTCCGAAACCGCTAATAAAAGCTACGGCAGGATCGGCAGCATGATAGCGGTTCAAAACCACCAGCTTTAATACATCATGCGCTACATCGCTTATTACTTTACCGGATTCAATTTTAGCATCAGTAATTTCAGTTTTTGTTATGAGCTGCCCTTCAAGGGCCCTGATAACTTTGATTTTGTTTGATTCAGCATTTACCGAAATATCCTCTTTCGTGATTACTTCGGCCTTAAAATCATTGGGTGTTTTGGCCGCTGCCGAAGTAAAAAGACAGGTCCCCGATTCTGATACTTTCTGACCGGAAATGTAGGTGGATTTAACCTCAAAATTGTCCCAGTTATCAACAATTATAAAATCTGCAGAATCACCCTGTTGCAATAATCCAACCTCAAGTTTGTAATGTTTTATGGGATTGTAAGTGCAAACCCTCATTACAGTCAAGGGATCATAACCCAGTTTAATTGCCTTTTTTACTAACTCATTGATATGACCCTCGAGTAAGTCATCAGGGTGCTTATCATCGGAACAAAGCATGATGTGCCCGCTAAAATCTTTCATCAAAGGGATGAGGGCATCAAAGTTTTTGGCGGCGCTTCCCTCACGGATTTGCACCTTCATACCAAAGTTAATTTTTTCAAGTGCTTCTTCAATGTTAAAACACTCATGGTCTGTTGAAATCCCGGCTTCTATATATTGTTTGGCCTGATCACCGGTTAGTCCGGGAGCATGTCCATCAACAGGCTTATTGTATTTTTTGGCAATATCCAGTTTGGCCATAACGCCGGCATCTTTATAAATCACACCCGGGAAATTCATCATTTCCGATAAATATTTGATCTCATCACGTGATAGTAATGATTCAATTTCGCCCGGACCCAGTTTTGCGCCCGAAGATTCAAAGTCAGTGGCAGGCACGCAACTGGGAGCCCCAAAGTAAAATTTAAATGGAACCGATTGGCTATTACCAATCATAAATTCAACGCCATCAAGACCCAGGACATTTGCAATTTCATGCGGATCGGATACCGTTGCAACCGTACCATGAACTACGGCTAATTTGGCAAATTCCGAAGGGACCAACATCGAGCTTTCGATATGGATATGTGCATCAACTAAACCGGGTAAAATTAATTGATTGGGAACATCATTTTTTTGGAAAATTTCTGAAATTTTACCATCCTTAATTACAATTCCACCTTTGAACAAACGCATATTAACAACATCCGCAATGGTACCTTCAATGATGAATTTTTCAGCCATAGTTTTGTATTTTGATAGTTACAAAATTAAAGTATTTCCAAAAGATCAAAAAAATCATCATACCTTTGATTGTCAAATCCCGAAGGATTCAATGAATGTTCATATTTGAACAATTGATGTAGATTACCGAACAACCTTTTTAGCCGGAGTTCTCACAATAATTCGTGAATCTTTCGTTATCAATCTATTAGCAGGCTGGCACATTTTTAGATAAACTCAAGGAATCAAAGTAAACTGATCAAAACATGATCTATTGCAGGGAGCGACAAAATTTAAACCATATTATAAATCAACAAAAATTTTACAAATGCGATTTATTTCGATCATAACAGGTTTGATATTGGTAGTAGGTACCTTACAAGTTGAAGCACAGGACGCGAAGGTGTGGACTTTGGAAGAGTGTATTAATTATGCACTTGATCACAACATCAACATTAAAAAGCAGTATTTGAATCAGCAATACCAGGAAGAAGTGCTGCTTCAAAGCAAGCTGGGGGTATTGCCTAGTGTAAACGGTTTTGCCTCACACGGGTACAATTGGGGACAACGGGTCGATCCCTTTACCAACGAATTTGCAACCGATCGTGTTCGGTCAAATAATATTTATGTATCAGGTGACTTGAATCTTTTCAGTGGATTTCAGCAGGTAAATATTATCAAACGAAATAAACTTGATTTGCTCAAGGCACAATATGATGCAGATTATTACCAGGATGACATTGCCATCAGCGTTGCAACGGAATATTTGCAAATGTTATATTACATGGAGTATGTTGGAATTGCCAGGAATCAACTGGAAATTACCAAACAACAGGTGGATCGCACAAGTAAGCTTGTTGAAGCCGGAACACTTGCAAAAGGAGATTTGCTGATCATTGAGGCACAACTTGCTTCAGAAGAATTATCCCTGGTTCAGGCTGAAAATAACCTGGCCCTTTCCAGACTAAACCTCACCCAATTGCTTGAACTCTCGGGCGATGAAGGTTTTGAAATAGAAGTTCCTGAATTGGGTTTGGTGGAGCAACCCGAAATTTTTACTCCACGTCAGATATTTGAAACGGCCATGGGAACTCGTCCTGAGATAAAAAGTGCCGAAGTAAATGTTGAAAGCTCAGAAGTTACCCTTGGAATTGCTCGTTCCAATTATTATCCCCGACTTACTTTAAGTGGATCCATTGGATCCGGGTATTCAGGTGCCAACCAAATTGGAAACGATCCAACTTATTATTTACCCCAAATAGCGGTTACTGAAACCGGTATTCCGGTTTATCCATTAAGTGAACAGGTAAGTTATGGCTCCTTTGATCCCAAACCATTTAAAAATCAGTTTAATGATAACCTTAATGAATCAGTTGGCTTAAACCTGAGTATTCCAATCTTTAACGGCTGGAGTGCCCGATCACAGGTTGCACAAGCAAAAATCGGGATTGAAAATGCAAACCTCGACCTCGAACTTCAAAAAAACAACCTTTATAAAATCATTCAGCAAGCTTATAACGACGCCGTATCAGCATTTAACAGCTATAAAGCTTCGGATAAAAAAGTAGCTGCCACCAGTGAATCATTTAAATACGCCGAGCAAAAGTACAATGTGGGTTTGATCAATTCTGTGGAGTATAATGATGCCAAAAAGGAGTATAACAATGCCCTCTCAGAAAGGATACAATCCAAGTTCGATTTTGTATTTCGCACCACGGTTATCGACTTTTATATGGGTAAACCGCTCACGCTCGGTCAATAACAATAATTTGTTAGCATATACATTAGGCAAAAGCACAGAAGCAACTGTGCTTTTGTGTTGTTTTCATTGAAGTAATAAACCCAAAGAATTTGAAAGAAAAACCTTAATTTAGCACGTTAATTACTGACCTCAAAAACAACATATCATGGTTGCCAAATCTAAAAAAAACAAAAAGATCCTTATATGGGCTGCGGCTATTATATTGATCCTGCTGGTTGTATTGGCTGTTACAAAAGAAAAGGGAAATAAGGGTTCAAAGGTGATCGCTGAGGTGCCACAACAAAGAACGATTATTGAAACCGTTTCGGCCAACGGAAAAATTCAACCTGAAAAGGATATAAAGATCAGTCCGTATATCTCAGGCGAAGTGGTGGCATTGTTTGTTAAAGAGGGGGATAAAGTAGCAAAGGGTGATTTGCTTGCCAAGATTGATCCGGAAATTTATAAAACCAATTATGAACAAATAGAAGCCGGGCTTCAAATGCAGCGGGCAAACCTTGCCAATGCCAAGGCCCGGCTGGCACAAGCGCAGGCGCAATTTGTTAAATCGGAAGAGGATTTCAAACGAAGTCAGCAGTTGTTTAAGCAAAATGTTATTTCACAAAGCGATTTTGATGCAGCAACCTCAGCTTTTGAAGTGGCGAAAGCCGAAGTGGAAGGAGCAAAGGAAAACGTGAAAGCTGCTGAGTTTTCGGTTAGCAGCTCTGAAGCAAGTTTGCGTGAAGCAAAAGAAAACCTGGTGCGCACTGCTATTTATGCTCCCAACGATGGCACCGTCAGTCGCCTGAGTGTAGAGGAGGGTGAACGGGTTACAGGAGCCTCCCAATTTTCGTCAGGAACTGAAATTATGCGAGTGGCAAACCTCACCCGGATGACTGTTGAGGTAGAGGTAAATGAAAATGATATTGTTCGGGTTGAACTTGGCGATACCTGTATTATTGAGGTGGATGCCTATCTCGATCATAAATTCAAGGGAATTGTAACAGAAATGGCAACTTCGGCCAATACAACCGGGGTAAGCGCAGATCAGGTTACCAATTTTGAAGTGAAGATATTGATCCTGGAAGATTCATATAAAGATCTCGTTTCAGAAAATAGCAGCATTCAATCACCCTTCAGGCCGGGTATGTCAGCAACGGTGGATATTCAAACCGAAACAGCCATCAAAGCTTTAACCATTCCTATTCAGGCTGTTACCACCCGGGCAGATACCACCGACAATCAAACTCCTGATGAAAATGAAATGGCTGAGGATTCGGAGGAAGTTGAAAAGAAAAATGAGGACCTTCAGGAAGTTGTATTTGTGATCACCGACGGAAAGGCCGGGATGAAAGAAGTTAAAACCGGAATCCAGGATAATATGTACATCGTGATTACTGAAGGCCTTACATTGGAAGATGAAGTAATAACCGGCCCTTATCGTTTGGTTTCCAAAAAACTTAAAGATGGTGACCTGGTAAATAAGGTGGATAAGAAGGATCTTTTTGCTGACGAAGATTAATAATGGCACTTATTTTATCCATTGAAACTGCTACCCCTACCTGTTCTGTAGCCCTTACTGATAATGAGGAATTGATTGCTTACCGCGAAAGCGAGATAGTTAACTCTCATGCCAGAGTTGTAACGGTTTTTGTTCAAGAGATATTAAGCGAGGCCGTCATTAAACTGAATCAGGTAGATGCTGTTGCGGTGAGTAAAGGCCCCGGTAGTTATACCGGTTTGCGAATAGGTGTTTCTACGGCAAAGGGATTGTGTTATGCTGCCGACAAACCACTAATCGCTGTAAATACGCTGCAATCGATGGCCATGGGAATGATTCAGCGCCTGGAATCAACCACCTACAATCCTTTCCTGATTCCGATGATAGATGCCCGCAGGATGGAAGTTTATGCAGCCGTTTATAACAGAAACGCCGAACAATTGAGAGACACACAGGCCGATATAGTTGAGCAATATACCTATGACCAATACCTTAAAAAAGAAAAGGTAATTTTCTTCGGCAATGGTGCAGCTAAATGCAAAGGTTTAATTTCGAATATGAATGCCATTTTTATTGATGATTTTAAGCCTTCCGCTGCACATATGAGAAAGATAGCACTTCAGAAGCTGGAACAAAGTTTATTTGAAGATGTGGCTTATTTTGAGCCATTTTATTTGAAAGATTTTGTTGCCGGTGTTCCGAAGGTGAAGGGGCTGAAACAGGTTTAATGATCAACATTTTTTGACAACAGCACTTTGCTTTTGCTGAAATCGCTTGCGGCATTGATCACTTCCCTGAATGCATCATACAAACTGATATCAAAATCACACTTAGTATACATTTCGGTAACCCTGATGATCAATTGTGAATCGGTAAGTTCATAATCAGAGACAAACTGAGCGGTAGCCTCTCCCTCCTCAAATAATATATGCGAGATTTTCACGTCATCCGGATTTTCCACTATGTACCCATCGGGAATGTCGAGAATGATCTCGTACTTATATGTCATGGTTTGGGTCATATGAATGGGTTGCTGACGTTCCTTTTCCTGGTATAACTCAGACTGTTTACCAATCACTTTCCCTACGTTGATAATGTAATCAGACCCGGCCTTTTCCACCAGATCGCTGGATTTTACTTTGCATTTGTAGGTAAAAGGCTGATTATGGATACTTTTTGAAAATTCCGGATTGATGATCTCTTCATCAAGGATCTCAGCTTCTTCAAATCCTGATGATGCAAGGAATTTCAGATACTCCCGTTTATTATCCTCATCGGCATAGGCGAGTACTTCGCGGGCATTAAACGCCCTGTAACCCGTAAGGTCATTCTGCGATTCCATGATCCCGGTGCCGCTATCCTCATCCAAAAACAAACGGATATTTTTAATGCTTACATTCTGGTCGGCCGGTGCCGGATTGATATAACCAAACTGATGGTAGGGATTTGGTGGGAAAACTGAGATCACGATCATTAACGCATTATTATCTGCAAAGGCCATCGGTGGAATTCCATACCGGAATGCAACTTCGGTGGGGTCAATGTATTGATTTGAATTATCAAAAAATGAAAACAGGATCCCGTCCAGATCGGAAAAACTTGGAATTTCTGTATCAAATACAGAATGGTTCCGGTTTGAAGTGATCACGAGTACGTACGGAATTTCATATTTTTGGAACATTATCGCAAATAAACGAGTCATTCCCAGTTGATCGCCCTGTTTGGTTTTGAAAACGTCATCAAGGTCGCTGCCGGCATTGCGGCTGTAGGTAAAATGCGTTTTCAGATAATCCTCGATTGCCTCGATTTTCTCAGTGATACTCATACCTTCAAGACCAAGTTCTTTTTTGATTTTATTGGCCTTGCTAAAATCTCCACTCTTAAAATTACTTATCTTACTGAACACATTATCCTGCACGCGGCTCCAGGTTAGTCCACCGGTTGAGGTACCCTCCACTTTTGTAAGTGCAAAATTAACTTTCATCAGGTTTGCGCGGTTTGTGGCGTATTCTTCTTCTATTAGAGCAGGGATGTCATTCAGGGTTGCCGTTAACCAAATATCTTTATTCCCAACATCATTCACAGTTGGGAATCCATTAAAACCTTTTACACTGAACCTGAATTTTTTGGGTGATTTTAACTCAAAATATCCCTTACGTATGGGGTATTGATCCTGGTAAATCTCCGTTTTCGAAATCAACGGATTCATTTCCAAGACGTACTTATATTCTATCTCTCCGCCAACAGATGCACCCTCAATAGCGAACAATTTCACATTGCCGTAGCCTTCAATGTTGGTCATTTCTTTCAGCTTGCTTTGGTCCATTTCCACCACTGTTCCGTCAGGGCTAATGGTGCGGGCAGTCAGGCTTACAACCTTTTTTACATTTCCCATCGGTATGGCAATTTTGTTGAACTCATCAAGGGCTTTTTCTTCGTTTATGCGGACATTTTTATAAATGGTTTTAGTTAGTTGAAGACCTCCTGGAATATTATAGTAATCATACATCCGTGAATCCATCAGGATCACTGCTGCGGCAGTATTTTCAGCATCGGTGAGTTCCGTAAGAGATGAATCGGCCCGCATATTGTATTCGGGCAGTTCGGTTGTCTGACCAAACGACATGGTCACCAGTGATACCAATAATGTTAGTAAATAGAATTGTTTTTTCATAGATCAGTCTTTTGAAATGATGATGACCTCCTGGTAGGCTTTGTTTAATTTTTTAATGGCTTCGTTCCAGGTTGCAAAGTCGTTTTTGGCTATCCGAAGCGTTTTCAATGTAGTTTGATTTTCCATGATTAACAGACCTTCCTGTATTTTATAGTCAATCTTATAATCCAGCAGATCATTTGAAAATTCAATATTTTCGGGCAGGTAGGAAACCATAAATCCTTTCGGGATATTTATTTTAATTATGGATTTTTCGGTTTTCAAAAAATCAAAAATATAATCGTATTTGCGCTTTTCAAGGTCGATCGCGGTATTTGCAAAGTATTTATTCAGGTGAGGATTGATATAATACTTTTCCCCGAGGTTTTTTACATAATCCTTCATTTCAAGGCTGTAAACAATCGAAAGGGTATCATTCCGATCATAGAGGCCTTCGTGTTGAATATTTGAAATCAGGGCTTTATTATTGCCACTGGTGAATTTATCATTAATGAAATCTTCTTCCTGCGTATCCACACGGGAGAACCCATTTTCAAAAATATTCTTTGCATATCCCGTAAGCAGCACTCGGACATTTCCAATCAATGCATTATCGAGTAATGAAAGTTCCATCTGGACAGCCGACATGTTCTCAGAGGCGGGAACGACAGGGATATCATAAACCTCAAAAGTGGAATCCGTTAATCCGATCAGAGCTTGTTTTCCCTGAAGATAGTAGGGTGCCCGATTAAAAGAACCGAAGTCGTTGGTAGGATCGAGAATTTGTGGTTTCCCATTCCTGAAATACGTCAGGATCATGTGGTTATCGGTAGCCAGGGTAGGGTTTTCAGTGTATGAATAAGGAATATTTCTCGTACCAACCCAGGTTATGCTGGATGGAATACCTAGGCTTTTCAACATTTCATGGGAGAGGTTGGCCATACCCTTGCAATCGCCGTACCGGTTACGGAAAACATCCGTACAATCTTCGGGTATAAAGCCTCCAAGTCCTTCGAGCAGGGCTATGTATTTGATGTTTTTCTGAACCCATTGAAATACGGCTTTCGTTTTTTCTTCTTCAGTATCCAGGTTTTTGGTCAGTTTCTCCGTAAATTCCCTCAGGGGCTGCTGATCTTTTAAATTCGTCTTTTTTAAAAGTTCAGAATACCATTCGTATAAATCGGCAACATCGCCCAGGTAGGTTTTGGTCTCTTTACGAAACTCGGCGCTTTTGATATATAAAATAATATGTGAACGAATTTCCTGGTCCGACGGGCCCTCTTTTTCATCATGGAAAGCCGTTAGTAATTCGGCCGACCAGGAAATCACACGGCGGCCATTAATCTTTTGATCAGTCATCCTTAACCGTATCGAATCCGAACCAAAAATATTCCATCCCACTTCAATCCCTTCATCCATTGTCACAGTAAACCTGGTTTTTAAAACCGGTATTTCCTGGGTAAAGAAAAAAGGAGACACAAAGCGCGGATCGCGGATAAGGGTAGTATAGTTGAGCTTTGTTACCGAACCTTCGGCTGCCATTGGGAACACAACAAGTTTATACTGGTCGTCGCGGAAAAGAAAACCTGAAGGCAGGTAACTTTGAGTCTCAAATTCTTTTACCCTGAAAATTTTTCGCTTGTTTTTATAGGCTGCATCGGTTTCAGCCGACATTTCAGAAATGATTTCCAGTGGTGAAAAATGGACATAGTCATGGGCATATCTGAGCACCCCTTCCTGGTTAAGCAGTATCCGTTTTTCATAACGGGTTTCACTTACCCTTAGATAATCGCTAATAATGGATATATCAACATCCTGTGAAATGTCGAGATAAGCAGCATTCTCGCTCGGAAAAGCTCTTTTTAAACTGTCTAAATCCTGTGCTTGCAGGTAAAAAAAAGTGGCGATAATAAAGATTGTTATAGTCAGGAATATTCTTTTATACTTCACGGAAAGAGGATTTAAGTAGCGAATAAACTAAAAAAAATCGGAATAATTGATTAATTCCCTGTGAAATTGCTTGCAGAAATACTTATTTATAATGTTTCCAGATATAGGAGGAAATTTATCGTATGTCTTTACCGGGTTATAATTCATATTTTTCTAGAATAATTTGCCCCGGATCTGAAAACCTGAACCCGTGACTGTTTTAGGATAAGCAAAGACAAACTTTAATTTTTAAGCATTTTGCCGCTCAAGGATGTTACATACCCATCAAAGTTTCCACCATGTTTATACCGGGATTGAGTCCAAACACATCTTAAGCTATCGGCCGATTAGGTTTTAAAGGATTTCAAGTCTGGAAAGAACATAAAAATACAGGTACTTAATTTTACATCCTGATTGTATGGTAAGGTTGCTTCCTGCCGGATTGTGAACAGAAGTCAATGATTTGTTTTCATTTATAGGACTACTTCCTCCAAAATCAACTAATTTATTCCCTATTTTTAAGTCATAATAAGTTACAGGTGTTGTTACCCGGTTGAGGGCAGTTTCACAGCCATATTCCGGACCCTATACATTTTCAAAATTATGAGGGTAGTCAGTGGTTGTAGCAAAAGCGAAAAGATAACTATTTTATTTTAAGAGTGCCCGACGCTGCTACTGAAAAAGTAACGTTTTGCGTATTGTCAAAATCGTATTAAACGTATTGAGCAATTGCCAATTAACTGATAAATGCAAATGCAATAAATGTAAAAATCTGTTTCATAACCATATATTATTTATTAGTAAGATTTAAATGAATTATTTGATTCAATTTCATTTTGCCTGCGATCCTCGAGTTCTTTTTCCATAATGAGGCAGGTTTTATGATCAATGCTGTAATAAAAAAGCAGGATTGCACACAACATATATAATATTCCTGGAAAAACCGAAATCAGTAGTTTAATTCCTGTAATTGCAGTTCCTGTTTGTTCCACATTCGGTACAAATTCATATAGTGCCAGTAACCAACCTGCTAGTGCTCCACCGATTCCCCATCCGGCTTTTTGTGCAAACGTTGCTGCTGAAAATACAAGACCCGTTGCTCTTCTTCCGTTTTTCCACTCCGAATAGTCTGCTGTATCAGCCAGCATGGTCCAAAGCAAAGGCACTGCCGGTGCATAAGTGAATTTTGCCAGGATGTTTAAAACATAAATTGTTGTGATATTTTGATGGTTCGGAATGTATAGTGAAATGAAGAAAAGCCCGGAAAGCAAGGAACTGGCGATGTATACATTTCGTTTGCCGAATTTTTTTGATAATGGCTTGGAAAGCGGAATTCCGGCTATGAGTGCAATGGTGCCAATTACATTAAACAGCTGCACTCCTTTCTCATCACTCATGTAATATTTAAAGTAATAAGCAATTGCAAGATTTTGCATCGAAAACATAACAAACGAAACAATACCCACAAAAAACAGGATTACCCAGGGTTTGTTGCTGAAAAGGTTTCTCAGGTCTGCCCCCAGATTTTGCCGTTGTTCTTTTGGTGGATGAACACGCTCTTTGGTTGTTTTAAAAGTGATTAAAAACAACACAAAACTTATTATTGCAAACAATATCAAGGTGTATTGATAACCTTTCACTTTGTCGCCACTTCCAAGATACAGTGCAAGTGAGAGTGCAGTTCCGGTTACAAAAAGTTGCCCTGCAAATGCAAAAACAAATCGATACGAATTTAGTCCTGCCCGTTCGTGAGAATTGGAAGTCATTACTGCTCCCAAAGAGGAATAAGGTAAATTGATGGCCGTAAAAACCGTCATGAGCAATAGGTAAGTAACGCCGGCATAAATCACTTTTCCGGAAGAGCCTAAATCAGGTGTGCTAAAGGTTAGCACCGCAAGAATACTGTAAGGCAGTGCCATCCATAGTATATAAGGTCTGAATTTTCCCCACCGGGTGTTTGTACGGTCAGCAATCACTCCCATGATCGGGTCACTAAGCATATCCCAAAACCGTGCAATGAGCATAATGGAGCCAGCTGCTGCTGCTGAAATTTCAAAAGTATCGGTATAAAATATCAGGATCCAAAATCCCACCATGTCCCAAACGAAATGCGACGCTGTATCACCCAGTCCGTAACCAACCTTTTCTTTAACGGATAATTTTGCTTTATTCATTGGTTTCAGGGTATGCTGTTGTATTTCGTTTTCACAACTTCAAACGCCTTTTTTTTGTTTCTTTCAATATCCACAATTCCCCAGTACTCTTCATTTGGGGCTCCATCGTAAGGAACTCCGGTGCTTTTGGGAGCCCATCCACCAATATCCTGTTGATCATTATTTCCGGCCTTCCACCACTCATCATTAAATGCGAAAACAGCCACTCCCGAACAGATATCTGAATTCATTAATACATCATCTAAAATATTGGTAATCGCATCTGCCTGGGCCCGCTGGTTTTCACCCTGTTGGTAATCCATTGCTGATATTGTCATATAACTATCGGTCCCGGCTTCTGATAAATACATTGGCTTTGAACTTATTTCGGACCACTCTTTAAAAACCGATCCTGGTCTATCCCACCGATAAACATTCATGCCCCAAATATCGATATCAGTGCACATGGCCAACGACAATGAATCCGGTAATTCTCCGTGGGCAGTGGCTACTGGATGATTTAAGTCAGATTTATGAATTTGAATTGCAGCATTATTTAAAGCGAGATACCAATTTTCGATATTGCCCTCAAACCATTCGGGATGATAATTGTATTCATTACCCAATTCCCAGAAAAGAATGGCTTTATGCTCTTTAAATTCATTTACATAATCGATAAAGGTTCCTGATAAAATATCATGGTTTCCTCCCTGGTTAAAACCAAACCCGATAATCACTTTAATTCCGGCCTTACTAATTTTATCAAGCACTGATCTTTCCAAAATTGGAGAATAAACACGAATTGTATTAATTCCCGCTTCTTTCATCAATTCCAGATCCTTATCAAGTATAGCAAAATCCCTGCTATTACTTCCTTTTGGTACCGGATGATAACAAACACCCTTGATGAAATATGGTGTTCCATCCGCAAGTATTTGCCTGCCTGAAACACTTACCCGTTCATGATTTGATTCCATTGAACAAGAGGTCCATAAAAATGCAATGAAAAAGATCAGGGTTATTTGGATGAAATGCCGCATGATTAATTAGTTTATAGCTGGAATTATAATGGTTTGAATTGCCTGCCCGTTTATCTGAACTTGTACAGATTTGTTATTTAAAAGCAGTTCGATGTTTTTCGATTTGGATTCCATATTTAATACCACAACAACTATTGACTTATCAGGATTTTGGAGGGCGGTTACTAATAGTGATTCCTCAGGATTGTTAAATCCGATACGAACTGCTTCTGGTTTGATAAACCTGCTGAATTGTGCAAGTGTAAAATATAGCGGTGTAAAATAAATTTCATCTGCATCCGGATCAACGATCACAGGTGCTACACACCAGTTTTTAAACCAATTGGGTCCGCCTTGTTTATCCAGCACCAAATTCCAGTCGACCCAGCCTTGTACTTCATTATTAAGGCATCCGATGATATCCCTTGCATAACGAAATACCGGAACATATTTGGGATGCAGGTATTTTTGATCTTCGTTGGCCCAGTCCCAGCCCCAGTCGGTAGCTTCCTTACTCCAGTACCAGGCATCATCTTTCCAGTGCGGAATCTCGGAGTCGACACAAGCTTCCGTTTGGATCAGCAATTTTTCCGGTGCAAGGTCGTGCACATGTTGCAGCGATTTTTCAAACACATCATAGGTACTTGCATACCAGTGCACCGCGAATCCATCAAAGTTTCGGGATGTAATTTCATCCTTGTAAATCACATCTGCCCATTGTTCCAACTCTTCACCTCGATTTTGATCATATCCTAAAATCTTAACTTTTTGTCCGTTTTTATCCAATGTGAGTCCGAGGTGATTGTTGACAAAATCCACCATTTCTTCAGGTGTGTAATGCATGCTCTCCCAGTTGTTTCCGTTGCCAAGCGGTTCGTTTTCAACCGTTATGGCCCAGATGTCAATCCCTTCTTGTTGATAGGCTTCCAGGTATTTTGAAAAAAACATGGCCCAGGTGCCATAATATTCGGGAAGCAATTTTCCACCCACCCAATCATTGTTGTCTTTCATCCAAGGGGGAGCCGTCCAGGGCGAGGAGATGATCTTAAATCCGTTTTTTGAAATGGCCTTCGCCGCTTTGATCATCGGAATAATATCGTCCCGGTCTTCGTCAATGGAAAAAGAAGACAATTTTGGATCGGGTTGATTATTGGTATAATCATAATTTCCCAGGGTAAAATCACAAGAGTTTATGTGTGTGCGGGTTAGCGAATAGCGTGCACCACGCTCTCCGAAATAGGCTTCCAGGATGGAATCCCGGTTTTTTTTGCTCAGCTTATTAAGCAGGTATGCCGATGATTCTGTGAAGGAACCGCCAAAACCAATGATAGTTTGATGTTTCGTTTCCGGCAACAATTTGATTTTAATGGGTTTAGCCGAAGATGAAAAGTGGTTAATCTTTTTTAGATGATTTCCGTTTGCCGAGGTTTCGTAAACTTCAAAATCAATCTGATCATTTAAGTTAGTGCAAGCTATACTCAGGCTGATCCCTGTCAAAACCCAGAATATCTTTTTTATCATAATCTAAGTTTTTAATTCAAGTCTGATTTTTCTTCACCCTGATGCTTTATCCTTCCCCTTCGGGCAACCAGTGCCTCGCGGATCTCGCGGGCTTTTTCTTCGCTAAGAGAATAGCTTTTCATGATCCAGATTGCCAGTAAAGCAAAAAAGATAGGTATGATAATGTCTGCCAATCTCAGGTTTATTAATGACTCAGCTGTTTGAGTGTCCGCATTTTCATTGAATCCTACCATTTTTAAAACCACACCACTCAGCAACATGGCTAAAGCATTACCAATTTTCACCATTAACCAGTAAACGGCTCCAAACATCCCTTCACGTCGCTTACCATTGTTAAGTTCGTCCAAATCACATACGTCGGCAGTCATCGACATCATTAAGGTAAACAACCCCCCGATACCAAAAGAAATGAATGGTAGCGGAATGAACATCAACCATGGATTTGCCGGATTGAAACACCACCATTTCAACACATAACCAATAATTGAAAGGATGGTAGATACTATGAATGCGTTCTTTTTACCAATTCGTGTAGAAATTTTTGCAATTATTGGAATGATCAGAAATGCGGTGGCTGCTGCATTTACGGTACTGAACCAGGGCGGCCATGTTCCGGCAGCACTAATACTCCCTTCGAAAAGGTAGTAGAGGATTATAAAATAGGAAAACTGAGCAATGGTTTGAAAACCATTAAAAATTAAAAATGTAGTTCCACATAACTTAACAAAGGGTTTACAGGTAAGGGTTTGCTGAATCGCTTTCCACAATTCCCCGAGGTTTGTAGTCATGTTCTTCAGGCTCAGTTTTGATTCACCTTCGGGATCAGGTAATATCATTTCTTTGCAAAACAAAGCCGGCAAAGCTCCCAGTATAATGCTGAAACCACCAACCCAAAATGAAAGCACCCTCACACCTTCTGTAGATTCTTCAAAAAAAATGTCAGGGTTACCAATTAAAATCCAAAACCAGGGAGCAATCATCCAGGCAAATTGTCCCATAAACTGCCCAACAGCCATTAGCCTGGTACGTTCGTTATAATCCGGGGTCATTTCATAGCCCAGGCCAATAAAGGGAGTAGAATAAATGGTAAATGATAGGAAGAAGACAAAGGAAAGACTCAAAAAATAGAAGAAATTATACATTTCTGAGTTTTCAGGGTAAAGTTGCCAGAGCACCATAAAAGAAAGACCGCTCAGCATGCTGCCCACAAGGATATATGGTTTTCTTCTTCCCCATTTTGAGTGGGTGTTATCGGTGATAAATCCCATGATTGGATCAATGATGGCATCAAATAATTTTGGCAAGGCGGCTACCAACCCCGCAAGTGCAGGATCCATTTTAAATCCATAAATGAGATAAAACATAAAAACACCAAGTGCGGCAGGATACAAATTAATTGTCAATTGTCCTGCCCCGTAAGCAAACTTTTGCCCTAACAGGACCCTGTCTTCTTTTGCTGTTTTATATGGAGTCATCGTTTAATTGGCCAATTTCCCGTTATTAATTGATCTTGATTGTTTGCCAAACTTATCTGTCCGGTTATTCCAGTTGGCGCTTCTGTATTTTTTACTTCCGGCGTCGAGATACCTGTTCAGTAAAATTTTTAGCTGGGCTTTTGTGGGTTCCGTTGATTTGTTTGTTAACTCAGTCATTTTATTTGTGGTTAAGTTTTGATTGCATTACAAGTTTCGGGGAGCGGTCGATGTTAAAAATTCCCCAGTGTTTTTCAGCGCCCAGCGGATTTTCAGGATTGCCCTTCCAATCTTCGTCAAATGCTTCAAAAATGAACATGGTGATCTTGTTTTCTTCTGACCAGGCCAGCATTTCTTCAAGGTACCGTTGCTGGTTTTCTTCGCTGGCAATTTCACTAAACTCAGATGCTATTGATGGCCAACCGGCTTCGGTGATCAGAATTTTAGCCTCGGGAAGCGAGTCCTGTACTTCCCTGATATTTTCGATGGAGTAGGAGAGGCTTTCTTCAATATTTTTCTCTTCCCAAACCGGGTAAATATGAATGGAGATAAAATCCACAATGCCAGCCAGTTCCCTGCCATGATTTGCCCACCATTTGTAATTATCTGCTACGGAAACTTCCTGGTCAATGGCAGATTTAACTTGCTCAACATAAACAATCACCGTATCTACCGGAACCATATGATCGTTCCAGTCAACCAGGGCTTCGTTGCCAACATTTACAGCTACAACGATATTTTCATACTTTTCTGCTAGCGCAATGCCCCTTTCGATCTCCTTCCTGTTTTGAATTTTATTTTCCTCCAGAACCGACTGTGGAATGGGTTCATGTAGCCAGGAACAGCCTTCATGATTGCTGAGTTCGGCTTTCAGCCAAATTCCCAGAAGCACCTTCATGTCGAGATGGTTATCTTGTATAACTCTTAAAACCATTTCCGAATTTTCACCACTGTCGTATAACCTGATCAACCTGAACCCGGCATCGGATAAGATCTGAAGATCTTCCACCGTTTGTTTATAAGTGGGATTTTTTGCTCCATCACCCCGGTCGGGATGCTGTCCCGTTCGAAAGCCAGAATAGACAATGGCTGCCGTTTCACCGGCGAGTTGATGAAAATTGTTTTGCGTTTCTTCAGCAACTGTTAATCCTGAACTGTTATTTTCATTGCTTTGATTATTACAAGCAAAAAACATGACTATAACAAACGTCAATATGCCAACGTTCCGGATCTTCATTTTACTGATTTTATTTCAATATTCACTTTGATTTGCTCAACACTGCCACTTCTTCCGAACACCTGTGCACTTGTTTTTTTATCTAAAACAAGCCCTTCTGTTAAATGTGATTTTCCGTCAGAAAAAATGATTTCAATATTTGATTTTCCTGAATTACTTATCAAAACAGGTACCTGGCAAAAGGTGAAAGCAAGTTGGTGTTGTTCAACAGTAATTGCCTTTTCATTTCCTTTCAGGTCGATGTATTGGAAGATAGTTTCCTGTTGCAGAAACTCTTCATCATTGATCAATTCAGGCCGGAATTGTATTTTCCCATCCAGAACAACTACCCCAAGTTCCAATTGGCGTGAAATAAAGTCCTCCTTTACCTGACCCGTTAGTCCGGGTTGTTTTACGCCGGCATTACCGGGAGTATGGGAATAAGCATCCGTTGGGAAAGCACCATAAACACCGGGTTTCTTGTACAATCCAATACCTGCTTTTATTTCGTAATAATGTTGTTTTAACCGAGCAATAACTTCCGGTTTAGATCCTGTTTTTACCGCATTAAAGAAGTTTTCCTGTGTGGCAAGCTGCAATTTGGAAACCATATGCCAGTAGATGGATCCCAGCCCTTCATAACCGTAGAAAGTGCCTGATCGGCCGGTGAACGACTGATGATCAAACACCTGCTCATAAATGTCAAGGATCTTTCTCTCTTCTTTTTTTAACAATTCGGCATATTCATTATTCTTCAATGCCAGTTTTTGAAGTGCGGCTTTTAGCATATCGGCATTGCGGAATGCACTGTTGAAATGAAAGTTGCCACTTTCATCTTTTTTAATAATCTTATCCTCGCCCTGATTTGCAAGTTTGCCAAGCAGTGCTGATTTTTCAACCTGATCTGCCGAAATGTTATTTTTTTCGATAAAAAGCGGAAGTTGCCTGTTGGGGTAAAGCATGTAGCTGAACTGATCTTCCCTGAACATTTTACTCTTTTTAAGGGCATCCAAAACGGCAAGGCTTTCTTCGGGAGTTAAAACACCCGAACTTAGCACAGCTACCTGTCCTTCAAGCATTTCATACAGATGCCGGATCGCAATTTTATCATCGGCTATGCTGATGAGGTTATATGCATGATACAAGCCATCAGTACGTTTGTTTACAGCAATCGATTGATCCATATAAAGCAGGCAGACGTTAATAAACGACTCCAGGTCGGTAACCTTAACCGGAATTCTGGAGCCTGAAAATGAATCATTGTATATGGTACTTCTAAATTCAGCATGTACTGATCCAAGAAAATCGGCGAATTTTTTACGCTGCCGGTCATCAAATCCGGTCTCGGTCAAGTGCATATTTCCTTTTAAAAATGCATGAAATTCATTGAAAACATTCACCAACTCTTCAGAAATCCAGATCATATCTTCTGAAAAATGATCGAATTCCTTTTTCCAAAATGAGAGGAACCGTCGCATGTAGTAAAGTGTAACCATGCTGGTTCCGTTGCCCACCAGTGCATTATTGGCATCGTTCCATTCGGGGCGCTGGGTGTTAAGCCAAATGCCTGCCTCCGGAATGAAATTACTTAGTTTGGAAAGCAGTGTCGCAAGTATTTTTTCGGTGAGGTTGACTTTGTAAATATTTTTACCCGACTGATCTTTCAGTAATTTGGCATCAGCGCCAAGAAAATCCAATTGGGCGGAAATGGATTTATCCAGTTCAAAATCAAAAACTACGGTATCTTTTGGATTTGCCAGGATATCATCATATTTTTTAATCCGGTAAGGAACATTGGCATAAACGAAAAGGTCTGAAGTTAAAAGTTTTTCAAGCCTGCCAGGGTGAAAATCGTTCGATAGTTCGAGCAATTTTTGGAGGTAAATGATCTGGTGATCACCCCAATAACCGATATATGCCCAGGGATCTTCAGGATCAGGGCGTTCCCAATCAATGCCGTTGCGCATGATGCGATAGGGGTTGTATCCGTCGGGGGTGCTTGCATTTAAAAACTTGCTTATGACCCCTTCGGTAAATTCAGGATACGATAAAAGCAATGCTTCCCAGTTCTGAAAAATATCACGCCAGTTGCCCTGGTAATTGTACTTCAGCGAGCCATCTTCATTTTTGGTTTCAATCGAAAAAATATTCCAGGGGCGGCTGGGATCACCATGACGGCGGCTGAAGATAAGTGGCAGATACTCATATGCAATCCGGATAAGGTCTTTATTTTCAGTTGATTCAGCCCGCGAGATCAGATCATTATGCGAAAATTCAGTTGGAAGCTGATCCATCCAGCTTTTGAAATTTTCAGCAAGTGGTTTGTTAATGGAAAACAAATAGGATTTGAAATCGCTGCCCGGAATCATATAGTTTTGTGCAAACACACCGCCACGCATGATATTGAAAAGGGTATTGGTGTAATGCCGGGCCGAACAGATCCCGGTATTCGAAAGTTGAAGTCCATCAGCTGTGGCCACCAGGCGTTTCAGGTTTTCGGTGCCTTTTGAAATATCTTCGCTGATCAGCAATTCCGCATTGTCGGTATTCTTAAGAAAATGAACTAAATTGTTTACTTGAGTGCTATCCTGATTGATTTCAGCTACCAGCGTCCATTTGTTTTCACGGGCTGATTTGAGGGCTGTGTTGGAATAAATGAAATAGGCCCCCCTGGCTGCACGAACATCATCTTCCTGGCTGATCTTCCCTCCGCACCTAAAATTACTGATTTGCTTTTCAGAAAGCAGGAATTGTGTGTTTTTAGCAGTGCCGGTCGACCAAACGGTGGTGGCCCGCAACGACTCACTCGGCTCAGCCCGGTCGACTGGGATGGAAGAGAGTGAATAAACCGCAAGAGAGGTATTGGGTACCAGTTCGTTTTTCTTGTATGCATCCAGTAAGTTGCTGAACTCATTTTGGAAACCATAATCAATTCCTGAGGGAAGTATGTTTTGAATTCCGTCCAAAATCTCTAATGAAACGCTTTTATCGGACAAATTCAGAATAGCCGATCTTTTAATAAATCCGAATTTCTCGCTGTTGGCCCATCCGTAACGAAAACGCAGGCCAAGGTCGTAATTGAATTCTTCGAACAGAATTTTGTTCCCAAAAACACTTTTATAAATGTTGCGGGTAATTTGATAAGCCTTTGCTGACTCATCCGTAAAGGGTTCCCACAGAAAGGTTTTATTTTCCTGTTTTGCCCTGATAATCGTACGGCTGCCGGTTTGGCCCCGGTAATCATGAATTTTATCGTCAGTATAATAAGGAAACAAGGAGTTATTCCTGTTTTTTCGGCCGCATGATAATGAGCCATTGCTCGAAAGAAACATCCAGTGGTCGCTGTCGCTCACTATGCTGATAAAAAAATCAGGCATGTAATTAAAATCAGAGATCCTGTAATATAGCTCACGGTCGATTTCTACAAACTCACCCTTCGGTTCAGGCTGCTTGTCGACTACCTGATTATTCCCGATCCAAACTTCTTTTTTACCCATTGCTGAAATTAATTGACGGCTTTATTCATTTTTTGGTACATACGAACATAATCCACTTCCATTGTTTGCGGAAAGGCAGCAGTATCAATCCCTTTGACATTTCCCCATACTCCTCCTATGGCCAGATTCAGGATTAAATAAAAAGGTTTGTCGTAAGGCCATTTGGTTTCGCCAAGCCCTTCATTTTTGTATTCAAAATACAGACTATCATCCACATAAGTGTGCATCACTTCGGGTGACCATTCGAAAATATAGGAGTGGAAATTTTCCGCCACATCAGGGATGTAAATGGTGGCTGTTTGCTGTGTGCCTTTTTGCCACTGATAATCCTTTGAATGGGCTGAGGCATGAACCACCCCAAGATTATGGCCAACATGCTCCATAATGTCGATTTCGCCGATGTCGGGCCAGTTTCCATCTTTAAAGGTCCATCCGCCGGGCATCATCCATATGGCCGACCAGGTACCCTTCGCTTTGGGCAGTCGAGCATTTATTTCGATACGCCCGTATTTCCAATCGGCAAGTGAAACTAACCTTGCTGATGTAAAGGGTTTTCCTTCAAAGTTTTCATGAATTGCGGTGATCTTTAATTTACCATCCTCAACCCATGAATTTTCCATTCTTGCCTCAGTATAATGCTGAATTTCATTGTTTCCCCAGCCTGCTTCGTTCCCTTCGGTGTCGTATTTCCACTTGCTGGAATCGGGCAATCCGGAATAATCAAATTCGTCCTGCCAAACCAATTGATAATCATTCGCATCCTTATTTTCATTTTGCACTATTGGACTGTTATTTCCGGTGCATGCAAACAGCACTGGCAGCATAATAAGGATAGAGATATTGCTCAGGATTTTAACCATAAAAAATTTCATTGATTAGCTAAACGGCAATTTAGTTACTATCCTGGTAAACTCTTACATAATCCACCTGCATGGTTTGTGGAAATTCGGTGCTTGCATTTGGAGGTCCCGGCCAGTTTCCACCTACCGCAAGATTAAGAATGATAAAAAAGTTATTGTGAAATTCACTTAATTCGGTGGGGGTGATGTCGATTACGAAATACTCGGTTTCATCAATAAAACCACGGATATGCTGCTCATTCCATTCAACGGCATAAACATGAAAATCGTCGGCCAAAACGCCTGAGCCAATGGAATAGCTTTCGCCATACTGAGCATGTTCGCCAGCATTGTCCCAGTGCAGGGTGCAGTAAGTGGTTTTATCACCTGAGGTGCCACCCACCATTTCCATGATGTCGATCTCTCCGCATTGTGGCCAGCCAACTGAACTAAAGTTTGCGCCAAGCATCCAGAATGCAGGCCACATTCCCTGTCCGTAGGGCAATTTGATACTTGCTTCAATCCTGCCGTATTTTACATCAAATTTGTTCTGTGTGGTGATCCTTGCAGAGGTGTAATCACTTCCGCCAAAGGATTCTTCGCGGGCTGTAATGGTAAGCATCCCATTTGCAACGGATGCATTATTTTCACTATCTGTATAATATTGCAGTTCTTCATTTCCCCAACCATTTCCCCCGGTTTCGATATTCCAGTTGGAGGGATCAGGTGCCCCGGTATATTCAAATTCTTCAGCCCATACAAGGCCAGTAACAATGTTTGGATCGTCCTGGGTAATATTCAGATTCTCGGAGTTGCTAAATTCCGATCCGTTGATCGTTACCACCAGCTCAACGCTATAATCGCCTGCATAGGGGAAGTAAGCAATATGTTCCTGTTCATTTTCTACCTCCATGCTTCTGTAAATCCATTTGAATGAATCAAAATTCCCCGAAGTTGTGTTTGTAAGTGTTACATAATTAGGCTCATCAGGGTGAATATCCATGGAAAATGAAACCTCAAGATCGGTATTGCTTATCGTAATGCTTTTGGCGGATGATTTGGTTTCGCCATAATAATTAGAAACTTTCAATGAAGCATTGAAATTCCCGGCAACCGGGAAATATACCACGAAAGATTTACTTTTATCAGTAGTTGTATCGGCTTCGCCATTGCCAAATTTCCAGATCAATGTGTGATATTCACCGGTTGAAGTATTGGTAAATCTTACATGATTATCATCGATGAACTCCGTGCTGAAACCAGCATTGAAATCAGCATGATCTTCGTTTTTATCACAGGAATAGGCAAATAACAACAATCCTGAAACGATCGCCAATGCAATTTTACTGAGTTGCTTTTTGTGTCGGTTTATAAAGTTTTGTATTGTCATTTTGAGTTGCTTATCGGTTTAAAAATTTTTGGGAAAAGACGCTGTAAACAAGAAATGATCTAATTTACAGCGTCAATATTCACCAATCAATTAATCTAAATGTATTATGAAAGTCAATTTATTTTTGTTCGGGTTTAACATTTGTAAAAATGTGATACCAGGCAAACAAGGGCTCATTGGCCTGAACCATTCTCACCCTTAGCAAGCTTTCAGAAACTTCAATAATCTCATATTCACTGCTGCCGGCATAAAATCCCATGAAGCCACCATCAGAATAAGTCATGGTAGTACCCCGGTAATCGCCGTCGATGGTAGCAATTGATTCAGACGGACTGAAAGTTACATTTTTTACTCCATCAATATCAAATGGATAACTGCCTTCGGAACCTAAGCCCAAAGCTTCCGAATATATTCCCTGAATGAAAGCTTCACCGGTGGGATTGAGTTGTTCAAAGGTAACATGGTCGCCATCCATTTTGAAAACAAACTCACAGTCGTACATGGAAGTTGCAGCCTTTTCCCATGGAGCAGCCTGGTACCATTGTGGCCACGTCCAGGATCCCGGTTCATAATCAAAGTTATTAGGCCCAAGTCCGAGGTGGCCAACCTGATCGGCTGCCCAATACCATGATTTTGAACTTCCACCTGTTAAAAAGGCTACTGCTTCTACATCGTTGAAATCGCTCACTACCTCTACGGCAGTAGATTTACTACTGGTAATACCACCTGTTCCAACTGCATAAACTATCACGTTGTACTCATTGAGCCCTGGAGTTGAAAACCTGTTGGTATAAGTTCCGTCGGGAGCTACTTTTTTATCCTTTCCATCATTAAAATCAAAATAGAAGGAAATAGCATCGCTGGCGGTGGCTTTAAACTCTACCAAACCGCTTCCATCTCCATTTGGATTTTCAGCATCTGCTCCCACAATTGTGAAAGAAACTACAAGGTTTGAGGGCGCTTTTAAATCACCCAGATCATGCTGATCTTTCTGGCATGCGCTCAGAGTTAGCATCAGTCCTGCGATCAAAAATATTATGTATGCGCTGTATTTCATTGTTCCGGTATTTTTAGTTCGTTAATGAAAATTCATCAAAATAATAAGTGGCATCATTGCCTGCATTTCCAAAATCAAAGAAGATCACAATGCGAACATAATCAGCTGCCGGAGCATCACTGAAATCATATGCCAGATCTTCCCAGGCATTGGCCGAAGTATTCGTAATATCTACCTCATGGGTAACGCTGGCATCGGAGTTCTCAATTTTTAGCTTGATCACGATCCCGCTTGTTGCTGACCATGTTTTGCAGGCAATTTTTGAATAATTATCCAAATCCATGGGCGATGATAATTCCCAGAAGGCTCCGGCCCATGTTTCCGACCCCGACGTTTTAAACATCTTTGCAGCATTGGCAGTGGTATTTACACCTGATTGATCAGGATTTGCCACGATTTCAATATCAGCAATATTTCCAAATGAAGTAAAATCAGGAGGAGTGCCTTCAAAATCTTCTATGGGCATGTCGGTAGGTAAATTGCCAGGCACCAGCTGGATATCATCGAAATAATAGGATGATCCATCTCCGTTGTTACCAAAATCAAAAAAGATGACCACTTTCTGATATTCTTCTTCGAGGCTTATTGCTGAAAAATCGTACACGATTTCCTCCCAATCGTTGCTGGTAGTTGTAAACTGGTCAACCTCATACCAAATATCTGCATTGGTAAGGTTTTCCACTTTGAGCTTTACCATTGCATTTAGTTTGGGCGACCAAACCTTCACTTTAAAGTTGTTATTAACAGTAAAGTCAATAGGATTTTCGAGTGTAAGGAATGTTCCTCCCCAGGTCTCCGCTCCCTCTGATTTAAAGGATTCAGCTACTTTGGAACTGGTATTTATTCCCGTAGGATCGGGATTGTCGATTACCGCTGAAGTTACTCCACCAAAATCAGTAAAAGCATAGTTTACTGTAAACGATTCGAAATTGATGGGTAGGTTTACGGGGTCGTTGGCTTCTGAAATATTGATTGTATCACTTATGGATGCCGTACCTGAACCCCCGCTCTTAGCTATAACCGTAATAATATATTCCCCCGGATTTTGGTAGGTATGTGTAACTGTTGAGTCGGGCATGGCGTGTATCGGATCTTCATTTTGTTCTTCACCAAAATAAACATCCATAATAACAGCGTATTGTGCCGATGCAGTAACTGAAACAAAGAACGGGTTGGTAACATCCTGATCAATGGTAACTGTAAGGTTTTGCGGAGGCAGAAATGTAATTTCGAGTTCCTGCTCAAACTGAGCGGTTTTACCTGAAATACCAACTGCGGTAAGCTGGAATGTGTAAACACCTTCAGCATAAGTGTGTGTAATGGATTCATTAATGCCATATTTTTCTGGTGTTGCATAAGCATCGTCGCCAAATAAAACCATAAAATAGGTAGCACCATTGGCGGTGGGAGTAATGGTAACTTCCCCGGTATTGTCCTGAGTGATATCAAAAGTAGCACTCACATTTGACGGTCCGGAGGCGTTACTTACTTTATCCAGATTATCCTTTTCCTTTTCGCAAGCAACAGAAAAGGTAAGGAGAGTCATAATAATCAATATATTTTTAATTGAATTCATGTCTTAATGTTGTTTGCTTATTATTAATAATTCGGATTTTGTGACCAGTTTCCTGAAGAATAATCGATTTCTTCCTGAGGAATAGGGAACACTTCATTTTTACCCGATGTAAAACCATCGATTGATGCAGCAGCTTTACCTGTTCGTACCAGGTCAAAAAACCTGTGACCTTCGCCCATCAATTCCAACCTGCGCTCGCGCCAGATGGCATCAGTAAGTTCAGATCCTGAAGATGAAATGTTATGATTTGCATTACCAAAGGCCCTTTCACGAACCTGGTTCAGGTAATCACGTGCTTTGCTATCATCAATTCCTCCGCGGTTATAAGCTTCGGCTGCCATCAGGAGTACATCGGAGTATCGGATAGACCTATAGTTATTAGGATTGGTAAGATTAAGGTCGGGCTGTGCCAAACTGCTTCTTTTACGGGGTAAATATTTACGGTTGAAATAGCCGGTGTGCTCGTTTCCTGTGGTGTAAACAGCGCCGGTTGAATCGGCCCATGCTGCAATATCCAAAACGGTAACATCACGCCTTTGATCTCCGGTTTCGAATGCATTGTATGCCTCCTGTACAGGAACATTAAAGCTATAACCTGAAGTAAACATGGGTCCGTCATATCCTCTTATGCCACTGAAGCCAACAGCCACATTTCCTTCGGAGCACTGTAAACAGCCAAATCCGGCACCTTCTACATCGGTGTATTGAACTTCAAAGATGGATTCGATGCCATTTTCTCCGTCATTTTCCCAGATGGTACTGTAATCCGACACCAGTGAGTAGTAACCGTCCTGAATGATCTGATCGAGGACATCTGCGGCTTCAGTAAATTTATCCTGGTAGAGATAAGCTCTCCCAAGCAAAGCCTGAGCAGCACCTTTGGTAGCTCTTCCCACCTGAACAGGATTATAAGGAAGTACGCTGGCTGCATATTGTAAATCAGCTTCTATTTGTGAATAAACTTCTGAAACAGATGAGCGGGGTATAGTGGTTTCATCGCCCAGCTTAAAGCGTTCATCCACTTTCATGGGAACAGGGCCAAACCATTTAACCAACTCAAAATAGTAATAAGCACGCAGAAACCTGATTTCACCAACCATTTCATCTCTTCCATCAAAATCAATTTTATCCTTGAACTCCATAAAATAATTGGTTCGCTGAACGCCTGAGTACATCCATCCCCAAATATCACTCAGGTTTGAGTTTGTTGGAGTATGGGTCATATCGTCGATTTGTTGCCATCCGATAACATCCGTGGGGCTCTCGCCACCACAAAGGGTATTGTCGGAGGCAATCTCACCAACAATAACATTGGCATAGGTTGTTTGTAACAGGTCATAAGCTGCTACCAGTGCGGCATAATAATCATCCTGTGAGTTGAAATAATTTTCAGAATCAATGGAATATTCCGGCGATACCTCAACAAATTTGTCGGTACAGGCATTGAAAAATACCATGAAAGTTAACAGACCTGCAATTATGCTTTTATTGAATATCTTTCTTTTCATTTTTCAAAAAATTTAAATGTTAAGGTTTAAACCAAATGTATAAGTACGGGCAGCAGGGTAGAATCCTGAGTCAAATCCGCTTCCAATAGGCGAACCTGATGAAGCAGCCGGATCAAATCCCATATATTTTGTAAAAGTGACCAGATTGGTGATTGCCACGAAAAAACGGAGTTCTTTAAATCCAATTTTTTCAGAAATTTGATCACCAATAGTGTATCCTAGCTGAACCCGCTGTATCCTGAGGTATGAACCGTCTTCAACGTAATAATCAGAAAAAACGGTATTTGCGGTAGCTGCTGTGGTTACCCTGGGAACTTCATCGCTGGTTCCGGCTCCGGTCCAACGGTCGAGGAGGTAGGATAAGCGATTTACATTTGGTTGGGTACGTTCATAATTACGAACGATATCGTTGCCAATGCTGGCGTAAAAGAAGGTTACAAAATCAAAGTTTTTATAATCCAGTGAGATATTCAGTCCCATGATAAAATCGGGTATAGGATCACCGATCATGGTTTTGTCGTTTACATTGATAACACCATCGCCATTCAGATCCTTGTAACGGATATCTCCCGGCTGTGCTTCAGCACCAAGTGCTGCTTGGGAGGGGTGGGCATCAACTTCAGCCTGGGTTTGGAAAATGCCATCGGTTTCATAGCCATAAAAATATCCCATGGGGAATCCGACTTCCATCCTTGCGGGATATGCCTGACCAACACCGAATGATCCTCCTTCGTAATAACCAATACCATTATCTACCTTCAATACCTCGTTATTGAGATAAGTTACATTGTAATTTACCTTGTAAACAAAGTCGTTTTTAACCATTCCTTTATAACCTACCGAAAATTCAAAACCGCTGTTTCGTACTGTCCCTGCATTGATGGTCGGCCGACCGGCACCCGGTGCACTTGTCCCTAAAATACCGGTAACAGGGATGTCAGGAATAAGCAGGTCTTTGGTTGTTTTGTTAAAATAATCAGCAGTAATTTCTAACTTGTTTTTAAACATGGTAAGATCAAAACCTATATCGATTTGTTCGGATTGTTCCCATTTTACAGATGGGTTTGGCAATGCACCTATGGCTTTTCCGTAGGTAAGTGAATCACCAAGTACGTAAACACCTTCTCCTGTTAATTGAGAAATATAAAGATAGTCATTGATTTTATCGGAACCAAGAATACCATAACTGGCTCTTATTTTGAGTAAGTTGAGATCCTTCATATCTTTCAGGAAATCTTCCTTCGATGCAATCCAGCCCACTGTTGTTGAAGGGAACCATGCCACCGCATTGTCCGGACCGAATTTGGTGGAAGCATCCCGCCTGATCATTCCTGATAACAGGTACTTTCCTTTAAAATCATACTGTACCCTTCCGAAATATGATAATTTACGTTGATCATATACATATGATCCTGTAGCCTTTGTAGTGGCTAATCCATCGGCAAGGCTAATATCGGCAAATTCCCATGAGTTGTAAGGAACATCATATCCGGTAGCATTCAGGCCATTTCCCCATTCTTTAAAAACGGTGTTACCCAGGGTTGCTGATATATTGTGATCTTCTGCAAAGGTATTATCATAAGTTACAAATAAGTCGAATGTATAATCATTGAAATTTTCTTTGCTCTGGTAAACATTACTTCGGTTGTTATTAAACACCTTGCCTTCGCCATAGTAAACCTCTTTTGAAAAGGATTTGTATTTCGACTGGGATGTATTTACGCCAATACGGCCTGTTGCTGTGAAATGTTGTGCAAAACGGGCTTCCAGGCTGGCATTCCCGGTAAGTTTGCCAAGGTTATAATCATTATAAGTATCGGCTATTTGTTGCAATGGATTGATAATTTCTATACCCACATCATCAGGGGCATAATAATAATTGCCATTGTAGTCATAAACAGGGACTGTTGCCGGCATATTTACGGCATTAAAGAGTACTGACCCCAGGCCAAAATCGTTGATGGATTTTCGATCGATATAGGAATAAGTGATGGCCGAATTGAATTTTAACCAATCGGTCATATCTGCTCCCAGACTGACTCTTCCGGTGGTTCTGTTAAATCCGGTTTTGTCGCCACCGATGATACCCTCCTGACGCAAATCGGAAGCGCTAACTGAATAAACAACTTTGTCAGTACCTCCCGAAAATCTTAAATTGTTATCATAGATTGGAGCTGTTTGGAAAAGCTCACTTTGCCAGTCGGTACCAACTCCAAGTCCGGAAATATCCGGGTAGGGGAGATCCTGGGCATTTGCAGCATAACTTTCATTTAACAAAACAGCATATTCCGTTGCATTTAAAACAGGAAGCATTCGCGTGGTTTCCTGAATTCCGAACGAACTGTTAAAATTAACCTGTGTGGCTGTATTTTTTTTACCTGATTTAGTCGTGATCAGGATAACACCATTGGCACCAATCGTTCCATAAATTGCAGCCTGGGCGTCCTTAAGTACGGTAAAACTTTCGATGTCATTGGGGTTAATGGTATTCAGATCGCCCACATAACCATCGATAATTACAACCGGAGATGGGTCTCCATTGGTTGAAATACCCCTGATCCTGATATCAAGTCCTGCACCCGGGGCTCCAGATTGTGGTGTAACGCTTACGCCACTGACGGTTCCCTGTAGGGCTTCTTCTGCTTTAACGGGTTTGATTTGTTGAATTGATTCAGATCCAAGAACAGAAACTGCTCCTGTTACATCCTGTTTTTTAACGGTTCCGTATCCGATAACTACTACCTCGTCCAGGCCAAATGTTTCGGTTTCAAGAACTGCATTGATTTGGGTTTGGTTACTGATCGGAATTTCCTGTGTTACCATCCCAACAAAGGAAAATACCAGGATTCCGTCTGCCGGAACATTATTTAAGGTATACTTCCCATCAATGTTGGTGGTTGTTCCGTTTGTTGTCCCTTTTAGTAAAACGGTAACTCCGGGTAAAGTGGAGTTGTCGTCGGCAGAGATGACTGTACCGGAAACATTAATTTCCTGTGCAAATACACCAGCAACGCCAAGGAACAAAAACATCAAAATGAATGCGTAAACTTTTTTCATCATGTGTATTGATTTAAATGTAACTTTTCATTTAGGAGGTCGAAATTTTAAACCAAATTTAATAATGATGTAGCACTTTTTCCTAATTAAATAGAACATCAAAAACTCAACAAATACAGAAAACACTACATCAAAAATACATCAGGTAGAATTCAAGAGTCATAAAATCAGTAAATTATGGTTCCTTAATTCAACCTTAACTAATCAGTTGAAATCGGCGCTAATAAGATAGAATAAAGTCAGTAAGATTTTCGTTTCGGCTAAGTTGTAGTTTTTTGCGCAGTCTATACCTGCTTATTTCAACACCCCGGGTTGAAATATTCATGAGTGCAGCTATTTCCTTGCTTGAAATATTCATACGAAGATACGCGCAAAGTTTAAGTTCTCGGGGGCTCAGGTCGGGGAATTGATTTTTCAATCTTTTCAAAAATGCTTCATGTACATTCTCGAAATGGGTTTCAAAAACCTCCCATTGTTTCTCGGTATCCAGCTCTTTATTTATTTTCCGGTGGAGCGACTGAACCTCGTTTTTTAATCCATCATCATGTGAAGCAGTAGTGATCTTTTTGAGGTCGTTTTTAATTTTATTGAGCACCTTGTTTTTCTGGATCATTTCCATTGTTGCATTGGCCAGTTCTTTATCCTTCATCGTCATTTGTTCTCTGAGTTTTTCATTTCTCAGCCGAATGATCTCCTTTTCTGCCTCCAGGGTTTCCCTTTGCAATTTATCCTCGCGCTCCCTGAATTTTTCCTGTTGTAACCTGGCTTCTTTTAACTTAGATCGTTCTATCTTTTTCCTCATCAGTAGAATAGTTATCCCAATTAGTAATAACCCCAAAAATGCATAAAGGATAAATGCCGGCGCCGATCTTGGCCAGGGAGGATCAATGCTAAACTGATAAGCTTTGGTAGCAGTTTCAGTACCATAAATGTTTCGGGCTTTAACTAAAAACTTGTATTCACCTTCATGTAAATTGGTAAATTCCCTGGTGTTTTTGGTTTCCCAATTGGTCCAGCCCTGGTCATACCCCTTCAGAAAAGTTGCATATTCAGTTGCATTGGAATTTTCAAAGTCATTTGCAGCAAAAATAAAGTAGAGACTATTGCTTTTATATTTCAATTGAGGAACATTGCCATTGGAATCTGCAAATAGTCCGTAACATATTATGGAGTCGGATGAAGGCAAAATGACTTTGTCGATATAAACATTAAACGGAACCTGGTAATTTTTAACAATTTTGGGATTGTAGTAGGCAAAACCATCGCTTACACCCAGGAATACACTCATTTCGTTAACCGGGTAAACAAATTCAAAACCACCGATTAATTTGCCTTTTAGTTGCTTAAAGGGTAAATCAATGTTTGTATAAGTGCCATCTTCTAACTTGCGAAGCACACCCGTTCCTCCATTATTGAAATACCAGATATTACCTTTGTAGTCCTCTTTAAGAGATGCCAACCCAGTCCAGTTCATATTCTCGGAAAGGAATTCCGATTTCTCAAAAGATTGATGTTCATTATTAAAAGTGAATAATCCATCAGGGCCTGTAAATAGCAGCTGTTTGTTAAGTATTACCACATTAAGGTTTTGACTATAAAACTTATAATTGGTAACGCTATCGAGGGATTCATTCAAAAAAATATGATAAACTCCTTTGAATCCATGACTCATCCAAATGCTTCCATCTTTATCAAACTCAAGTATACGGCTTGATTCATTAAAGCCTTTGATTTTTCGTTGCTGTTTCCATTGTCCGTTTTGCTTTTCATATAAAACAAGACCGGTGTAAGTTCCGCCAATGATTTTATTTGCCTGAGCCGGATGCTGTCTGTAAGTCCAGCCTCCCTGTATTTCCGAAATTCGTTTTGCCGAATTGGAGTTGATGAGAAACGTGCCATTATTTGTTCCACAAAAAACCTGCTCATCAATAACCTGAAGGGTCCATATTTGCCCGCTTGTATTTTCAATAAGTTTAAAAGATTCTTCGGATTCAGGTGATAAAAAAGAACTCCAGTTTTTGTATGACACACCCTGGTTGGTACCAAGATAAAGAAGCCCGTTATTTAAAATGGCCGTATATCCAGCGCTTAGCCCCTGCGCATAGGATAAATAGCTTAATGGAGAGTTTATTTCGAGGTAATCAATCCCATTGTCGGTGCCAAGCCATAGGTTTCCTGAAGTATCTTTATAAAGGTTCAAAATAGTGTTATTTTGCAAACCGGTTAAGCGATTTATTTTTTGCACAGGCGAACCATCTTTGGTACAAATCAGAAGGCCATTGAGTATGGTGCCAAAAGCAAAATGATGTTCATCAAGATTAATTGCAGAAAATATCTGCTTCGATTTAAGATAATCTGAGGTTGGATTGGACCATTCCTGTAATTGATTTCCATCGTATAAAAAAAGCCCTTTATCTGCTGTGGCTATCAGTAGTTTATTTTCTAAAGGTAAAACTGCCCAAATGATTAATCCTTTTAACCGGTCGGTGCCAAGCAACGGATAAAAATCGCCCCTCGAATAAAGCAGCATTCCTTTTTCCAGATCATTAACATAAAGCTGACCGTTCACAAAAAAAGAAAAATGGAATACACCCGGAGCCTTTACCACCGTGATTTTTCCATCCTGCAAAAAAAATAGTTGTTTGAACGACTGAAATACCAATCCATCAGAAGTAAGATGAATGCGCCATATTTCATCAAAATTTTGATCTTCTGGTTTCAGCGATGAATATAATGAATGATAAGTGAAAGCACCACGGGAATTTGGTTCAAAATAGCCAAACTCATTATAACCTCCCACATAAATTTTACCGTCGGCGGCTGCATAAATACTACGTACAAAGGTGCCGTTAGGCAAACGATGCAAATGCCAGTTGACGCCATCAAATTCAAGAAGTCCATCATTATTGGCGAAATAGAGCCGTCCGTCGGGCGACTGATCAATCATCCAGTTTTGCTGGCCTGCTTTGAAATCAGAGCGTGAATAATTTTCAATCAATGGGGTGCCTATGCCATTGATCTGTGAATAAAGCAATGCATGAAAAAACAAAACCAGAATGCTGCTTATACAACTCCTTTTCATAAGATGTAGCAATGTATTGGTGAGTGCTAAATTATGAAAAATTGAAAAGCTGAAGCCGAGGGTTTTAAAACAGTAGTTACTCGGAAATGAAAATTTTACACGTATAAATAATACGATCCGATTGGAATGTACAAACGTATACACCTTGCTTTGCTTTCGTTTCAACGTACTGAACATCCTTATTGGTAAGCCGGAATCCTTCGATTTTCTGACCGGTAATACTAAAAATTTTCAATTGACAATCATCCTCAGCCTGATCAGTGTTTTCGATAATAATTTTTTTCCCGGAAGCATAAATCCGGAATTTATTTGCCGTTATTGATTCCAATCCGGTTAACGCAATTTCATTGGTGGACAAATCACTGAAGGTATTTATCACTTTTTTGTCGATGGTAACTGATAGCAGGGTGTTTGGATCCGGGTTGCCCATAAAAAACAATTTTGCATGGCTGGCATCCTCAAATATTACCGTATCAAGTGAAACTTCGTCGCTTGAAATATTTAGATCAAAGTACTTATTTTTAAGAATTTCACGACTGAAATAATCATCCGTAAGTGAGATATTAAGCTCCGGAAAGGTTCCTGAAAGCAGCGCTGATGGGCTTAGCATTGTTCCGGGGATGTTACTGTCCAGCCAGTAAATCCGATCCATTAACCAGTCTTCAAACAAAGCCACCTCATCATCATAATTATTACCTTCCCAGCTGTAATTGGGCCATACATATTGCCCCAAAATCGGCCATCGCGAGAAGTTTCGTTGTTGGGCCTCTCCAATATAATTTACAATTGAATCAATGGCCAACTCAATATTTTCATCGGTGAGTTCATCCTGCCTAAGTTGATGCCACCTGGTATAAAACAGGTTTTCATAATATGGATCTTGCATTAACCTTTTCCACCAGAACATACGGCCGGCATCCCAGGGTTCCACTTCTGTAAAAATCCAACCCGAAGTTTCTACACCGGGCTCATAATAATCCACATTGGCAAAACCCAGGTTAAAATCCCAGGGTGGGCCGGCAAACAATTTCCCGCCATCACTATCTTTTTCTTTATAAAAATAAGTACTGTAACGGTAGCTGTCCACTTCTTTGGAAATTTCGCGAAGGACCATATGATCCACAAAAGAACCCACATTCAGAAAGTGATTATATCCCGTATTTGGGTTGTTAAATCCGTTCCCAGTCAGGGCATTTTCAGCATTTAATATATAATCAGTGATGTATGATTTTTGCTGGGGCATAATATCTTCTGCTTTCGGGTAATAATACTGGTAAGTGATATTCAATGCATTTGGGTAAGGAGGGTTTGGTATCGATTTCCAGCCATGGTAGCCATAAGCAAAATCGGGATCAAGTTTGTCAACCCTGAGGATGTATCCGCCGGTTAGTTCATCACCTGATATATCCTCCGATTTGAGTGTTGCAATATTTACCCGGTTTTCATCCTTTTTTATTTTTTCCATCAAAATGTAAACACCTTTGTAATTATTGTTCTCGATAACTTCGCAATACGCAATTCTTGAACAATAAGGGTCGAGCAGGCTTCCGATATAAAAAGCCATAAAATTCCGCAGCATCGATTTATCACTGTATGGACCATACAAAATCCAGTCATTTTCAGCAGGCATACCCAATAATGAAACATTCAGGTTTTCGCCCACTGAATCCCTTGTTTCAAAAGCATATGATTTTTTTAGGAACATTTGAGCACTTTGCCCCCTGACTTCGATGCCGATAAATCCATCAAACCCGTTAGGAATATCATATTGATTGTTGAGGCTATCCGGGCCATAGTCAATGATCTTCATTTCGCCGTCGATTTTGGGTTCATCAGGGATGGGAACGCCATAAGTGTTGATAATTACAATAGGCAAATTAGAGGTAAGCCCGGCCCCTCCTTCCGAAATCCGGATCACATCATCGAGGAACCATTCCTGCCCGGCCGTAGTCCCCAGGAAGTCAAAGAAGATGACCATCCTGACGTAATCAGTTGCCATCACACCGGTAAAGTCAAATTCCAGTTCATCCCATTGCCCGGGTGCAGGTGTTTTTTCAATTTCTGTCCAATTGGTGTTGGTGCTATTTTCAAATTTAAATACGATGCTGCCCCCACTCATGGGCGCCAGCACTTTGATCCGATATAGTGGCCATTCATTAAAATTGACCGGCTCAGAAAGATCATTGTAAATTAAATCATACTGTCCGCTGCTGGTAGTTGCTTTCATACAATTAGCAGAGGTATTTATACCGGAGGGATCGGGGTTTTCAACCTGTTGCGTTGATACACCAATTGCGGTCCATGGAACATTGATGCCGTCCCAGTTGGCAATGGTGTCAGTAACCTGGCAATTTGCATTTACCGCAAAGTATACAAATAATGTTATATGAAGTATTATAAGTCTTGCTGTTTTCATTCAGCAAAGATTCTTTATTTGTCAGTTTTATTGTTGCAAATGTAAGTTTTACCACCCTTGTCTCAAAAAGTTTTCAATTGAAATTAATGTTTTAATACTTTCCATTAACTGAAAAAAATATCCGGTTATCCTGGTAACTACCATGTCAATTGATTTTAATATTGAATAGCTTAAATGGAAAATAATTGAATCAGGAGGGGATTTTATGATTGAACAAAATGATTATTAATTGATCACCTGCTAAAAAAGGACCTCACCCGATCACAAACTTCTGCGATCATCTCATCGGTTATGCTGTAAAATAAAGGAAGCCTCACAATTCTTTGACTGAAAAACTCAGCATTTGGCAGATCATGTTCAGAATTAACCGAAAGGTAAAAATCACTTTTATGTAGGGGTAAATAATGGAATACTGCCTGTATTCCATGTGCAGCCAGGTATTTGATCAATGCATCCCTTTCCTGTTGTGATTTACAAATTAGGTAATACAAATGTCCGTTATTGGAAGCATGCTCCGGAATGTGAGGTAAACGAATAAATCCTTTTGTTTCGAGGTTTGAAAGAGATTTCCTGTATAAGTTCCAGATGTGTATTCGCTTTTGCTGGATGTCGTTTAACTTTTCCAATTGCGCAAAAAGAACTGCAGCGGTTAACTCAGAGGGTAAAAATGAAGAGCCAACATCCTGCCAGTTATATTTATCCACCTCTCCCCGTTGAAATGCAGCCCTGTTAGTGCCTTTTTCCCAAATGATTTCGGCCCGCTGTTCAAACCTTTTGTCATTAATTACCAGCATCCCACCTTCCCCCGACATAATGTTTTTTGTTTCATGAAACGAAAAGGCGGCAAGGTGACCAATGGTACCAAGTTTACGACCTTTATAAAAGGCATCAATTGAATGGGCGGCATCCTCTATCACCAGAAGCCCGTATTTTTTGGCCAGGGTCATAATATGGTCCATATCGCAGGCAACTCCGGCATAATGCACCACAACAATGGCTTTGGTTTTAGGAGTGATAAGTTTTTCCAACTGGTTTACATCGAGATTCGGATTGAGTTTACCCGAATCTACAAAAACAATTTTAGCCCCTCTCAGGATAAAAGCATTGGCAGTTGAAACAAAAGTAAAAGAAGGGACGATCACTTCATCTTCGGGCTCAATTTTGCAGAGTATGGCAGCCATTTCAAGGGCATCGGTACAGGATGTGGTGAGCAATACTTTTGGATATCCTAATTGATTTTCAAAAAAAGCATGACATTTTTGTGTAAATAATCCATTGCCCGAAATCTTACCTGTTTCTGCTGCTTCCAATAGGTATTTGGTTTCATTGCCAGTATAGTGCGGTATGTTAAAGGGGATCCTATACATTATTCTATTCAATGACAAAGGAAATAAATTCCTGTATACGGCTTACTAAAATAAAGTCGATTCTCTATTTTTGTGCTGGCTGAAACGAAAAAAGTGAAAATTGAACAAATAAAATCATTACCCTTTTTTTTTATTATCGGAAGGCCCAGGTCGGGAACCACACTCCTTCGTACCTTGCTCGATGCCCATCCGAATGTTATTATTCCACATGAATCACCTGTTATTATGAATTTATATTCTCGGTACAGGAAACTTCAATCACTAACCGAAAAGGATATTCTGAGATTTATTTCGGACCTGGAAAGCCAGCGCATTTTTGGAATCTGGAATATTGATAGGGGAGAGGTTGAGAAAAATCTTTTGAAATGTGAAGGTGGCGGGACATACACAGATTTAATAAAGGTATTATATGCATGTTTTAATTCGGTTTACGACAAAGGCAAACTGCTTTTAATGGGGGATAAAAACCCGGTATATTCCTATAACTTTCACAAGATATTTCCGATTTTCACGGAAGCAAAATACATCCATCTTATACGCGACTACCGCGACCAGGTGGTTTCTATAAAAAGAATGGATTTTGAAATGTCGAACCCTGCACTGGTTGCCTGGAGGTGGAAAAAGTCGTTGGAGGAAGTAATGACATTTGCAAAAAAATATCCCGGGCGTTTTTTACTGTTAAAGTATGAATCACTTGTTCAGAACCCCGAAAGGGAAATGGCAAAAGTGACGAATTTTCTCGGAATCCCTTATGATGATAAAGTATTTGACTTTTACAAGATCGAGAATGAAGATGAATTTTTACCTGCGAACGCAATTGAAAAGTATCATCAAAGTTTGTTAAAACCTGTTTCAACGCAAAGCGTGAACCGATGGGAAACACAACTAAATAATAGTGAGATAGCAGCAGCAGAGTGGATAGCCGGACGAACCGGACAAAAAGCCGGCTATACAGTTTCAGGTACCAAAATGAAGGGATTATGGTACCTGAAATATCTTCCTTTTAGTTTTTATGGAATGGTATGGAACACAATGCGGAAAATTACCTTTGTTTTGCCGTTTGGCTGGCGCAAATTAATATGGAAATATAGTCCGGTTTTACCACGCGTTTTAAAAAGAAAAAATGGAAAACAATCGAATGGAAATTGACCTTGAAAAGTTTTTGATAAGTGAGGTATTGAACTTGCCTTTCTTTTTTATTATTGGTCGGCCCCGCTCGGGGACTACCTTATTGCAAACTCTTTGTGATGCGCATCCAAACATTCAGATACCGCCTGAAGCACGAATTATAAAAGAAAGTTTTTACCGGTTTGGACAGGTGAAATCATGGAATGAAAAACGTTTAAATGAACTATTTGATTTCATTCGGTTAAATCCAAAATTTATTGAGTGGAAAGTGGATGAAAACAAAGTGAAATCCTTTTTAATGAAGCATCTGGAAGTGTTGAACCTAAAAACTATACTAAAAGTAATTTACCTTGCTTACCCTTCAGTTTACCATAAAAAATCAATTTTAATTCTGGGCGACAAAAATCCGAACTATTCCCGAATGCCGGAAGATTTTCTGGAGTACTTTCCTGAGGCCAAGATCATTCATGTGGTGCGCGATTATCGTGACCATATTCTGTCGATGAAAAGGGTGAAGCTATTAAAGGGGAATTTGCCGTTGATTGCCACAATTTGGAGGAATTCACAAGAAAAAATATTCAGTCTTCAACTGCGCTATCCCGAAAGGATTTTTTCCTATAAATACGAGGATTTTGTAGGTAATCCGGAACATTACCTTAAAGAAATGTGTGATTTTCTAAAAATAGAATACAAGCCGCAAATGTTATTGTATTCAGGACTCAGGGAGCAAAGCCGGGAGGGGAATAAGTTTATTGCCAATGATATGTTTCACGGAAATTTATTTAAACCTATCACCTCCGACAATGTAAATAAGTGGAAAGAAAAAATGCGCGACAGGGACATCAGAAGAGCTGATGTGTTTGTTGGTACATGGGCTGAAAGATCGGGCTATGAAAGGGTATTCAGGACTCACGGGATAGGGAATTTCTTTCGTGTATTACCTGGCTATTTGTATGTATACGCTTATCATCTTATGAATTTTTTTATTTTTTTGGTACCGCCAAAGTACCGGCGTAAAATCAGATATTATTTCAACTAAAACCGGGCGATTTTAGGCTTAGTTTATGAATAGTTTTTTTAAAGACATAGCTAAAATATCAGGGAGTAATACCCTGGCCACCCTCGTGAGCCTCATCACAGGCATTATCCTTACTCGAACCCTTGGTCCGGAAGGCAGGGGTGTTTATGCCGCCCTGATGGTAGTTCCTGCCATCGTGCTCAGGTTTGCTGAGATGGGGATCAGACGGTCAATCATTTTTCATGTAGGCAAAGACAAATTTGAAGATTCGGATATTGTGGTTTCGTTAATTTATTTAGTAACCGGGGCAACAATACTGGGAATCATAGTTTCTGCTTATTTTTATGTTTTTCTTGAAAATCCGCTATTTACTATTCCCCTTATTATCCTTGCCGTATCGAGGATACCACTTCGGCTGCTACGACGATATGCAGGTGGTTATTTTATGGGCAGGCAATTATATAATACCTCAATAAAATTGAGATGGAGTTTTCAGGGTCTGTACCTTATCAGTATGGTTATATTTTTGCCGATACTAAAAATGGGTGTCACCGGGGCCCTTATCGCATTGATTGCATCTAATTTTATCGTCAGTGCGATTGCACTTTACAAGGTTATTCATTATTCTGACAAGGGAGGGAAATTCAGTAAAAAAGCTTTTCTGAGTTTGTTGAAGTTCGGACTCCTGTATTCCATTTCCACATTTTTTATGATGTTGAATATAAAGGTTGATATTTTATTAATGGGTAAACTTTCCACCATGGAGGAACTCGGTTTTTATTCGCTTGCTACGGCAATTGCCACTAACTGGCAGGTGCCTTTTGCAGTGGGCGGGGTTATCATTAGTAATAGTGCCAATACCGAAAATGCAAACATTAAAAATGCAAATATCAGTCAATTGATTCGCTTATCATTATTGATTGGCGTGTTGTCGTATATTGTCTTATTTGCGTTCGCACCCTTTTTGGTTGAAATATTATATGGCAAACAATTTTTACCGGGAGTTCCTATGATCCGGTATTTACTCCCCGGTATTCTTTTGCTTATAATATCAAAAATATTGTCGAGTCGTTTGGCAGGTGAGGGCAAACCTTTTGTTTACCTTTATGTATCGGTTCCTGCACTGGTGGTCAATATAGTTCTGAATTTCTTTTGGATACCCAGGTTCGGAGGTATGGGTGCTGTTTATGCCACAAATATCAGCTATGCTTTCATGACCCTGGCCGGGCTGATTTTGTACGCACGATTAATGGATATCAGTATGATCGGGATTTTTAGGTATAGTAAAAAAGATTTCCGGGTGATAGCCGACCTGTTTCAGATTTCAGTAAAAAAATTTAAAAAATTGTTTTAGTCCAGAGGTATTGAAGATTGGCAAATCCTGGCTCCGTCTTTATAATCCGAAAAGTAAAAACCAGCTTCATTATTAATTTTTTCGATTTCCATTCCAAAGCTTGATAGGTAATCGTTTTTATCCATAATACAAGTTAGCGTGTTGTCAGATCTGGAAAGTCTCAGGGCGGCTTTACGTAACCTCGAAGTTTTTTTAATGAAGTTTTCTTTAGTTAGAATATATTTTTGGTGCACATTAGTTTCTTCACCTTTTAACAATTGATAACCCAGTTTTTCATTAAAACGGATTGCTTTTTCATTATCACGCTGAATATGAATAACAGACTGACGGTCGCCAAAAAGATAAAAACCTTTTTCGATAAGAATAAGCGCGGCCAAAACTGCAGCGGGATGGTTATGGTACTCCTCTCTGAAGAGAAATATTCCTCCTTCTGAATTATCCAATAATTCACCGGCATGGATTGATGCGTTTTTTTCATGAATAAGCCCAATATCTCCTTCACCCGCCTGAATGATATAATAAAAATTACTGCTATTGTTTATTGAATGAAACCAATTCAATTGCATTTCGGGGGTGATATACGCTTTATAATTCATCAGATGGCGTACCGAATTACGTGCATTTCGAACCATTTCAATATCACTGATTGATATTCGCCTTAAAATTATTCCGTACCTGATTAACTTCATTTTAGGGTTTGCTTTCCGGTTTTCTGCTAAAAGCTCTTTTAATTAAATAGGGGGGTTTTTTGTTTTGGATAACAAATATTCTGCTCAAATATTTGCCGATAATTCCCATGAAAAAAAGCAATATGCCAGTTGAAAACAGGATGGTGACAATAACGGATGTATATCCCAGGGGAACATTATGAACCATTTTTCGATAAATAAAATATAGCCCCAGGGCAAAACTTACCAGCGCTGAAAAAATACCACCGTAAACCATAATTTTTAGGGGGGTAACGGTGGAGTAGAGGATCACATTCATGAACATCCTGATAAGTTTAAAGAGGTTGTATCCTGATTTGGCTTTCTCTGAGGTTTTATGTTCAACTTCAATAAATGATATATTTCCGGCATACCAAAGTAAAAGTTCATCAATGAATACCATCGTTGTCCGGTGCGATAGTATTTGTTCATTTATTTTATGAGTAAATAACCTGAATGAAGAACCTTTTCCGGGCGCTTTAAAAAGTGTTTTTGTGTAATATTTTAAAAATCGGCTTCCGATGTTTCTGATCCATGAATGCTGTTTTTTTTTGTAATAACCATAAACTACATCCGGTGAATTTTCTGCTTCAGCTGATTCGATGAGTTTTTTTATCTCCTCTGGCGGGGTTTGCAGGTCATCGTCGATGGTAATAACATAATCTCCCCGTGCATGATCCATTCCGCAAAATGTGGCATTATGCTGGCCATAATTGCGATTTAGCCGGAAGGCAGAAACATAGTTTTTGTTTTGCTTTTGAATTTGGGTAAGCACTTTCCAACTGTTATCTTTTCCACCATCCTCCACAAAAATCATTTCGAAACTTTTATCAAGCGATTCAAAAACGGCCTTCGTTCTGTCAAAAAGAGCCTGTAATGTGTTTTCGCTATTGTAAACAGGAACAATTACTGTGTAATCGATTTGTTGAATTATTGTTTCCATAATTTATCCACCCAAAATTAAGTTTGTGCCGGTTACCCATTTTGATGCATCCGAAAGAAAATAGGCGATGGTTTTTGCTACATCAATTGGTTCGCCAGCCCCCAACATTTGATCGTTCTCAATCCGGTCCATGCTTTCGTCGGAAATTGTTTCACGGGCAGCAGCAGTCATCGATGTTTTAACATAACCGGGTGAAATGCAGTTTGACCTTATCCCTTTACCGGCAAGTTCAAGGGCCAGTGTTTTTGAATAACCTTCAAGGGCCGATTTTGAACTGATATATAAACTTCCTCCGAAATAAGGATTTTGGGTGGCAACAGAAGAAATAAATAAGATGGATGCCCCTTTATTGATCTTTTTCTTTTTTAAGAGCATTGATGTAAGCAGGACAGGTGCTTTGTAATTAAGGTCAAAAACCGAATAAATATTTTGGGTTTTAACAAACTGGGTTGGCAAGTGGCTGGTTATGCCAGCACAATGAACGATTCCATCCAAAGCCGGTGAAATACCCACAAGTTTTGTGATAATAATTTCATCGGTTAAATCGCCTGTAAACTGGATATGCCCCTCACCATGGAGCGACTCAAAGGTACTGCTCAACCTTGGTTCGTTGGTGCCATTTATCACTAACCGACACCCTAACCCGCTCAGTAAATAAGCGGTTTCGCGGCCGATACCGGATGAGGCTCCGGTAATTAATATTTTCTTGTTTTGCAGCGAGTTAAAGTCCATTATTTCGATTTAACTATATAATGGTATCGGTTTGGATTATAGTTTTTTATGTGATCTTCATAAATCAAAACTTCCGGGCATTTGATCCTATCTGTTTTCAGTGAAACACTTCCCCAGGACAATCCTACACCAAATCCCGATAAAATTAAGTTTAATTCATTTACTGAAATTTCTTTTTGTAATTCCGAGACTATGGTTACCGGAATAGATGCGGAACTCGTGTTGCCATATTTTGAAATAGATAGTGGAAATTTTGCTTTAGGCGATTTTAATTTCATTCTAATGGCATTGTTCATGAGTTTATTAGCCTGGTGCAGCACAAAGTAATCAAAATCTTCCGTTGTTTTATTGATCCTTTCGAGCAGCGATAAAATATTGGGAGCAACTTCGCGCAATGAAAAATTAAAAACATCAATACCATTCAACACAATTTGAATATTGTTTCTTATAATGCCCTTATCAATTTGCTTAAACTCAAGCGAGGATTTTGTTGTGGGGTTTCTCATTCCCCCATCCGGAATAATGATTGCATCGTAACCGGCGCCATCCGTTTGCAGGTTAAAAGTCATTTCTTCAAATCCGTCGGCGTACTCAATGGCTGTTGCTGTTCCTGCATCGCCAAAAAGAGGATATGCACTTTTATCGCGCCGCGAACCTGTACTCGAAATATCACCCATAAGCAAAAGCCCCTTTTTTATATGCCCTGAACTCATCATGTTGTTCATCACCGATAGGCCATAAACGTAAGCCGAACATCCCAATCCAATATCAAAAGCCACACAGGTACGGGGTAATCCCATGCGGTCCTGAATAATGGCTGCATTGTGCGGAATCGTGTAATCTTTTGATTGCGAAATAAAAATCAACAGTTCTATTTCTTCTTTGATCCAGCCCAGATCTTCCACTAATTTCTCAGCTGCCACATAACATAAGTCGGATGCGCTGGTATATTTATCAACAGCCCTTTTCGTTTCCACACCAATGGTGTTTACCAGTTGTTGTCGTTCCTTCATACCGATCCATGTGTAATCCCAGTTTGAAATAATTTTCTCGGGAACACATGCAGATATGCCAGCTATTCGTGTATTTCGGGTGGTAAAAACAGCCATTATACAGTTCTTTTCTTTTTCACCAATTCAAGCAAGTCATGGAGTGATTGGGCATTGTTTAAATCCTTTGCATTTACAATTACCTCGTATTCTGCATCAATAAGTGAAATCATAACCAATGCATTGATGGAATTCCAATCCAGTACTTTTTTAAAATCGGAGGTGGGTTTTAGAACGCCGCCTGGCAAATCTTCAAATTCTTCCTCAATTCGTTCAATAAAGTGTTCAATTTCCATTTTAATATTTTTTCAATTAATAAATTGCTAAAGCTAAGTTTATTTTTTGTTGTTAACCTTTCCCAAATTCCGGTAATAATTTGCTTTAATATTGTCGCCTCTGAAACGGTAATAGTTTTCCAGGGTGATGTTAGTTTTGCGGTTCGCCGGGTTTAACAGGGCAGCCTTTTCCAGGTACATGATGGCTTGAAGGGTATCTTTCTGTAAAAATGACAAACTACCCAGATTTATATATGGTAAATCGGAAGCAGGTGCCAAATTCAATAACTTATCATTATAAATCTTTGCAGAATCAGGTTTGTTTAACTCAATGTAACACCTTGCGATCATAAAGAAGGGATCATGGTTTAAGGAGTCAAGTTTATTGGTTTTTTTGAAATAAGAAATAGCAGTATTGAATTGCTTTTCACCAAAATATACGTTGGCAAGGTTAAGGGTGTATTCTGATTCAGAGGGTTTTAGCTCAATGGCCTTTTTAAAGCACAGGATCGCTTTTGGTGAATCTTTCATATATGTAAAATACATGCTTGCCAGGTTATTCCAGGCCTTGTGCTGTTTGGGGAATATTTCGATGACCCGTTTGTAATGTTTAATGGAAAGATTTATATATTGTTGCTTCTCATTGTTTTTGAATTCATTGCGATCAAGCTTTTCTTTGATTTTTTGCGCATATAGCATATTGGCATTAACCGAATTATTAAGGTAAGCCATATCTGTACTGTAAAGCGTAAAATAATCCTTCCACTCAAAATTTCGGTTAATTGTTAATGCTGAATAGGGTAAAATTATCAGTGCCGAGATCAGGTATACTGGTTTTTTGCCAGGATTAAGTTTGTTTTTAGATAAGACCCGTGAAAGACTGAAAATTACAAGGCTCAGCAAAATCGCAAAAGGAATCGAGGGTGAAAATAAAAACCGTTCACCCACAATTCCCATCACTTCTTTATACATATTAGAATATAGGAATATGGCTCCCAAATAAAATAATATTAAAAATGAGTAAATCGACTTTTTCCTAATATTAATCAGGGCCCAAATGAAAATTGCTAAATGAAAAATAACTGAAACAATAACGCTTATATTGGCAAAACTCATAGTCGGGATCATATTGTAGCCGTAATAATAAAGCAGCGGGTAAGGAATGATCAGTTTTTTTAAATAGAAAAATAAAATGTAAAAGCCGGTGGATATTTTCATAATTACGCTTTCATTCCGCAATGGATTTTCATATAACATACGGGGCCTGTATGTATCAGGCAGAAATAGGTCCTGGAAGTACCTTAGCAGGATAAATGTTAGCGCTAATCCGGCAAAAACAAAAATTATATTTTTGAGTTTAATCTTGCTGAAAAAATAGAGAAACAAAGGTATTATTCCCACGTATGGGGCCGCCGTTGCCTTTGAAAGCAGTGAAAAAATAAAGGCGATTATTCCCATGGCAAAAAATAGGGTTTTTTTACTTTCAGCGTATTTAAAGAAAAAGAGCAGCGAAGCAATGGATCCTATCAGTCCCAGAATTTCGTCCCTGTTTTTTAAACTTGCCACTACTTCGGTATGCGTTGGGTGCGCTGCAAATATTAACAGTGCAATCAGTGGTACTGAAAAATGATAATTCTGAAGAATACGTTGTAGTACTTTATACAAAAGTAAACACAGAAATATATACAATAATACATTTACCAGGTGGCTTAAAGCCGGATTGAACTTCCATAAGCTATATTCAATAGCAAAAGAGCTTTTTACGATGGGGCGGTATCCATAACTTAAATTTCCTTCGGTTTCGCTATACCTTGTTTTGAAAATTTCAGGAATACCCGATATCCCCTTAAGAATAACCGGATTATTAATGACAACAAGGTGATCATCCAGGGCATACTTATTTTGTGTTGTATTACCGTAAATGATAAATATAAACAGTACGATTACGTAGTATTTCCATTTCTTTGAGAAATGGCCAACAATATAATTTTCCTTTTTCTTTCTGTCCACGCCTTGTTATATTCTGATTGTTACCGTATGCAAATCTAATAAATCAACCATAACGGTAATATTTTAAAAAAAATGGGTTGCCCGTTTTTTCATTAAAAATGGTATCGTTTTTTGCAAATTTATCAGAAGAAGGGATACCAAGAATATATCAATACCAAAAAACCACATGAAAAATGAAAAATAAGCCGGATTTCTCTATTTATTCATGTGCCGGAAAATGGAGGGAGGTCTATGAGCCTCATCATGTGAAATCAGATTTATAATTTAAGAATAATTGATAACTCAAAGCCGCCATTATAAGGATGCGGTATATTTTTACTGATTATGCTGATATCGTAACTTAAAATTGATTTGATCTTTTTTGTTTCTAAACCTATAAATGGAAATACATCTCTGACAGGAATAAGTCTTAAGCCAATTCCTCCAATGATATTGTAACTGTATTGGCTCAGGTTTGCATTGTATTTTTCAACCCTTGATTCTTTTAATTTCACATTATGATTTGGTGTAAATACATCTATCTCATCAAACACTATTAATTCATTGTAAACATCCTGTTGGCTGTAATACATGCTCAACGTGTTTTTTAAACTTGAATTTCCAAACTCTATTCCAGCATGGAAATTTAATTTTCTCTCTAAACTTGAATTATTACTCAGGAATCTATCACGCGGTTTATTGATATGTTGGAGGCTTGTTCCAAAAAAAACCCTGGCACCTGAAGCTATTGAATCACTGATAAAGATGCCGGAACTGAAATCAAAATAGTAAAAGGAGCTGTTAAGTTGATCCAAATATTCAGGAGTTGAATTGTTGAAATCTGTACCATCCCATTGTGATAAAAAAGTAAGATTTTCCAGGTCAATTTTTCTGTTACCTAATCCAAATGCAAAACCAAGTGAAACATTCAGGGTGTTGGAAAGTTGCTTATTGTAAGCAGCTGAAAGCATTAAACTGGTTGTTGTTAAATTGCCATCTCCAGCTTTATCCGAGAAAAATAATATTCCGTATCCAAAGAAATCTTTTGCAATATCGCAACCATTGTTACGGATTAGGTTATTCTCAATTTTGCCATCAAAAAAACCGGACACAGATTTAAATGGGGCATCAAAATTTTTCCACTGATCCCGATAGTTGATGCCAAACCTGAAGGTTTTAACCTGCTGACCAGTTAAGGAAGGATTAACAAGTAATGGTGTTTGTTGAAATTGAGAAAAGTGAATATCCTGTCCATGCATCCTGAAAGCAAGATGCAGTAGCGCAAATATTATTATTAAAAGTCTCATTTTCATACTTGCTTTATTATCTCACAAGCGTAACATTGCCATTTTTTTGATATTTAAATCCATATTTCAAATCAGCTAAAAAAGAATAATAAAATACATCAGTTGGATAACCTGAGCCATCCCAGCTAAAATCTTTTGAATTTGATTCAAATACCAGTTGACCAAGTTTATTGTATATCTTGATTGAAAAACTAATTACTTCATTATCTGGGTCCAACATTTGAAATTTACTATCCAATCCTGCACTGTTTGGGCAGAAAGCATTAGGAATTGCAATTTTCAATTTTTGGACATAAATTGAATCAATATCGCCACAGCAATAGTTATTTTGAACTTCAACCCAGTAATATCCATCTTCGTTAACATGAATAATTTGTGATTGAGAACCATTGCTCCAGTTGTAATATTTGTAACCGCTTCCGGCATTTAACTCCAGTCTCGAGCCTGGAACTAAAATGGCAGTATCAATACCATTATTAATTAACGCAACAGGTTTGGGATTGATAACAATCGTCATTGAATCAGTGAACCCGATATCATCAAAATATTCCGTATGCTTAACTGTATAGTATCCGTTTTGATCATATTTGTGTGCTGGAGATGTGGATGATGAAAAGCTTCCATCACCAAAATCCCAGTTAACCGAGTCAATATTAGATGAGTTAAGTAAATTGAAGTAGGTTAGTTCTTCACTGCAATTATATTCGTAAGTGATTTTTGGGGTGAGGAAATAGCTTTGATTAAAATTAGGTAATCCAATCCTGCATTTTCCTCCATTTAAATTCAATATTTTTCCAGATTGATGATTTAAGGTATTAAGGTTGCAATAAATACCCCGGTTTGGATTATTCAATACACAAATTGAATTATTGCCTTGGTTTGGAAGTTGTTCTCGTTTAGCTGAAGCAACATATATTTTACCATCAACAGCAACCTGAAGCCCCAGGAAATCTATCGTATCGCTGCTTTCTATCAGATAAGGATTTGTGAAAACGGTGTTCCCATTGCCCAAATCAAAACAATATAACTTAGAGCTGAAATTTGTATCTAAACTAAAGTCTGAGATTGATACAAATAAGTATTTTCCATCGGGCGAAAACTCAACTCCGTATGCACCTTTAAAATTTGGGGGAGAAGTTCGGCAATTCGATAAATGACCACTGGACGTATTAAAATCAAATAATTCTATTAATCCCTTGCCATATATTGCTGAGGCAATCCTACACCCCGTTGGCGAAATTTTAAGCTGACCTATTGCATTTATTAAATATTTATCCTCACTATGTTCCGAACCAATATTACTCACAATCGGTTGTTGTAATCCTTTTTCGGTAAGCAGATAGGCTTTAAATATTGAATTATTCCATTCATGGACAATGATCCAAATGTCATGTTGGTTTGCATGATTAATAGCGGTAATTTTCTCGGAAACATTCGGTAGTAATTGTGCATTTTTGGAAATGACTTTATCGCTCTTCGATAAATCTATTATTGAATATGTAAACCCACCACCATTACCTGAAGAAGCCGGTAAATCAATTGTAAAAACATAATAAATACTTTCCCTTCCTGGTTGACGAACTATTAATGAATTTTGAGTTGCGCTGTAACTTCCTTCCAAATTTGTTGAATTGATGATCGGATTCATGTTCGCATCTATCAGATTCATATATAGTCCATTTGAGTTTACTGTAAAGTTTGTTGACAAAACTAAATTGCCGCTTGCATCTGAAATTGAAGCACAACCTTCCAAATGATCAATCCCCGCAACATAAGATGCATGCGGAGGATTGAAGTTAAAATCCAAATAGCAATTTTTACCAAAAACCCAATTATTACCCTCATTCATGATCATTTCCGAATTGCAGTTAGAAGGATATGAGTGATAAGAACAATCCTGACTTTTAGCATTTTGCAGCAATAAGTTCAGCACCATTGCTAATAGAATATGTATATATCCTGTTTTGCTTATCATTTTAATCTTTACAATTGATCAATAGAAAACTATTTGAGAGATGGATGAATAATTATCACCACTAATATTTATAAAATAATTCCCCTTAGCCAGATTTGAGCAATCTATATAAAGCATTTTTGTAGTTAAATTTTTAAAATCCTGCTTATATGCAATCGTGCCCTGTGAATCATAAATTTCAATTGTAAAGCTAACCGGCAAATCTTTAATTTCAATATTCAATAGCCCTGAGGAGGGGTTTGGAAAGATCACATGATCATTTTCAGGACTATTTTCACTACAACTTCCAAAATCCCATATTATAAATGTTGTATCCTTTGAATTGCATCCAAATTCATTGATTACTAGTAGATAGTATGTTTCAAAAAAACCACCCATGCCGGGATTGGATACCAGAACCGACTGATCATAAAGCAGCCAGTCAGGTTTGGTTTTTTTGGTCCAAATATATTCTACACCACAATCATTTACTTTAATTACTGAACTTGTATCATACGGACAAAGTATATTTGTATCATTTGGGATAATTTCATTATTTCGAGTTAATTCAATATCAGGATTGGGGAATATTTCCACTTTCTTTATTATGGTATCATGACAATTATCCGCTGATGAGGTCACGAGCATCACGTTATAGCTACCGGGGGCATTAAAATGATGAACGGGGTTTAAATTATCGTAAACCAGGTTAGTCCCATCTTCAATGGTCCAATTCCAGTTTAGGATTTCTCCCTGACTAATTGAACTGTTATCAAAAAATTGCAGGGAGTCAACATAGCAATGAGTTGGATAGGTAAAATCAGAATGAGGTTGAGGAAATAAAGAAATTGATTTTGTAATCGTATCCGAACATCCATCTGAAGAATATGCTATTAATTGAACATCATAGGTATCTGATTGATCATAAATAAATTCAATATTTGAAGAATCAGAAACGGCTTGACTGCCATCCCCAAAATTCCAAATGAAATTATCCAGAACATTTTGATTTGTGCTGGAAATGCTATGAAATTCAACAGGTTTATTAACGCAACCAAGAATGTATTCAAAATCTGCATTAACTATTGTAGGACTTACTAAAGCACTGATTGTAACTTCACAACCATTAAAAGCAGTAAGTAAGCAACTGATAACATCTCCGGGGTTAGGATCATCGATAATTAGAGACTGATTTTCATCCCCTGTTTCCCACAAATAATTAAAGCCGGCAGGAGCTGTCATGGTCGCAAAGTTATTTTCGGGGCAGTAACTGATCGACATTTGTAAAGTTGCACATGTTGCTGAAATATATGCATATCCAAAATGACCACCCTGGTCACAATCCCTTGTTGTAAATACAATAGTAACTTCCTCGCCCAGATATGGGTCAAGGTTTATTCCTACTGTGGTCCAATCTTTCCATACCACACTTCCTGTAGAATTCCATCCGGGCATGCCTTGTTGTGCGTACACATAATAATAACCACAAATTGAATCAAATAGAACCCCATTTTCATTTTTCACCTCGATAGTAAAACTTGGTTGTTGATAATATATATGTCCGGGATCTTGCAGGACTACTGCATATTTGTATATAAATAGATTTGATTCGGGAGTTACTGTAAGGGTATATCTTAATTGTTCTGCTTCCGAATTTACATTATTATTACCAAGCTTTGCTGAAAAATGTTCCCCAGGTGGAATTGTTAGCAATCCATTATTAGTATAGGGGTCATATACCCCCTGGTCAATATTGATAACGTGCCTGGTTTCATCCAATCCGGGAATTAGGGCTGGCTGGCTGAACGTTCCAAAGTATCCCTCCCAGTTGTTAAAGTTCCCTGAACCAAAATTTGAGTTTGGGCAATTAGTTTGCGAAAAAGTGTTTACAAATATTAATATTGAAGTGATTAGGGATATCGTATATCTGACAATTAGCGTCAAATCTGTTTTAACTTTATTATTCATGGCTATTTCATTTACACTCGGAATTGAATGGATAATTTCCCGGACCAATTTTGATATATTCGTGTGGCTCTCCAGTCCTTATTGTGAATTCTTTCTAAATAGAAATTGGTTCCATTTCTTTCCATTTCAAAAATAAAAAAAAATAGCTTTCATAAGCACAGTATGATAATTTATAATGATTATAAAGTACCTGGTGAATAAATAAAAAGGGTATAAGAATTTTAAAGGGAGTTGTATAAACGTATAATACATGCCAAAATTAGGACAGAAAGATAAATATTGAATAATGATTAATTTTACTGTTTTAAACAATGGAAGAATATTCACAACATCCTCAAAAACAAAGTTAGTAATAGAGGCTTTGAGCGAGCGTTTCACAATTCGGGAACCGGCAGACAAGTACGAAGTAAATTTAAATCAGATATGGGCAATGGATATAACTTATGTTCGTTAGCAGGGAGGATCTTTACTGCTTGGAATAAACGTTTATAATCAACCAAAGTAAATTACTGGAAAAATTAATTAAATGACAGAAAAAATCAAAAACAAATACAAGGAGTTTTTTGGGGGAGAATACCTTTTGGTAAGGGCTCCCGGAAGAATTAATTTAATTGGCGAACACACCGATTACAATGAAGGATTTGTGTTTCCGGCAGCGGTAGGTCAGGAGATTCAGTTTGCCATTGGAAAATCGGGGGATGAGGATAGCTGCACTTTGGTTTCATTGGATTATGATGAAACATTTTCTTTCAATTTATCCGAATTAAAACCTGAGCCACCCGATTCCTGGCAAAACTACATTTTAGGAGTTGCTGCTGAGATAATCAAATCAGGAAGGAAACTTCAGGGATTTAACCTGGTGTTCAGTGGAAACATCCCATTGGGATCGGGTATGTCCTCGTCGGCTGCTTTGGAATGCGGCACTTGTTTTAGCCTGAATGAACTGTTTGAACTTGAAATATCCAAACTGGAAATGGTGAAGCTCAGTCAGATGGCCGAACACAACTATGCCGGTGTAAAATGTGGCATCATGGATCAGTTTGCCAGTATGTTCGGATCAAAGAATCATGCCCTCCGCCTGGATTGCAAAGACCTTTCGTACGACTATTTCCCCCTTAACCTGGAAACACATACCCTTGTGCTCTGCAATTCCAATGTTTCGCACAGTCTGGCCAGCTCACAATACAACATCCGCAGGCAGCAATGTGAAGAGGGTGTTAAAGTGTTGAATCAACACTTTAGCGGAATCAATTCCCTGCGGGATGCTTCTTTGGAACAATTTAATGTTGCAAAAAGGGATATGAGCGAAGTTGTTCAACGAAGATGCAAATATGTAATCGAAGAGAACATCCGGGTTGCAGAATTTGCAAAAGCCCTCGGGGCAAATAACCTTATTGCAGCCGGTTCCATCCTAAAAAAGGCTCAGGTAGCCATGCGCGACGAATACGAGATCACCTGTCCTGAAATTGATTTTATGGCCGACTTTGCCAACTCACGCGATGATATTGCCGGTGCCCGAATGATGGGTGGAGGTTTTGGAGGTTGTACACTAAACCTTGTAATAATGGAACATGTAGAAGGATTTATCAGTGATCTGAACGTTGCTTATCAGGAGAAGTTCGACAAGGAAATAACACCGATCCGAATTGACGTTGCAAATGGGGTGTCGTTAATTTCTTAAATTTTATTTTGGATAAACTTCTCCAGCTTAACCAAATCCGCAGTAAAATTCCTGATCCCTTCGGCAAGTTTTTCAGTAGCCATGGCATCTTCGTTTAGCATCCAGCGGAAGGCTTTTTCATCGAGGTCAGATAAATGAAACTTCTATTTGGTGGAGAACTTAAATACTGTCCTTGTAAAATACTTTTCACCCGGTTCCAGTAATACCGAAGGAAAGGCCTCCTGGTTTGGTGAGTCGGGATAATGTTGTGTTTCAAGGCAAAAACCAGTGCGATAAGCATAGGTTCCACCTCCGGGCATAGGCAATTTCCCGTCGAGGAAGTTTCCACTGTAAAACTGTATCCCGGGTTCATCAGTTGAAATTTCCAACAACCTTCCGGTTTCAGCATGATAAGCAGAAGCAACTTTTCTGAAGGTTCCCTGATCGTTCAATACCCAGCAATGATCAAAACCACGGCCTCGTTTGAGCTGCTCATTATCAACATTAATGTCGCGGCCAATCTCTTTTGCAGTTCTGAAATCAAATGGCGTATTCTCCACCGGCCGAATCTCACCAGTTGGAATCAAAGTACTATCAACCGGCAAAAAGGCATCTGCATTTAAGGTCAATTCATGATCAAGAATGGTTTGGGTAAAGTCGCCAGACAGATTGAAATAGGAGTGCTGTGTTAAATTAACAATGGTTTTTTTATCGGCGGTGGCTTCATAATCCACTTCCAGCGAATTGTCGTTGGTAAGTGTATAGATGACCGTAACACGCAGTGTTCCTGGATATCCCTCTTCTCCATCCTTGCTCACATAGCTTAGCTTAAGAGATGCTGTGTTATCTGTATCTAATTCTTCAGCATTCCATACAACTTTATCAAACCCTTTTAATCCCCCGTGCAGATGATTGATTCCGTTATTGGTTGCCAACTCGTAAGTTGTTCCGTCGAGTGTAAACCTGCCCCTTGCAATCCTGTTTCCATACCTCCCGATAAGGGCGCCAAAATAAGGTGTGCTTTTTATATATTGATCCAGATTGTCGTAGCCCAATACCACGTTTTGATAGTTCCCATTTTTATCCGCTGAGGTCCATTTGGTAATGATGCCACCATAGGTGATCACATCCACTTCCATACCCTTCGAATTTTTCATCGAATATTTGTAAACCTCTATACCATCCGGGGTTTTTCCAAAACTGCTTTTAGTGATTTTGACATGCAATTCTTCAGCATCTTTTTTTTGGTTATTTGATTTCGGGCCATTATTGCATTGGATCATCAATGCAGATAAAACAAGCAATAAGGTTGCATTTAAAAAAAGGGAAGCCAGCTTTTTCATTTTGATTTGTATCGTTTTTTGCAAATTTATCAGAAGAAGGGATACAAGGGGTATTTCATCAATAAAAAAACCACATCGCTTCGCACTTTTCGTTTTTTTATTTTTCTTTAATTATGAAAATGAATTTTCAACGTTACAAAAACTAAAAAACCCATCCGCCTATCGGCGAACAGGTTTTTTGGTTTGTCGGAGTGGGGAGATTCGAACTCCCGACCTCTTGACCCCCAGTCAAGCACGCTAACCGGACTGCGCCACACCCCGTTTCATCAACCGTAGCTTTAGCGAAAGGTTGATTTATTTACATATTTTAACTTACAAAGAACAATTTTATTCGAACTCCCGACCTTCCCGACGCTTCGGTCGGGACACGCTAACCGGACGGAGTTTATCCGCCCATTGGCGGGCCACACCCCGTTTCATCAACCGTAGCTTTAGCGAAGGTTGATTTATTTACATATTTTAACTTACAAAGAACAATT
>JAGQVE010000012.1:65101-87707 GCA_020438105.1 Bacteroidales bacterium
ACGCTTCGGTCGGGACACGCTAACCGGACGGAGTTTATCCGCCCATTGGCGGGCCACACCCCGTTTCATCAACCGTAACTTTAGCGAAGGTTGATTTATTTATATATTTTAACTTACAAAGAACAATTTTATTCGAACTCTATAAAAGCCCGATTACAGGGCTGCAAAAGTAAAAAATTATTTATTATCCAAATAGCTAATTGACAAATACATTTTTTCTTCGCCATCTTGTCAGTCACTATTTAGAAGGGTTTTTAAATAAAACCCGGAATGTCATGTTAAAATCTGTTGGCATGTTTTTCGTTCGGAGAGGCTCAACTTTCGTAATTTTACACAACTTTTATCAGGTAAATAAACAAAAACATATACAATGAGCGAAATTATTGATAAAACACAATGTCTCATCATCGGTTCAGGACCAGCAGGTTACACCGCAGCTATTTATGCAGCACGTGCAGATTTAAAACCTATGATGTACCAGGGACTCCAACCCGGCGGGCAGTTAACTACCACTACCGAGGTTGAAAATTTTCCGGGATATCCTGAAGGTTCAATGGGACCTGAAATGATGGAAGATTTTAAAAAGCAGGCAGAGCGATTTGAAGCTGATATTCGTTGGGGAATGATCACCGAAATTGATCTTTCCAAAAGGCCTTTTATTGCCAAAGCGGATGATGGTAAAACCATCGAAGCTGAAACGGTGATTATTTCAACCGGGGCAACTGCAAGGTGGCTTGGCCTGCCTTCAGAGTCGGAATATAATGGTTACGGTGTTTCTGCATGTGCTACCTGCGATGGCTATTTTTACAGGGGTAAAGATGTGGTAGTAGTTGGTGGCGGCGATACTGCAGCAGAAGAAGCTACTTACCTTGCTAAACTTTGTAACAAGGTTTACCTGGTACATCGCCGTGATGAACTTCGTGCTTCCAAAGCAATGCAGAAACGCGTTTTTAATACTAAAAACATCGAAGTTATATGGAATTATGTTCCAAAGGAAATTACCGGGGTCACTGAGGGTTTTGCTAAAAGGGTAACCGGCGTTACACTTACAAATGTGTTGAATGGTGAAGAAAGAAATGTTCCAATAGATGGATTTTTTGTTGCTATCGGCCACAAACCGAATACGGAACTTTTTACAGGTCAGTTAAAAATGGATGAAACCGGTTACCTGATTACCCAACCGGATTCAACGGCAACTAATATTCCAGGTGTCTTCGCTGCTGGTGATGTTCAGGATCACGTATTTCGTCAGGCGGTTACAGCTGCCGGAACAGGCTGTATGGCGGCGCTTGAAGCTGAGAGATACCTTGCGTCTCTGGAAGATTAGGTCAAACAGGATTTTAGTTTTAAAAGGCAGATTTCAAGGTGAAAAGGGAGGCTGCCTTTTTTGATTTTTCCAATTTTTTGATAGTTAAGGAACTTTAGTTTATTTTTGTCACACAATCTGTGAGTTAATGGTATGAGCCTCTATTCTTCCATTTCCGAAAACAAAAAGAAATTCGCTGTTCTGGTCGATCCGGATAAGTACAACTATCGGCTATTGATCGATCTGGTAAGCCTTGCCAGAGAAAGTATGGTGAATTATTTTTTTGTGGGCGGAAGTCTGATCCATAGTGGTAATATCTCCGAAACTATTCGGATTATCAAAGAAAACAGCAATATCCCTGTAATCATTTTCCCAGGTGATGAATTGCAAATCGACAATCAGGCCGATGCCATTTTATTATTATCGTTAATCTCCGGAAGAAATCCCGACCTGCTCATCGGAAAGCATGTTGTGGCAGCCCCTCATCTAAAAAAAAGCGGTCTTGAAATCCTGCCAACCGGTTATATGCTTATTGATTCAGGAAAATCGACAACAGCCCTTTACATGAGTAATTCCATGCCCATCCCACATGATAAAGATGGCATTGCTGCATCAACAGCCATGGCCGGTGAAATGCTCGGACTTAAACTGATTTATATGGATGGCGGATCCGGCGCTTCCTTCTCGGTGTCATCCAGCATGATCGAAAGCGTTAAACAAAATATTTCTATTCCGTTGATCGTTGGCGGTGGTATACGTACACCCGAACTGGCCGCCGAAAAATTTAAAGCCGGTGCTGATATCATAGTGGTTGGAAATGCCATTGAATCTGATCAATCTTTACTCACCCGCATTGCCGAAGTAGCATACTCCTTTTAGTTGATTTCACTTTGCAAACAAGTCATTTTAATTTCCCGTTTTAAATTCCTGAACCTAAAATTTAACTAATTTGCAAGCGGTTTTAAAATTGGATTATTATGCAAAAATTAATTCGTACGATTTCAACAATTTTACTCATTCTTATTATTGTTCCTGGTTTTGCCCAGCAAAAAGAACTCACTCTGAAGGATGCCGTGTATATGAACCGCGATATCTTCCCTAAAAGGATCAATCAATTGAACTGGATGGGCAAATCCGATTCCTGGTCGTATGTGGAAAATGATCAGTTAATGAAAAGCAGGGCAACGGTCAATGATCCGCAAACCATCGTTACACTGGATGATCTGAATGCCGGAATGGCTGACCTGCAAGAGGATTCTGTTAAACGATTCCCGCAAATTACTTATATCGATGACCACCGTTTTTATTTTGCCTCTGATAATAAACTTTATACCTACGACATTGCTTCACGCAATCTTGAAAAAGTAAACAACTTCCCTGAGGAAGCTGAAAATACTGACATTGCCGAAAAAAATCTGGCTGTAGCTTACACCATCGACAACAATCTTTACATAGCTTTAAATGGTGAACAAAAGCAGATATCTTCCGACGAAAATCCGGGAATTGTCAACGGACAAACCGTTCACCGCAATGAATTCGGGATTTCGAAAGGTACCTATTGGTCGCCAAGCGGGAAATACTTAGCTTTTTACAGGAAAGATGAAACCATGGTGACCGATTATCCGCTGGTGAATATTGACACCCGCATTGCGGAGGTGAAAAACACCAAATATCCTATGGCAGGAATGGCCAGCCATCACGTAACTTTGGGTGTGTATAACCCTGAAAATGGCGAAACGGTATTTATGAAAACCGGCGAGCCTAAAGAGCAATACCTGACCACTGTTACCTGGGATCCTTCGGAACAGTATATTTATATTTCGCTGCTTAACCGGGATCAGAACCACCTGAAACTGAACAAATACGATGTAAAAACCGGCGACCTTGTTAAAACCCTCTTCGAAGAAAGCAGCGACAAATATGTGGAGCCTGAAAATCCGCTGATTTTTCCGGAAAGTCTGCCTGGCAGGTTTTTATGGTTCAGTGAACGAGATGGATATAATCATCTCTATTTATTTGATACTGAAGGGAAATTCATTCAGCAGGTTACCAAAGGTGAGTGGGTAGTAACCAATTATTTGGGCACCGATCCCAAAGGGAAAATGGTATATTTCAGTGCCACCAAAGAGAGTCCCATTGAGCAAAATCTTTACAGCATTGAATTAAAATCAGGCAAGATAACACACCTGAGTCCTGATCATGGCACCCATCGCGGAATGGTAAGTCATTCGGGCAAATACATTATGGATGCCTACAGCAGCACCGATGTGGCCAGCGAATACAAGATGCTCAACGACAAGGGAGCTGTGGAGTTTGTCATGCAGGAGAATGTGGATCCGCTTAAAGATTATAATTTAGGTGAGATGTCCATTTTTACGATCAAAGCTAAAGATGGCACTGACCTGTATTGCCGCCTGATCAAGCCTGCCAACTTTGAAGAAGGAAAAAAATACCCGGTATTCTTTTATGTGTATGGTGGTCCGCACTCGCAACTCGTGAATGATTCCTGGTTGGGTGCAGCCGGAATTTTCCAGAATTATATGGCAGAACAAGGATATGTGGTGTTTACCATGGATAACCGGGGCACTTCCAATCGCGGACTGGCTTTCGAGCAGGCTATTTTCCGAAACCTCGGAAATCTTGAAGTTTCCGATCAAATGGATGGCGTAAATTATCTCAAGTCGCTGGATTTTGTCGATCCCGATCGCATTGGTGTGGATGGCTGGAGTTATGGGGGATTTATGACCATTTCATTGATCCTGAAAAACCCGGATGTGTTTAAAGCCGCTTGTGCCGGTGGCCCTGTCATCGACTGGAAATATTACGAGGTAATGTATGGCGAACGCTACATGGACACCCCGGAATCAAATCCCGAAGGATATGAAAATGCCAGTTTGCTCAACAAAGTGGATAGCCTCAATACCGATCTTCTAATTTTACAAGGTACCATGGATCCAACTGTGGTTTGGCAAAACAGCCTTACCTTTATCAAGGAGTGTGTTAGCAAAGGAAAACAGGTGGAATATTTTGTTTATCCCGATCATGAGCACAATGTCCGTGGCAAAGACCGCATGCACATGTACGAAAAGATCAGGATGTTTTTTGATGAAAGGTTGAAATGATCAACCGAAAACAATACAATTAAATCAATTCAATGGCCATAAAAATTAACAAAAGATTTCAAGAATGGATAGAATGGAATAAACCTGATATAAGCACGATTAAGGGCTTGATTATAATATTGATCCTTATCGCAGTTTTCGTTTTTTTGTTGATAGGAAATCCATTTGAAAATACTGAGAAGATTAAGGAAAGTTACCAGGGTGTTGCAAAGGGAACAATTATCTCAATTGAAAATAAAGAATATTTGGGGCAGAGTCAAACAGGAAATCATCCTCGATCATTAGGAGTAATTGTAAACTATAACTATGTAGTAAATGATTCTGTTTACCATGTTTCAACCTTTTTCTCGGAAAATAAATCAAACCTAAATAAATTGGATAAAATCAGATCAGGTTATTTTGAAATAAGGTATAAACTCGATGATCCGTCTCAGTCGATTATTCTTGCTGCAGAAAAGGACACTGGAAACTGATTTTAATAAAGATAATTTTGTGTTAAGGAGTTTGAGCATTTATTAAGTCCTGAAACGTCTCCCTCAAATATCTTTTCCCCACCAAACTCCCCGCTGCCCGGGCCCAGATCAATCACATGATTCGCACGGCAGATAATATGCGGATTGTGTTCAATGAAGATCACCGTGTTGTTGTGGCCGATCAGGTATTCGGCAAGGTTGATGAGGTAAGTCAGATCGGTGAGGTGCAAACCACGCGAAGGTTCATCAAAAATAAAAAGGCCGTTTTCCGGTTTTTGCGATAAAATTTCCCGCGCCATTTGCAATCGCTGTAATTCACCCCCAGAAAGGCTACCCGTTTGTCGCCCGAGTTGGATATGACCAAGTCCGAGCGACTGAACTAAACTCAGCGAATTTGACAGCGATTTGTTTTTTGAGAAGAAAATACTTGCTTCTTCAATACTCATTTCAAGTACTTCTGAAATTGTTTTCTCCTGAAAATGAATGTCAAGAACAAAAGGCTGATATCGTTTACCGTTGCAGGTTTCGCATTCGGTTTTAACATCAGCCAGAAAATCAAGGGGAACCTGTTTGTAGCCGAGGCCTTTGCAGTCGGGGCACTGACCGGCTTTTGAGTTGAATGAGAAATCGGCGGCTTTTAATTTGGCAAGTTTAGCTCCGGGAGTTAATGCAAATATTTTTCGTATTTCATCAAAAATACCGGTATAAGTTGCTGGTGTGCTGGAGGCGCTGCCAGCTCCCGCTGTCTTTTCGATCCACTGAACAAAGTTAAGGCGATCAAAACCTTCCGTTTTTTTACAATGAATGGCTCTTTGGCTCTTATAAGACGGAAATAAAACATCGCGCAAAAGGGAGGTTTTACCTGATCCCGAAACTCCCGTAACAACATTCAGGCAGCCGGTTTTAAACTGCACATCAATCGATTTTAAATTGTTAGCATTAGCACCTTGAATGCGGATAAAATCATGCAAATCTGCAATCTTTATCGGGTCGATGACTGCTTTTAATTTTAATGATTTTGAAGTTAAAATTTCTTTTTCAAGCACTTCTTCCACTGTTCCCTCAAAAATGATTTGCCCGCCAGCCTTCCCTGCACCCGGTCCCGTTTCGATGATATGATCGGCCTGTCGGATCACTTCGGGGTTATGTTCCACCGTCATCACTGTATTTCCCTGCTCCACAATTTTACGGATTGATTGATTTACCTTTTCCGCATCCCAGGGGTGAAGCCCGGTACTGGGTTCATCCAAAACATAAGTCATTCCTGTGAGCCCGCCGGTGAGGTGTGTGCTGAGAAAAACCCGCTGTAATTCGCCACCGGAAAGGGTTTTGGATTGACGATTAAGATTGATATAATCCAATCCAAGATTGGCTAAATTTTGCAACTTTTGCAGGATATCATTCAGTATCTGGCTTTGCTTTATGCCAAAGTCATTGGCAAGGCCAAAATCAGCCGGCTTATCCTTTATTTCCTGAAACAATTCGATTGACCTGCGAATGCTCTGTTGTGTGATGCTGTGGATGTTGTGCTCACAAAACCTGACTTGTAAAATATGGTCTTTGAAACGTTGCCCTTTACAAGTTGTACAGGTATCCTCCATCAGAAAGACCCTTAAATCTTCCCCTTTTCCATTGGCATGTTTTCGGTAATATTCCTCGAGGAGTAAGTTCACAAAACCTTTCCAGGTGCCTGTATACTGGTGCGATCCGGTCCGGCCTTTCCGGTTGAATTGCCAGTTTACATCGTAAGATTCTTCACCGGTTCCAAACAAAGCCAATTGCATTGCATCAGCACTCAGTTCTTCTACTGGTTTTGAAAAATCAATTCCTTTTCGATTGCCAATGGTGTGCAGCATTGCCATGTACTGACCGTAAGGATCGGTGTAAAACTGCCACGACTTATGATTCCCAAAGGCACCTTTTTCGATTGGCATTTTTTTATCTTCAATTAACAGGTCGGGTGAAGAGGTGAGGATATAACCCAGTCCGGAGCATGTTGGGCAACTGCCTTCCGAATTATTAAATGAAAAATCGCTCGCTTTCAAATTGGTTAACTTACCGTTGGCTTTGCCGTACCTGGAAAACAACAAACGATAGTGAACAAAAATTTCAGTCAAAGTGCCCAAAGTTGAACGCGGATCATTTACCCGTTGATTTTGTTTAAGTGCAAGGGTAGGAGTGAGGCCCGATACCGATTCAAATTTTGTTTGCGACAGTTTGCCCATAAACCGCCGCACATAAGCCGGGAAACTTTCAACGAAGCGGTTTTGAGCTTCCGCAAAAAGCGTATCAAAGGCAAGTGAACTTTTCCCGCTTCCCGATTTACCAGTAATCACAATGTGTTTTCCGTAAGGAAACTTCACCGAAGGGATCCGAAGGTTATTGGTGGAAACTCCTGTAAATTCAATGGCTTTATGATCTTCAATTTCTAAAACTTGTGTGTGAACAGCTTGCTTTTGGTTTAGAAATTTTGATGTGATTGAATTTTTGCAGTTATAAAAATCTTCAACTGAACCATTAAACACGATGTTCCCACCAGATTCGGCAGAGCCGGGACCCAGGTCAATGATATGATGGGCATTTTTGATAAAATCTGGATGGTGTTCAATGGCGATGATGGTGTTACCCTCAGCAAGCAATTTCGCAAAAAGATCAAGTAAAATCTGGATGTCAAAAAAATGAAGCCCGGTGGTGGGTTCATCAAAAATAAAGAGCTTATTTCCGCTGCTGCCTTTGATGATCTCGGTGGCTAATTTCACCCGCTGTGCCTCGCCACCAGAAAGTGTTCCGGATGACTGACCCAGCTTCATGTATCCCAGTCCGATGGATTTCATCACTTCCAAAGCCTTTGCAATTTTGGGCTGATCTCCAAAAAAGTCCAGTGCCTGTTTCACCGACATATTGAGTACATCCGCAATGTTTTTCGATTCGTGCATGATTGCAAGCATTTCCTCATGATATCGGAGACCATTACAGGTGGGACAAATACTTTCCACGTTTCCCAGAAAATGCATACCGACTTCCAGTTTGCCGGCTCCATCGCAGGTTTCGCAGCGCCCCTTGCCGGTATTGAATGAAAAGCTACCGGCATTGAGTTTTTGCTTTTTGGCCAAATCCAGGCTTGTATAAAAACCCCGGATCAGGTCAAAAACTTTGGTATAAGTGGCCGGTGTACTTCGGGCATTTTTCCCGATGGGACTCCTGTCGACGGCAATAACCTGCCTGAAATCAGCATTTTCAAGCTGGGGATTTCCTTTTGCATTGATTTGATCAAAATAGCTGTTTTGCAGCAACGGCAGCAGGGTTTGTTTGACCAGGCTCGATTTACCAGAACCGGAAACACCCGTCACCACATTTAATCTGTTTTTTAGAAATTCAGCTGAGATCATATTCAGGTTGTTGATCTCAGCATCCTTGATTTTAAACGCTTCCGGTGTTTTCCCTGGATTAAATTTGAGTTTAATTTTTTCCTTTTCCAGCAAATAATCCCGCGTTAGTGAAGGGTGCTCCGATTTAAGAAATGATTCTTTGGTACCGTTAAACAGAATCGCTCCCCCATTAACTCCGGCACCCGGACCCACTTCCACAATCCAGTCGGCATGCAGAATGGTATCGGCATCGTGTTCCACCACAATGGCGGTATTGCCATTTTTAACCAATTGCCTGATGGTACTGATCAGTTCGTGATGATTTGCCGGATGCACCCCCACCGATGGTTCATCAAAAATAAAAGTGATATTCCTAAGTTGTGAAGTAACAAGTTTGCTGAGTTGAATGCGCTGCAATTCGCCACCGGAAAGGGTGCTGGATCGCCGGTTGCAGGCCAAATAACCCAATCCAAGTTTGGATAACATTTCAATGCGACTATTAATTTGAGCAAGAATTGGAACAGCAACTTGCTTTTCAGTTTCACCAAATTTCAGCTTCTCAAGCATGGTTTTCAATTGCTGAAGGCTGAATTCAGCAAATTCAGAAATATTAATTCCACCCAGGCGTACGCTCAGAGATGCTTCATTCAAACGTTTACCCTGACATTTCCTACAGGTTTGTGTTTTCGAAAAACGGAGGATATTGGGGTTCCGGTCCCTTTGCAAAATCTGGTCCATCACCGGCAGGATACCCTTGTAATAACCTTCTTCCCGCGGTTTGGCAGTAATGCCCGACCAGCGCATCCGCGACTCCAGCGTATGTTTTCCGTAGGGAATTTTGATCTTGTCGGAACCATTCAAAACCACATTCTTTTGTTCCTCAGTGAGATCTTTCCATGGAATATCCACATTAAACCCATTGGCCTCACAAACCTCATTTAGCGCATCAATGGTCACCTGTGAATAGATGATATAACCTTTGGGATTGGTGATTTTAAAACAACGTTCGCGAATACTTTTATTGGGATCATCGATCAGCAGATTGGGATCAATTCTGTCCTCAAGTCCAAGGCCGTTGCAGCGATCGCAGGCACCAAGCGGTGAGTTGAATGAAAACAAACTCCGACTGATTTTGAGTTGTGGGTCATTGGATTTTCCGAGCCGGGCAAACAATATCCGGAGGTGATCATAAATCTCTGTTAGGGTTCCAACCGTTGATCGGGGGTTATTCCCAAAATTACTTTGCGAAAGGGCAAGGGTAGCAGTAAGATTGATGATCTCATCCACATCGGGTTTTTGTAATTTGCCCAAAAGCTGTCGGGCTTGTAAATTGAGATTTTCAAGGTATTTCCGGCGACCTTCACCATGGATCACATCAAAAGCCAGGCTCGATTTCCCGGAACCCGAAACGCCGGTTACAACGATAAACCGGTTTTTGGGTAGGTTCAGCGAAACTCCTTTCAGGTTGTTTTCACTGGCGTTGATGATCTTTATTTGGCTAAACGACCCTTGCAATTTAGGATTTTTTGCAAAGGTAGGGTTTGAATCCAATCAATGTAAATATGGATACATTAATTTAAAAACCAGTCACAGACTGACTGGTTTTATGTTTGCGGACCTGTCCGCCGTAATTCTTAAAAAGAATGAAGGCGGAGAGTGAGGGATTATTTTCATGATCCCAATTGGGGGTAAATCAAACACAAAACCAGTACTTCGCTTCACTCATCCGTTTTTTCATTTCATACGAAACAGAAAGTCACCTTTCATTTCTCCTGAAATAAAAAAACCAGTCACAGACTGACTGGTTTTATGTTTGCGGAGAGTGAGGGATTCGAACCCTCGGATCGCATAAGCGATCAACAGTTTTCGAGACTGCCCCGTTCGACCACTCCGGCAACTCTCCAATTGGCCGCAAAATTAATAAATTGAATGAAAATTCTTCAATTGAATAAAAATTTTAAAAAATGGAATCACCCCACCCGCATGTGTCGCCTGCTGAAAGCCCACAAACCAATGGCAAAGTAAATGATCGTTAAAATCAGGATGGCAATAATCTCAGGAACAATATCATGGAATTCCATGTTCATGATCATGATTTTTTTGAGTGCGTGAATAGCATGGGTGGGCGACATGAATCCTTGTAGCGAAATCGGGTAACCCAGGATGCTAAACATCGCTTTTCCTTCGATGGGGAAAGCAGCTCCGGTGAAAAACATAAACAGGAAAAGCGGGAAATTACCAACCACCAGGATCTCATTCACAGTTTTGGTTATCGCACCCAAAATAAGGCTGAAAGCGATGATGGAAATACTGGTAAGCACTGCTACCAGCAAAACGATCCAGAGGGAGCCCGCATAATTAAATCCCAGTAAAATGGCGGTGATTAGGGTAAGCAAAATAGAGACAATACCGATGGCGATTTGAATAATACTCACTCCTCCCAGGAATTCAATTGCTTTAAGTTTGGAGAGCTTTAAACGCAAAATTGTTTTGTTTTCCACTTCAGCAACAAAAGCAATGGTGGCCGAAAACATCAGCATGATCACTGAAAGGATGAGCAAGCCCGGAACCACCATGTCAAAATCATCCAGTGAACCTGAGATGCCCAGGCTGGTTTCTTTTACTTTTATCGGATTGGGCTGCATGGTGGCTTCACAAATAAATGCATTCATGATCTCGCCAGCCCAAATAGCGGAAACCATGTAATACATGTCGGTCAGATCACCTACAAGTTCGATGTTTACCGGGGTGTGCTGTTCTCCATTGCGCAACTTGACCAGGTTTTGTGAAAAATCTTCAGGCAGGATCAGTAAAGCATCCGCCCGCTTGCTTTTAAGCTTTTCGATGGCCTCCTTCCGGGTTCCGACTTTTTCAACTGAAAGTGGTATACTCAGGGTGTCAATCGTGAAATGTTGTGCAGAATCGCTGAGGATTGAACCGTAATTGACCGGCCCGAATGAATCTATAATTCCCCTGTCGTTGTTGAGGATGAGAATGTCGTAATGGGGCTGTGAGGCTTCGATGATCAAAAAATAGACGGCTACAAAAAATGGCGCCATACTCACGGCCAGGATCAAAATCCAGAAACTGCGCAGCTGCTCGCGGAAGCTTTTTTTGATGATATGCAACAGCCTGTTCATTGCCTTAAATTTCGTCCGGTGAGGTGAATAAATACATCTTCGAGTGTGTTTTGCCGAATGGTCATCCGGCTGGGCGAAATGTTCATCGCATTCAGTTTTTGTGAAATCTCCGGAATTTTCTGCATCATATCTTTGGAATGGATCAATAGCGTTTGATTCAGCCATTGGAAATTATCACAACAATTGGAAAGTGAAGATTCAAGATTTTCAATCTGATCCTGATCCAAACCCGGCAATTCAACTTCTAAAATATCACCCTGTCCCACGGTTTGTTTGAGTTTTTCGGGTGTGTCGATCAGCAGCAGCTTTCCGCGATCAATGATTCCCACTCGGTTCGAAAGCCGGTCGGCTTCATCCATATTGTGAGTGGTGAGGATGATGGTTTTGTTGTTGGAGAGCGATTTGATAAAATCACGGACCAAAACCCTCGACTGGGGATCAAGGCCGGCTTCGGGCTCATCGAGGATCAGGATTTCAGGATCGTGGATCAATGCCAGAGCGATGTTCAGCCTGCGTTTCATCCCACCTGAAAGTTTCGAAGCCAGCACATCCGATTTTTCAGCCAGACCCAGCATTTCGAGTAAGTGAGTTGCATTATTCTTTAATTGAGCCGGTTTTAAATCATACATCGAACCCATAAACTGCAATTGCTCCTTACAAGTCAGCTTTTCCCAGTGGATGTTTTCCTGCGGGCAAATCCCGATTTTTGAAGCAATCTCATTTTTTGAATTGATCTTTTGCCCATTCAAATAAATTTGTCCGGAAGTTGGGCTGAGCAAACCACAAAGCATACGAATGGTGGTGGTTTTTCCGGCACCGTTGGGACCCAATAAACCAAAAATTTCTCCTTTGTAAATTTCAAATGAAATGGAATCCACGGCAGTGAAAGTGCCAAATTGTTTGGTCAATTTGTCGACTCGAATGATAACCTCTGTGTTTTTTAAATGATGGCTTTCCATGGATGAGCCCTGCTTGTTTGGTGGCTCAAATATAAAATTAAATTCCGCAACTTTGCTGGTGTTTTTCTATGTCGCACTAAAGGAGATTCCCGGAATTGTATTACCACCGGTCATGCACCTGATTGTACAAATACTGGCTGGCTGCTTCAAACGACAACCAATCCGCCAGCGCCATGAGGTATTCTTTGGTATATGGAATCCGGATGATGGCCATGCGTTCCTCAAGCGGTACCTGGTAATATTGGTTTTGTAATTCATTAAAATCCGGTGATTCATAAATAAACTTATCCCGGTTTTCGTTGAGCCATTTTTGAATTTTTTTACCCGTTTGCCGAACAGCATCCACCTGTGCACCATGAGCCGTTGAAAGAAAATTATCATGTTTTTCGTCCAGGGTTTTTAGTGCTGAGCGCCATTCTTTAAGGGTGTTCATATATCCAGCTATTTCAGTATTTAGCGCGGTGATCTCCCCTTTGTTTTCCGCCGATTCTTCCAGCTCAAGAATCCGTGCCGAATATTTGAAAATATTGGTGATGGTGTGATTCAGGATGGTTTTTACCTGGTCCTGAACCTGAAATAAAATATTCTGGATCTTTTCAATTTCTTTGTCATCTTTTTCCATTAAAATGTAATGGGCTGCGGTTTGCGACGAGTGGTACAACAGATTGATGAAATACAAAAACACATCGTGGTCCTCGGGTTTGAGGTTGGGAAACTGATGCGACCATTTGTTTACAATGTGCTCGGCTGTACTTGAATAACGATTCATATCCTGAATGATGTCTTTTAATGTCCTTTCTTTCTGGTTGTTTTTATCACAATAAATTACTTCGCTGGTCAGGTTAAAAAGTTCCTGCCACATTTCTATGGTTTCACTGATCGCCTCCTGACGGCTGTTGCGGCGTCGCTGCTCGTTTTCCTTTTGTTTTTCTTCGCGCTGTTTCTGGATGTTTTCCATGAATTTATATCGCTTCTCCAATATGCTGAAAAGCAAAGGAATGATGAGAGAACCCGTCACCAGCTTGAATACATCGGTTTCCATATAATTCCAGAAAGCTGCTGCCGAAAAGGGTAAATTGGAAGCAAGGAGGTAAAACAGAAACAACAAAAAGTTGATCACGACGATGATGATCAACCATGTGCTGACACTGATAAATTGAACCGGTTTTTGTTCCATGAGAGGATGTGATTTGGTTTTATTACAAATTTACGAAATGTAAATATTTGAAAGCGAAGGAATTCGTTAACGAAAAGTTAAATATAAAGCATTACTGCGTTTGCGTATTGTCTTTTGATTTACTTCTTCCCGCATCCTTCAGCGCCTTGTTAATGATCCATTCCAATTGCCCATTGGTACTGCGAAATTCGTCGGCGGCCCACTTCTCGATCGCTTTCAGCATCTCAGGATCCAGTCTGAGTACGAATGGTTTTTTCTTTGGCATTGTTTTGCTCCTTCCGATTTCAAATTCTCAATTCAATTCTCTGTGGTGTTTTCCATCATCATCCTGGCCATTGCGCTTCGGATGGCCTCTTTACGCTTTGTGCCGATCAAGATTTTTTCACCGTTTTTCAGGATCAGTTGCAATCCGGTTTTACCTGATACGGTGTACGACTTTCCTTTGCTTTTACCTCCTGTTTTAATTCCGTGTCCGCCAAACTCCTTGATGGGCTTAAACTCCCGCACTTCGTACGATTCAATTTCTGCTTTTAGAATCCATCGTGCTTTGTTGATCATGGGTGGATACCTAAAATTAAAACCTTTTGAATCAATGCAGGTGATCAGCTTCATTTTTAGAAAAAGCCAGGTGAGGCCGACCATCGATACCAATAAAATTACACCACCGATGATCAATCCGGCCAGTTCTTCATTATTCTCCGGTTGAATTTCTTTTTTATCACCAACTGCAACTAAAACAATTACTGCAGTAATTGAACTAATAAGGACGACCCAAATCCAGGGTTGTGAGAATCGTTGCTCCTCCCTGAAAAACGCTTTATCTGTTGTGAGATTTCTTGTCATGATTCCTCCTGATCTTTAGGTGAATCTAAAATAGTATTCAATCCATGCAAAAATGCTTCGGGCCTTTGCGTTCCAATGAGGATCTTTTTACCATCATTTAAAACCAGCTGAATACCTGTATTACCCGAGGCGGTGAAAGATATTCCATATTTCCGCTTGCGCAGGGCACGACCTCTCACCCGGTAACCATGGCCTCCATATTCAAACCGGGGGCGGTATTCACGCTTTTCAAACGATTGGATAGATTCTGCAGGGATGATCCGCTCCCTGGCCAGCAGCGGTGGATACCTGAGGTAAATGCCATCTTTATAAATTAAGGTTATCAGTTTCATCCTGTAAAGCACCGTCATGATCACGATGGTGAAAACCAGAAATCCAACACCGGTCAGGATAAGCGGCAAAGTTTCATTAAATGAACCATTGTGTTTATATTCCTGAGAAATGCCCAGCGCATACGCAACGAAAGTTACACTCAATACCACCGGAAGCACTACCCGGACCCGAATGGGCCGATAGCGCTGTTCTTCTGTGAATATGACTTTTTTTGTTTCCATTTTGCTGGTTGCTGGTAGCTGGTAGCTTGCTGCTTGTTGCTTGTTGCTGGCTACTGGCTACTGGTAGAGGCTTCCGGTATTAACTACGGGTGTGGCATCTTTGTCGGAGCAGAGCACTACCATTAGATTACTAACCATGGTCGCTTTCTTTTCCTCATCCATATCGATGATCTCTTTTTTGGAGAGCTCATCGAGGGCCATTTCAACCATACTTACAGCGCCTTCCACAATTTTAAACCTTGCTGCAACCACTGCTGTTGCCTGCTGCCGTTTCAGCATGGCGCTTGCGATTTCCTGTGCATACGCCAGGTAGTTGATGCGGGCCTCAATTACAGTAATCCCGGCAATGGTTAGTCTTTCAGTTATTTCATCTTCAAGCAAACCATTCACTTCCTCTTTACCACCACGAAGTGTGATTTTGGCATCCTCATCCTCAAGATTATCATATGGAAACTCGCCTGCCATTTTTCGCACTGCTGCCTCGCTCTGGATCATCACAAAATGCTCGTAATCATCCACATCAAAAGCTGCTTTGTAAGTATCATTTACTTTCCAAACCAACACAACACCGATCATTACCGGGTTCCCGATTTTGTCGTTTACCTTGATTGGATCACTGTCGAGGTTGCGGGCGCGAAGTGAAATTTTCTTTTTGGTGAAAAAGGGATTTACCCACCAAAAGCCGTTTTCTTTAATGGTTCCTTTATAGGCCCCGAAAAGAACCAGTACACTCGACTCATTGGGATTAACAATTACAAATCCACCTACTAAAAATAGCGTGATGATCAGCATTACAGCAGCGGTTATTTTAATCCATACGGCCGGCATAAGAATCAGTGCCGATACCTCGGCAGCGAGGAGTACAATGACCAGGAAAAGTAACAGGTATCCTGATGACGCTTTAAAATCTTTTTCTTGTTTCATTTTTTTGAAGTTTAATGAATTTTCATGGTTTAAATTTATAATGATATTAAAATGATATCACAATAATACAAAAATTAAGATGCCTTTGTCAAGTGTTTTTTGAAAAATTTTGTTCAAGGTAAATTTAAAGTTCAGGAAAAGAGGTATTTAGCTGGTTATATTTTCAAGCTTTTGTAATAAGTCCAATTCAATTTGTTTTTTAGGAGTGATTATATCAGCTTCCAAATAAAATTCAATCCGATCCATTAATTCTCCGATGCCAATAAAAATCATGAAGTTTAAAGGCGTAGGCTCGTAATAATTTGGAAACAATAAAACAGGCACGATGAAACCAAAAATGATCCTTGGAATTGAAAGCCAGTAATTGATCGGGTAGGCATGCATCTGAAAATAGATTTTACGGTAAGTATAAAGTAAAAATTTAATACCCAGGATAATTGCAGTGATAAGGTGATCTACCCCAAAAAGTGACATAACAAGCAGGCTGCTCAAGAAAATGCTGGAACTGTGCCAACCAATGCGGGTTTTTGGGATCAGCACAAGATAAACCTTGTCGACTGACCAGGCTGCTGCATATCCAAATAATATCACGGCATAGCCGAGGTAATTCGTTTGGGGCAGGAAGAACCACAACATGCCTGTACTCAGGAACAAACTGTAAAACAAAATTTCGCGGCTCAACCACGAATTTCTAATGTTGAGAACCGCTCGCCAGGCTTTCAGTTTTTTACCCAAATGCACAGAACTCAATCCCAGGCTTAAAACTCCCAATCCGCCAAACAACCACGGACTGAATTCCTTATATTCAAACATGCCTGCAACAAAATAACCATTCAGAAAGGCAACAATCAAAGTGAATAGAACCAGCACCCACTCCCTTTTTAAGGTGATTTTTGAAGCTGTTTTTGAGCTAAGGGATTTGTAGGTTTTGATTTCTTCTTTTGAAATATCTTTAGCCATTTCTGGCCCTTTTTTCTGCCTCAGTTCCATCACTTCAATTCTTGGCGTTACACCAATTTCAGTAAAGCCAGCAATTCTGCTTTGCTCTTTAATTTCTATTTCCCGAAAATCGAGAGCTCCGGTGGGGCAAAGATTGGCGCATGCCGGTTTTTTGTTTTCTTCGAGGCGATGCTGACAAAGGGTGCATTTTTCAACAACACCGGTGGTATCAATAAATTTGGGAGCATCATACGGACAGGCCCAGGTGCAGTATTTACAGCCAATACACTTATCTGCCAGGTGTTTGATGGTTTGAATTCCCTCCTCCCTGATAAACGCAACTGCGGGGCAATTGTGTGCACAAGGCGCATCCTCGCAATGGTTGCAAGCAAGTGAATAATGAAAAACCGGTAAGTCGGGATGCTGAAAGGCATTGAATGTGCTGATAGCCCTCCAGGGCTGATGCTGTTCCCTGCCATTTTCAATTTCACAAGCTACCACACAGGCATGGCAACCTACACACTTGTTCAGGTCGAAGAAAAAGCCTTTATCCACGATCGCCTCCTTTCTCTAAACTTATTTCAACAAAACAATCATGAAAAGCAGTGCCATAACCCATATCCGTTTCCCGGCCTTTGGTCAGGAGATTTGGTGTGCCGCCTTCCTGCATCCACCAGCCGTTATAATAAACCACACAACCGGTTTTAATGCTGAAATTGATTTTCACTTTGGTTGTTAGTTCACCACGATTATTAAAAATTTTGATTTTCTGCCCGTCGCTGATGCCTCTCGCTGCCGCATCGCTGGCGCTGATCACGGCATAGGGTTCGGGAGCAAACTGCCGGATCACCTCCAAATTGCCAAATTGCGAATGGATCCGGTTTTTGGTATTGGGCGACATCAATTGCAGGGGGTATTTATTTTTCTGTGCTGATTCATCCATGATTATCGGTTCGAAGGTTGGCAACTGATTTACTCCCCATTTTATTTTCGCTTGCTCAGAGTACAATTCTATTTTCCCGGTTGGTGTATTAAATTTAAGATCAGCAAACGCAATTGATTGATTGCCGGGAGCTATGGCGGGATTTTCCCTGAGTTTATCAAAGTCAAGTTCCGGAAATTTTTTGACCTCCTGCCTGAGTTTTTCAACGATATTCTCATCACCCGGTAGCGGAAGGTATTTTTCAATTTCTGACGTTGCAAACCCCAGCTTTTTAGCAAGTAAATAATAAATCTCTGTTTCAGGTTTTACTTCACCGGCTGGATCCAGCACTTTTGGTTTTAGCTGCACATAAGGATTCCAGTAGGAGCCAATAATATCTGTTTGTTCAAACATGTTTTTGGCTGGTAAAATAATATCGGCTTCTTGTGCCGTGTCGGTAATAAATTGCTCTACTACTACCCGGAAATCCAGTTTCCGAAAGGCTTTGAGCACGGTATTGGTATCAGGATTTTGCGTAACCGGATTTCCCCGCTCCACCCAGATCATCTTCAATTCAGGATCCATTTGTTCCAACATATCGGTCCCAAGTTTCGCCATTGAAATACTTCTCCTGAATTTCGGGTTGGGCTCAATTTCGGGATAGTAGCTCATCGGTTCCTTGACCGAATCAAATATATAACTCTGCAAATTGGCATAATGAAAACATGCACCCGGTTTGCCGATATTGCCGCTCAAAATGCTCAGCGTCAATAGCGACCGGATGGTTTGCCCGCCGTTGGTAAATCGTTGCATGCCGTAACCCGGAGCAAGTGTCATAGGATGGATATGGCCGATGTCGTAAGCCATTTGCTCAATGAACTTTACAGGCACATCTGTAATTTCGGATGTTTTTTTAGGAGAATATTGTTCAATGCTTTTGGCGAACTCCTCAAATCCAAACACATACTTTTTTATAAAGTCAGCATCAATCCAACCCTGCTGTATCAGTAAATTTGCAATGCCAATAGCAAGTGCAGCATCCGTTCCGGGTCTTGGCTGGATCAATAGATCAGCCCGCTCCGACGATTGCGTCCGGCGTGGATCAACAACAATCAATTTGGCTCCTTTTGCCTGTGCCTGTTCAATGAAGATCATTTGCTGAATATTGGTCTCTGCCGGATTTTTCCCCCACAAAATGATCAGCTTTGCGTTTTCAATATCCCATGGATCGTTGTGTTTGTTGTCGCCAAGGGTAAGCTGAATGGCTTCGAGTCCGGCAGGCCAGCAAAGATTGCCATACATCGTGGTAGCTCCGCCAATCATTTCCCAGAACTTACCACTGTATCCGTTATTCAATCCCGACATGCCGCTTGCTGCATAATACAGAATGCTGTGAGGCCCGAAATTCTCCTTTAAATATCTGATCTTTTCAGAAATCTCCTCCAGCGCTTCTACCCAGGTGACTTGATCAAAACCTCCTGATTTGTTTTTCCGAAGTGGATATAAAATCCGTTTTGAAGAATGGGCCCTTTCCACATAACTCAAGCCTTTAATGCAAATGCCTTCAGGTGTGGCTTTGTTGCCGGAATGCGGATCGATGTTGACCACACGCCCCTGCTCCACATGCACTTTAAAACTGCAGGTGCTGTAGCAATTGCGCGGACACGCTGTGGAAAAAATTGCCATAATTCATAGGGATCAATTGCCTAAAAGTACAAAAGAATTATAACCGGAGCATTGGCTCTGAATTTTTAAATGGAAATGATTTATCATTAGTTGGAACCGCATTTGCCCCTTAAAATGAGGTATCATTTTACGATCAACGATTAATTTTAATATTCAATTTTTGCCATATTTGACTGTAATTGTTAAATTTGTGGACTAGAATTGAACTTAATGACTCGACACCTCCTACTTTTTGTTTTGCTGATCTCCATCGCGATATCCTGTAAAAAAGATAATCCTTCTGATTCCAGCTTAAAGCAAATTGCCAGTTATAACGTAAATCTTGCCGAATGCTCGGGATTGAGTAAATACTTAAATGATAACTTTCTGACTGTGAGTGATACGCTTGAAAAAGTTTATGTAATCGACAAAACGGGCAACGTTTTGGATTCGTTGAGTTATGAGGGCCATAACCCTGAAGGTGTTGTGTATGATTCAAAAAGCGGGCATGTTTTGGTGGTTGAGGAAAATACCAATGAGGTTGTTGAGCTGGACGGTTCAGGGGAGGAGTTGAGCCGGTTTACCGTTACTGTGAACAATATTTATGTAAAACATGGACTGGAAGGAATTACCCTGAATCCTGAAAATGATCATTTTTACCTGGTTTCGGAAAAGTCGCCGGGATTGCTTTTTGAGTTTACAAGGGATGGTCAGGAGTTAAACCGGCATACCCTTTCGTTTGCCAAAGATTATTCGTCGGTATTTTATGATGAATCACTCAAAAAACTTTGGATCTTAAGTGATGATTCCGGTACGGTAACGCGCTGCAGTTTGTCAGGCGGTGCCGAGCAAACCTGGACAACAGGTATCAACAAAGGGGAAGGACTGATCGTCGAAAGCTCTTCAAAACGAATATATATCATCAGCGACTCTGATCAAAAACTTTACGTTTTTTCTTACTAATTTCCTGAAATTTAACTTGACAATTGAACCATTTTGGTTTACTTTTGTTCTTAAACAAGAATTATTCTCATATAAGAATAAATATATGTTCATATGAGCCTAAGTGAATTAAAAGAAACATTGACTGCGAAGGGACTGAAAATCACACCACAGCGTTTGGCCTTGCTTGAAGCGCTGGAAAACAATCAGCATCCCACTGCGGATAATATCATTGGATACATCCGGCAAAATCATCCCAATATTGCCATTGGAACAGTTTATAAAACGCTGGAAACCTTTGTGGAAAAAGGGATCATTAAAAAAGTGAAAACCGAAAAGGATGTGATGCGCTATGATGCCATTACCGATAATCATCATCATTTATACTGTTCCGAATCGGATCGAATTGAAGATTATTTTGATGAGGAACTCAACCAGTTGCTTACCAGTTATTTTGCTCAAAAACAAATTCCGGGATTTCAGATTGAGGATGTTAAATTGCAAATCTTAGGAAAATTTAAAAACGAAAATTAATTTCAATAAAAACAATTCAATAATTATTAAATAATTAAATTTCAAAACAATGGAAGAAAATCAAGAACAAGTAGTTAGCATGCCACGTATCGGCGATCCTGCACCTGCTTTTAAAGCTGTTACAACGCAGGGAGAAATCAACTTTCCGGCTGATTATAAAGGTCAGTGGGTTATCCTGTTCAGTCACCCGGCCGACTTTACCCCGGTTTGTACCTCTGAATTTATGACGTTTGCCAGCATGGAAAAGCAATTTGATCAGGCAAACTGTAAACTGGTAGGACTTTCGGTTGACGGGCTTTACAGTCATATTGCATGGCTTCGCACCATCAAAGACAAGATTGAGTATAAAGGGATGAAAGATGTAGAAGTGAAATTCCCGCTCATCGAGGACATCACCATGGAAGTTGCCAAAAAATATGGCATGATCCAACCGGGTGAAGCCACTACCAAAGCCGTGAGGGCTGTATTTTTTATCGATCCAAAAGGGATGATCCGCACCATCATTTATTATCCTTTGAGTTTGGGCCGTAATTTCGATGAATTATATCGGGTTTTAATTGCGCTGCAAACGGCAGATGAGTTCGGCATTGCCACTCCGGCCGACTGGCGCCCGGGCGATGATGTGATCGTTCCTCCGGCAGGCTCATGTGGCACAGCTAAAGACCGCATGGAAGGTAAAGAAGACATGCATTGTTACGACTGGTTCTTCTGCACCAAAAAGCTCGACAAAGAAAAGGTACTGGATACCATTCTGAAAAAATAATTGATTCATATTTATTTAAAACGGCTGCCCGGAATGGGTGGCCGTTTTTGTTTATAGTTTTTTATAGGAATAAGTTAGTTGTAAAGTAGGCATTAGAAAGGTATTCATGCTAAAACCTTATTTTATATTAACGGAAAACCTTCAACTTTTAAGGATTTTGTCTGCTATCGAATACAGCAGCAATTTTTAAATAATTATCTTCTTTCCAATATACGATCTTGTAATTACCTTCTACAAGGTACCGATATTCAAATTTTCTATTAGAAAGCAATGGCTCTTTAGCCCCACTATTCGGGATTTGCTCAAGTTGGATGGTTCTTTCAATAATTCGTTTAACAAGCTTTCTGGCAATTCTGATATTTGCTTTGTTTTTGTAATAATCAAAAATGTCTTCCAGTTGGTACCTGGCGGTGTCGGTCCAAAAAGTCCTTAGCTCCATGAATCCACTTCATTTTGGAGCTCTTGTGCTGAAGTCATTCTTCCACTTACTGAATCCTCTTCAGCCTTATCAATTATTTTATTGAATTCTTCTTTTGAAATTAATTTCAGCTCTTTGTCAAATTTCTTTTTTCTTTCAGTTTTTAGCACTGCATTAAGCTTATCAACTAGCTTTTCATCCTTGATCCTCAGAAATTCCTGTACAAAATGTAATTTTTTAGTTTGAATATCCATGCTGCAAATATTTAATCAAAGGTATTAATTTTTATCATTCGTGACAGGCTCATAGCTTTTTCCTAAATTTACAAATTCAATCAAAAAACACATCATGGAAAAAACTTATAAAAACTGCCAGAGCTGTGGCATGCCATTAAAACAGGATAAAAATGGAGGAGGTACCAACGCAAATGGTTCCAAAAGCCACATGTATTGTTCACATTGTTATGATAATGGGAAATTCACACGACCCGAAATAACCCTTCCTGAAATGAAAACCCTTGTCAAAGGCAAGATGAAAGAGATGGGATTCCCGGGATT
>JAGQVE010000129.1 GCA_020438105.1 Bacteroidales bacterium
TCGCTTTCTACCAGGCTGCGGACGGCATTGGCAACCCGTTTCTGCATTTCCGGGTTGGAACGCTGTACCGCATTCAGTTCAATGCCGGAATGGTACTCGCCGGTATCGGCAGAAGATACGGCGGCGCCGCCCATACCGATCCGGTAATTGTCACCCCCCAATAAAACGATTTTATCTCCGGGTTTGGGCGTATGTTTTTGGGCCTGATCGGCTTTACCCATACCCACGCCACCGGCCAGCATGATCACTTTGTCATAACCCAGTTTGCGATCCTGTTCTTCGTGCTCAAAAGTGAAAAGCGATCCGGCAATAAGCGGCTGTCCGAATTTGTTACCAAAGTCGGAGGCACCATTGGATGCTTTGATCAGGATATCCATGGGTGTTTGATACAACCAGGGTCTTTCAGGCATTGCTTTTTCCCAGGGTCGATTTTCATTCAGCCGGGAGTAGGCGGTCATGTAGATGGCAGTCCCGGCCAGGGGAAGGGAGCCCTGACCTCCGGCCATCCGGTCCCGGATCTCTCCGCCGGAGCCGGTCGCAGCACCATTAAAGGGCTCTACGGTGGTGGGAAAGTTATGCGTTTCCGCCTTGAG
>JAGQVE010000130.1 GCA_020438105.1 Bacteroidales bacterium
ATTTGTAAAAGTATGTGTAGGCGAGATGGCTGTACTTGTTGTCTGATCACCAAAATCCCAGAGATAAGTTGCAGCATTCTGATTTTGTGGTATGGCAATAATGTTGACACCTGCACAGGTTGAAACCGTTTGCAAACTGAAAGAAGCATTGCTGCCTGCAACTTTCACAGCATGCGATGTGTAAATGGTGTCTGGTATTCCGTAGATATCCACACTGATGAGCATTACATCATAAATGCCCGGCATGGTATAAGTATGTGACGGATTAAGTTGTGTGGAAGTATTGCCATCACCAAAATCCCAGTAGCTGGATGCTACATTGATTAGCGGATTGTGAAAGTTGATGGAAAGAGGTGCACAACCATCATAGTTCATGGTATAAGTGGTTGAATCGGTAGTTTCATCAAACATTGTTCCGCCTGCACCAAAATCAGTTGGCGGATAGCTGTAAGTGGTAGTACAACTGTCATTTGAAATAGTCAGTGTAATGGTAAATGGTCCGTTCGTGGTATAAGTATGAACAGGATTTTCAAGCGTGGAAGTATCGCCATCACCAAAAGACCAAAGCCACGAAGTTGCACCCACCGTAT
>JAGQVE010000131.1 GCA_020438105.1 Bacteroidales bacterium
GAACAGGCGACGAGACATGGCGCTCTCCAGGCTGGGCGCTGTCGAGCATACGGCATCGCCGGTCCCGGCGGCATGCCCCGCGTCAGGGGGCGCGCATCCCGGGGGCCGAGTGGCCGGAGGCCTCGACGTACTCGTCGTACGGCCCCCCGTAGACGAGGGCGCCGGCGGGAGACAGCTCGAGCACCCGGGTAGCGACGGCGCGCAGGAAGGCGCGGTCGTGGGAGACGAAGACGATGGTGCCCTCGTAGCCGGCCAGGGCGCGCATGAGGGAGCGCTTCGTCGCCAGGTCCAGGTGGTTGGTGGGCTCGTCGAGCACGAGCAGGTTGGGGGCGTCGAACATGAGCTTCAGGAGCGCGACCCGGGCGAGCTCGCCCCCGGAGAGGACGGCGATGGGCTTCTCCATGTCGTCGCCGTGGAAGCCGAAGGCCCCGCCGGCGTTGCGCAGGGCGCCGACGCTGACGGTGCGGGTGTAGGCCTCCAGCTCGGCGAGCACGGTGCGGCTGGCGTCGAGCTGCTCGAGCTGGTGCTGGGCGAAGTAGCCGAGGGTCACGGCGGCCCCCAGCTCGCACGTCCCG
>JAGQVE010000132.1 GCA_020438105.1 Bacteroidales bacterium
TGGATCGGGAATGGTTGGAGAATTGAAGGAAGAAATGGATACCACATTGTTTTTAAAAATGGTAAAAGAAAAAATGAAAACCAATTGTATTCGACACACAGAAATAACTAAAAATAAAGTAAAAAAGGTAGCTATTTGCGGAGGAGCCGGAAGCTTTTTGTTGCCAAATGCCATTAAAAGTGGAGCTGATGTTTTTATTACCGGCGATTATAAATACCACCAATTTTTTGATGCTGATGGAAGGATAATAATTGCAGATATTGGGCATTATGAAAGTGAGCAATTTACATCGGAGCTAATTTATGATATTTTGTCTCAAAAATTTGATAACTTTGCCGTCCGTTTATCAAAATACAACACGAATCCAATAAAATATTTGTGAAATGAGCAAAACAGCAGAATTAACAATAGAAGACAAGTTAAATCAACTTCACGAGCTTCAAACTATTCACTCTAAATTAGATAAAATTCAGATTCTTAGAGGTGAATTACCAATGGAAGTGGCTGACTTAGAGGACGATATAGTTGGACTTGAGACAAGAATTGCTAAAATTAAAGGTGACATTG
>JAGQVE010000133.1 GCA_020438105.1 Bacteroidales bacterium
TGGAATGATTGGGGCTTTAGATAAACCAATGAATGAAACTGATTTTTTATATTTTGTAAAACAACAATTGAATACAAAGTGTATTAGATATACATCACTTCAAAATAAGCCTATTCAAAAGGTGGCTTGGTGTGGTGGTGCTGGGAATTTCTTATTAGGAGATGCAATTGCACATCAAGCAGATGTTTTTATTTCTGGTGATTTTACTTATCATAAATTCTTTGATGCTGATAATCAAATAATTATAATGGATATTGGGCATTATGAAAGTGAGCAATTTACTTCAGAAATATTTCTTGATATTTTAACAAAAAAATTTCGTAATTTTGCCATTCAAATTTCGGAAAATAATACCAATCCAATAAATTATATATAAAATGGCAAAGAAGAAAGAACTTACAGGGGCTACTGATAAATTAGAACAATTAGCAGGATTACAAGCTATTCATTCTAAAATCGACCAAATTAAAGTTTTAAAAGGAGAATTACCAATTGAGGTAGAAGATTTAGAAAATGAAATTTCTGGTTTAGAAAAAAGGATTGCTAAAATTGGAAATGAAC
>JAGQVE010000134.1 GCA_020438105.1 Bacteroidales bacterium
TGGCGGTTTGCTCATCGACGGACTCGGAGACGGAATCTGGCTCGAAAGCAGCGATTCATCAATAGGTGCTGCTGAAATAAACCTTACCGCTTTCGGAATTCTTCAGGCTAGCCGTGTCAGGATTTCAAAAACCGAATACATCTCATGTCCATCCTGCGGGAGAACTTTGTTCGACCTGCAGGAAACAACAGCCAAAATCAGACAGCGAACAGACCATCTTAAAGGATTAAAAATCGGCATCATGGGTTGTATCGTAAATGGTCCGGGCGAAATGGCCGATGCCGATTTCGGTTACGTTGGAACCGGGGTTGGAAAAATAACTCTCTATAAGGGAAAAGAAGTTGTTAAGCGCAACGTCCCTTCCGAAAAAGCTGTTGATGAATTGATTGAGCTCATCAAAGAACACGGTCGCTGGTCCGAACCGGTAATCTGATACATTGACTTAACCCTTCCTCACAAATCCAACCGGCAGGTGTTGAAATTTGAATTGTTTCAAACACGTGATTTGAATCAAAATCAATTATTTAACATCTGTAAATCAGATAATTAGATAAGGCCAGA
>JAGQVE010000135.1 GCA_020438105.1 Bacteroidales bacterium
CTTACATCGGAAAAGTCACCGGGCTGAGCTTCATTGTCGCCGGTTGGTTTTGTGGGTTGATTGCATTGGGTTAAAAGCATCAAAGCAAACAGTGAAAGAAAAAGAGCAATTTTTTTAATCATTTTGAAAAATTTTACGGGATGGTCAAATTTAGGGAAAATTTGTGGCGTTTAGGTTGAAATTTTTATAAATTAGCCACTCCTAAAATTAAACATGAAGAAAACGATAAAACCGGAAATCCACAGCAGCGTACTAAGGAAGAAATCAAAAAACATCACGTTTTTGTACCGTATATGGAAATTAACGTGATAAAAGCTGTTGTTATAAACAAGTTGTGCACTATAGCCAAGAAAAAAACAAAGACATGAAAACTTACATTTTGATCTCATTTTTAATTATGACAATTTCTTGTTCGAAAGACAATCAGCAAGAGACTAAAAAAGAATTGGAATTGAACATTACTAAAGCAGAATGGTACACTTCAATTTCAGAAAATGGATTTGCAGAAGTTCATTTAAAAATTGAAGGAAATACAAATGGAGAAGTAGTAACAGTT
>JAGQVE010000136.1 GCA_020438105.1 Bacteroidales bacterium
GAAAACGCATCGTACGGAGCCACCATTTGTGCGGAACGCGTCGCGGCTTGTTCCGCGATCGCAGCCGGCCAGCGCCAGTGGCTCGCGATTGCGATTGCAACCAGCACCGGAGGGGCGCCATGCGGAATCTGTCGCCAATTCTTAGCTGAATTTGCACCCGATCTAGAAGTCTTCACGATCGCGACGCAGCACGGGCAAATCAACCGTTATTTGGTCCGCGAGCTACTGCCCCACGCCTTCAAGCTCTAAGCCCAACACCCTTCGCTCTCCGCTCTCCGCCCTCAGCCCTCCGCTCTCCGCTCTCAGCCCTCAGCCCTCAGCCCTCAGCTCTCAGCCCTCAGCTCTCAGCTCTTCGCCTTACTCTGCGCGTCGACGGCGACTTGCCATTCGAGCCACTGTGCCCACTGGCATTGTTCTCGCAACTCGCCCCCTTTGCGGACCGATTGCTGACACAGATCGACGAAATGATCCGCATCCCACTGACCGCCGGTCATCAAATCAGCCGTCAGGGGATCAGCAGCGACCAACTGTCCGAGGCGATCATAGAAGTCCAAT
>JAGQVE010000137.1 GCA_020438105.1 Bacteroidales bacterium
GCTTTGGATTGAATACTATATTTAAGCTCGAAATAACCCTGCATATCTTTATATGATTCTTTTGACTTCCCTAATTTCTTGATTTTATGAAAAATGATTAAGTTCCAGCCAGTAACTATAAAAATTGCGACTAAAATTGAAATAACAATGTATTGGAAAGGTTCCATTTTAATTGATTTAGAAGGTCACGTTTATTGGATAAAAATACAATTAATTGAAATATAGATTTAAATTTATATCTTCTGCTCCCCGGGATTTAAAAATCCCGAATTAATTACTTTCGGATTCCTGCCCGTCCGGCAGGCGGGTTAAAATCCGAATAACCCACATAAAACTTAATATGCATAACCCCTAAATATAGTCCTATGGTTTAAGTCGCACAAATTCAAGCTCCATATACATTAATTTATTTTTATTTTTAACTGTAACTACTGTATCTCTAACATCTCTTAAAAATGAAGAATCTAAATTCACCTGTTTCTCAATTATATCAGGATATGGAAAGTTTCTCAAATAAATATATTTTT
>JAGQVE010000138.1 GCA_020438105.1 Bacteroidales bacterium
CATGACATCGCATACGGTTGCACAATTATTAAAAGCAGAATACAAAGCGCAAGAAGTAGAAATTAAAGGTTGGGTAAGGACATTTAGGGCCAATCGTTTTATTGCCTTAAATGATGGTTCTACTTTACAAAACATTCAATGTGTTGTTGATTTTGAAAATACAGAGGAAGCTTTACTAAAACGCATCACTAATGGGGCGGCCATTCATATTAAAGGAGATTTGGTAGAAAGCCAAGGTAGCGGGCAGAGTGTGGAAATACAAGTGAAGAATCTTGAGGTTCTAGGTGATTCCGATCCTGAAACCTATCCTATTCAACCTAAAAAACACTCTCTTGAATTTTTACGTGAAAACTCACATTTAAGAACAAGAACCAACACATTTAGTGCAGTCATGCGTTTGCGTTCGGCCTTAGCATTTGCCATCCATAAGTTTTTTAACGACAATGGCTTTTACTATATGCATGCTCCTATTATCACGGGGAGTGATGCCGAAGGTGCGGGTGAAATGTTCAGGGTTTCTGCTT
>JAGQVE010000013.1 GCA_020438105.1 Bacteroidales bacterium
TTTGCCCGATTGGAAAACCATAACAAAACATCTGCCCTCGAAGTGAATGAAGTAAATATAAGGTGCAAAACTGTTAATGAAGTTTGATTAAAAATATGTAAAGCAAATACATAGCACCCTGAAAAGAAATTTTTAATAGGCTTGGTTCTATAATTGATTTATTTAGACATTTTTTTACCTAAAAAACGAATCCCGCAACTACTGGTACGGGATTCGTTATTTTTTATCCAATTCCTTAATGGGTTTGATTACCAGCTTCCGCTAGCGCCGCCACCTCCGAAACTTCCGCCTCCGAAGCCACCAAAGCCACCGCCTCCACCGCCAAAGCTACCTCCACCTGACCTGAAGTTTCCCCACGATCCACCTCCGCTTCCCAGCATGCTTCCTAACCACAGAGCAGTCCATAATGAAGGGCCTCTCCTGCGGCCACCTCCCATGGTGTTGTTATTTCCTTTTGAACGGCTAATGATAATAATGATGATGATGAGCGCTATAAAAGGCACCAAATTACCGAATCCATTATCGTTTCTTGTTCGTTTGTCGTATTGATCAGCTGAAAAATGTCCTGCTGCAAGTCCCATGATTACATCCACAGCTGCGTTCAGACCACCATAATAATCATTGCTTTTAAACCTGGGAATCATTTCATTTTCAATGATCCGTTTAGCTGTGATGTCAGGTATAATCGGCTCCAAACCATAACCAACATTTATATTCACATCGCCTTTTGAATCGGCAGTTTTTGGTTTGAGGACAATGATCACCCCATTGTCATATTTCTTTTGACCAACACCCCACTTTTGTGCAACACGCTGTGCAAAATCACCAACATCATATCCATGCAGATCATTTACAATGAGAATGGTTATTTGTGTTGAATTGGTATCGTTAAAAGCTACCAGTTTGCGCTCGAGTTGATCAGCCTGCGAACGGTTAAGTAATTTCACATAATCATTTACCAGTTTACCCGACTTATCAGGTAAATCATTTTGGGACATCCCTGCAAAAGAAAATCCTGAAATGAAAAGGATCAACATGAAGAATTTAAATAATTTCATGATCCTGATTTTATGATTTCGACTCCCCAAAGGAGATTTCATCTGTAAGTTCATTAACATCATCCAACTGATGTGGAAAGTGTTTTTTAAGCTGTTTTCCAGCTTCGGTAATTCCATTGATCAATCCGTCCACAAACCTGTTCTCTCTGAATTCATCCAGCATCATATCCCGAATGCCATCCCAAAAATTTTCAGGAACCGATTTATTAATCCCAACATCGCCAAGGATGGCGAATTTGCGGTTATTTACAGCAAGGTAAAACAATACGCCGTTTCGTAGTTCGGTTTTATGCATTTTAAGTTGTTCAAAAACATAAGCAGCCCTGTTTCTTGGATCACCCTTGCATTTGTCTTCAATGTGTACCCTAATCTCACCGGAAGTATCAAGCTCTGCATTTTTTATGGCGAACTCAATATCCTGCTTTTCTTTATCACTAAAAAAACTACGAGCTCCCATGCCTATTGATTTAGCTGACTTCCAACATCAGGCGCTTGATCGGCACCTTCTTTGGCAGAGAAAGTAGGTTTTTCTTTAAACCCAATTGCTCCGGCAAAAAATACCTGCGGGAAATTGGTTATGAGCGTATTGTATTCCTTGGTTTTTTCAATGAAATTCCTTCGCTCCACTGCTATTCGGTTCTCAGTGCCTTCCAACTGTGCTTGTAGCTCCATGAAGTTTTGATTTGCTTTAAGCTCGGGATATCTTTCCACAACTACCATCAGCCTCGACAAAGCAGAGGTCAGTCCCTGTTGTGCTGCCTCAAATTGTTGCAAATTATTTTCACTTAAATTGGTTGGATCGATATTTACAGATGTTGCTTTTGACCTTGCTTCTATCACATCGGTGAGGGTTTTCTGCTCAAAATCAGCATAACCTTTCACGGTACTTACCAGGTTTGGTATAAGGTCGGCACGGCGTTGATAAACATTTTCCACCTGCGCCCAGCTTGCATCCACCTCTTTACTGGCAGCATTCATTGAATTATAAGTGCCTTTAATGGAGGAATATCCTATTAGCAAAAGGATTACTACAACCCCAAGAATGATCCACGATTTTTTAATGTTTTTCATGATTTTATAATTTGATTAATGGTTGACTATTTGCCTATCATTTCAACACTTCGCTTGATGAAGTCAGTCAATTCCTGACCTTTCAACAAATTTTGTGATAAACGAGCCAGATCGGTAACCTGTTTTACCAGGGTATCTTGTTTTGCAGCATCCTTTTCGTTTAATATTTCGCTGATAAGTTTGTGATTTGAATTGATCACCAGGTTGTACGAATCGGGTAAAGTACCCATATAATCCATACCTCCGCCCAACTTCGACATATCTTTCATACGGCGCATGAATTCTGGCTGGGTGATAATTACCGGCTGATCTGTTTCACTCAAGCTTTCGAAGGAGATGTTATAATTTTCTTTGTTGACAAACTTTTCAAATACCGGCTTGAGTTTCTCCTGATCTTTTTCATCCAGCTTGGAGGGTTGGTCTTCTTCTTTTTTAATGAGCTTATCAATAATATCCGCATCCACCCTGGCAAAACTTGTATTTTCAAATTTTTGTTCAAGTGTATTGATAAAGTGGTTATCCAGCACGCCGCTCATAATCATCACATCATAACCCCGTGATTTGGCCGTTTCGATAAAAGCATGCTGCTCATCGGTGTCAGTGGTATAGAGATAGATCAACTTTTTATCTTTATCCAACTGTGTTTTTTCTACATGCTTTTTGTACTCATCAAAGGTGAAATATTTACCGTCGGTGTTTTTAAACATGGCGAATTTTTCGGCACGCTCATAAAACTTCTCCTCGCTGATCATACCGTATTCAATAAATACCTTGATATCGTCCCATTTCTTTTCGAAATCCTCACGGTTGTTTTTGAAAAGCTCTTCCAGCTTGTCGCCCACCTTTTTCATGATGTGGTTGGATATCTTTTTCACATTGGAATCGCTTTGCAAATAACTCCTCGAAACGTTCAAAGGAATGTCCGGAGAATCAATCACCCCGTGAAGCAGGGTCAGAAAGTCGGGTACTATTCCTTCCACTGAATCGGTAACAAATACCTGGTTTGAATACAACTGAATTTTATCGCGTTGAACCTCTATGTTCTTTTTCACTTTGGGGAAATACAGAATACCGGTGAGGTTGAACGGATAATCCACATTCAGGTGAATATGGAAAAGCGGTTCTTCAAAATTCATGGGATAAAGTTCCCGGTAAAAGTTTTTGTAGTCCTCATCTTTGAGGTCGGCAGGTTTTTGTGTCCAGGCCGGTTTAGTATTGTTAATGATCCTCGGTTTTTCAACTTCCTTATACTGATCATGGCCATCTTTATCCTTTTCACCCGTGGGTTCAGAGGTTTTTTCCATTCCACATTGAATGGGTACCGGCAGGAATTTGGAATATTTCCTCAGTAACTCAAGTATCCTGTATTCTTCCAGAAATTCCTCCGAATCCTTGGCCACATGCAGGATGATCTCTGTTCCGCGATCATTTTTGTCGATGTCGTCCATGGTGAAGTTGGGGCTGCCATCGCATTCCCATTTCACAGCTTTGGTAGCACCACCTTTTTTGTAGGTTTTAGTTCTGATCTCAACTTTTTCGGCCACCATAAAAGCGGAGTAAAAGCCAAGGCCAAAATGACCGATCAATGCATTTTTATCAGCATCCGATTTGCCTTTGTATTTTTTCACAAACTCTTCGGCACTTGAAAAAGCAATCTGATTAATGTACTTATCCACCTCTTCGGAAGTCATTCCAATACCACGATCGATAATCCTTATCTGTTTGTTTTTCTTATCCACTTCCACATGAATGGTCAAATCTCCCATTTCGTCTTTTACTTTGCCCATGGAAGCAAGCGTTTTCAGTTTTTGTGTTGCATCTACCGCATTCGAAACCAATTCACGCAAAAATATCTCGTGGTCTGAATAAAGGAATTTCTTGATTATTGGAAAAATGTTCTCGGTTTGGACATTGATAGTTCCTGTTTGCATCGTTCTGTATTTTTAAAATGTTAAACCTGAGCCACGGTTTTACAAAGCATATGCCACCGGATTTGTGCTGACAAAATGTCAAACCAAACAACAATACAAACAATACTTATAATGCTTGAAATATTTTGAAAAGTAAACATGTAAAAAACCTAAATAATATCCTACCTTTGCAAAAAATTTATCAATAAACAGAAAATTTATATCATGAAGAAAATCAATTTATTATCAGTATTAGTGGCTTTTACAGTAGTTTTTTTGAGTTCATGTGGCGGAGGTGGAACTACCGAAACTACCGAAACCAAAGAAGAGCCTAAACAAGAAGTGAAAGAAACAGCAAAATCACCATACGATGCTCAAATGGAGCTTGGTGCCAAATTATACACTGAAAAATGCGTTGCATGTCACCAGGCCGATGCCAAAGGTATTCCCAATGCATTCCCTCCACTTGCAGGATCTGATTATTTGCTGGCCGACCCAAAAAGAGGAATCCATCAAACTTTGAATGGAAGCCACGAGGAAATGGTAGTTAATGGAGCTACTTATAATGCACCGATGACACCACAGGTAAAAACAAAAGAAGAAGCTTTGGCTGTAATTAATTATGTGCTTGTTCATTTTAATGGTTACAACCAGGATCAACTCTTAAAAATGGAAGACATAGCTGATATCGAAATCAATCCTATGCAAATCAATCAACCTGCTCAATAATAACTGATGAAAAAACTATTTATACTTGTCGCACTTTCAGGTCTGCTGTTTTCATGCGGTGGCCCCGCAACGGAGCAAACCGATAATACCGGTGAACAGGAAGCGGTTCAGCAGGATGAGAACAAAGCCTATTACGGAGCCACTATCAAAGGTGAGAATATTATTTCCGGGGAGGAAATGATAAAGATGCTTGAAGATAAGGACTCGGTGTATGTTACCCTCAAAGGCACCATCGTTTCAAACTGCCAGTTATCCGGTTGTTGGATGGACCTCGACCTTGGCACAGACGACCAGCTTGCTAAAGTTACCTTCAAAGATTATGAATTCGTGATCCCGATTGACTCAAAGGGTAAAACTGCAACCGTGGAAGGCATTGCAAAACGCGAGATCATTCCGGTGGATTTACTGCAACATTATGCCGAAGACGAAGGAAAATCGGCTGAAGAAATTGCAGCCATCACCGAAGATGAAGTGTCCATTACTTTTGAAGCAGTGGGAGTGATAATTGAAGATTGATAATATTGAAAACAAACATATTAAAAAGGCTATCGATTTCGATGGCCTTTTTATTTTAATGACTTTTTGAAAAACTCAAGGATATGTTCATCAATCCCGGGAAATTCATGGCAATTAGAATGCGCCATTCCCGGAAGCAATAATAGTTCTGCCTTTTTATCATTTGCTGCTTTGAATAATCTGTGGGCCTGGGCAACAGGCGCTGTTTTATCCTCTGTTCCATGAATTATCAGGAATTGAGCATTGGCTTTACCTATATTCTTTTCAGGTGCAATATCATTAAAACGATCTTTCATAATAAACTGCATATATTCAAACATAAGCCAAACCATCGGAAAGTAAGGGATATGCCGTTTTTTAAATTCAAGCCGCATTACATCAGCAGGATGGGCAAATGCACCAACGGATGCAACAGCCTTGATATGTTCATTTTTTGAAGCAGCATAAATGGCAGCTGCCCCACCCATCGACAATCCCAAAGCGCCAATGGCCTTACCCGGATAATTTGCATCAATGAAACTGATTGCAGCTGAAATATCTTCGGCAAACCGCGGCATTGACGAATAGGTATCCTCCTCGCTGCGACCATGGCTGCGTGAATCAAAGGCCAATAAATTAAAATCATTATGCAACATTTTAACATAAGGCAACATTCGCTGCACATTGCGGGTCCAGCCATGAATCAGGATGATCACCGGACGTTCATTTCCTCCCTCCACCGGTATCCACCAGCCATAAAGTTGCTTTTCATTTTGCGTTTGGAAACCAATTTCCTCAAACTCAATACCCAATGAACCCGGATCCTCATTATGTGGCCTTGGATGTGTTTTGTAAACCCGGGTCATCATCATAAAGAGCACTGCCAGTAAAACAATAATAACTATCAGGATCCCATAAAGGAGCATATTTGTATGTATTTGAGCGGCAAATTAAAGGAATTATATTGAGTTTTGACACGGTTAAACAAAATATGTCGATTAGCGTTATATCCTTTCATATGTTCAAGCGACTTAAAGAAAAATGGGGTATTGAAAGTAATTTTCAGTTTTGGCTGATTTTTGGGATATTTGCTATTTCGGGCACCAGCAGTGCATTTGTAAAAATCCCCATCTTTATATTAACCGGCATCGACGAAACTACAGAAACCTGGGTAATGGTGCTGATTTACCTGCTGGCAATCACGCCGGCCTATTTTACCCTTTTGCTTTTCTACGGCTTTATTTTCGGTCAATTCAGATTTTTCTGGAACTTCACCAAAAAATTCCTCGGCCGATTTGCACTTCTTAAGAAACTCTTTATCGCATAAAATGTATCTTTGCTTCTGGCGTTAACAATGAGCCATTCAATTAAACTTTGAACCAGCAATCGATACATAGTCAGCTCGATAAACCGGCTTTCGAACTTTTGTTTGAAAACTACTTTGAGGTATTGTGCCGCTTTGCTTTTGGCTATATCAAAGACAGGGATGCCTCCCAGGAAATTGTGCAGGATGTGTTTATAAACCTTTGGAACAAACGGGAAACCATTGATCCTGACAGGCAGGTGAAATCATATTTATACACTTCCGTGAAAAACCGGTGCTTAAACTATATCAGGGACAATAAAAAATTCCGAAGTTTCTATTTAGATGTGGAAGTGGAATTGGAAATACCGGACACGGATCCCGATTTATTTTCAGAAAATGAAACAAAGATAAAAATTGAAAATGCGCTGGATAAGCTCCCTGAAAAATGCAGGCAGGTGTTTGAGTTGAGCCGATTTGAAGAGATGAAATACAAGGACATTGCGGATAATCTGGGAATTTCGGTAAAAACAGTGGAAGTGCAAATTTCAAAGGCATTGCGGATATTGCGGGAGGAACTGAAGGAGTTTTTGATGATTTTGATTTTATTAATATTAAAGTGACAAAACAATAAGGGAAAAACTGATTAAATGTGTATTCTTCACACACATCAATGAAAGAACACGATGAACATATCGAATTTGAAATCCTGACCGGGAAATACCTGGCCGGGGAAACCACCGCTGAGGAACAGGTTACCCTTGAAAACTGGGTAAAAGCTTCTGAAGCAAACAAACGGTTATTTTTGGAATGGAAGCATGCCTGGCAAATGGCAGGCATTAATGCGATGAATTTCAACATTGAAAAAGCCAAACAAATCATCGCTGATAATTTTGCTACCGAGGAATCGGTCATGCTTAAAATTCCCCGCGAACCGGCTACCCGCAAATTAAATATTAGCTGGCGTATCGCTGCAGCTGTTGTGATATTTGCGGCTTTGGGATTTTTACTGTTTACCATGTTTGGAAACAATGAACAGCAGTTGGTTGCATCCAAATCAGTGGTTGCTGGTACACTGGCCGACGGATCTAAAATCACGCTGAATCAAAACTCTACCCTTGTTTACCCCAAAAAGTTTGATGATGATCAAAGAAAAGTTAAACTTAATGGAGATGCCTTTTTTGAAGTTGCCAAAAACCCCGAAAAACCTTTTATTATTGAAGCCGGTGAAACACAGATCAAAGTTCTGGGAACTTCATTTTACGTGGATGCCCGCCCTGGTCAAAATCAGGTGGAAGTAACTGTTAAATCGGGAAGAGTGGCTTTAATTGCACCTGACCAATCGCAGGTAATTTTAACAGCGGGACAAAAAGGTATATTCATCAAAAACGAAAAAGATCTTTACAAAGAAGAGAACCCCGACGAAAACTACCTGGCCTGGAAAACCGGTCTGATCCGGTTTGAGAATACCGAACTGGGCCAGGTGGCGAAAGTTTTGAACAGAACCTATGGCGTTCATATTACGTTGCAAAACAGGGCGCTTGAAAACTGCAGGATAACCGCCAATTTTGAAAATCAAACGCTGGCAGACATATTACTAATTGTTAGTGAAACACTCGATATCAGCGTGAACCGTACTGCAAATTCCATAATACTTTCCGGGAAAGGCTGTGATTAGGATGGTTAAACATATCCTGGCTTTTTGCTTGTTGCTGAACTTCGCATTGGCTTACGGGCAGAATGACTTACTCAATCATAAAGTAACCCTCCATGTAAAAAATGCAACCCTCGATTCGGTTCTTGAAATGATTACGCAGCAAACGGGGGTGAATTTTTCATACAGCAATCAAAGTATTCAATCGGAAAGAACAATTTCAATTATTGCGGAAGACAAACCTCTGACTGAAGTTTTAAACGAAATTTCCGAAAAACTACATCTTCAATTTAAAGAAGTTAAAGATCAGGTGGTGATAAAAGCCGCAAAGGAAAAACCGGCCGAAGAGGAAAAGTTCACCATCAGCGGCCATGTCAGGGATGCCGAAACCGGAGAATCGCTGCCCGGAGCAACCATATGGGACCCAACATCACAATCCGGGACCATTAGCAACAATTATGGCTTTTATTCGCTCACATTGCCCCGCGGTTCGTACGGTTTACAATATAGTTATGTCGGGTTTGAGCAGCAATTACTTCAAATTGATTTGCAGGAAAATATGCGTAAAGATGTGGGAATGGCACTTAATGCAGCTTTGCTGGGAGAGGTGACCATCACCACAGATGAAAAGCTGGAAACCATCGAAAAAAGCCAGATGAGTAAAATCAGGGTAAATCCTGCCACCCTGAATACCCTGCCCGAATTTGCAGGCGAAGTGGGCCTGATCAAAAGCCTGCAAACCTTCCCGGGAATTAAAACCCACAGCGACGGGTCAGCATTCTTTTTTGTGAGAGGGGGGAACAAGGATCAAAACCTCATCCTCATTGATGAAGCGCCGGTGTATAACCCGGCCCACCTTTTTGGTTATTATTCGGTTATCATTCCCGATGTGGCGAAAGAGATCAACATTTATAAAGCCGACATGCCCATCGAAAAAGGTGACCGCTTGTCATCGGTTATTGATGTGCAAACCAAAGACGGGAACCTCCATAACTTTGGGATGACCGGCGTGCTCAACCCGCTCATTCACCGTTTTGCAATTGAAGCCCCGATCGTAAAAGAAAAATCCTCGGTTTTTGCCTCTTACCGTCATTCCAATTTCAGGTGGCTTTACAGGCTGGCTAACGCTGATGCTGCACTATACCTGTTTGACCTTAATTTTAAGCTGAATTGGAAACTCAGTAAAAATGACCGGCTTTATTATTCGTTCTTTTACGGCAAGGATAATTTCACCAATCAAAGGATAAATGAAACAGGCGGCATCCGCTGGTACAATTTCACCTCCACCCTGCGTTGGAACCATATTTATAACAGTCGCCTGTTTTCAAACCTGACGCTTTACACCAGTACTTATAATTACAATTTGCTGGCGGACGCCACCATCTGGGAATCGGAGATCAACAATGTGACGATCAATTATGACTTCAGCTATTTTATCAATCCTGAAACTTCGCTCAGGTTTGGGATCAATCAAACCTTTCACGATTTTAATCCCGGAAACTTAACGGCGGATGAAAACAATCCATACATCCCGAAGGTATCGGGCAGTAAAGCGGCAAAAACCGTTTTTTATGTGAACCGTGAGCACAACATCAATGAAAACTGGTCGTGGAAAATCGGGGCACGAATGCCCATCTGGACCATGCAAGGACCGGCCGTAATTTACCAGTTCGACAGCAGTTACAATGTAACCGACACACTTACTTTCCAGGAAAAAGATGCCATTAAAACCTTTGTGAATCTTGATCCGCGACTGAGTTTAAAATACAGGATTTCGAAAAATGCTTCCTTCAAATTAAGCTGGGGCATTTACCATCAATACCTCAACCTCATCTCCAATTCCATCAGTCCGTTTACCTCTTTTGAGATTTGGATGCCCAGTGGAACCAACATCAAACCCCAACGGGCTAATCAGTTTGCCATTGGGATCAATAAATTCCTCGAAAAGCAAAAAGTGGAGTTTGTAGCTGAAGCATATTATAAAAAAATGTTTAACCAGGTCGATTACGAACCCCATGCGAATATTTTACTAAACCCGCTTTTTGAAGGCGAACTGCGTTTCGGAACTGCCCGGGCTTATGGTTTGGAATTATCGCTTAGAAGAACCGAAGGCCGATTAACGGGATGGATCAGTTATACATATTCGCGAGTTTTCAAAAAAATCGACGGACTGAATGACGGCAATGAATTCCCGGCCTATTACGACCGCCCGAATGATTTTTCCATCTTCCTCTCCTACCACCTCTCCAAACGGGTAAATATTTCAGCCAACTGGACATATTACACCGGTTCAGCCATCACCACACCCATTGGTTTTTACAGCTACAACGGAAGCACCATACCGCTTTACGGCGAAAAAAATAACGACCGACTGCCGGATTATCATAGGTTGGATGTTGCTTTGGCCTGGATGCTCAACAAACCCGGCAATAACTTCCAGCACTCACTCAGTTTTGCGATTTACAATTTTTACAACCGGCATAACCCGGTTTCGGTCAACTTTAATAAGGTAGAAACCAAAGAAGGAAAATTTGTGGTGCCGGCTAATTTATATGGAACCCAGGATGTCATGGTCACACAAAAATATTTACTGGGCATCATGCCATCGATAACCTATAAATTTAAGATTTGATGAGCCGTATTAAAGTGACGTATAAAAACTTTGGGCAGGTCATCGCAATGACGGTGGTAATTGTTAGTCTGCTCACTGTAAGCTGCGAAGAAAAAAGTGACCATCCCCTTCCCAACCAGCAAATCAATACCATTGTGGTGGATGGCATGCTCACCAATGAACTCAAAAGGCAGGAGATCCGATTGAGTAAACCCTACAGTGATCCCAACCAAAATCCGGAACCCGTTACAGGGGCGGTGGTAACTGTTATCGTTGACGGGCTAACGGTTCCGTTTATCGAATCAACCGAAGAACCCGGCTTATACCAAACCAGTCAGCCTGCTGCCGCTACCATTGATAAAACCTACCATTTGCAGATCGAGTCAGCCGGAGAAACCTACACTGCCTCAACCTACATGATTCCAATTGCTGCACCCAACCAGCCCACATTCCAGTATGTACCCGACACCGGGCTGTACCAAATTCAATGGAATAACCCGGAATACAGTCCTTTCGAAACTGCCATGTACGAAGCGGATATTTCATGGGGGCATTTGCCGGCTTATACCAATGATTCGCTAACCAAAGCACGACTTACCTTTTACACCCTCAACACCATTGATGTGAGCTACATCATCTTCCCGCAGGATAAAGAAGAGGTTTATTTCCCGTATGGCAGCATAGCGATCCTGAAAAAATACTCCCTCACCGATGAATATGCAGCTTACCTCCGCGCCCTCCTTGCCGAAACCGAATGGCAGGGCAGCATTTTTGAAGATGCCCGTGGTAATTTGCCCAGCAATATCTCAAATGGCGGGCTTGGGTATTTCAGTGCTTGTTCGGTGATTGCAGATACGGTGGTGGTGGAATGATTATATTGTAAAAAAATATACAACCCAATAAGGGTATTCCCATTTCAGTGTGTATTACTACCAAAATTATAACTCTTGTCTCGTCCTCGTTTTAGCAAAGGCAATTGTGCGCCCAACGAGGATGATTTATTTGGGCATTTGTAATGCCTTGAATATATATTAGCCCCAAATATAATGACCATTCTGAAGCGAATATTTCAATAGTCAACACTAAATTATTTGTTTTCCATCACCATTTTATAAAATTTCTTCATCAAAATACATTATTCTTCTATTTTTACATAAAATTCCTGATTATGAAAAACAATTGTTTTTACTTATTTTTTTTCTACCTGTTTTTATTTCCAATTTTTTCATACACACAAACTGTAATTCCTGAAGGAGAAATTTCAGGCATCTGGACTCTCGAAGATTCTCCTTATCAAATTGCTGGCTACGTGATAGTACCACCTGATTCAACTTTGTTAATTGAACCAGGTGTTACCATAGAATTTCAGGATCATTATATGTTTCAGGTATATGGAAAGATTTATGCTATTGGAACAAAAACCGATAGTATAAAAGTAACTATTATTCCAGAATTACAAGATGTAGGATGGAATAGAATCGATATTATCGATGAAAATCCAATACCTATAGATAGCTCTGTATTTAAGTATTGTGTGTTTGAGTATGGCTTCGCTAATAATTTTAATGAAAAAAATAACGGTGGAGCCCTTTCGATCTACGATACCAAGGTGTTTATATCAAATTGCACATTTAGGTATAATAAGGCTATTTTTTCGGGTGGAGCAATATATTCAATTGATTCTGATGTTACAATAGATAGTTGTAGTTTTTTAAATAATATGGCTGTTGATACATATCCCAGCGGCGCAATTCATTCGCAAAGCAGTAAATTTCAACTTACAAATAGTTTGTTTGCTGGGAATTCCTCAATTATCGGCAATAATACACTTTCTGTTTACGGAGGAGATGCAATTGTTGATAATTGCATTTTTGTAAATAACTATGGGGGATCTAGTACTATTACAATAGCTGATAGTTATGAGACGGTTTACCAATTAGGTTTTACAAATAATATCATTGCAAATAATATTGCAGGATTAACAGGAGGAGTCTGGTTTCTGGGTAACGATGATTTTTATAGTTTTCCTGTAATTCAAAATAACCTTATAGTCAATAATATTGCTACTGATCCTGATGCAAGAGCTGGAGGTGCAATCATACTTTATTGTGACCCGGTATTTACAAATAATACATTTGCATATAACTCAAGTGCAAATGGAGGTGGTGGTATATGGGTGGGTGAAATGACCAGTCCAAATATTTATAATTCCATCATTTACGGTAATACTTTAAATGGATTGCCAAATCAAATTTATTTAGCAACGGATGATGCTGATCCTAATTTTTCTAATTGTTGTATTGAAGATGGATTAAATGGTATTACAACGGAACCCGGATATACTTATTCAGGAAATTACATAAATAATATTTCTACTAACCCAATGTTTATTGATACTTCAATGCTTAATTATCTTCCTGCATGCAATTCAGATTGTATAAATGGCGGTACAATAGACACTACGGGATTAAATTTACCAATCTATGATATTAGAAAGCTTCAACGTATTTCTGGTGATACAATTGATATTGGAGCATATGAGTTTCAGGCTTTGACCATACTAGAACAATCAACAGATACTGCAGCTTGTGTGGGAAATGATTTGTTATTATTCTGTTATGCTATTGGAGATGATATAACGTATCAATGGCAAAAGGATAATTCTAATATTGAAGGTGCAAATGAATCCGAGTTTATAATTACAAATTCCAGTCTATCCGATCAAGGAGTATATAAGTGTATAGTTTCAAATGGATGTAAAGTTGAACAAAGTGAAGAAATTCTGCTCAACATTTTTGATCTGCCAAGTGCTGATTTAGGTGTTGATACAACACTTTGTTTTGGGGAAAGTATTATTTTATCTCCTGGAAGTTTTGATACTTATGAATGGCAAAATGGATCAACGGATTCAACGTTTATAGTAAATTCCCAAGGTGTTTACTGGGTGGAAGTTTCAAATGGTTATTGTAGTTCAATAGATAGTATATATGTTTCATATTATGATAAATTAGAAGTAGGTCTGATTGATGACACGCTAATTTGTTTAAATGAATCAATTGTCCTAGAACCCAGTTCTTTATTTGTTGCATATGAATGGAGTAGCGGATCTGAGCTCTCATATTTCAATTTTATTGGTTCCGAATTTGGTGTTGGAGATCATATAATTAGTCTGATTGCAACAGACATAAATGGATGTTCTGAATATGATTCAACGATTATTGCAGTAAAGCCCCTTCCTTTAATAGAACTTCCCAATGATACTATTATTGGATTAACAGACACATTGATTTTAGATGCTGGTGATAATTTCGAGACATATCTTTGGCAGGATGGAGAAAATGATCAACTATATACAATATTAGGTCAGGGTTACGAACCCGGCCTCTATCAATTTTACGTGGAAGTAATGGATGTGAACGGTTGTACAAATGCTGATACCATTATTGTCACCATAATTGATGATTCTGGGATCGATGAGCTTTTAACAACAAATCATTTTAATATAATTCCAAATCCCAGCCAGGGAGCGTTCACCTTATCATTTCACGAATCAATCAATGAATCATTTGAGATAAAAATCTATTCATCAGAAAAGCGGCTGGTTTATTACGAAAGATTTGAGTTATTTGAGCCAGTTTTAGAATTGAAATTAGAATTAGGTAAAAATCCTGTGCCAGGAATTTATCTTATTAATATTTCAAATAACTCCTTTTCTGAAATTTCGAAAGTGATTATCAAATAAAGGTTTTCCGTTTTTTTCATTCTTAAATTTTAAATCTGATTAATTCATATTATCAGAAAAATATACAACCCAATAAGGGTAAACCCATTTCAGTGTGTATTACTACCAAAATCATAACTCTAAATTTAAAATTTATCAAAATGAAAACACTGAAAGCGATTTTAATCTTAGCCACATTAACCACCAGCCTTATATTCACATCCTGCCAGAAAAACGAACTGACCGATACTCAGCAGCCTGAGAATATCATGCCCGAACGATTTAAAGTGGATATTCCATCCTCCATCAGTTCGGCATACAGTTACAAAGATGCCAAAGTGGATACTTTGCAGGGAAATGATATTTATCAGCACCTTCGTACATTCATTCATGTTGGACAGCATGCGGCAGATATAACAGGTGATATCATTCTCACCATTGCACTCCACAACCTCAGTCAGCCCATGGAATTTACTTTTACCAGCGATGATGATGGCCGGTTGAAACATGTTGTAATTATTGCCAACGCCTTTTTTGAAGGAGCCGACTGGCAATACAAAATGACCATTACCGACGAAGGTCCGGCAGGCAATGAGGTGAGTGAAAACACGGCAATTCAGATTTTCTGGAACAAAGCGCCCATTAAAGGGATCGCCATCCTCAATCCTTACAATATTGACCGCAATACTGATCCCAAATTTGCCGATGCCATGTACCGCATCGATTACAGTGAAGCCGGTGAAATGGGTTACGAACATCACATGGTCGTTACCATTGATGGACTGCCGCTTGAGGATCCGTTGACGAATCCGTACAGTGTATCCACCCTTAAAATGTTTGTTGGTAAAAACGGCGATGTGGTAAGTGTGTATGGCAATACCGAACATCCCAATGCTACTTTTTTCAGCGGTGAAGCGGGTTTCGACTGGGCATTTGTAGCTGCCGGCAAAAACTCAACCGATATTGCAGTGGCTGAAGTAGGGCTTCCTTCAAACACCCTCAATTCTGATGACCGTTACACCCTGCTTGTTGAAAATTCCATCGAAAATGTTTTTGAAACCCAGATATACTGCATCTGGCCCTGGATTGACCCCGCAACTGTTCAATCGTACCTTTATAATACGCAAGCACCGGGTTTCTTTGATCATTACGGTTTTGTACAAGGCGGAACTGCTCCATCACCTGCATATAACAGCCTGCTAAACATCATTGCCGGTTTAACGCCATACAATCCGCTGGATGTTCATGATCTTCAAATTGAATTTGATAATTAATTAAATCTTTAATCCCAAACGAAAGGCGCTCTGAAAGGAGTGCCTTTTTTATTTTTCACTGTGAACCATAGTGTTAAATATTTGTTAATGGAACCAGTGGTAAAACAGTTAATTTAGAATACTTCTAAATTTGCAAACCTTTTAAAAAATGACATTTCCAACGTACAAAAAACAAGAATCAGCGAGGTTATCAGGATTGATAGGTTCAATTCTAATAATTTTTTTAGCATCGGTTTCGACCGTTGCTGAAGAATTTCAGCCTGCCCCCGAATTAGGAATTTATGAGCATCTCGACGAATATATTCCTGATGACATCATCCTTGCAGATGAGAATTACAATGAAATCAATCTTAAAGAATCCATCGACAAACCAACTGTGATTGCACTGGTTTATTATGAGTGCCCTGGCATTTGCAGTCCACTGCTCGAAGGTGTTGCGGATGTGATCACAAAAGCGAAGATTGATCTGGGAAAAGATTATGATGTTTATACTGTGAGTTTTAATCCGGCTGAAAAGCCAAAACTGGCCAAAGACAAAAAAAGAAATTATGCAAAATTGGTGAAAGGTCAGGATGTGCAAAACGGATGGACCTGGTTTACCGGCGACAGTACCAATATAAACAATTTACTGAACGCATTAGGATATAAAGTAAAAAAGGAAGGTGCCGAATACATTCATCCAGCTGCTCTGATTGTACTCAGCCCCGATGGCAAGATTACCCGATATCTCCACGGCACCTATTTTTTACCTTTTGATTTAAAAATGGCGGTGGTAGAAGCCTCCAAAGGCAAAAGCGGCCCTACCATCAATAAGGTTTTACAATATTGTTTCAGTTACGATCCGGAAGGGAAAAAATATGTTTTTAATGTTACGAAAATTTCAGGCACCCTGATCCTTTTTGTAGCCTTATCCATGTTTATCGGACTGATGTTTAAACGAAAAAACAAGAATACTCAATCTTTTAAAGAGAATCAATAATATGGCAGAAGCTTTATCACAGCCTGTATCGTTTTACCAGGCCAAAACAGGATTATTTAGCTGGATATTTTCCACCGATCACAAGCGGATCGGGTTGCTTTATTTTTACGCCATCATCTCCTTTTTCCTGGTGGCGATGTCGCTGGGTTTCCTGATGCGGCTTGAGCTGATCGCCCCGGGTGAAACCATCATGGATGCAAAAACTTACAACCAGGTTTTTACACTTCACGGTGTGATCATGATTTTTTTATTCCTCATTCCCAGTGTGCCGGCATTTTTTGGCAATTTTCTATTGCCGCTGATGATCGGAACGGATGATGTGGCATTTCCCAAACTGAACCTGTTTTCATGGTGGTTATATGTTTTGGGTGGAATTTTTGCGCTGCTAACACTCGTTGTTGGAAATGGTCCTGCTGATACCGGCTGGACGTTTTATGCTCCCTATAGTGTAAAAACAGGAACCAACGTTACGATGGCGGTACTTGCAGCCTTCATCCTCGGTTTTTCAAGTATCCTCACCGGGTTGAACTTCATTGTAACGATCCATCGTTTGCGCGCACCCAAAATGAAGTGGTTTCAAATGCCGCTTTTTGCCTGGGCGCTTTATGCCACTGCATGGATTCAGTTGCTGGCAACACCGGTTATTGGTATCACGCTGCTGATGATCATCGCAGAAAGAGTATTTGGAGTTGGCTTATTTGATCCGGCACTGGGTGGCGATCCGATCCTTTATCAGCACTTATTCTGGATATATTCACATCCGGCAGTTTATATTATGGTATTGCCCGCCATGGGATTGATCTCCGAAATGATACCAACTTTTGCCAAAAGAACCATATTCGGCTATAAGGCCATTGCCTATTCCAGTTTAGCGATTGCTTTTATAGGATACTTTGTATGGGGTCACCATATGTTTACCTCAGGTATGAGCGGACCGGCAAGGGTGATATTCTCCGTACTAACCTTTCTTGTGGCGGTACCTTCAGCCATTAAGGTTTTTAACTGGGTAGCCACTTTATACAAAGGTTCGATTAATGTTAAAACCCCGCTTTTGTTTTCGCTGGCATTTATTTTCCAGTTTCTTCTTGGCGGATTAACAGGATTGGTAATCGGGGCATTGGCAACGGATATTCACCTTCATGATACATACTTCGTAGTTGGTCACTTCCACTACGTAATGTTTGGTGGTGCCGGTTTTGCATTTTTTGGTGCATTGCATTACTGGTATGGAAAGATTTGGGGAAAGATGTACAACGAAAGCACGGCTCAAATCGCTTTTTGGTTGATGTTTATCGGATTCAACGTATTGTATTTTCCGATGCTTGTACTGGGAATCATGGGAATGCCCCGAAGATATTATGATTATCTCGAAGATTTTACCACTTTAAATGTGGTTTCTACTGTGGGTTCATGGATATTGATATCGGGAATTATCCTAATGATTTACAATCTTATTGTATCAAGAAAAAAAGGTGAAGCAGCGCCCAGAAATCCGTGGGGTAGTACAACATTGGAATGGCAAACTCCTTCGCCACCACCATTGCATAACTTTGATGCAACTCCGGTAGTTCCGGAAGGTAATCCTTATGATCACAAACAAAACAAATCAGAATAGAAGCTATGGCAAATTTTGTACTGGCAAACTCAGGACATAACCGCGATGATGAAGCCTCCAAATTCGGGATGTGGCTCTTCCTTTTCACCGAATTATTGCTATTTGGAGGATTGTTCCTGGTTTATACAATCTACAGGTATCTTAACAGTGAAGCTTTTTTACATGCTTCATATGAACTGAATGTAATTATGGGTACGGTAAATACCGTTGTTCTGCTAACAAGTAGTTTAACGGTTGCGCTTTCAATTACGGCATTGCAAAAAGGACATGTAAAGTTAACAATGTGGCTGCTGGTGGCAACAATTTTATTTGCGCTCACATTCCTTGTGATCAAATATTTTGAATGGTCGGCCAAGTTTGAACACGGACTTTTCCCCGGAATGGATCATTATGAACATTTGCCGGCCGGAGAAAAAATGTTCTTTTTCCTTTACTTCTTTATGACCGGATTGCACGGGCTTCATGTTATTGTGGGTGGAGTGCTCCTGGGTTTTGTTATGCGGGATATTAAAAAGAAAAAAACAACTCCGGATAATTATGTTTATTTGGAAAACGGGGGCCTCTACTGGCACTTAGTTGACATTATCTGGATTTTCCTTTTCCCATTATTTTACCTCATCCATTAATTATTCAAACCATATTTTTCGAAAAATAGAGTTATGGCAGACAATACAAATAGCAGACATTTACCCGGCGACCCAAAGGAGCATCACATTGTTCCTTACAAATTTCATATTGGTATCTGGGTTGGATTGATAATTTTAACCATAATGACCGTTTTGGTTTCTGTTATGGGAATCAGCCTGGTGGCATTTTCAGTGATAACTGCAATGATCATTGCCTCAGCTAAGGCGGTGGTAGTAGCCAATTATTTCATGCATTTGAAATATGAAAATAAACTGATCACCTGGCTGATGGGAGTTACTTTGTTACTTTTTGTTGTATTTATTTCATTTACAGCATTTGATTATATAACACGATAAAACAAGAGTATATGTTTTCGAACGCGTCAAATTTTGTACAGGGAGTTGATACTTCATTTGCGATCATCCTGGGAGCTTCACTTTTTTTCCTGGTTGGTATCACTGGTGTAATGGTGTATTTTGTTGTTCGCTATAACAAAAACAAACACCCCGAAGCCCAGGATGTACATGAAAATAAGAAACTTGAAATCACCTGGACTGTAATCCCAACCATCCTGGTTTTGGTTATGTTTTACTTTGGCTGGACCGGATATGAGCCTATGCGTAAGATTCCTGAAGAGGGTATTAAAGTGAAAGCACACGCACAAATGTGGAGCTGGCAGTTTGAGTATGAAAACGGCAAATACTCCGACACACTTGTTGTACCAAAAGATGAAGCTGTTATCCTTGATCTGATTTCGAGAGATGTTGTACATAGTTTGTATATCCCCGCTTTCAGGATCAAAGAAGATGTGGTACCAGGCGTAAACAATAAAATGTGGTTCATCGGGCAGGAGCTTGGCAAATACAATATTTTCTGCGCTGAATTTTGTGGTGATCTGCACTCAAAAATGTTAAGCAGTGTGCATGTAATTGCTCCTGAAGAATACAATGTTTGGTATAACGATACCACGCAACCGGAAATTCATCCGGGACTTGTCGTATTAAAAAAGAATGCCTGTGTTAGCTGTCATTCACTGGATGGAACGCGCATAGTAGGCCCGTCATTCAAAGGCATCTGGGGGCATGAGGTAGAAGTGATTACCAACGGTGAAGAGCGGACCGTGATGGTAGATGAGGATTATGTTAAACGTTCGATATACGATCCCAATGCAGATGTTGTAAAAGGATTTAATCCGGGATTGATGATCCCATACCAAAACCTGGTTACGGAAGAGGAAGTGAATGAAATTATTGATTATTTGAAAACGCTGAAATAATTTGAAAAAGTCATTTTTTAAAACACTTCTTGAGCTGAGCAAAGTAAGAATCACCTTTGCAGTTTCACTTACCACCATCACAGGATATGTTCTGGCAAGCGGCCAGTTTGATGCCGGGCTTATTCTGCCAACCATCGGGATTTTTATCCTCGCTTGCGGTTCATCCGCATTGAATCATTACCAGGAAAAGGACAAGGATGCCAGGATGGAACGCACCCGCAACCGCCCTATTCCGAGTGGCCGTATTTCTGCAAACGGTGCTTTGGTATTTGCGATTTTACTCACCATCATTGGTTCGGCAATCATCTATTTTGGCTCAGGCTTTCTGGCAATGCAATTGGGAATATTAGCTCTGATCTGGTACAATGCTATTTACACGCCTTTAAAAAAGAAAACAGCTTTTGCAGTGGTTCCCGGTTCCGTGATCGGTGCCATTCCGCCCATGGTAGGTTGGGTAGCAGGAGGTGGAAGCCTGGCTGATCCCCGAGCAATGATCATCGCTTTTTTCTTCTTCATCTGGCAGGTACCTCATTTTTGGTTATTGCTTTTAAAGTTCGGAAAGGAATACGAAGCAGCAGGATTCCCATCCATTACCAGTTTTTACACCAACAAGCAAATCAAAAACACCACCTTTATCTGGACAATGGCAACGGCCGTTACAGCATTGATGTTACCGGTTTTTGGTGTTGTGAATTCTGTTGTTATTGCCCTGGGTATGCTTGCCGCAGTGGTATGGCTGGTAATCGTGTTTTCAAAACTGCTCCGTTCAGGTGATGAAAAATTTAATGCACGTTATTATTTTATCAAGATCAATTATTTCGTACTCTTCATGATCATTTTCCTGGCGGTGGATTCTGTGCTATAGTTATTCATCCGCAACTTTCCCTTCTCCTAATATTATTTTACTTTTGATTTGATTATCCATTATAAGATAATTTTTAATTCATTGTGCATTATAATTTTGCCAATTAAGTCAACAGCTTTAAGTTCAAGGTTCAGGATTTTAAGCATTGCCTTTAAATTTTTTTAAAGCAAATTCTAGTATAAGCAAAAAAGACAATATTGAGCAACATTTCAAGATATTAATCGTAAAGCCAAACCCAAAACAAATCCGGTTTTCCCGGGTATGGCCTTTCCCACAGAATCTGAATTATGAATATCATAAGTTAAAGATATTCAAACTAAATCAGGTGATTTTTTACCAAAAACAAAACATTATGAAATCAGGAATTACAATGTTGATAATTCTTATGGTTGGATTGGGTCTGCATGCCCAGGTATCAACATTTCCATACAACGAAAGCTTCGAATCAGGTTTAGGAGCCTGGATACAGGATTCAGGTGACAATTTTGACTGGACCCAAAAATCAGGATCGACTCCCACTTCTTACACCGGGCCCAGTGCGGCGGCGGATGGCACCTTTTACATGTACACCGAATGCGACGGAAATTTACCTTCACGAACGGCCAACCTGGTCTGTAATTTTGATTTTACCTTACTCGCAGATCCGGTTATTTCCTTTGCCTATCATATGTACGGTAACGAGATGGGAACCCTGCAACTGGATGTTTTTGACGGATCCACCTGGAATAACGGAGTTTGGTCGGTAACCGGACAACAGCATAATAATTCAACGGCGGAATGGACCAAACCGGTAATTGATCTTTCGGCATACGGTGGCATGAATAATATCGAGATTCGCTTTCGTGGAATAACCGGTAATCAAACCTATTACGACCGGGGCGATATGGCCATTGATGAAATTTCAGTGTCGTCATTAAACACCAACATAATCAGCAGTTTTCCATATTGTGAAAGTTTTGAAAGTGGTTGGGGTGATTGGTACAACGTAGGAGCTGATGACTTTGACTGGACCCGAAATTCAGGGGCAACACCTACCTCATATACAGGCCCAACTTCTGCCAACAACGGAAGTTACTATCTTTTTACCGAATGCGATTATCATCTGCCCTCCAAAGTGGCTAATTTCGTTTGTCATTTTGATTTCACATCCATTCCAGAACCGGTGATCAGCTTTGCTTACCATATGTTCGGCGATGAAATGGGCAATTTAAGAATGGATATTTTTGACGGAACAACCTGGACCAATTCGGTTTGGTCGGCCGTTGGACAGCAACATTCCTCATCGGCAGCTGAATGGACCGTTCCGGTTATTGATTTATCAGCTTACGGCAGTATGAGCGGTATCCAGATTCGCTTCAGGGGAACCACCGGCAATCAGAACTATTACGACCGGGGTGATATGGCCATCGACAATATTTGTGTTAAAGAAAAGGATGAAACCATCATCAGCTCTTTCCCTTATTGCGAAAGTTTTGAAACGGGCTGGGGCGACTGGTACAATGAAGGTGCCGATGATTTTGACTGGACCCGGAATTCAGGTTCAACGCCCACATCTTATACCGGGCCAAACGCAGCAAATGACGGATCATATTATTTGTTTACCGAATGCGACTATCACTTACCTTCCAAAGTGGCGAACTTTGTTTGTAACTTCGATTTCACTTCAATTCCGGAACCGGTAATAAGCTTTGCCTATCACATGTATGGCAATGAAATGGGTAATTTAAAAATGGATGTTTTTGACGGAACTACCTGGACTAATTCGGTTTGGTCGGCTGTTGGTCAACAACATAATTCCGCATCTGCCGAATGGACAATTCCCACAATCGACCTTTCCGCTTATGGAGGATTGAGCGACATAAAAATCCGCTTCCGTGGAACCACCGGTAATCAAACCTATTACGACCGGGGTGATATGGCCATCGACCATATTTGTATTGATGCAAAAGATGAAACTACAATCAGTGTATTTCCATATTGTGAAAGTTTTGAAACGGGCTGGGGCGACTGGTACAACGAAGGAAGCGATGATTTTGACTGGACCCGGAATTCAGGATCAACACCCACATCATATACCGGGCCTTCATCGGCTGGCGATGGAACATATTATCTTTTTACAGAATGTGATTATCATCTTCCTTCCAAAGTAGCCAACTTTGTGTGCAATTTTGATTTCACATCCATTTCGGAACCCGTGATCACTTTTGGTTACCATATGTACGGCAGTGAAATGGGCAGCCTGCGAATGGATATATTTGACGGGACTACCTGGATCAATTCGGTTTGGTCGGCAGTAGGGCAACAGCACGCTTCTTCAGGTGCTGAATGGACTTATCCAAGCATTGATCTTTCAGCATATGGCGGTATGAGTGATATTAAAGTCCGTTTCAGAGGAACTACCGGCAATCAAACCTATTACGACCGGGGTGATATGGCCATCGACCATATCTGCATCAATCAAAAAGAAGAAATTATCATCAACTCTTTTCCCTATTGCGAAAGTTTTGAGGATGACTGGGGAAGTTGGATCAACACCGGAAGTGATGATTTTGACTGGACCCGCAACAGCGGCACCACACCCACTTCTTATACGGGACCCAACAGTGCTGATGACGGCATTTATTACCTTTTCACCGAATGCGATTATCACCTGCCCTCTAAGACTGCGGCATTTGAATGCAATTTTAATTTTACAGGAATAACCGATCCGGTCATCAGCTTTGCCTATCATATGTATGGAAATGAAATGGGAAGCATGCGTATGGATATTTTTGACGGAACCACCTGGACCAATAATGTCTGGACGGTTTCGGGTCAGCAACACTCCTCCGGATCGGCCGAATGGACTCAACCCACCATCGATCTTTCAGCTTTTGGTAATTTAAATTATGTAAAAGTCCGTTTTACCGCGACCACTGGTAATCAGACCTATTACGATCGTGGCGATATGGCTCTTGACAATATTTGTGTTAAACAGATGGAAGAAGCAATTGTGGGAACATTCCCTTATTGCGAAAGTTTTGAGGATGGCTGGGGCGATTGGTTTAATGAGGGTGCCGATGATTTCGACTGGACCCGGCAAACTGGTTCAACACCGACCAACTATACCGGACCATCAGCTGCCGGTGAGGGCAATTATTACATGTTTACCGAATGTGATTATCACCTGCCTTCGAAAGTTGCAAACATGACCTGTAATTTTGATTTTACATCTATTGCTGAACCGGTTCTCTATTTTTCGTACCATATGTATGGAAGTGAAACCGGTTCGATGGCCATGGATGTATACGACGGAACTACATGGCATAATAATCTCTGGTCGGCAACAGGACAGCAACATCTTTCATCGGGAGCTGAATGGCTGCGGCCTGCTATCGATTTAACTTCCTTTGGCGGGATGTCTGATATCAGGATCCGTTTCAGGGGGACTACCGGAAATCAAACCTATTACGACAGAGGTGATATGGCCATTGATTATGTGTGTATCAGTGATAAAATTGAGCACATCGTAAATGAATTCCCCTATTGCGAAAGCTTTGAACTTGATTTTGGAAATTACCAAAACGCAGGCGGGGATGATTTTGACTGGACCAGGCACAGTGGCTCAACACCCACCAATTATACCGGGCCTTCAAGTGCTCATGATGGAAATTATTATTTGTATGCCGAATGTGATTACCACCTTCCCTCAAAACAGGCTATCCTCGATGTAACCTTTGATTTTACAACATTAGCTGATCCAAACTTATCATTCTATTACCATATGTATGGCAACGAAATGGGAAGTTTGCGTGTAACGGTTAATGGTAGTAGTGTTTTTTATGTAAATCAGCAAAAACACACCAGTTCAGGAGCACCCTGGTCACAAGTTAATATCGACATGTCAGCCTACGGTGGCATGAATGAAGTGAACATTCAATTTGAGGCTATAACCGGAAATCAAACCTATTATGATCGTGGTGATATCGCCATTGATGAGATTTGTGTTCATTCACTCTCCGATTTATTTATCAGTGATTTCCCGGATTGCGTCAGCTTTGAAGAGGGTTTTGGCCGATGGTTCAATATTGGAACCGATGATTTCGACTGGATCATAAACAGTGGAAGTACACCAACAAACTATACCGGACCCAACTCCGCCGACGATGGATTGTACTACATCTATGCCGAATGCGATAACAACCTGCCTTCGAAATCGGCAATAATAGAAGGAATTTACGACTTTACCTCAGAACTTACACCGGATGTTACTTTTGCTTACCACATGTATGGCAACGAAATGGGAACCCTGCGATTTAAAGTAAACGGTACAACCATTTGGTCGAAAACAGGGCAACAGCAAACTTCATCAGGAGATCCTTATATAACTCAAAACATTGATCTTTCAACCTGGGGCGGAACAAGTCCGGTAAGACTTCAATTTGAGGTGATCACCGGAAACCAGAGTTATTATGACCGGGGCGATATTGCAGTGGATCTGATTTCGATCAATGGTCCTTGCAATTACTGGACCGGAAATGAAAGCAACGACTGGAATGATCCTGATAACTGGGGGAACAATGTGGTTCCAAACCTCACCCGCGACGCTATTATTCCTGATGTGGCCTCAGGCTCTAATAATTTTCCGGAAGTAAATTCAAATGCACAATGTAAAGACCTGTTTATTTATAATGGAAGCAAATTAACCATTAATCCGGGCAGTGCATTCACCGTGGGGGGAACCACCATTAACCTGGCTGGTATTGATGGTATTCACATTGAATCGGATGCTTCGGGAATGGCGTCGTATATTGATGGAACAAGCAACGTTGAAGCTACAGTGGAGCGGTATTTCACCGGAAATAACCCGAGCTGGCATATCATATCTTCACCCATTAGCAACGGTACCGCCAATACATTTATGAACTTATACCTGCGAAGCTACCAGGAAACATTGGCTCAATATGTAGAGATCATTGATCCGGCAACACCACTTGATATAATGGAAGGTTACATTGTTTGGTCGAATAGTGCCGGCAATAACCGGATATTTGAAGGAACCCTCAATTCGGGAAGCCTGACCAGAAATGTGACCAGCACGGCAACAGCACCTTTCGGATGGAATATGATCGGTAATCCTTATCCAAGTCCGGTGGACTGGAACCTTGTTATACCAACACTTTCGGGAGTAAATTCAGCCATTTATTACCTGGATGCCTCCTCCGGTAACTGGCTAACATGGAATGGTATTGTTGGTTCGGGATCGCAGTTTATTCCTCCTATGCAGGGCGTTTTTGTGAGTGCATCCGCCAATAGTTCAATCACCTTTGAAAATGCCTATCGTAAACACAGTAATCAAAACGTGTTCTATAAAAATGAACTGAATGATCAAATTGTGCTCAATGTTACAGGAAATGGTTTTACAGATCAAACATTCATCCTTTTCGATGACTTGTCGACAGAAACATTTGATGAAAACGCCGATGCTTACAAGCTGATCAGCGATTATAATGATCTGCTTCCTCAGATTTATAGTGTTTCAGGTGATACAAAATACAGTATCAATAGTCTGCCGAAAACCAACATTGTGGCGCTTGGTTTCCAATCCAAATCAGATGGAAACTTTGTTATCTCACTGGATAAAACTATCGGATCGGGGTATATTGGTTTGCGCGATCATAAAACCGGAAGTATCACTAACCTGGCTATTGAAAGCTATGCATTTGAATATAAATCAGGTGATGATCCCGACAGGTTTGAACTGATTTTAGGAAACGAATCTGATGCTGATCAAATTGTTGCATTTCCGAACCCAACTTCAGGAGTGGTATTTATCAATAATCTGCCCGAAGGAACGTATACAGCGGAAATTTATTCAATTACCGGGACTAAACTTCTTGAATCAGAAATGACTGAAACAAATCCTCGTGTTGATTTAAGTGGCATGAATAAGGGAGTTTATCTGCTGCGATTACAAAATGATCAATTGCTCAGGGAAGTGAGGATAATTAAAAAATAATAATGTTTTAACCTATTTAGTTGAAGACCGGGTCGTGATATTCACGCCCGGTTTTTTTTCGGATATAAACATAAAAAACCGAATCCTTGAAAAGGATGGTTTGAAATAAAATAATTGTTTGAATTTTAAAAATTTAGGAAGTAAACCGGTTTTTATCCTTATCCCAAACGATGTAGGTAGCATCGGGTTGTTTGGCATGAAAATCAATATAAGCTTCCGCCATTTCCGGATTTTGTTTTTTGTAAGTTTCGTAAACCTGACGTTTCCCTTTGTGATTGTTGATTGCTTCTAAACCTTTTTCCCGCTTGTTTTTCTTTTGTAAAATTGCCATGGTGGTATATTAAAATCGTAACTGAAATGCTATTCGTTAAAACAGACAAGCAGTTGCTAAAAATCGTTGCATAAAATTTGAAGCTACTTTTAGGTTCGATTTCCCGTTGGCACTAATCCTAAATAAAACAATAAGTTAAATACGAAAAGTATTTGAAGAATAATTGAAGTTGGATAATTCCTCACTCAAATTCCAAAGCCTGTCCTGAACACTGATATCATAAGAAACTGCAGAAGCGCTTACAGCCCGGCTATTTGCAAAATATTGCCCTGACAGACCGGCTATATCAGGGGAATCGGCCAGGAACACACTTGTTTTTGAACCATTTGCCAGGTCGGAACCACCTCCACCCCACCCGGCATGGAGCAGCTTAGTGCGTATTACGCCCGGATGCAAGGAATTTGCTGTGATGTGGGTATCCCGGAGTAAACGGGCCAGCTTATTGGCAAAAAGGATATTGCAAAGCTTGGATCTTGCATAAGCATCATACCCATCAAAATGTTTTTCGCCTTGCAAATTATCAAAATCCAAACGACTTGCATGTGCCATGGAAGCTACATTAATTATGCGTGCATAATCCGATTTTTTAATGAGCTCAAGAAGTAAACCAGTGAGTACAAAATGAGCCAGATGATTCACCGCAAAAGTAAGTTCAAATCCATCTTTACTTTGTTCCTTTTCATTCATAAAAACACCTGCATTGTTGATCAAAACATCGATTTTATCAAAACGATTACCAATTTTTTCAGCTAAATCACGAACTTGGTGCAATGTACTAAGATCCGCACCAAAGCCCCAAATATGATCGTTTCCGGTTTCCCTGCTAACAATGGAGGCTATTTGCTCTGCCTTTTGATTATTACGCCCGTGCACAATTACTTTTGCACCTTTTCGGGCCAAATCAAAGGCAGTTTGTTTTCCGATGCCATCGGTGGCGCCGGTAATAAGAACTATCTTATCATTTATCATGGGAATTTATTAATAAAAACAGCTAATCTTTCAAAGCGTTCAAAATGCCGGAAGCTGTTTTTTGACTGGCACCCGAACCACCCAGTTTTTCAACCAGTTCCTGGTAGTCATTAAAAATTTTATTCCGGTAATTTGTATCTGATGTTAACAAGGAAAGCTCCTTTTTAATTCGTTTGGAAGTAAAATCGCCCTGTATTAACTCCAACACTACCTCTTTATCCATGATAAGATTTACCAGCGAAATGAATTTAATAATTGATTTATCAATCACCATGCGGGCTATCCAGTAACTGATAGCGCTGCTTTTATAGCAAACCACTTCAGGAATTTGAAAAAGGGCGGTTTCCAAAGTAGCGGTACCGGATGTAACGAGGGCTGCATGTGAATTCTGCAAAAGTGAATAGGTTTGTCCTTCCACCAGATTCACCTCCGCATTACCCATCAATTCCTTGTAAAATGTAATTTCCTGAGAGGGAGCACCGGCAATAACAAACTGATATTCGGGAAAATCTTTAACCACTGAAAGCATTCCTGCAAGCATTTTTTTTATCTCCTGTTTACGGCTACCCGGAAGCAATGCAATTATTGGTTTGGTATTCAATCCGTTCTTTTCCCGGAAGCTTTTTCGATCTGATTCAGGCAATTGGTTGATCATATCTAAAAGCGGATGGCCAACAAAATCAACCTTGTAATCGTAGCGGGCATAAAACTCCTTTTCGAAAGGAAGGATCACAAACATTTTATCTACGTATTTTTTGATTTTGTAAACCCTCGATTTTTTCCAAGCCCAGATCTGCGGAGAAATGTAATAGAAAACTTTAAATCCGGCTTTTTTGGCAAACTCCGCAATTCGAAGATTAAAGCCCGGATAATCTACCAAAATAACAGCATCAGGTTGATAAGCCAAAATATCTTGCTTACAAAACCTAAGATTTCCAATAATGGTTTTGAGGTTGGCCAAAACTTCGACAAATCCCATGAACGCCAGATCACGGTAATGTTTAACAATTTGCCCTCCCTGATCACTCATTAAATCGCCACCCCAGCATCTGAAAGTTGACGAAACATCTTGTTTTCGCAATTCTTTCATTAAGTTGGAGGCATGTAAATCGCCTGATGCCTCACCTGCTATAATGTAAAATTTCATAGATTGATCCCCAGGTTATCCTTAAGAATAAAAAACAACAGAATCACTACAAAGGTAACCAATAACACTCCCCGGCCGGTTTTTTCGAAAGTGAGATTGACAAAATAATATCGGATTGAGAGCAGGTTGCCAAACATGCTGATCAAAATATGTGCTTCAAGGTTGAGATAAAATTTGGCAACACCCATTTGCAAGAGTATATAATTTAACAACAGGATGAGGAAAAACAGCACGATGGGTAAAAACAACCCAATGAGCATTCCGAAAATAAATTGATCCTTCTTTATAATATCCATCTTATGACTTTTCAGATTCAATACCTCTGTTTTTCAATTCACCGAGAAACTGATGGGCAGTCAGGTCAAATTGAATGGGAACCACTGAAACAAAATTATTGGCCAAAGCCCAAAGATCCGAGTCTTCATCTGCTTTGCCATCTTCAAACACACCGGTAAGCCAATAATAATCGCGATGGTAAGGATCGATGCGCTCATCAAAAGCCTCTACCCACCTTCCTGGTGCTTGTTTACAAACTTTAATGCCTTTGATTTCAGATGCATGCACGGCAGGGATATTTACATTTAAACAAACACCAGATGGAAGTCCATTATTTAAAACATCACCAATTATTGATTTTACAAATTCATCCACATGGCTAAAATCAGCATGATGAGAATAATCCAGCAATGAAAAGCCAATGGAGGGAATTCTATCAATACATGCTTCGATGGCTGCTGCCATGGTTCCTGAATATACCACATTAACTGAAGCATTTGAGCCGTGATTAATTCCTGAAACCACCAAATCGGGTTTACCTTTTAAAACCACTTTTTCACCCAATTTAACTGAATCGACGGGGGTTCCATTACAACTATATTCCACAAATCCTTCGGCCTCATCAATTTTTCTGAGGCGCAACGGATCTTTAACAGTAATGGCGTGCGACATGCCCGACATAGCTGTATCGGGGGCCACTACCACCACATTTCCAAATTGCCTGGCGATGCTCATAAGTTTTCGGATGCCGGGAGCAAATATGCCGTCATCGTTGGTAACCAGTATGGTAGGTTTCAAATTATCCATGTCGCAAAATTACAATAAATGGATGATAGGGGAATTAAATTACATCACCCAAAAATAACCTTTCAGAATTTTAGCAATTCCTCATATAACATATTTACCGGCAACCCAACCACATTCAAATATGATCCTTCAATCTTTTCAATCCCCACATATCCGATCCATTCCTGCCCGCCATATGCTCCGGCTTTGTCGTAAGGACGGTAATGCTCTACATACCATCGTATTTCATCTTCGGAAAGAGTTTTAAAATAAACCTTTGTTAAACAGTGGAAAGAATGCATTTTATCAATTGTTCTAAAAGTAACACCAGTGATTACCTCATGCATTCTACCCGATAGTGTTTTTAAAATATGAACTGCGTCTTCAAAATCAACTGGTTTTTGAAGGATTTCTCCATCCAGCCAAACGATGGTATCAGATGTAATTACAAGACAGTTATCACATAATTTACTGAAATCAAAAGCCTTTGCCTTTAATTCACTGAGGTAAATTGCGATATCCTTGTGTTTTAAATTTTCGGGAAATACTTCTTCAATATCCACGGGCATTACCTCAAAATCAACTTTCAGTTCCTTTAATAGTTGCTGACGCCGCGGTGACTGTGAGGCCAGAATGAGTTTGTACTTTTTTATTTTTTCGTAAAAAATCATACGCTGATATAAAACAATTGCATCGACAAAATACCGGCTACCATAATCAGCTTAGCCGCATTACTTAAAAAATGAAATTCATCTTTGCTTTGTGCTGTGGCAGTTTGAATTATAAAATATACCATTAGCATCTGAACGGCAATTAAAAGATACCAAAATACAAGCGTTAGATCATGCACATATAAAACGTATTGTGCAATTGCAAGTAATACAATTGTAATCATTTGAAGAACCAGGGTAAAACGTTTGGCTACCCTGAGCCCATACCGAATAACAAGTGTTTTATAGCCCTGTCGCTGGTCACCTTCCCTGTCTTCAATGTCCTTTAAAATTTCCCGGATCAAACTAAGCAAAAAAGCAAATAATGCATAACCAAGAGTAATCCAGCCTACAATTTTCAATTGTGGCATCACATCCACATATTTAACCGGATCATGAATTAAAGCAAATACCTCAAATAACCAAACAATCAACACTACTAACCCTGACATTAATGAGATCAACAAATTACCTGAAAGCACTGTCTTTTGGTATCGTGAGGAATAATACCACAACATGATACTCACAATTGGAAAGATAAGGCCCAACTGAACCTGCCCAATATGCCATGACAACCAAACACCAGTAATAATGCCTGTTAAGCTTATGGCCCAATAATAGATTTTTAGTTTTTTTATTCCAATAATTTTACCGGCAATGGCTTTTTCGGGTTTGTTTATTTTATCGGGTTGTACATCAAAAATATCATTGATTATATATCCGCCGCCCGCAATTAAAATGGTTGAAAACATAAGCAATCCAAACTCAAAATAGGATAAAGCCGGACTGCTTGCCCCAAAACCATAAAAGGGTTCAACAATGCAAAACCGATACAGGCCTTGTGTAAAAAGGATAATTGCCAAATTTGGAAGACGTAATATTTTTAGATAAGCCGACACTTGCACTGAACTAAAAATTACCAGCTAAATCCTTCGTCGGTCATCCATTTACCCTGAACTTTTAAAACCTGTTCAATAACATCACGCACACAACCTCTTCCTCCGGGCAAATGTGAAATATATTTTGAAATGGCTTTAATTTCAGGGGCTGCATCGGCAGGGCAACAGGGAATTGCAGATGCTATCATCGGTTTATAATCGGGAATATCATCACCCATATATAAAACCTGCGAATTTTGTACTTCTTTTTTGGCCAGGTACTTATTAAAAACTGCGATTTTATCAGAAACACCCAGGTAAAAATCAGTGATGTTTAATGCTTCAAACCTTTTATTCATCGAAAGGCTTCTGCCTCCCGAAATAATAGCTACGTTGTATCCCATTTTCACAGCCAGTTGCAGGGCAAATCCGTCCTTAACATTGGCGGTCCGCAATGCTTCACCATCAGGTTGTAAAATAACCGATCCATTTGTAAGAACGCCATCATAATCAAAAATAAACGTGGTGATATTTTTTAACTCCGTTTTATAATTGCTCATATTACTAATTGGTTTAGGAATTCAAAGTTTAAAATGCTTTTTATTTATTTCACGACTTATCGATTCATATAAACTTCGGTATTGTGGAAATTCTGAAAGCAAATCCAAATGCTTATTCATGATAACCTGATCATTTCTTTTTGCTGGACCTGTTTGAACGTCTGCCGGCGAATGCTCCAAAACTTTTGTGGCCGTTTCCAGAATCAATGGTTTTAACAGGTTAAAATCAACCTTGCCCTGTAGGGAAATATCTTCGGCAACTGTGTACATAAAGTTTGGGAAATTACATGCAAAAACCGCGGCCAAATGAAGAACTTTTCTTTGATGAGAGCTGATTTCATAAACCCTTTCCGTTAGCTTCAATGCAACTTTTTTAATAAGGTTTAAATTGCGGGGGTTGCCGGCCTCAATGCAAATTGGTATCGTTGAAAAATCTGATTCTCTGTTTTTTGAGAATGTTTGAAGTGGATAAAATACGCCAATATTTTCAGAAACTGGGGCCAGGATATCCAAATCAAGACTCCCTGATGTATGAACGATCAGCCCATTTGGGAAATTCAACTCCGACAATAAACCAGGGACTGCATCATCGCTTACAGTAATGATATATAAATCCGCATTCGGTTGGATTTGTACCGAATCAGTAGTAAAATTTGTATGCAGTTTATTGGCTAAATCTTTAGCAGAATCAATGGTTCGGCTGTAAACCTGCTCAATTTGATAACCGGCTTTTTGCAATGCCATACCAAGCTGTGTAGCCACATTTCCGGCACCAATTAAAATGATTTTACTGATATTATCCAAGCCCTGAAATTTGCAGCTAAGATACAAAGAAGGAATGATTATTATGATCAAAGAAATCAGATGGCCAGGCTAAAAACGCCCTTCATCAAATTGAACATCTGTCTTGTATTCACCAGGACCACATCCCGGATGGTAATATTTTGTTTGTTAACAGTACCTGCATTCTCTACCACTTTTTCTGGCTCAGCGGTATAATCCTCACTGCTTTCGTTGATATCGAAAAGTGGCTCCAAATCACTGGCCTCTTCCAATCCATATTCGCTCATAATCCATGTTTTACCAGCCAACCTGTATGGTGAATGTTTTCGTTTACTTATGATCGGACGCAATTTTTCATCAATGTTAAGTATCGTGCCTTCAGGAATTGAAATAACCACCAAAACCTCCTGCGAACGCCATGTAGCATGATCGGCCAGTTCAAACACCGGGCCCAGGTTTATCATACCGGCTCGGGCATCACTGGTATATTTAATTTGGGAAGCTCTTTCCTCAGCGGCTGGTTTATTTTTGCCCCTTGCCTGGTAATACACTTTCATTTCAGGATAATTCTTTAAACTCTTTTCAAACTCAACTATGGGCAGACCATAAAATAAATTTTCCTCCTCTGAGGTAAGAATGATATTACTATCATCTATTTCCACATATTCGCCAAATCTTTCTATATCACTGAAATTATCGTCAGGAACAAGTTTAACCTGTAGCGTTTTATTAGAAGTTAGTTCAATCGTTGTGCTCTTTTCAATGATACCTTTGTTGCTAAAATCCCTGAAAATCCGGAACCCGTAAACAGAAGTAATGATCAAACTAACAATCCATATATTAAAAGCGGTGATACCAACGTAGCGGGTTCGATCAAGCCCAAATATTAACTTAATTCCACCATATAAAAGCATGGCAATTGGAATTGCAATGAGTAAAAGTAAACTCACCCTTAACAGCATGCTATTTCCAAACGATCCGAGAAACAGATCCGCCAACCTGTTAATTGAAACGAAAGCCACATCCGAATCAAAAACCATTACATCGTAACCTAATCCAAAAAACATAACAAGGAAAGCAATAACCAGCGAAATACCGATCATTGCTAATATAATTCCACTAAAAATTAAAACGATCCTTACGAAAACATGCAAAATTTGCTGAAATGCATTTTCTACCTGCTGAATATCGGATCTATGTGCTGCGCTTTTTTTTTTATAAGTCTGTTTAGCCTCTTTCGTAAACTCGTTAAACTTGTCTTTCAAGTTATTAATTTCCTCCTTGATGGATTTTTCAATATTCGAAACATTCACCCGCTCCCCCCGCATTTCAAGTCGTTCAGCAGCAGTTCGGGCTTCCGGAACAACAATCCATAAAATAATATAAACTAGTAGTGGCGTGCCAAATCCAATAATTGAAAGCACAACAAATGCGAGTCTGAACCAAACAGGATCGGTATGAAAATATGCTCCCAATCCACCACACACGCCGCTTAAAATGGCATTTTCAGGATCCCGGTAAAGTCGTTTGGAGGCCTTCCCCGACTGTCCTGAGGAGTTATTGGTATTTTCTTCTTCAAACACCTCCCCAAATTCTTCAGGCATCCCGATAATTTTAATCACTTCCTCAATATCCTCAATGGTAATCACTTGCCTTTCATCCCCAATCCTGTCCTTCAGCATCTCAGCAATCCTCGCTTCGATGTCCGAAATGATTTCATCCCCACCCTCTGTTCGCGAAAAGTGCTTTTTAATACTTTGCAAATAGTCGTGTAATACGTGGTATGCATCTTCATCAATGTGAAATACAACTCCGCTTATATTAACTGTTAATGTCTTTTTCATGTTTAAATTGATTTTTATTGATTTTATGATATATTTTTTCCTGATATTCTATTTATTGAATCAACCAGCTCTAACCACGCTTCATTCAGTTCCGATAAAAAATTCATTCCTTCCTGAGTAATATTGTAATATTTCCTTGGAGGTCCTGATTTGGACTCTTCCCAGCGATAACTTAATAAATTATCATTTTTCAATCTGGTAAGTAGCGGATAAAGAGTACCTTCTACAACGATCAATTGTGCATCTTTCAGATGTGTGATAATGTCGGAGGCATATACTTCCTGTCTTGAAATCAGCGCCAGGATGCAATACTCAAGCACCCCTTTCCGCATTTGTCCTTTTGTTTTTTCAATATTCATGCGGCAAATATAATGCAAAATACAGTACTATGCAATACATAGTACTGTATTTATAACAAATATTTTAACAGGTTTTGCTTAAACTCCTGACTAAATGAACTTTACAATGTAAAAATTTTTTAGATTGGGCAAAAAAAATCCGGGCTAAGATTTGCCCGGACTAACATTTCAGGTCGATTCTGACTTAGGTAAGAAGGATCAAGCCACAATATTACTACACATCATTGCTTCAAACAACCTATAATGATTAATTGAATCAAATTAGAGGCTGATTGTCCAGTTTGAGTGTCTGGATGGATTTTGAATCTTTTATAAGTGTACATTAATTTTCATGTTTTCAATTTTACCCGACATTTCTGCATAGCGTCATTCATATTAAAATGCAAACCCGGAGTTTTACTCCGGGCTCACCTCTTAAAATTAAAACCGATTCTTTCGGACTTACAATTCGATTCTTCTGGATTTGTTAACCTAAAGAATATGCACTAAATTAGATTATGTAAACAAACAAATCAAGCAACAATGTCCGACATACCGGTTTTTTATTACAAAACTCCAATTTGGATGTATAACTGGACGTTTTAAATTGATCATTCTAATTCCAAATTGTGGTTTCCTGGTGTATGATTTATGAAAGCATAAAAAAACCCGGGTATTTTTCCCCCGGGTTAACCTCATGGGTTTGGATCGATTCTTTTGGGAATGAAAATTCGATTCTTTGTATTTCAGCTTTAACTTTGAAAATACTAAAGTACATAATAATAAAGGCATATTCAAGTGAAAATGTCTAACTAAACATAAAATAAGTATGGTTGGATATTATAATTGTATATTTAGAATTAAATATGACGAGCGTAAGATGTCAATTTTTCAAGGAATTCGTTTTTCCTGCTTTTAGAAACATTTATTTCGGAGTCATCAGTCATTTTTAAAGTACCACCCTGACCCTTTATATACTTTTTAACATACTTAAGATTTATAAGATGTTTATTATGAACCCTCACGAATTGCAAATCTGTTAAGATATTCTCAAAATTAATGAGGGGTTTTGACACCAGTAACTTTTGATTATTTACCAAAAAACACTCAGTATAATTATGACTCGCTTCAAACCGGATTATATCATCCAATGATATAATTTCATATCCCTGCAGGGTTGGAAGTAATAGTTTTTGATGATCATTGTTGATATTGTCTCTAAGCGTTTGGATTTTATCAGAGAAATTTATGTCTTCTGATTCATGCCTTGACTTAAATCTTTTAACTGCTATCTGAAGTTCAATATGATTTATTGGTTTTAGCAAATAATGCAATGCTGAAAACTCAAAGGCCCTTATAGCATATTTATCATAAGCCGTTACAAATACCACTTCAAAATCATCGTAATCAACACCCTCCAAAACATTAAAACCATCTCCATCCGGTAGTGCAATATCCAGAAAAACCATCTCAGGCTTCTGTTCATCAATGATCCTAATTGCATCAGCTACATTAGCTGCAACGCCAATTACTTTAACCGTAGGACAATGATCCTTGAGCAATCTTATAAGTGTAGCCTGACTGCGTTCCTCATCTTCTACAATTATAGTTTTTATTGATTCATTCACTAGTACCGATCTATAATCATCTACATTCATATTAATTTTCCCGGTTTTAAAGTATTATCAATTATTTCAATATCATTTCTTCGTTGCTACTAAATTTCAATCAGAAAATCGACTCTCGTACCGATAGCAAAGTTTTGATCATCATAAAGATCAATTATTTTAACCCTCATATTTGTATTGTTGAGCTTATTGAGTAATCCCAGTCTTTCTTCAACATTCTTCATGCCGGTGGGTTTGTGATGCTTTCGCCGCTTATTAATTTCAGCCGCCCTTACCCTTCCGATTCCATCATCTATGATGGATATTTTCATTAAACCGGGCTCAACAAGTTTAAATTCAACTTTGAGCACCCCTTTGCTTTGTTTTGGCACAATGCCATGCCAAATGGCATTTTCCAGATATGGTTGAAGCAGCATGGATGGAATAGAAACCTGGTCAGCATTTATTGAGGTATCCAGATCTATGCTATAATCAAAATGTTTTTCGAAACGGAACTTTTCTAACTCAAGGTATAGCTTAATGGTCTCTATTTCTTCCTTTAAAGAAATGAAGTTATGCTTGGATGCCTCCAAAATTCGCCGGATTAGGGATGAGAAAATAACAAGGTATAGGTTTGCATTTTTATCATCTTTCTCTACGATGAAGTTTTGAATTGAATTAAGGGAGTTAAAAATAAAGTGCGGATTCATTTGGGATCGCACGGCTTTTTGTTCGGCTAAAATAGCTTGCCTTTTTAGTTCCTCCCTGTTTCTGAATGTTGCAACAATAATATAAACTATTAAAAAAATGATTGAAATGATGGCAACAATCATGGCGATTTGAAAAGCAAGATATTGTGTAAAGTGCTTTTTAATCGTAAAAGAATATTCAATAGTATCACTCCATTCTCCTGCATAGCTTTTGGCTTTAACTATGAATCTGTAGTCACCTGGATGAAGTTTTGGATAACGAATAGATGTGTTTCGTGTGAGATACCATTCATCTTCAAATCCTTCCAATTTATAGAGATAATTGGCTCTTTGGGGTTCTTTAAAGCTTTTTAATTTAAAACTAAATTCAATGTTATTTTGATCATATTTGAAACTAATTTCCTGATCCTTAAAATTATTTTTTAAATCATTTACCCTAACTGATTCCATACGAACTTCAGGTAAGATATTTTTAGAAGTTAGTCCTTGAGGATTAAACTGTACAATTCCTTTATTCGTTGCAAGAACCAAATTAGACCCATTTTTTTCAATATCATTTATTTCATTTGAAGGTAATCCGTCCCAAATAGTAAAATTACGAATACTTATATCACTATTTCTAAAATTATTGATTGTTAATTCACTTAATCCCTGATTTGAACCTATCCACACCTTATTACTTTCTTTCACACAAATAGATTTTACACGGTGGCTGAGCAAACCTTTGGATTCATTAATATATTGAACTGACTTATCAGCACGATTAATTACTACCAAACCATTATCAAATGTACCAACGAAAATATACAAGTCATTTCCACCAATAGCTGAAATTCGGCTTCCTAATATTGCACTTGATGCATCGAAATGTTTAATTTTTTCATCCTTTTTGAAGTATAACCCGCTTAAGGTACCTAAGAACAAAACAGAATCCTCTGTTTGATAAAAACAAAATGTTTTCTGTTCAAAATCTTCTTGCCAGGAATAAGATACCCAATTATCATGGTGATAATTATAATATCCAGTCGACACACCCAGTAACACATCATGAGACTTCAGTTCAACTAAGGAATAACCATTGTGCATATTTTTTGCATTGAAGTTGAGAATTCTTTCCCCATTAAGGTTATATCGCAGATATTGTGTTGAGGAAACCCATAATTCATTATTTGATTTGATTAATATATCCGGGATGGTAGAATAAACTTTACCTTCAAGCTTAAAATTCTTATCAATATTCAATTTATTTCCTTCGAGCACCGCCTTATAAAAACCCATATTACTTGTAGAAAAATAAAGGCTGTTATCATTTACAGCTATTGATTGAACTACGTTATCATCAATCTGTAGCATCTCTCTGCTATAATTGATAAAGTCCACAGATGCTACATAAAACAAACCTTCATCTGTTGAAGAAAACCAATAACTACCCTCCTCATCTTCAATTATCCCTGAAATTATATTGTTATTTAAAAATTGTATCGGGTCACTTGATAAATCACCGTTTCTATATAGAAATACTCCTTTAAATTTCACACTGATCCATAAATTGTTATGAGAATCCAATGTTAGTTTTATAATTTCCTGGGAAAAGTTTTTAGTAAATACTACTTTATCGTCAAATACACATTTTAACTCTTGCCCAAGAGATAATAAAAAACAACTATCACGGAAAGGAATTAAGTTCTTATGGTATAAACTCGTTTTTTCATAAGAATTATGATTAAAGTGAACTATGCCAAAGTCAGGATAATGTTTTTTTAAATCTTCCAATGGACTCACTGTAAGGTTAGCAAGTCCTAAGATATTGCCATATGGTTTATCTTTATAGAAAAGAGCATATTTAAACTCAGGTTTATCTGAAAATTTGTACCGACCATGGTAACTTAATTCTTTGTCCTTTATAATAATTAGTCCTCCAGAAAATGGGGTTAAATATATAGTCTCAGAAGTATCAATATATATATGGTCGTAAAAAACATGATTTCTTAAGCTTGTATCCTGACTTATCCAATGTATCACAACTTTATCGTCCATAATATACCCAACCTCACCCTGGTAAGTGGAAAACCATAATCGGTTTTTATAATCAACATATAGTTTTACAATAGAATTTGACGGCAAACCATCGGGTTTGGTATAATTCTTAAAATCATAGCCATCAAAACGGGAAATCCCACTTTCTGTCGCAATCCATAAATACCCGGCTGAATCCTGCGCTATATCATATACTTTTGAACTGGGTAAGCCATCATTAACCGTGTAATTTTTAATAACAGGGAATTGAGCAAACAAAGTACTACTTGCTGCTATTGATAGGAAAATGATAGATATAATCAGTTTAAGTGGCCGTATATCGAAATTCAAATCATCCAGGTTTAAGTTTCGCTCATAAAAGTATGAAAATTTTCACTTACGAAACCAAGTGAGTAAATATAAAAAGAGGGTAAGCTACTTATATCGCACCGCTACAACCGCCTACCCTTGCTACCTTCCGGTCCTGGGGGGTTTCAGCAGGAGCTGGTCGTATAAGACTTACCCAGCGGCAAAATTACAAATATTCTAATAAGCTGTGCAAATAATGGCATTAATTTTATCTTTGCATGATACAAATATTTATCACCATGGAAAACAATCAAACGTCTGCTACCAAACATTCTTTTACCTACGGAATGATTATCGGGGTAATTATGATTGCCCTAACGCTTATTTATTATGTTTTGGATATAAATACTATGGACAAAAGCAACCGGTGGACCGGTTGGATAAGTACCGTAATCATGTTCGCTGGAATGACCTATGCTACTGTAAATTACCGAAATAAGCAACTCGGTGGATACATAAGCTTTGGAAAGAGCTTTTCGATTCACTTTTTTACCGGACTATTTTCAGGTATCCTCTCTGGTTTGTTCATGATTTTATTTATGTCCTTTGTAGGGGCTGAATTTACCCAGCAAGTTTTTGATCAGGCTGAGGAAGAAATGTTAAAGCAAAATCCCAACATGACCGATGAGCAAATAGATATGGCGCTTAAGTTCACAGGATGGATGCTTCACCCTGTATCAATTGGAATTTTAGGAGTTTTATCAGCCGCATTTTTTAGTGCTATTTATGGATTAATCGCCTCCATTTTTGTAAAAAAAGAAGACCCCAATTTACCACCTGTTGTATAAATATTTTAGATGGACCTTTCAATTGTAGTACCCCTTTATAACGAGGAAGAGTCGCTGCCCGAACTGGCAGCCTGGATAGATAGGGTTTGTGAAAAATCCGGAATTGCTTACGAAATTATTTTCGTGGATGACGGAAGCACCGACAGTTCATGGGATGTGGTTACAGAGCTTGCCCAAAACAGCAGTAATATACGGGGTATAAAATTCAGGAGAAATTATGGTAAATCAGCCGCATTAAATACCGGTTTTCGTGAAACTACCGGAAAAGTGGTAATAACGATGGATGCCGATTTGCAGGATAGTCCTGATGAAATTCCTGGACTTTACAACATGATCATAAAGGAAGGCTATGACCTAGTTTCGGGGTGGAAAAAGAAGCGACACGACCCCATCGGGAAAACTCTCCCCTCCAAATTCTTTAATGGAACCACCAGGGCGGTTTCAGGTATCAAGCTCCATGATTTTAATTGCGGATTAAAAGCTTACAGAAGCAAAGTGGTTAAAAATATTGAAGTATATGGTGAAATGCACCGGTACATTCCGGTTATTGCAAAATGGGCAGGGTTTAAAAAAATTGGTGAAAAAGTAGTTCAGCACCAGGAGCGGAAATACGGCGTTTCAAAATTTGGAATGGAACGACTGGTGAAAGGGTATCTTGATCTGCTTTCCATTACGTTCATGTCGAAGTTTGGTAAACGCCCCATGCACTTGTTCGGTACCCTGGGCACCATCTTATTCTTTATCGGGTTTGCGATCGGCATTTACCTTACCATCGCCAAGTACTTTTATGAAGTTTACAAAATGACCGATCGTCCGCTGTTTTATTTCGGATTATTGGCCATGATCATCGGTTCACAACTTTTTGTTACCGGATTTTTAGCCGAGATGATTTCAAGAAGTTCTGCCGACAGAAATACTTACCAAGTAGAAAATAAAATCGGATTTTGACGGTTTAAAATCATTATTCCGATTCAAATGAACAAGAAAAGAAAAGTTGTAATTGTTGGTTCTGCTTACCCTCTTCGTGGGGGTTTAACTGTTTATAATGAGCGGCTTGCCAGAGCTTATATGGAAAATGGTGATGATGTAACTATTTTTACCTTCAGCCTGCAATACCCCAATTTTTTATTCCCCGGAAAATCACAATATTCAAATGATCCTCCCCCCGCGGACCTAAACATCAAAGTCCGCATAAATTCCATAAATCCCTTTAACTGGGTTAAAGTAGGAAAAGAGATTAAAAAACTTAAGGCCGACCTGGTGATCATTAAATTTTGGATACCTTTTATGGCACCCAGCCTCGGAACTATCGCAAGGATCATTCGAAAAAATAAAGTTTCAAGAGTCATCACCATCATTGATAATATTATTCCGCATGAAAAAAGAATTGGTGACCGCACCCTGGCGGCCTATTGGGCAAAAAGTGTGGATGGTTTCGTGGCCATGTCGAAAAATGTATTGAAGGATATTGAATCTTTCGAAACAAAAAAACCTAAAATTTACTGTCCGCACCCACTTTATGATAATTTTGGCAAGTCCATTCCTAAAATTGAAGCGAGAAAATTATTAAATATTAACCCAAGTGAAAAAATCGCACTTTTCTTTGGATTTATTCGGGATTATAAAGGACTTGATATATTGTTGGAATCGATGGCCAGCCCCAAAATTAAAAAACTGGGAATTAAATTATTAGTTGCCGGGGAGTTTTATACCGATGCGAAACCGTATTTTGATATAATCAAAAAACATGAACTGGTTGATCAGGTAATCATGTCGAATGACTTTATTCCTGATGGGGAAGTTGCAAATTACTTTTGTGCCGCAGATGTTATTGTTCAACCATACAAGGATGCCACTCAAAGCGGCGTAACACAGATTGCCTACCATTTTGAGAAACCAATTATTACAACAAATGTAGGTGGCCTGGCCGAAATAGTGCCTGACGGAGTGGTGGGCTATGTGGTAGAACCTGTTGCAGATCAAATAGCTGAATCAATAGAGAAATTTTATTTACAAAATAAAGAAATAGCTTTCAGTGAAAATGCACGGACTGAAAAAAACAAATATTCATGGGAGAATTTAATAAATTCCATAAATTTACTGCTCTAAAAGCAAATAATCATGAATAAGAAAATCAAATTCTCAATCTTCGCAATCTCTTTACTTATCTCATTTTCAACAATTTCGCAGGATACAATCGTTTTCCAACCCGGTCCTTCGGAAGGCAAAGATGCCATTGTTCACTCTTTGCACCCTGCAAATAATTATGGTGCGTCTCCAAATTTAATTGCAGCTGCATGGACCTATCAGGGAACATTTGGAATAATCCGGGGACTTTTTAAATTTGATTTAACCTCTCTTCCTGAAGACATGCAGATACAATCTGCTTATTTAAATTTATACCATAACCCCACTAGCGGACATGAAGGCCACGCAGGTAATAATATTGCATGGATAAGCAAGGTAGTAGGAAATTGGGATGAGTTCGCAGTAAACTGGAATAATCAACCTGCCACAACAAATGAGAACCAGGTTACCATCCCTCCAAGCGCAAGTGCAACTCAAAACTACCTTGAAATACCAGTTACAGATATAGTTCAGGATATGATCGAAAATCCTGATGCAAATAACGGATTTCAAATTATGCTTCAATTTGAGGAAATATACAGAAGTCTGATTTTTGCCTCAAGCGACCACCCTTCCTCAGGATTATGGCCAATGTTAGTGGTAATACCCGAATGTGAGGCGCCGGTTGCGGATTTTAGTTTAACAATTCAGGGAAGCACTGTGGCTTTAACAGATGAATCACAAAATGCAACTTCCTGGCTATGGGATTTCGGCGATGGGTACCAATCAACTCTTTCAAATCCTGTGCATACATACCAGGAAACCGGAAATTTCATGATCTGCTTAACGGTGACCAACGAGTGTGGATCGAATACTAAATGTGATACAGTTAGAATATCACTTACCGATATTGAAAATATAAGCTACCTGTCTCAAGTGACTTTAGCACCTAATCCGGTTGCAGAAGTACTTAAAATACAACTTCCTGAAAATAAATATTCAGCCTTTGAAATTGATATTGTTAATACATCAGGAATTGTGGTATACCATAATAAAGACATAAATCCCATAGAAAGTATTATCGAAATCAATTGTACGCATCTAAATCCTGGTATTTATTTTATTAAAATTCGGGATCAACAACAAAATATAATCAAGAAGTTTCTGGTTCAATGATCATTAGAAGTAAAGCACCTTTAAGAATTGGTCTGGCTGGTGGCGGCACCGATGTAGCTCCATACTCCGATATGTTTGGAGGAGCTATTCTCAACGCAACTATCAGCATGTATGCCTACGCTACCATCCAGCCACGAAAGGATAAAAAAATCATTCTTAACTCACTCGACAAAAACATCCGGCTTGAGTACGACAGCGTACGTGAACTGCCCATTGATGGAAAATTCGACCTGGCAAAGGGAATTTACAACCGCGTAGTTAAACAATTTTCCAAAAAAGCACTCTCCTTTGAACTTACCACTTTTGTGGATGCACCTCCGGGTTCAGGATTGGGCACCTCCTCCACACTCGTTGTAGCCATTTTAGGTGCCTTTGCTGAATGGCTGAATCTACCGCTGGGAGAGTATGACCTGGCATACCTAGCCTACGAAATTGAGCGCGTTGACCTGAATATGGCCGGCGGAAAACAGGATCAGTATGCGGCAACCTTTGGCGGTGTGAATTTTATGGAGTTTTACAAAGATGACAAAGTAATTGTTAATCCGCTTCGGATCAAACCGGTTTACCTGCATGAGCTTGCCTATAACCTCGTGTTGTACTATACTGAAACCAGCCGCTTATCTTCCAGGATCATCGAAACCCAAAGCAAAAATGTAATGGACAATCAAAAAGATTCGCTGGAAGCTACCCACAATGTGAAACAACAAGCAATTCTTATGAAAGAAGCCCTGCTCAAAGGTGATCTTGATAAAATTGGTGAGATTCTGGATTATGGCTGGCAAAATAAAAAGAAAATGGCCAAAGGTATCACCAACAAAACCATTGATGATATTTATAAGCTGGCCATCAAAAACGGAGCAACCGGAGGTAAAATTTCCGGTGCCGGTGGGGGTGGCTTTATGATCTTTTATTGCCCCGATATAACCCGAAATAAAGTAGTTAAAGCGCTTGAAAAGTTTGGTGGAGGAATAAAACGGTACGAATTCACAACAAACGGACTTACTACCTGGACCATTTAAAAATATCCGTATTTTTATGTCGGAATGACTGAAAAATCTCCGATAGAACGATTCAACCACTGGCGTAAAAAACACATCAGCGACCGGTATTTTGTTATCATTCTCAGTGCAATCATCGGTTTCCTTGCCGGAATAGCAGCTTACATCTTAAAGACTTCTGTTTTTTACATCGAAAAATTGCTCACCGCTAGCTTTCAAACCCAGGAGCAAAATTACTGGTATGTTATTTATCCTGCTATCGGAATTGTTTTAACAGTCGTATTTTTAAAATACATTTTAAAGGACGACACGCGTCACGGTATTCCACGAATTTTATATGTAATATCAAAACTGGGCGGGAAGATCAAACATCGCAAGCTGTATTCTTCCATGCTCGGGAGTTCACTCACAGCAGGTTTCGGAGGATCCATCGGGCTGGAGGCACCCATTATTTCGTCGGGATCGTCCATTGGTTCAGGATTGAGCCAAATTTTAAAAATGGATTACAAAACCACCATTTTACTTATTGGATGTGGCGCAGCCGGTGCCATGGCCTCTATTTTTACCACTCCCATCGCCGCAGTTATTTTCAGCCTTGAGGTGCTCATGCTCGACCTCACCATCTCGTCCATTATTCCACTTTTGATGGCTTCGGCCACGGGTGCCATTACTACTAAAATCCTGCTCGCCGAAAGCATGCTGGTTCACTTTAAAATCAACGATCCTTTTGAAGTTGGCGATGTTCCCTTTTATTTATTGCTTGGCATTTTAACCGGCTTTGTATCGCTTTATTTCAACAGGGCTACGCATTTTATTACAGAGAAAATGGAGGCCATTCAAAAAACCTCTATAAGAATGATGGTGGGTGCTTCGGCTCTCGGTATCCTAATCTTTTTATTCCCGGCATTTTACGGAGAGGGTTATGATGCCATCCGTATGATCATTACCGGCCACCCCGGCCATTTGTTGGAGAATAGCTTCTTTTATACCTTTCGTGAAAACACCTGGTTTTTCCTGCTTTTTTTAGCTTTCCTGATTCTCTTTAAAGTGATCGCAACCACACTAACCATCGAAAGCGGGGGCGTTGGAGGCATATTTGCTCCCAGTGCTGTTACAGGCGGTTTCGCAGGCTTTGCCTTTGCAAGGCTGTTCAATGATCTTGATTTTACCCGCCATCTTTCAGAGGCTAACTTCACCCTGGTAGGAATGGCCGGGGTTTTGGGTGCTGTTTTGCATGCCCCATTAACGGCTATCTTCCTCATCGCCGAAATGACCAATGGCTATGAAATGATCGTTCCGCTGATGCTTACTTCTACCATTTCATTTATTACCATTAAAACTTTTGATCCACATTCCATATTCACAAAAAAACTGGCCGAACGCGGTGAATTGCTCACCCACCACAAGGACCAGGCGGTGCTTACCCTGCTTAATATCCGCGATGTGATTGATAAGGATGTGCTAACGGTTAACCCAACTGCCACCCTTGGTGAATTCACCAAAGTGATCTCAAAATCCAAGAGGAACCTGTTTGCTGTGGTCGACCGGGAGCAAAACTTTAAGGGAATGCTTATCCTGGATGATGTACGCGAAGATATGTTCAACCGCGATAAATACGGAGTTCCGATCACTAAATACATGTTCCAGCCGCCTGCAAGCGAGCGTGTTTCGCTGGATGAAACCATGGAATCAGTTATGGAGAAATTTAAAAATACCGGTAATTATAATTTGCTGGTCCTAAATAAAGGTAAGTTTGTAGGATTTGTTTCACGGGCAAACGTTTTTAATGCCTATCGGCAAACATTGATTGATGTGTCGCATGAATAAATCATCAAACACATCTTGGCAACCACTTTACTAATTCAAAATCACTTATAAAATCGTTGAATGGCGCTAAAAGAGCAAATAACAGTTCGTTAATTCATTCACATTTCTTGAAAAAATCCATTAAATTTGCAGCATCCTGAAAATGATCATTAAGACAATATTCGGGTTTGAAAAACACAACATGGAACGAATCAAACAAGCTATTTCGGAGTCGGTGGCAGTGAAGGAAAAGATCCTGAATGATGCTGATTTCCTTGAAAAAATACAACAAGTTGCATCCATATGTACCACTGCCTTTTGCGAAGGGAATAAGATTTTGTTTTGTGGAAATGGTGGCAGTGCGGCAGATGCCCAGCACCTGGCAGCCGAACTTTCGGGCCGGTTTTATTTCGACAGGGCACCGCTACCGGCCGAAGCCCTGCATGTGAACACCTCGTTTTTAACCGCAGTAGCCAACGATTATTCTTACGATGAAGTATACGCACGAATGGTGAGGGCACAGGGCAGGAGCGGTGATATTCTGGTAGGATTATCCACTTCAGGGAACTCACCAAACATTATTCGTGCACTGGAAGAAGCCAATAAAATAGGTATGATCACGGTGGGATTTACCGGGGAAAAAGGCGGAAAAATGAAAACCATGTGCGATTTCCTGATCAATGTTCCATCGCAGGATACACCCCGAATACAGGAATCGCATATCCTGATCGGCCACATCATTTGTGAATTGATCGAATCAAAACTTTTTAAATAAACTCCCTTAAACCCTGAAGTCAGTTTTTGTTGATTAGCTATTAATTTCTAACTGAAAATATTCATGTTTGTACCAGAAGCGGTAATACTTGCAGGAGGACTCGGAACGCGCTTGAAATCGGAGGTGCCGGATTTACCCAAAGGGATGGCTCCCATAAACGGACGCCCATTTCTGGAATATTTACTTGATTATTTATACAACTTCGTAATCGAACATGTGATCCTGGCAGTGGGATACAAGCATGAAATGATCCAAAACCATTTTGGGAACGAATACCGGGGAATAAAAATCAGCTACTCCATTGAAGATGAACCATTGGGAACCGGAGGTGCCATTAAAAAAGCATTCGAACTGGTGGAAGGAAATAAAGCCTTTGTATTTAACGGTGATACCATGTTCCGCATAAGTTTGGTAAAGCATTATGATTTCCACATGCAGCACCAGGCCGATTTTTCGATGGTTTTGCGCGAAGTGGAAAATGTGGAACGATATGGAGCAGTTGAAAGGGATGAAGACCGCCGAATCACCGGGTTTTTTGAAAAAGGTGAAAAAGGCGGAAAGGGACTCATCAATGGCGGCGTTTACCTGATCAGCAAGAAATTTTTCAATAAAAATGCTTTCCCTGAAAAGTTTAGTTTGGAAAAGGATTGCCTTGAACCAATGGTAAACACCCAGCCATTTTACGGTGTTCTATGCAAGCAATATTTTCTCGACATCGGCATTCCAGAAGATTACCAAAAAGCACAGGATGACTTTAAAAGATTTGAAAATTGATAAAAGCTGGAGCCTCTTCCTCGATCGCGACGGTGTAATCAACCGAAGAATTCCGGGCGATTACGTGAAAAAATGGGGCGAATTTGAATTTTTACCCGGTGTGCTTGAGGCGATTGCCAATTTCACTGGTATTTTCGGACACCTTTTTATTGTAACCAACCAGCAAGGCATTGGAAAAGGACTCATGACCGAAAGTGAGTTACAAATTGTTCATGATAAAATGATCGAGGAAATCCGGTATGAGGGAGGGCATATCGATAAAGTTTACCACTCGCCGTACCGCGAAGAAGAGCGAAGTGTATTTCGCAAACCCAATATCGGGATGGCCCGCAAAGCCAAAATTGATTTCCCGGAAATTGATTTTAAAAAAAGTATCATGATCGGCGATTCGATCAGCGATATGGAATTTGGCAAAAATGCCGGAATGTTTACTATTTTTGTTACTGTAAATCAGGAATTAATTACTGAAGAAACCGAAGAAATAATCGACTTGCATTTTCCTGATCTTATTTCTGTTTCTCAGGCGATCAAATAAAATAAAGCTGACTTCGTGACACCACAACTTATTCTTATTTTATTTTTTGTTTATACCCTTTCCCTGTTTGTGGTATCGCGCATCACCTCCCGCAGCGCCAATAATCAAACATTTTTCGTTGGCAATAAACAATCGCCGTGGTATGTGGTGGCTTATGGGATGATCGGGGCATCGCTTTCGGGAGTAACTTTCATCTCTGTTCCGGGCTGGGTGGGCGACACCGGTTTTTCATACTTGATGGTGGTGATTGGCTACCTATTGGGTTATTTTGCCATTGCTAAAATTCTGCTTCCACTGTATTACAAAATGAACCTCACTTCCATCTATGCATACCTTGAAGGTCGTTTTGGATTTTGGTCATACAAAACAGGTGCTTTTTATTTTCTGCTTTCCCGCATCATTGGTGCCTCATTCAGGATGTTTTTGGTGGTGAATGTGCTGCAAATTTTTGTTTTTGATGCCTGGAATATTCCGTTTGGAGTCACGGTTGCCCTCTTTATCATCCTCATTTGGCTTTACACTTATAAAGGCGGAATAAAAACCATCGTTTGGACCGACACCTTACAAACCACTTTCATGTTGCTGGCGGTTGGAATTTCGGTTTACCTAATCTCCAGCGAGCTGAATCTGAGCCTCGGGGGATTGATCACAGCCGTGGAGGAGAGTAAATTTTCTCAGATAATCATTACTGATATTTCCAGCAGACATCATTGGTTCAAACAATTTATCAGCGGTGCTTTCATTGCCATTGTTATGACCGGCCTCGACCAGGACATGATGCAAAAAAACCTGAGCTGCCGCAACCTGAAAGATGCTCAAAAGAATGTGATCACGTTGAGTTGGATACTGGTTCCGGTAAACTTTCTATTCCTGTTCCTTGGTGCAGCCCTTTTTATTTATGCAAACCAAATGGGTATCACCATCCCCGATCTTACCGATGATCTCTTCCCAACGATAGCCATCAACCACCTGGGTATTTTTTCAGGGCTTACCTTTTTCATCGGGCTGATCGCCGCAGCCTATTCCAGTGCCGACAGTGCACTCACGGCGCTCACCACCTCTTTCAGTGTCGACTTTTTAGGAATTGAACGCAAAGAGAACCTCACTGAAAAACAAAGGATCAAAACCCGCACCTGGGTCCATTTGGGAATTTCAACAACAGTGCTAATTGTTATATTGATCTTCCGTGCCATCAACGATCAGGCGGTCATCCAGAAACTATTTACCATTGCCGGATACACCTACGGACCACTATTGGGCATGTATGCTTTTGGGTTATTTAGCAAACTTAAGGTAAAAGATAGATACGTGCCTTTCGTTGCCATCCTCTCCCCTGTCATTTGCTATTTTATTAGCCAAAACTCCGAGGTCTGGTTCAACTATAAATTTGGTTTCGAATTGCTGATTGTTAATGGTGGTTTGGTGTTTTTGGGTTTATTTGGGATAAGTAAGAAATAGTCACAATGCCCCATCCTGCACCTGAAGTGGGATTGAGGCTTAGTCGAATAAAACCTCCCTTATGTCCCGGTAGCTTTCGGGATGGGCAAGCAGGCTTGGGTTAATTACCTCATAATAGTTTTAACTCTAATCTAAATGCATAATCCGCTTGTTGCATAAAATAAAAACAAAAAGCCCAGCTCACCCCTTAATCCCTAAAGGGACCTAAGGCTTTATTCGTTCGACAATTTTTCAATTCAAACTTCTTCTTGCTTGAACTTAATTATCACAATGATTTTATTGATAATTCTGTAATGCTTCCCACCCTTTAGGGCCGGGGAAAAGGAAGCAGGGTTTGTTTATAACAAAGCATCAACACCTCAGTCCTGCCCCTACCCCTAAAGGGGGACTGAGGCTTAGTCGAATAAAACCTCCCTTATGTCCCGGTAGCTTTCGGGATGGGAAAGCAGGCTTGGGTTTGATTTACTATGGTAGATGTTGAGATATTCTATTTAACACATCATCAATATTATCTATCACTTCTGAGTTTGTAAACCGAATTACCTCTAATCCAAGTTCATTTAATTCGGCTGTGCGACTTTGATCCTTTTCCTGTACCTCTTTTATTTTATGATTTTCTCCATCAATTTCTATTACAAGCTTTGCCTTATGGCAATAAAAATCTACTACATAAAAATTTATGGGATGTTGCCTTCTGATTTTGTAACCCTTTAACTGATTATCTTTTACACAATCCCAAAGTTTCTTTTCCGGAACTGTCATTTTTCTCCTTAACATTTCGGCCTTTTCAAAAATAGGTTTTTTGGCACCATAATTTAAGGAAGTTTCAACCGACTTTTTTCGATAGACCATGCTTCTAAAATACAAAATTTTTGAAGAAACCCTGCTTCCCACCCTTTAGGGCTGGGGAAAAGGAGGCTGGGTTTGTTTACAACAAAGCATCAACACCTCAGGCCTGCCCCTGCCCCTAAAGGTGGACTGAGGCTTAGTCGAATAAAAGTAATGCCTGCCTCCCTCTAGGGCAGGGGAAAGCAGGCTTGGGTTAATTACCTCATAATAGTTTTAACTCTAATCTAAATGCATAATCCGCTTGTTGCATAAAATAAAAACAAAAAGCCCAGCTCACCCCTTAATCCCTAAAGGGACCTAAGGCTTTATTCGTTCGACAATTTTTCAATTCAAACTTCTTCTTGCTTGAACTTAATTATCACAATGATTTTATTGATAATTCTGTAATGCTTCCCACCCTTTAGGGCCGGGGAAAAGGAAGCAGGGTTTGTTTACAACAAAGCATCAACACCTCAGGCCTGCCCCTGCCCCTAAAGGTGGACTGAGGCTTAGTCGAATTAAAGTAATGCCTGCCTCCCTCTAGGGCAGGGGAAAGCAGGCATGAGTTAATTACCTCATATTAGTTTTAACTCTAATCTAAATGCATAATCCGCTTGTTGCATAAAATAAAAACAAAAAGCCCAACATCCGGCGCAAGTCTTAGCGCGGGCATGTGCAGAGCAGACTTGGGCAAACATAGCACAAGTCTTCAGCCTCGCCAGGCTTTCGCTAAGACTTGCGCTGGTGGAGCTTGGGTTTGTTGGGGATAAGTAGGAAATAATAACACCTTAGTCCTGCCCCTAAAGGGGGACTGAGGTTATGTTACCATCAGGTTATACAAAATCCCTCCCCCCTTGTGAATAAAAATTAATAATACTTTAACACTCGCAGCTTATCCCGTCTTTATCTTTGCAAACTTTTAAATGTTAGATCATTAAAAACTCCCCAATTATGTCAAACTACAGATTTAAAGCTTTAGAAGTAACCCTTACCCGTCAGCGGAAACCGATGGATTTCCCGGCTGATAAAGTATCCAACTATTTTGGTGAACTCACCTTTAACCGGAGCGCCATGCAGGAGTTCCTTACCCGTGAGGCTTACCAGAAACTCATCGATGTAATTGAAAAAAGTGAAATTATCGACCGTAAAATTGCTGACCAGATCGCTGCCGGGATTAAATCCTGGGCCATCAGCAAAGGAGCCACGCACTATACGCACTGGTTCCACCCGCTTACCGGTGCTACGGCCGAAAAACATGACGCTTTTATCATTCCGGTGGAAGGTGGCAAAGCCATCGAAAATTTCCAGGGGGGAGAGTTGATCCAACAGGAGCCGGATGCATCAAGCTTCCCAAGCGGCGGCATCCGGAACACTTTCGAAGCACGCGGTTACACTGCATGGGATCCTACATCGTATGCCTTCATCATGGAGCGGACACTGTGTATCCCTACCATCTTTGTTTCATACACGGGCGAAGCCCTCGATTATAAAACGCCATTGCTGAAGTCACTTTCATCACTCGACAAACATGCTACGGCAGTTGCCAAATTATTTGATCGGAATGTAAATAAAGTATATGCAACCCTCGGCTGGGAACAGGAATATTTCCTGGTGGATTCAGCTTTATATAAAGCCCGCCCCGACCTGGCACTGACCGGCCGCACCATTTTCGGGCATTCATCTGCCAAAGATCAGCAGCTCTCCGATCACTATTTCGGAACCATTCACGAAAGGGTATTAACCTACATGGCAGAACTGGAATATGAAGCCCACCGTTTGGGAATTCCTGTAAAAACCCGCCACAATGAAGTTGCACCCAACCAGTTTGAACTGGCTCCGGTTTACGAAGAGGCCAATCTCTCGGTTGATCACAACCAGCTGACGATGCACTTAATGGAGAAAATCGCCCGTAAACACGATTTCCAGGTGTTACTCCACGAAAAACCATTCAAAGGTGTGAACGGATCAGGAAAACATAACAACTGGTCGATTGCTACCGATACCGGTGTAAACCTGCTTTCTCCGGGTAAAAACACCGCATCCAATTTCCGCTTTCTCGCCTTTATGGTGAATATCCTGAAAGCTGTGGATCGTTATTCGGATGTGCTGAGAGCTCATATTGCCTCTGCCGGCAACGATCACCGACTGGGTGCCCACGAAGCACCTCCGGCAATCATCTCGGTTTTCGTTGGCTCACAGCTTACAGCTACCTTTGATGAGATTGAAAAGCAAACCAAAAAAGGAAAAATGGAAACCAACGGATTTAATCTCAACATTAACATCCCAAAAATTCCTGAGATCCTTTTGGACAACACTGATCGTAACCGGACTTCACCGTTTGCATTTACCGGAAATAAATTTGAATTCCGTGCTGTTGGCTCTTCCGCAAACTGCGCTAGTCAGTCCAATGATCGCACTTAACACCATCGTTGCTGATCAGTTGAAACGTTTTGCTGAGGATGTTGAGGAGCTTCTGCAGAAAGATGTGAAAAAAGACGAAGCGATCTTCCAGGTGATGAAACGTTATATCAAAGAATCTAAACGCATTCGTTTTGAAGGTAACAACTACGGCGATGACTGGCTGGCTGATGCTGCCAAACGTAAATTGAACAACATTACCTCTACTCCACAAGCCTTGAAAGTTCTGGTTGCAAAGGATACGATCAGGCTGTTTGAGGAAAATGATGTGCTTACCGAAAGAGAACTTAAAGCAAGGTATGAGATCAAACTGGAAAACTATACCAAGAAGATACAGATTGAATCGCGTGTGATTGGCGATCTGGCCAAAAATCACATCATCCCGATTGCAATTCGCTATCAAAACACCCTGATTGAAAACGTGAAGGGATTGAAGGACGTACTCGATCAGAAGACTTTCGTGAAACTTTCGCGCAACCAAATGCAAACCATCAAAGAGATCTCCGAGCATGTGGAAGAGATCAAAGACCAGGTGGCAGCCATGCTCGAGGAAAGGAAAAAGGCCAACAAGATTGAGGATGTTGAAAAGCTTGCTTTGGCTTACAACCAAAGTGTAATGCCTTACCTCGAAACCATCCGTTACCATGTGGATAAACTGGAGCTAATGGTGGACGATGAGTTATGGCCATTACCCAAATACCGCGAATTGTTATTTAACAAATAATATTAATTGATGCGCAAAAATGGTAAGGGCGGCCCTGCGGGCCGCCCTTATTTATTTTGCCTGCTTTTGCAGAACTTAATACTTTTTTAAGCTGGCTGCACCCGATACATCCACATCGCCGATTTTGGGTTCACCTTTATAACGGAAGCTCGAAGCACCGGAAACATCTGCGCTGAGTTCGCTGCTAACCATTACCTTCCCACTTGAGGCTCCGCTCACATCGGCATCCATTTCCTCTACTTCCAGTTCGAGGGCATCAAGTTTAGAGGCTCCTGAAAGATCGAGGTTAACCTCCCTGGCCGATCCCAGCAACTCTACCTGGCTGGCACCGCTACAGTCGAGTTCCAGTTCCTTTGCAGCAAAGGTGAGCATTACATCCGAAGCTCCGCTGCATTCCAGATCCAATTCATCAAAAGTAAGTTTGCCTGTACTTTCCACCTTACAGGCACCACTGAAATCCATTTCATCCAATGATTTAAACGTAATATACACATTCATTTCCTTCGATTCGCGGATGTCATCACTGGTTGATATTTTAAGGGTGTTTCCATGTACTTCAGTTTCGATGATATCCATGAGGTTTTCATCAGCTTCTACCACAACTTTTACTTCGCTACCCTGAGTTAGAAATATATGAAATGCCCCGCCAACGTCAATACCAGTGAAGTCGGAAACATTTCTTTCCTGCTTGATTACATTGCCGTTCCCTTTTACTCCGTTGAATGCGTAGGAGCAACCCGAAATGCTTATCAATGCAAGGCTGAACATTACAGCCACTAAAGTCATTAAATTAAATTGATACTTTTTCATAGTTTAAACTTGTTATAATTAGTGATTTAATATTATCTGTAATAAATGTTGGCTCCACCGTTTTTCACGTCCACCATAACCCTGGCTGCGGGATTTTCATTATCCCCAACAACACCTTCATATTTTTTGCTGGTATAGGAGAGTTCAGCCTCAGAAATCCTGGCTTTGGAACGAGGATAACTGAAATCACCCATTTTTACGGTAGCAATGAGTTTAAAACTGGCTTCCGGATTAATACCGATATCAACACCGCCATAACTGCTGGATACATCTATCTTTGAGAATCCGGCATCCACTTCCTTCACTTTTAATTCGCCATAATCCATCACGGCCACCAGTCGTTCCTGCACATTACGCACATCCACATCCGAAAACCCGGCATCAAGGTCAAAATCCCTGACATACCCGATGTTATCATCATCATAGCCACTTTCAAGGGTAAGGACGTCGGCCTTGCCAATTTCAAACTCCGAAAATTTGGACTCCGCGTTCATCGAGCCGGCTTCATCAATTTCAAGTTCGGAATATTGCAAATCGAGTTCAGCATTTTTTACATAATCGATCTCAGCCTCACTGAATTTCACATCAATTACATTGCTGTTTCCTTCGAGCCGCTGAACATCCATGTTACCATACGCCAGTTCTATTTCCGAATTGCCTTTCACAATTGCGATGATGAGGTCGCCAAATTTATGAGACACGTCAAGGTTAATGCTTGCCGGCATTTTGATATAAAAATCGACACTGATATTATTGTTTTTGTTTTTATTGAAAATATCGTTGTCAAAATCGGTTACCACCGAAACTTTGGTGCTGCTGCCACTGATATCCACGTTGATCCTTTCAAAATACTTATTGGCTTTTTCCTGACTGGACGCCTCCACTTTGATCTCAACATCGATAGTGATCTTGTTTTGGTCCCAGTTTTCGCATTGGATTTTACCAAATTTATTTTTCAATACCAATGTCGCATTGGATTCTACATCATACGATTTACTCATCTTTTTGGTGAATTCATCTGCATTTACTGTCAACTGCACCGACAGCAAAATTAAAGTTATAATCACCGCTTGAATGTTTTTTGTTTTCATGATATAATTAGTTTACCTGGTTCATTACATTGATAATTTTGTCCAAAATCTCAGCTTTGCGCTGCTGGTTTTTCAAAAGCGCATTCATGATCCGCTCATTGCCGGGTTGTTTGGTGTATTCCTTTTCCAGTTCAACACGGGCATCCTCCAGCGACTTCAACTCTTTCATGGCAAGTGCTTTCACCCGCTGTGCCTCATCTTCCGATACAGCCAGTTCCTCAATTTTTTCAACCTTTTGATCGCTGATCACATTGTAATATTGCATAACCTCTTTCACCTCCTCGGGAAGCTCGGCCGCCACAATCTGCTCCGAAACCAGGGAGCGGATCCATGAAAATGAATCGGTAAGGATGAGCGTACCCACCGTGAGGAAAATAAGGGTAGCCGCAGCAATCTTAAGGAAAAGATTGTGCCTCTCGAACCAGCTCTCCTGAGTCGCTGCATGATACTGGTCCAACCTTTCGTTGAACCGCTGCAGGTGGCCTTCAGCCGGCTCCTCCGCATTGAATGCGTTGAGATTTTGTTTTATTTTATCTTCAATTCCGTGCATGGTTTGTGATTTAATTCGGATGAAACATTTTAATGGATCTTTGTTCCGATAACACATACAGCAATTTTTTCCGGGCACGCGAATACCGTGTCCGGGATGTATTGTTCGAAATTTTCAATATCTGCGAAATTTCATCGTGGTCATAGCCTTCAAACAAAAACAGTGAAATGATGATGCGGTGCTCATCGGGCAATTCTTGCAAAGCCGCTTTTATTTCTGCAATCTTGTAATCAATGGAATGATGATTTTCCGTTGATTCTTCCTCTGCCGGTTGATTGCGTATGTCATCGAGGGATAAATTTACGGCACGTTTTTTCAGTTGATCTATTGAATTGTTAACCACGATCCGACGCAACCAGCCTGCAAAACTACCTTCGCCTGTATAAGAGTCCAGTTTACCGAAAGCCGTCAGGAACGATTCCTGCATCACATCTTCGGCTTCGGCGCTGTTGTTCAATATTCTGAAACTCGTATTATACATCGGTTTATAATATATTTTGTACAGTTCAAACTGGGCATTGCGGTCGTTCTGACGACAACGATCAATCAATTCCTGATGAATATTTTTTGAATTTGTTTCCAATTTGATCGACTGGTTTACTATACTGACCGGATAAAAAACCAAATGTTACAGGTTCAAAAAAATTATTTGATTTTTTTAAGTTCCAAATCAAAAAGACATTGGCGTAAGATTTACCCAATAATATCAATAATATTACCCGTGAAGGAAATTTCTATTTTCGAATAAGTTTATGCACTGCGGAATGATTTCCCGATTTCAGCACCACAAAATAAACTCCGGGCTGCAAATTGCTGATATCCAATTTACGAATACCCTGAGCCTCAGACGCAATGATTTTAATAAGCCGCCCGTGTATATCATAAACCTGTAGTTCCTGCCAATTAACCAATCCCGGTTCTACATAAACAATACCTGAACTTGGGTTGGGATACAAAATCATTTCAGTTTCCGGATTGGAGTTAACCTGATTCACTTCTCCGGCAATTTCAACATTGTCGATGAAGATGTTATTCCCGAAACCATTGTATGATTCAAAACGGATCTTCACATTATTGATTCCGGCGTATTCGGCAAGATCGATGCTGACACATTCAGGGTTTCCCCCGACACCGCACCAGTCGTCGGTGGAGTCGGGGACAAAATCCGTGGTTGATACAGGCGCTGTGGCAAAACTCCCGCTACCATCCTCGCCCATTGCCTGCAATCGCGTCCAGCTTTCACCGCAATCGGTGGAGATGGACACAATGAGGCTATCGGTATATTGCGCAAACCGCTGTGCATAGGCATACTGAAAGGTGAGCGTGATATTTTTATGACTGTAAAAACTCAGGGTTGGACTTACCAGGTAATCGTATTCACCCAATCCGTTGTAAGCCTTAATATTGACATAGGCCGCGAGTCCTCCCGGATCATTACCACCAACGGGACTTATCTCCCAGGTTTTTTCATCATCGGGATTAATTACCTCCCAGCCCAACCGGTCGAATGAAAAGTTTTCAAAATCTTCCACAAAAGGCAGGGTGTAACCACCGTTTTTAATAAAATCAGTTTTGGTAAGGGTAGCAAGGCCGTTGTTATTGGTGGCGTTTAATGTAACCGAATAAGTAAAGGGATACTCAAAAACCACCTGTGGAGAAGCCGATGTTTCATCAGTGCCGTTTACAAAAATGACATAATTGGGTGAAAATTCCCACAGCCACTCAACGGGATTGTAAACCGACAGATCCGTAAAAGTGAGGGTATCGCCAATGCAGGGAATGGTATCGCTCACCATAAAATCCACCTCGGGCAAAATCGTAAAATTGGCATCGATAAAATCTTCCAGTACAAGCGTATCTGAACCGATGTTATTGACGGTGATCAGCGTTACATCAAAAGTTCCTTCATTTTCATAAATGACATTTTGCGGATGCTGTTCAGTTGAAGTTGCCGGAGTTCCCCCCTCAAAGGTCCAGTGCCACTCATCAGGTTCGTATTTTGAAAGATCTGTAAAATCGACAAAACTGCCCACCGGAACTTCCTGAATATTGGAAGTAAAGTCCGACTTCGGTTTGGCTTCAATGTTTACTTTGGCCCACCAAACGCCCCATTGATCCTGCGAACCAGGCAAATCTGCATAAGGCTGGATGGTCCAGAAATCGAGGTCGTTGATCGGATCCACGCTGGTAAATGAATAATCACCCCAACGATTGCGCGCACCCCCAAAAGTTTTGTAATAGGGCGCCAGACCGTCCTTGTATTGAAAACGATCACGGAGGGTATTGGGCGGATCCTCTGCATACCGGAATGAATAACTGGCGCTGGCATACTGGTTTGCAGAGAAACTGGCATAACCGATCATCACATCTTCTTTGGCATTCACGGCAATAGAAGGAAATGCACAAAAGTTTTCGCCAGTCGTATCGTCCTGCCGCCCCCATTGCAAAATATTGCCTTCCAAGTCGAGGTTCCACCATTGCATTGATGATCGTGTTGGATCATCGGCTGGCAAATATATGTGCTGCACGCACCAAAGCTTCCCATTACGCTGCACCATATTTTGCAGACGTCCGTCTACCGTGTTGATCTTTTCTTCACTGCCGAGTTGGGGAGCAAAATCCCCATTATTAAAATATGACCATTCGTCCCAGGGATATGGAACACCTACCAGGCCAATATCCTCAATTTGCGGTTCATTCACCTCGCCGGTCACCTTGCGTAGATGGATGTAACCGTATCCACTCACATTGCCTCCGGCATGGTTCACCAAGTAAACATCCTCTTCATCCGGGTCAAAACTCACCGCCGGTATCAGGCTGAACCCGTCATAGATTGGAATGCGGGAGAAATTCACCTCCGGGGCGAAATTAAAAAGTTCCTCCTTATTCACCACATAAACCACCCCATGGTCCGGGGTTCCGGCAATCATATTACCGGTTATCACTACCCATTTCTGGTTAAATCCCCAGTCGGGATAATCGAACCAATAAGTATCCTCAGGATCACCATCGAAACTGTACATAAACCAGTTGCCGGTGGGGTCACTGTTTTCTGAAACGGCGATCATCACTTTGCTTGTGGCCGGGTCGCCGCTGCTTGGCATCACCAGCACCCAGCGATTTTTATAATGATCATACACGATCTTGGGATCAAACACCCCCGAAGAACCGGGAAAGGGAAACCAAAAAGCCCCGGTTCCGATGGTTGAAATTTCATTGCCAAGCTTGTCCATTATGCGGACGTCGGTGTTGAGGGTTACCATCAGGTGGTTGGGGCCAGCAGCTCCATTCACATCAGGAGGAATACTTCCACCGCTGTCGTCGAGCCCCTGAAAATCCTGCTCCGGAGTTGGTCCGGGATCTTTACTTTGTTGAAAGGCTCCTGCAAAACTGCCTTGAGGGGCTTTGTAAACCACCTTCGCCGGATCAAAGGGGATTTCTGGAAATTGCTCAAAATGGTTTTCGATTTGCCTTCCTTTGGTTTTTAACTCTGGATAAAGCTGGTCGTAAGCCTTCATATCTGCAAAACTTACTTTAACCTGCTGGAGGGCAACACCGCTGGTCTTTTTGAATATTTGACTTTGCGTTGGGATCCAAAAAAGAGCAATTAAAAACAACAATAAAATACGAGGGTGGATAAATTTCATGATCAGGAGATTAGTGTACAAAACCTAAGCGGTGTTAAAGGTACGAAAGTTCGGGAAATCGGATTGGAATTGATTTTAAACTTAGAATTCAAGGGCTCGGTCTCCGGCGAAAGTCTTGGCCTGGGCCAGTGCAAAGCAGACTTGGGCATTGTGTTGCACAAGTCTTTAGCCCTGCAAAGCTATCACTAATACTTGCGCTAGTTTAGGTTTAGTACGCTCGGGAAATCGGATTGGAATGGATTTTATACCCAGAATTTCAGGACAAAAATCAACTCTGGCGAAAGTCTTAGCGCGGGCATATGCAGAGCAGACTTGGGCAAACATAGCACAAGTCTGCAGCCTTGCTAGGCTTGCGCTAAGACTTGCGCTGGTGGAATAAAAAAAAGAGCGATTAAAAACAACAATATAAAACAAAGGAGGATAAATTTCATGACCGGGAGATCAGTGTACAAAACCTAAGCGGTGTTATAGGTACGAAAGTTCGGGAAACCAAATTGGAATTGATTTTATAATCGGAAATCCAGGGCTCGGCCTTCGGCGCAAGTCTTAGTGCGTGTATGTGCGAAGCAGACTTGGGCAAACAAACCACAAGTCTTCAACCGCGCTAATCTTTCGCTAAGACTTGCGCTAGAGATGGTTCAGCCCAAAAAGGTTTTTGCTGGCAGATATAAAGAATCCCATAGGAATGCAGAACCCGAATCTAGCGCATGCTTAAGTACTGCATGAATAAAGCATCATTGGGCTACAACCGGCGCAAGTCTTAGCGCGGGTATGCGTAGGGCAGACTTGGGCCTTTCTACCAAAAGAAAATCAATTTCAAATCAATAAATATTTAAATTTGTGATATGAGCCACAAATATAAATTTCGAAATCAGGAAGGAATGTTTTTTATAACCTTTGGTGTTGTGAGGTGGGTTGATGTTTTCACACGTGATATTTACCGCGAAATTCTGATTGATAGCATTAAACATTGCCAAATTGAGAAAGGACTTATTCTCCATGGCTATGTAATCATGACAAACCATGTGCATTTTATAGCTTCTGCAAAACCGGGATTCTTTTTGAGCAATATCATGCGTGATTTGAAAAAATTCACCTCAGTTAATATAATCAACGCAATTATGGGAAATTCAGAAGAAAGCAGAAAAAGCTGGATGTTGAAAATATTTGAATTTGAAGGATCAAGAAGTTCGTTTAATACAAAATACAAATTTTGGCAAAATGGAAACCACCCAATTGAACTTACAGATAATAAGATAATGGATCAAAAGCTTGGATACATTCATAATAATCCTGTAAAAGCAGGATTTGTAATCGAACCCGAATATTATCCATATAGCAGTGCGAGAGATTACGCCGGTATGAAAGGTTATTTGGATGTTGATTTATTATTGTAAAGCACAAGTATCATTCCCGGCGCAAGTCTTAGTGCGGGCATGCGCAGAGCAGACTTGGGCAAACATAGCACAAGTCTGCAGCCTCGCTAGGCTTTCGCTAAGACTTGCGCTGGTGATGGCAAAAGATAGATGAAAATAGGCTCGAGCTAAACAAAGCGCTAGATTGCTGGTCGATAAGTTAACACTAGGATTAATGAAAGTGCTCAAGTTATTGAAATAACACTTAAAATAAGCTATGAAATTTTCAAAAGAAAACAGGATAAAGTACATTATATCAGGAATACTCGCCGTGATAATTTACATGTTTTTAATTCAACCCATTTTACAAACCTTTATGTATGGTTTTAAACTAGTAAAGGATCAGCCTGAAAAATACATGTGGCTTTTTAACGATTCAATTAAACTAGAAAATAAATTTGGGAGGCCTGAATTTGTTTCTGTAACTGGACGGGAAAGGAAAAGTGATAATTATTACAGTTACAATTTGGAGGGAGGTTATCATGTACATATTTTTGAGTTTAAGGATTTAAATGGGATTTCAATTTCAGATATAAAATTTAATTTTAATAACAATTACAAGTCCTTTAAAAATAGAAGAGTAATTATCTTAAATAAAGATGTAGGAAATTGGCCAATTATTTCATTTAAATTCAAACCACAATTTCAACATTCTTTACATGTAAACTTCAATAAAAATGCTCCCATCAATAATTTGAAGAATGGAAAAACATATATATCTTTTTTCGGACAACTAAATTACATGACCCTTGCAAATGATGAAGGAGACCAGGAAGTTAAATACGACTTTAAGCGGACTGGGAATGTACTATTAACATTTTATACTTTTCATTCAAAATTCTATTTAATAATAATTAGCTCGAAATATGAATTAGATGAAAATTGTTTTAGCATTTTGAACCTCGAACAAAATTTAGAATAAGCAACTGGCGAAAGTCTTAGCGCGGGCATGTGCAGAGCAGACTTGGGCAAACATAGCACAAGACTGCAGCCTCGCTAGGCTTTCGCAAAGACTTGCGCCTGTGAAGTAATTTAAACCTCCTATTTCAGTAAAATCTTCTCAACAGCAACACCTTTTTCACCCATCACTTTAACCAGGTAAACTCCTTTATCAAATGCACGCAAATCGATGGTTTCAACATCATTCCGGGTTTGTATTTCAAGTACTACCTGACCCGATACTGATATAATCTGAATGACTGAATTTTTACCAGCGTTTTGCAGATCGATATTTATCAAACCTGTCGAGGGATTGGGATAAATGCTGATATCAAGTCCATTTGCAAATTCAGTCACTGCATTAACTTCGCCCTGAATCTGAACATTGTCGATAAAAAGGTTATTGCCAAAACCGTTATAGCTTTCAAACATGATTCGGATATTGGTCTGGCCCGAATAAGCCGACAGATCCACCGAAGCACAAACCGGGTTCATTTCGGCACCGCACCACTCTTCAGCTGTCGTGGGGATAAAATCATTTTGTGAAGCCTCCGCAGTAGCAAAACTGCCGGTTCCGTCTTCACCAAAAGCCATCAGTCGTTGCCAGTTTTCACCACAATCATCCGAAATATACACGATAAGTGAATCGGTATATTGCGCAAAACGCTGCGAATAGGCAAACTCAAAATCAAGCGTCAATTCTTTATACCCATAAAAGTTAAGTGGTGCACTGATCAGGCGGTCGCGTTCCGACAGGCCGTTGTAACTTTTGATATTGACATAAGCCGCCAGCTCGCCATCGCCATTGCCGCCAACATAGGCAAACTCCCACGATTTTTCGCCGTCAGGATTGTCGATGGTCCATTGATTGGTTGCAAACGATCTCGATTCAAAATCTTCGATAAATGGCATGGGTATTCCGCCGCCCATTACCAGGTTTTCTTTGGTAAGGGTGGTGCTGCCGTTGGTATTGGTGGCAGTAAGTGTAACATCATAAGTAAAGCCGTATTCAAACTGCATCTCCGGATTTTGGGAGTTGGCATCTGTTCCGTTGAGGAAGGTTACATAATCCGGGTTAAAACTCCACTGCCATGCAATGGGATTATAAACCGATTGATCTTCAAAAGTCACTGCCTCGCCGATGCAGGGAATAGTATTGCTGATCGCAAACTCAACATCAGGCAGGATGGTGGTATTTACCTCTATATAATCCGGCATTAGTAAGGTATCATACCCCATTTCATTACCGGCAATGAGTGTAACATCATACACACCGGCTTCGGCATAATAAATATCCTGTGGATTTTGCTCGGTGGAGACATTGGGCTCACCCCCTTCAAATATCCATTTCCAGCTAGTGGGGGTAAATTTAGATTGATCCAAAAAATCGGCTTCACTTTGCACCGGCACAGTGGTAATATTGGCTGTAAACTGTGCCTCCGGAATGGCATCCAGGTTCACATACGCCCACCAAACGCCCCATTCATCCTGTCCTTGAGGTAACTCTGCGTACTCCTGGAGTGTCCAGAAATCGAGGTCATCAGCCGGATCGACCCAGGTAGCGGTATAATCACCCCAACGGTTTCGGGTACTTCCGAAATTCTTGAAATATTTGGCCAGCCCATCTTTATATTGGTAATAATCCCGCATTTCGTTGGGCGGGTCATCATGATACCTGAAAGCATAAGAAGCGCTTGCATATTGATTTTCGGAAAAACTTCCAAAGCCCACCATTACATCATCTTTGGCATTTACCGCAATTGTCGCGAAAGCAAAAAACATCTCGCCTGTTGGGTCATCGATCCTCCCCCACTGCTCCACCGTTCCATCCAGGTCAAATTCAAACCACTGAACGGCAGAGCGGGTTGGATTGTTGGCAGGCAGAAACACGTGATGGGTCGTCCATAATTTACCATTGCGGTAAACCAGGTTTTCCAGTCGTGCATCAACAGAGTTGATCAATTCATCAGAACCAAGCTGGGGCAAAAAGTTACCCGAATTTCCATAGGAACCATTGCTCCAGGGCCCCGGTATCTCAATCAGGCCAAGACTTTCGACGAGCGGCAGAGCAGTTGGTCCCGAAACTTTCCACAGTTTGATATACCCACTGCCTCCACTGTTTCCACCGGCATTGTTTACCATATAAATATCTTCCTGATTCGGATCATAGGTCACCGCCGGAACCACCGTAAATCCGTCACTTAATTCAACACGGGTGTATTCGATCACATCGGAATTTTCGTAAAGCTGGTGTTTGTCGAAAATAAAGGCAGCCACATAAGTTCCGCCTCCGCCAAACATATTTCCGGTGGCAACGATCCAGCGATCATTAAAACCATAATTGGGATAATCGAACCAGTGAGTATCATCGGGATCGGTATCAAAACCGTAAAAATACCAGTTGCCGGTAGGGTCGCTGGTTTCTGAAACGGCTACCATCAGCTTCGAAGAAGTTGGATCCGAGGAGCTGGGTTCAACCAATATCCAACGGTTTTCATAAGTATCATAAGAGATTTTTGGATCAAAAACACCACCTGATCCGGGTGTGGGGTGCCAAAATGCACCTGCACCTACTGTGCTGATCACATTGCCTTCTTTGTCCATGATCCGGAAGTCGGTATTGAGGGTCACCATCAGGTGGTTGGGCCCTGCTGCTCCGTTTACATCGGGCGGAATACTTCCACCACTGTCGTCAAGTCCCTGGAAATCTTTATCCGGAGCCGGAGATAATTCTTTTTTGTTAAAGGTTCCGGGTTGCAACTTGGGTGCAATGCCAATTACCTGCGACGGATCAATGGTAAACTCGGGGTATTTCTCAAATTCGTTTTTGATTTGCCTTCCCTTTGTTTTGGTATTGGGATAAAGATTATTGTATTCCTCAATGTCGGCAAAACTTCTTTTGTATTTAAACAAAGCGGTGCCTTTAACGGATTTATATTGCTGGGCCTGCGTTGTAATCAGCATAGCGAAAAGCCCTAATAAAAACAGGGGTATAGTTTTCCTCATCATTGTCCTGAAAATTTAATGCTCGTTTTGCAAAAATAAGCTTAACTTATTAAAATTCTAATGCTCAGACATTTTAAATAAACATCAGGTTGTATTTGCTGATTGCAATTTTATTATCTGTTGATATGATTACCAAAGAATCCCTAATTTTACAGCAGAAACGGAATCAATGATAAACCTGCTATTTTCTGTACTTGGATTTATCCCGCTCATTGTGGGTGCCACCTGGCTGGTGGACGGCGCTTCCTCCGTTGCCAAAAAACGGAATATTTCAAACCTGGTGATCGGGCTTACGATTGTGGCTTTCGGGACTTCCTCACCGGAATTGGTGGTGAACCTACTGGCTGCAACTTCCGGTAATTCAGGATTTAGTTTTGGAAATGTGGTGGGAAGCAATATCATCAATATCCTGCTGATCATGGGACTGGCGGCGGTTATCTATCCCATGTCGGTAAAGTCGCCGACCATTTGGATTGAAATTCCGCTTTGTTTGCTTTCAGCACTTATCCTTGTGATCATGGCCAACGACCATTGGCTGGATGGCGCATCATCTTCGTGGATCAGTCGGTCGGACGGACTGTTGCTGCTCGGTTTTTTCTTTGTATTTATGTATTATTCCTGGTTTGCCATGAAACGATCCGATGAGGATCATGAGATCAAAATCAAATCTTTTTCAAACGGGAAATCGTGGTTGATGATCATTGTCGGGATGATACTGTTAGCCGGAGGCGGGCAATTGATCGTTTATTTTGCAGAGAAATTCGCTAAAGATTTCGGCATCTCCGACCGTATTATTGGGTTAACGGTGTTGTCCATCGGCACCAGTCTTCCCGAATTGTCGACCTCGGTGGTGGCTGCCATTAAAAAGAATGCCGACATTTCAATTGGGAATATTATTGGATCCAACCTGTTTAATACCTTCCTCATTTTAGGGGCAAGTGCCACTGTAGGTCCCATTCAGCTTGAGCGCGGTTCAAACATGGACCTTTGGGTGAATGTACTGGCCACCTTGCTGCTTTTTGTCTTCGTTTTCACGCGTAAAGGCCGCATGATCGACCGGCTGGAAGGCTCGGTGATGGTGCTGGTGTATGGGGGGTATTTATATTTTATTTTGAGCTAACCATATCCCTATGCTTACAAATTATGGCTATCGACTTTTGGGTAGAATTTTAGTAATCGGATTTGCGGTGTTTGTTTGGGTACGTCCTTTATTTTTTGGTTATCATCATTTATTGTTCTTTGATATCATTCAATTTGGACTACTTGGCATCAGTATACTACTATTTTTAACAATTTCAATAAAACTAAAACCTTTTCAGATCAACAGATTTATTGTTGGTATTATATTCATGATATTTTATCCATACTTTCACCAGGTATTGATTTCTAAATCAGAAAATATATTTTTTCAATTGCGTAAAGGAAGTATGAATAATATTGTTACCAATATTATGGAAGATTCCTCCTATTTAAAGTCAAATAACCTTAAAGTCAAATTACGGCTACTGCAAATACATGATGTAGTGAAAGGAGAAAATTACATTGCATTCAGGGTAAATGGCATACTTGATAACACAGATGGATTTGTTTACTTAGATCATGGAAAACTACCCTATTCAATGTTTGATGGCAATTTGATCTATAAAGATTCTATTGCAGAAAATTGGTTTGCCTTCAGTACAAGATGATTCTGAAAACCAAGCACAAGTCTACAACGCTTTTTGCTTTCGCTAAGACATTGCGCTATACTGAGCTGATTTTGAATTCAGGCAAGCCTTACGATAAAGTCTTTTCATGTCCGCCACCGACACGTGGCTTCGTGATTTTGTGACTTAGTGGCAAAAAGAAATGCCACGAATACTCTAAAACACTAAATCCCACGAAAGTGAATTAATTAATCCCTTTGTGTTCGCCATCGACAATGGCTTCGTGATTTTGTGACTTAGTGGCGAAAATAGAATGCCACAAAATATCACAACGTTTCCTTGTAAGCAAACCTGATTAAATATTCCAGCGGAATCACCTCCAAAGCCCGCTCATGGGTAGCTTCCAAATCTACAAGCGGGGCGGCATTGGCTTGAAAGGCTTCCAGCCAGCGCAACGCACAAAGGCACCAGTGATCGCCGGGACCCAGGCCTTCAAAATTATATTGTGGATGAGGCGTGATCAGATCGTTGCCCTGATCAAAGGAAAACCGAAGGAAATCCTCAGTCATAACGGCGCAAACGGTGTGCGATCCAAAATCTTCCTCGCTGGTGTTACAACTCCCATCCCTGAAAAAGCCTGTGAGGGGTTTCATGCTGCAAGGTTTGAGTTCCGTTCCGAATACATTTTTGGCCATGACCTGATTTTAAGATTTGAAATGTTCTACCTCGCAGCAAGCCGACGAGGTATCAAAAAAGAAATTTCCTATATCTAACGATGCAAGCATCGCGGTATTAAACTCATTTACCACGATACGCTTCGCTATCGGGATTCGTTCAACATACAGATTTCAATTCATCTTATTCTAGAAATCTGAATTTCACGAATACAACAGGTCACAGCTTAAAATGTTTGAAATGAAATTCGAAAGCTTATTCCTCCATGTAAGGATATTTGTATTTCGTAGCCGGAACAAAGGTTTCTTTGATCGTGCGGGGACTTATCCAGCGAACCAGGTTAAACTCACCGCCTGCCTTGTCGTTGGTTCCTGAAGCTCTGGATCCGCCAAATGGCTGCAATCCAACAATGGCGCCTGTTGGTTTATCATTGATGTAAAAGTTACCTGCTGCGTATCGCAACTGCTCACAAATATGTGAAGCAGCGATCCGGTCGCGGGCAAAAATAGCGCCGGTCAAGCCAAAGGGGGAAGTGGTGTCGCATAACTTAACGGCAGCGTCCAGATCTTTATCATCATAAACAAATACGGTAAGTACAGGACCAAATATCTCCTCTTCCATACTCCGGATATGAGGATTGGTAGTTTCAATAATCGTCGGTCGGATAAAATAACCCTCCGACTTGTCATATTTACCGCCGGCAATGATTTCCGCATCGTGTGCTGTTCTCGCTTCGTCGATATAACTTACAATATTATCGAAAGCGCTCTCATCGATCACCGCATTCATAAAGGTGCTAAAGTCGGTAACATCGCCCATGTTGATATCTTCTGCCATATCCACCATTTCTGCCTTGATGGCAGGCCACAACGATTTGGGAACATACATCCGTGAAGCAGCCGAACATTTCTGCCCCTGGTACTCAAAAGCACCGCGGATCGCATTTACCGCCACTTCATGAATATCAGCTGAAGGATGCACAAAAATGAAGTCTTTTCCTCCCGTTTCTCCAACCAGGCGAGGGTACGATTTATAATGAGTGAGATTTTTGGAAACCTCGCCCCACAAGAAATTAAACGTTCCATTTGATCCGGTAAAATGGATTCCGGCAAGGTGGTTTGATTTAACAATATTGTTTCCAATCACTGATCCTTTCCCGGGAATAAAATTAATAACTCCACCAGGTAAACCTGCTTCCATGAATATTTTCATCAAATAATAATTCGACAACAGTGCGGTGGTAGCCGGTTTCCAAACAGTGGTGTTACCCATCATCACCGGTGCCATATTAAGGTTGGAGGCAATGGAAGTAAAATTAAAGGGGCTCACCGAAAACACAAATCCTTCGAGTGCCCGGTATTCCATGCGGTTCAGTTGGTTGAAAGCGGATTTGGGTTGTGACTCATAGATCTTACCAGCAAAACTCACATTGTATTTTAAAAAGTCGACAGTTTCGCAAACAGCATCTATCTCCGACTGATAAATATTTTTACTTTGTCCTAGCATGGTTACTGCGTTCATCACATGCCGGTACTTGTGCGAGATCAGCTCTGCTGCCTTCAGCAAAATAGAAGCCCTGATCGTCCAGGGAAGTGATGACCAGCCACGATGCGCTTCCACCGCTGCTTTGGCTGCCATTTCCACTTCTTTGGGGCCGGCTTTGTGATAGGTCGCCAACACATGCCCGTGATTGTGGGGCATCACCACAGTATCGGTGTCGCCCGTGCGGATCTCTTTGCCGCCAATGATCAGTGGAATTTCAATTTGTTGCTGAACCTGTTTTGGTAACTCTTTTTCAATTCCATCCCTTTCGGAACTTCCTTTGAGGTAACTTAAAACCGGTTCATTTTGGGGGGTCTGAAAGTTATATATTGCGTTATTCATAATAAAAAATTAATAGTTGACATCCGTTATGCATCTATTTGCAATTCGGATGCGAAATTATAAAAAGCAAATTATTGGCAAAAGGTTAATTTGTAGTAATTTTTAGGCGTAATAAAAATCACATATTTACAAATTATCAAAATTTAAAATCCCATCAGATCATTATAAGTGAATCGCCACTCCGGCGTTTGAAATATATCTACAATTTCCAAGATATACCATGGACTTAATATTCCGTTCGACGGATTCTTCAAAATCTGAATTTCCTGCGCCGGCATATAACTCTGGGCAAGCATAAATACTTTTTCACCTAATTCCAGGTTCTCAGCCATATCTACAACAATTACGGCATGGCCCGGCGACCCGCCCTGAATAAATACATCACCAATTTGCATTTCATTAATCGGAACTGCTTTTAATTCTTTTTCCAGTGAAAGCGTGCCGGCATAGGTAAACACCGTTTCAAGGTATTTCCAGAAGGTATCCGGCGTATTGGACGGTTCCACCGACTTCACCCAACTCACCTCATTGCCATTTACTTTGATCCGGTAACCTTCCACCCATTTTGAATACTCGGCCAGGAAACCATTGGTAAAATGAAATCTGATCTCATCATATCGTTTTTGATCATACAGGTATTCAGCCCGCAACCGGATCACCGCATCTGCGCATTGATGCAGGTTTTTTGTCCCGATGGGTAAATCCACCACTGCTAAATAAACTCCAGGCTTTTCCTTTATCGAACCATCATAATACTTAACCTTTGAACCTTCCGGTTTGAGCGGTAGCTGACGGAGCCAGGCTGCAAATGAATTTTCATCCACATTTATCCGCTCAAAACCATTCGGAGTATTAAAGCGATCCTGCAAAAATTCTTTTTCGGGTTGAAACAGATAGGTAGATTGATTTAAGTTTTCATCCGGAGAATAAAAAATAAGAAATTGAATAAGGATGTAAATGATTTGCAGGTTCATGGATCAAAAACGCCACGCCACCAAATTTTGGTATTTTATATTTTAATTATTCTGCTTCACCGGCTTTTTTAAGTGAGCGCCTCGCCATCACAGGACCGAAGAGTTCATGCACAATGGCAGCACCTATCACAACACTGATAATAAGAGAAGAGAAATGGGTGAGTTCGCTTTGTTTGGCAAGCAGCAGTGCCAATCCTATCACAATGCCCCCCTGTGGAAAGAGGCCACCGGCGGTATACTTTCTAACCTTCTCAGGGGCATGGGTCATGCGACTCGCCAACCCCGTTCCGGAGTATTTACCAAGCGCCCGTGCTACAACAAAAATGGCAATAAAAACAAGACTTCCGCTGAAGGAATCAAATTGCAGGTGCAGTCCTGACAGGGTAAAGAAAATAACAAATACCAGTTCGTCGGTGTATCTTTCGATGAGGGTGAATATCTTCTCCTGGAAAGGATGATAATTTACCGCGATCAATCCCATGGCCATGGTGCCGAGCAGCTCATCAAAACCAAGCAGGGAGGCCGTTCCATAGCATAGCATGATCATGGCCAGCAAAATCACGATCAATGCCCCTTCGGTCTCTTTTTTGAAAAGCAATGATATCCGGTTAAACAAAAATCCACTTATTGCACCGGTGAGTAAGGCGCCTCCGATCTCCTTACCTAACTCGGCAAATGTAGCGCCGATAAATCCGTCGCTGCCACCCAGGTAAGAACCGGCAAAGGAAAGGGTAAAGGTGTACAAAAGAATACCCATAATGTCATCAAAAGCTGCTACGCCTAAAATGGTGTTTGACACAGGTCCTTTGGATTTGTATTCCTGCGTAATGGCCAGCGTTGCCGAAGGATCGGTGGGGGCCGCCAGCGATCCCAGCAACAGGCTCATGACCAGCAAAACAGGCCAGGAATAATTTCCGGGATTGAGAAAATACAGGGCAATCATAAAAATGACAAACACCGACAGGTAGGCAAAAACCGCTTCGAAAAAGGTGATGGTAAGGATCACCTTGCCGGAGGCTTTGATCTTTTCATAGGAAAGCGTACCGCCAATTGTGAAAGTAATGAATGCCAGGGCAATGGTGATGAGTGGTTCGGTTTGTTTGATAAAGCCGGGTTCAATAAAACCGGTGATCTGGGGATGTAAAACAATGCCGGCGATGATATAACCGGAGATCTTGGGCAGCTTGACTTTTACAGCAACTTCACCCAGAATAAAGCCGGTGATGAGTAAAACTCCTATTTCAAAAAATAAATTCAATGCCAACTGATTTGGGATTTCAAAGGTAAACTAATCTCCCGAAAAACCTGGTAAAGGAAAATTCCATTAAACCCGAATAAATCATTTAATTTAATTATATTTGTACTGCATCACCCTAAAAGCTTACAGTATGAAAACGCTAAAATCAGCCATTTTACTTGTTGCCTTCACTATTTGTGTAATTGAACTACACGCTCAAATAGTAAACATCCCGGATAATAATTTTAAAAATCGCCTGATCGAGCTTGGTGTCGACACCAATAATGACGGCGATATCAGTTACGCAGAAGCAGAAGCCATAAACGGTTCACTTGATTTGAAATACCAGAATATTTCAGATTTGACAGGGATTAACGCTTTTACAGAAATTTACAAACTGGAAGTTGATCACAACAATTTAACGGAACTTTTTCTGGACGAAAATATGAATCTCTCCTACCTTGATTGCTGCCATAATCAATTGAACAGCCTGGATTATTTTAAGGTTAAAAGCTTAATTAGTGTAAATTGCCGAAACAACAACCTGACCACCCTTAACGCCAACAACATATGGTACACAATCAGGTACCTCTATTGCCAGAATAATCAATTGACAAGCCTGAATATAAACCTCAGTAAACTGATCAGGCTAAATTGCAGTAATAATCAGCTAAGCACGCTTAATATCGGCGCTACAACAGGTTTACTCAAGGCTGTTTATTGCAGTAATAATGAACTCAAATCCATCACCATCCATGGGAAAAATACCATCGACACCCTCGATTTGAGCCATAACATGATTTCAAATATCCGGGCGGATTTTAAGGTTAAATTGCTTTATTGCGATCATAACGAAACTACCAACATTGATGTATCCAAAATTCCATTCATGGATGAACTCTATATTGATGAAAATCCATCCCTCGAAAAATTGATCATCCGCCATTATCCCATCACATATGAAATTTATGATGATGAAACCGGTGATTATGAAACTACCCTGGGATTTTTTCCTCCGGGAGATCAATTTCATGCCGGGCAGGTGAATTATGCCCTGGCCTGCGACTGGAACCTGAATTCCGTTCCGCTTAATGACACCTATCTTGAAATCGACAATGACGGCGTGGATGACGTTCATCTGTATTCGGAAACAATTATTACTTCCGGTGGTGAAGAAATTACTTTTAAAGCTTACATTCAGCCACTTGGTGATTGGCGCATTTATTCACAAAATGAGTTTGATGCAGCAGGGCTTGATTTTGATGAACTCATCAATCCGGCTGAGCTTAACTGGCTTACAGGGCCTAAAATATACTACTCCAACTGGTCGATACCAAACTATGGCATTTTTGAATATTACTGGGAAATCAATGACGGATACCTTGTGTTAATAAAACCAACAGCATCGGATACGGTGATCAGTTGGGTAAAAATGAACCGGGTTAATTCCTTCAACTATGATTACGCCGAATTCGATTCATGGGCTACCTGGAAGCCTTGTTTGAACCAAATAAATATTGGAGATGATATTGTTGCTACTGTTAAGGACACCCTTATTCTTAATGCCGGGGCGGGCTATAGCGAGTATAACTGGTCCACTGGCGACACCTCCCAAACGGTAGCAATTATTTGTGGCAACCTGGGCACCGGTTTGTTTGATTTTTCAGTGCTGGCTTACGATGGAAGTTGCTATTATGCCGATACAATTAACATCCAGGTAATCGAAAGTAGCGGGATAACTTTCCTGGAAAAGCTGAGTGTAAGCCTCGGTCCTAATCCAATCAATGACCGGGTGTTTGTAAGCAATAAAACCGGAAATGATTTTAGCCTTACCATTACCGACATCACCGGGCGCGAAGTTTACAATCAAAATGTTCCTGTTGATTGCCGGGTTATTTCATTAAACAATTTAAAAGCAGGCTTGTATCTTTTTCATTGCAAAAATACCGACCACGAGGTAACTTATAAATTAGTCAAAAAATAGCTTCCCGGGTTAATCTCTTTTTAGGATTAAATATTCATAAGCACTCAATACCACCTCGTTTTCAAGGGTCATGGTACTTTCCGATATCGGGTCGGTCCAACCCTGGTTTTTTAAATCAAGGGGCAATTCAAATGTAGATTGTGCATTTTTTACATTTACCAGCACCAGGTAAAAATGATCCGAATCGCTTAAGCTGAACGCAGCTACTGAATTGTGATTGTATATTGTAAAATCCCCGGTTCTTACCGTTTGTGTTTCGCTGTAATAACTCAGCACTTTTTGGTAAGCCGCCAGCATATCCAGGTTTGCCGACCAGTTGATGGGATCGTTATAAAAGAAAGCTACGGTTCCGCTTGTTCCCACTTCCTGACTGCTGTAAATCAAAGGAACTCCCGGAACAAAGATGGTGATAACCGAAGCAGCCAAAGCGCCGTCAATTCCACCAAAAATCCCGACCGGTGTGGCATCCCAGGCCGATTCATCGTGGTTGGTGGTGAAATAAAGTTTTCTCTTCCCCGATGGCGTATTGTTAAATTCCGATTGCACCGAGCTTAGCAAAGAGGCGGGCGAAAGCGAACCGCTGAAGGTATTTTTGATTTTTCCGTAATAATCCCATCCAAAATTCAGATCAAAACCGGCATCAAAATGATCATCGCGGGCACCCTCGGCTAGCATAATGAGGTTTTTTTCGGAATGATTATTCAGTGAATCGATGGCTTGCTTCCAAAAGGAATAAGGAACCATATCGGCTGCATCACACCTGAATCCGTCCACATAAGCCGTATCCAGCCAAAACTCCATGGCATCGATCATGGCGAGGCGCATCTCCGCATTGTCGAAGTTAAGGTCGGCCACATCCTGCCAGTTGGTTCCCGGTGGAATCACAATATTTCCATTGCCATCCTGTGTATACCAATCCTTGTTTTCTATCCAGGGATTATCCCAGGCCGTGTGATTGGCCACCCAATCGAGGATAACAGCCATATCTCTATCATGCGTTTTGGAAACCAGGTTTTGCAAATCTTCAAGGTCTCCAAATTCGGGATTGACCTCCTTATAATTTTTAGCCGAATAGGGCGAATTTACAGTATTGATGGTCCCGATGGGGTAAATTGGCATCAGCCAGATCACATTCACACCCAGGCTCTTGATATGATCAAGCTTATTAATAACATCCTGAAAATTACCTGTGGAGCTAAAGGCCCTGATATTGGCCTCATACATCACAATATCTTTGTTGGCAGGTGTTTCAAAACCCGTTGTAGGATTTGGATTGGGGTTTGGATTAGGATTGGCTGAAGGAGGGTCAATACCGTTATCACCGCAGGAAAATAAAACGGAGAGGGACAGGAAAAATGCTATAAATCGGAATAATCTCATTTGATATCAATCTTTAAAAGACAAATGTATAAAATACAAATAACTATCTATTATTAACCTTGTTTCGACTAAATCTAAAGGCCGCCGACATCAGGTGCGCGTACAATCCATCCGAGCGTTTTAAATAAGAATAACGCAGGTTTATCTCATCAAAAAGGAAATTTCGGGCAAGGTTGGCAAATGGTGCCCAGCGAAATCCTAATCCAAGCTGAATGGTTTCAATTTCCGAAAGGTCATAATCGGAACTGTAATAAACTTCAGCCGGATCATGCTGAGCATAGGGTTTAAAATATTTGGAACCCGTTTGGGTGTAAACTTTAACAAAAGGGGAAAACCCAAGGGTATGTTTCACTTTAAAAACCGATTCCAGTTGAAGCGTATGGGCGCTAATTCCAAAATTATCACTGTAAAACTGGTAGCTCCCTTTTAATACGGTGGAACCTCCCGCAAAATAATTGGCTTTGATACCAATGGGAATCCGGGTCCGGGATTGGGGAAGATTTTCCACCTTCAACGAGTCATTGGCAAAATAAACCCGGTGAAACGGGGTGGAAAGCAAGCCTGTTTGAATGATCAACTCCGGAAAAATGCCCACCCTCAATCGTTGATTGATTACCTGCGAATAACCGGTTTTAAAATTATAAGAATAGCGGTTATAGATGTCGAACCACTGCTTGTAGCGCAATTCATAAGGATAAACCAGCGTAACGGGCCGTTTATAATCCGGGTTAAGTCTGCCCCACCGCAAATCATCGTGGATGTATGCAAATGAAGCCTGGAATTCGCGCAGTTTATCTGGAGCTGACCAATACAGATCGGCACGAAAAGGAAATGAGAGGTAATCGGATTCAAGGGAAAAACCAGTTCCAATGCCCACCTGGGTTGTTTTACTCACCTGCCTCGAATAATGAATATCGGTATGGCTTCGCATGTCGATATAGGAAGCCGAAGATATGGCAAAGTCAATATTGTCAGTAGATGCAGAAGTGATCACATCAGCGCCCATGTTCAGGTTAAAACTGCTCTTTTCTCCGTTGAAAGTTACATCCACACCCGGAGCATAAATAGTGAGCTTTTCGGTTCCAATACCGCCCGTAACCGCCGAATGATCACCATCCTGATGGTACATGTTATAAAGAATTTCTATTTCAGTTGCCGGAATTTCCCGCTTGTGGTAGGTGGTGTCGGGTTGTTGCGCAATAGCGGCAAAAGTCATTAAAAGCAATGAAGTTAATAATATTCCGGCCTTCCTTTTTGAATTAATTGCAGCCACAACCCCCGCTTGATTTTTTGCTTCCCGCCACCGTGGAGCCGGTACGAATGGAATGAACATAATCTTCGAAAGCCACACCAGCGTTGCCGCCCATTTGCATCTCCGCATCGTTAAGGTAAACATGTTGCCAGGGTTTTACCGTTGCGCAACTGTCAAATGTCAAAACCAATCCCAACAGAAGAAAACTCAATAACAGTCGTATTTTAATTGATTTCATTATTTCAAAAGTACAGTTTTTTACCAATCTTATTAAACTGAATTGATAAAAAAACCGGCAAACAAATCCATGCCTGCCGGTAATTATTTCTACTACTTTACTTTTAACGCAACATCACTTTTCCTACCTGTGTTCCGGCTTCACCGGTTACCCGGATAAAATAAACGCCTTTACCAAATTCACTCAGGTTGGTACGGATTGTACTTCCTTCCCTAACATCGATTTCCTTTACAACTGCACCCTGTGGATTTACCACGGTGATCACCGCGGGGCCAACACCATCAGGAACAAGGATATTTACCTCACCCGTGGTTGGATTTGGGAAAAACCGCACCAATTCGTCTGAAATGTTGGTTGGGATACCCGTAAGCGGACTGATCAGCACATTGTCAACAAACAGGTTGTTGCCGAAATAATTGTAAGTTTCAAACATCACCTGAATGCTTCCCATACCGGCCCATGCCGAAAGATCAAGCAGGGCACAATCAGCACCCCATCCATTTCCGCACCAATCGTCGGCAACCTCCGGATAAAATGGATCGGTAGTAAGCACATGGGTAGCAAAACTTCCATCGCCATCTTCTCCACCCTCAAAAATGCGGGTCCAGGTTTCGCCGCAATCGCCCGATACTTTGATGATCAAACTATCGGTAATGCTGGTATGCCTTTTTGCATAAGCATAATCAAACATCAGAACCGGGTCGTCGAAGGCAGTAAAATCGAGCACGGGCGTAATCATCCTGTCGCGCTGGCCCGGAGGAACAACATAATCATAAAAATTCAACCATGCCGCTTTGGTACTTCCGTTGCCGGCTACATCGGTCACATCCCATGTTTTATTGAAATCAGGATTTTCGATGGTCCATGATTTTGATGCCAGTGTCCCTGATTCAAAATCATCATAAAATGGCAAAACAAAACCACCAATATTGATATAATCATTTTTAACAAGGGTGTTATTGCCGGCATTATTTGTAACGGTTAATGAAACCGTATAAGCGCCATTACTGGAAAACGACACAACCGGGTTTTGCGAATTTTGGTTCGTTCCATTCACATACGAAATATTATTGGGATCAAATTCCCAGCTCCAGCCGGTTGGGCAATTGGAGCTCATATCTGTAAACTTGATGGTAGTACCCGTACAGGTAACCGAATCACTTGCAGCGAAATATACCTCAGGAATGGCTGTGGCACTCACGTTCATATATCCGTTGATGGTTTCAGTGTCGGTTCCGGCTGAGTTGGTTACGGTTAAGGTTACTGCAAAAACACCTTCGGAAGCATACTCAATATCCATTGGGTTTTTATCCGTAGAAGTTGAAGGTGTTCCCCCCTCAAAGGCCCATTCCCAGGAAGATGGCACGCCGGTTGACAGATCGTAAAAATCAACCGGGCAGCCTACCGGAATCTCCGTTTCTTCTGCTTCAAAGGCGGCATTGGGAACATCATTCCACACCGGCGACGACCACAATCCGCGGCCAAAGGTTCCTGCTCTTATCACATCTTCGGAAGGATCATCCGGATTATGATAAATTTCAACCTCATTCACCGAGGCATCCACCGGCAGGCCATTACTAAACATTACCCAATCGTCCATGCTGGCATCGCGGTAATAAACACCTGCATCAGATCCCACATAAATTCCATCATTGCTGTTCAGATAATAAACGATTGAATTCATATTGATACCGGGAAGTGAACCGGTGAGATCTTCCCAGGTTTGGCCCCTGTTATCCGACCTGTAAACTTTCGAACCACGGGTTACAAATACAACATCAGCCTCATATGGATGCGCTTCAATGTCAAGTACATTTCCTGAACCGGGTAAAAAGGAGGTAAGACTGATCCATTCGGGGCTATCCCCCATTACATCATCACTGCGGTAGAGGTTTTGATTACGCGCATAATAAAATAAGTCATTGTCGGCTGGTGAATGCTCCACCACGTCGATATCGCCGCCACCATCGGTGGTTATCACTTTCCATGTAAAACTATTGGTAGTAACTCCTGTTGCCCTCCAGATATTCTTCATCCCGACAAACATGGTGTTATTGTCGTCTTCGTGCAGGCAGAACGGCGTAACCCATCCCCCGCTTTCGGTCATTCCATGAACGCCTTCGCCAGCTACCTGGTGCGCGCTTCCGTTGTTATACTTCCGGGTGATATCACCATAATAAATGGTGTGATATGTTCTTTTATCGTCGGTATAGTCAATGGCGCACTCCATACCGTCGCCACCACCGGTGGTCATCCACACATTGTTTCCAAAATAGATGGAAGAGCCATTATCCTGGTAGCCGTTAATCACTTTATCTTTGTTGGTAGCCGACTGACCGATCTTATAGGATTGACTGATGGGTAAACCATCAGTTACCTCGGGCCAGCTTGACCCGCCGTTAGCGGTGTAATAAATTCCCCCGTCGTTTCCGGCATACAATCGGTTATTCAGCGGGTTGAACTCCAGAATATGCAGGTCGGCATGCACGGCAGGAACCGAACAATCGCCCCACCAGTGTGAACTGATCTGCCAGGTAGTTCCGCCATTCACCGATTTAAAACAATTTACACCCCCGGCATAAACCACATTTTCATCGGTTGGGTCCACGGCCACATCCAGGTCGTACCATGCCTGTCCACCATCGCCACCATCACAGCCCCAACTCATGATATTGGGTGAATTCGACATCATGGTGAACGATTCCCCTGAGTCGGTTGATTTCCATATCCCCTTGTAAGAGTCGCCGTTTGAAAGCAAACAATAAACAACATTCGGATTAGCTGCCGTAACAGCGATCACGGAACGACTTCCCACTTCAATTCCGTTGGAGATCTGCACCCAGTTTTCACCGTCGTCGGTTGATTTGTAAAATTTACCGGCACCTCCGGCATAAAGGGTTGACGGATCATTGGGTTTAAAAACCACCTCTTTGGTTCCGCCATTGTGTTTATAAACCCAGTTGGCTCCTGCATCGGTGGTTTTGTACAAACCTCCGGCAGTTGCTGCATACATGATATCAGGATTGGTTGGATGTTGTATCATCCTGCCTACAGTGCGGTTACCCATCCCGGTATTCCACATCTCCCAGGTGAGGCCTCCGTCGGTGCTTCTGAAAACGCCCAATCCGGCAGCATCGCCGGCATCGCGGTCGCCGGTGCCAATGAAAATATGGTCGGTATTGCTCCAGTCGATTACGATGGCTGATACACCTAATGAAGGAAGTCCGTCGGTTGTGCTTGTCCAGCCACCGGGTGTTCCGTCATAAATCCAGCATCCACCAGCCGGCGACCCGATGAAAACAACATCAGGATCAGTGGGATGAAAGGCGATAGCATTGATCCTGCCCAAACCTTCATAACCTTTGCTCGGGACGAAAATGGGCCCCAGGTTGCTCCAGTCGCCTTCAGTATTTTTAGCCTGCGGATTTATTGCCAAATACGACATGTAAGCATTGTATGTTTTATCCGCTTCAAAACGGGTTCCATCGGGATAGATATGACGGCTTTGCCACCATTCCCAGCGTTTGAATTGTTTCCAGCCGTTGCTGCGGGTTATCTCGCGATTTTCCCAGTAAGCCTCAAAAGCTTCCTGCACCTCATAAAAATTTACCGAATGGTCCTGCATCATCTCTATCCAGTAAGGATATTCACTGTAACCGGGCTTTGTGCTGCTATTTTGCGCAAAAGCAAATTGAATACCAACCAACAAAAGTGTGGCCAGCAAAATTGAAAAGCGTTTGTGTTTTATCATGATCATGTAATGATTTGAAAAGCAAATTTATACAAAGAAATAAACTTTACCTGAGTTTGAATCCAAAAAATAGACACGCAAGCATGCAGGTGGGTTGCATATCAGAATATCAGAGCGACTTCAATTTTTATTACTTTAGTCAACCCTATGAAAACAATCTTTACCATAATATTCGCTGGCAGTTTGATACTTTTTTCTGGAACATCCCTTTCAGGACAAACACTGCTCGAACTGCTGTCGGAGGATTACGATTCAAGTTATATTGAATCCTATCAAAACCAGCTTACTACACGCCTCTATTCCTCACGTAAATATACCAATTTTACACTTAAGGACCGCAGCGAAAATGCAAGCCTGGATTACCGTCCGAACCCGCAACTGAACCTTGGTTTCGGAATATCATACAGCGCTTTTACACTCAACCTCGGATTCAACTTTCCATTTATCAACGACGATGACGATAAATATGGAAATACGGATTATATGGATTTGCAAACCCATATCCTGACTCCAAAACTTACCATCGAATTTTATTTTTCAATCACTAAGGGTTACCACATTGCAAATCCGGATGAAAGGCTTTCGGATTATCAATCGTCGCAGGGATTGCCGCAGCGGCCCGATATACTCACCATAAACATGGGAGCCCAGGGATATTATATTTTCAATAGTAAAAAGTTTTCGTACCGGGCTGCCTTTAATCAGGATGAACGACAAATTAAAAGTGCCGGGTCGCTGCTGGCCGGGCCTGCCCTTTACTCAAATTATATCCAGGGCGATTCATCGTTTATCCCGCTGCAGATCAACCCACCCGGCTTTTTTGATGGCTACCGGCTTAAAAGCAGCCGATATACCCGCGTGGCAGCAGGCGGTGGTTATGCCCATAATTTTATTTATAAAAAAAGCTTTTTCCTTACCCTTTCGATGATCCTGGGCGTTGGGGGCGGATTTATGAAAATTAATGAAGAGGATATCACACTGGGTGCTAAAAACAACTTCGACGTGAGTTTGATATACACCTTTAGGGCCGCAGCAGGCTACAATTCCCGGAAGTTTTTTGCCGGCGTCACTTATGTGAATACGGCTCAAAACACACCCACTCCCATCAAAAGGGCAATATATATTTTTGATGCCGGAAACCTGCGCTTTAATATTGCATATCGTTTTCAGTTTAAAGCAGGTGATGAAATCAAAAAAAAGCTGATGTAAAAAACACTAAATTAGCATCGGAATAGATTGAAAGGACCAATGAGCCTTCACATGAAAACCTTAAGATAAAAATGATAAAATATCACGTTTATGCCACATATGGAATCCCGAAAGCTTTCGGGACGTGATAAAAGCTGTTGATATAAACTAGTTAGTTACAATACAAAGAAACTCATGTAAATAAAAAAATATGATAATAGAAACAGGATTAATAATTTCATTCGCTACTTGGTTGGGAAGTAAAATCGCAGATAAAGGATTTGATGCAATTTATGCGAAATTAACAAAGGATTCAAGATTTGACAAAGCATTTAATAATTGCATTCAAAAAACTGCAAATAAATTTGAAAAAGAATATCCTGACATCCTTGGAAACTCAATCAATTATTTCTTTACTCAGGAAGAT
>JAGQVE010000139.1 GCA_020438105.1 Bacteroidales bacterium
GAAAGGTCATCCATAAGGTCATTGATCGACTCACGGTTTTGTTTTTGGGCAAATACCTCTTCCAGAATGATGTCAAGTTTGCGGTTAATATCGTCTATTTGTTGCTGAATTTTTTGTTCAGTCATTGCTTTTCAATTATGATGTTATTACTCCATTTTTTTACCTGCCATAGTCATCTGCGAATCGATAGGCATTTCCTTACCTTTCAGTAAAATATGCCAGTAAATCCAACGGAACATGAGTTTGCCGTAGTGATTCATGCGGCTCTCTTTGAGCAGCCCGAATGGTCCAAGGCCCGGGAATGGGAATGAACCGGGCAATGGCTCTGTGTCATAGTTAAAATCAATGAGGGCACCTTTTCCGTGTCCGGTTTCGATGTAACAATTTGAGTGCCCGTCGAAACTACTGGTGAAAGGCCTGTTTTCGATATAGCACATCAAGTTTTCATGTAATGTGTCAGCCTGAAAATGAACCACTGAACCTGCTTTGGATGTTGGGAAGTTCCCAGCATCCCCAA
>JAGQVE010000140.1 GCA_020438105.1 Bacteroidales bacterium
AGTAAAAAAGGAAACCCTGATGTTAGGAACCATTTGTTCTTGTGCAGCTTCACGGCCTGTCATAAAAACCCGCAATGCAATAAACTTAACGAGCGGATAGTTGCCAAGGGTAAATCCAAGAAACTGACTTTGATTGCGGTGAGCAACAAACTGCTCAAACTTGCATTTGCTGTGGCAAAGTCAGGAATACCTTATGATCCAAACTATAAAGGGAGCTTTGCACAGGTTTAATTTTTCTTTTTCAAGCCGCCTCACAAATTACGGTGGTTTTGAAAAAGAAAAATTTTACGGATTTTATTTGGTTTTTAGCTTGGTTCTTTGTTAGGCACAGATTTTATTCTTTTTGTAGAATGAAAGTTATATTGACACAGTATAAATCTTTTGCATTAGAAACTGTTGAGAATTTGTCGACAACCTGAAAACCATTCTCCAAATGTTTATTGATTAGATCTAATTCGATTTCTTTATGACCTAATCCTGATTTAAAATCAATGTCATGGATATTAATGTTTACTG
>JAGQVE010000141.1 GCA_020438105.1 Bacteroidales bacterium
TGGAGACCAGAGCAGGCAGAGGCGGAGTTTGTGCTGGAGGATGGTAAATATATCGTTGGACATGAAGTGGAGAAAATGTCGAAATCGAAACACAATGTGGTAAATCCAGACGATGTTATTGAGGAGTACGGAGCAGATTGTTTCCGCATGTTTGAAATGTTTTTGGGACCCATAGAGCAACACAAACCCTGGGACACCAAAGGAATTGAAGGCGTGGCGAAGTTTATCCGCAAGTTTTGGCGATTGTTTCACAACGAGCAAAATGCGTTTGAGTTATCCGCCGAAGTTGCCAACGAAAACGAGTTGAAAATTTTGCATAAAACCATTAAAAAAGTAAGTGAAGATATTGAGCGTTTTTCGTTTAATACTGCCGTAAGTAGTTTTATGGTTTGCGCCAATGAGCTGAGTAGTTTGCAGTGCAACAAACGCGCCGTATTAGAGCCACTTTGCTTACTTATTGCGCCCTTTGCCCCTTTTATTGCTGAAGAACTTTGGGCGTTGATGGGCAATACG
>JAGQVE010000142.1 GCA_020438105.1 Bacteroidales bacterium
ATCTTTCTTGGAACTGGTATTGACGACTACATTGCGAATATCATTCAGGCACAGCTTCTCTTCCTGGAATCTGCTGATGCGAACAAAGACATTCAGATCTACGTGAATTCACCAGGCGGAAGTGTGTATGCCGGACTTGGGATCTATGATACCATGCAGATCATTCATCCGGAAGTAGCAACTATTTGCACAGGTATGGCTGCTTCAATGGGAGCCGTATTGCTTTGTGCAGGAGCTGCCGGTAAGAGAACTGCACTCAAGCATAGCCGTGTGATGATCCACCAGCCACTTGGTGGAACCCGCGGACAGGCTTCTGATATCGAGATCACCGCGAGAGAGATCCAAAAGTTGAAGAAGTAATTGTACGAGATCATTGCAAATCACAGTGGCCAACCTTTCGACAAGGTTTGGGAAGACAGTGATCGTGACTACTGGATGATCGCTCAGGAAGCTAAAGAATATGGAATGATCGATGAGGTTCTGGTGAAGCAGCGCTGATAACCATTC
>JAGQVE010000143.1 GCA_020438105.1 Bacteroidales bacterium
AATGATGGCACCAGAACTGTTTAAACCGTTCGTTATTGGTGACTTAATTGCTAAAGATTATGCGCACAACATTCGTTCAGCTACCCGTTTGATAGAAACTGGTGATGCTAACGTCTGGGACTCACTTGACGAAGTAATTAAGGGGCGATACGTTTTACTTAACCGTGCGCCTAGTTTACACCGATTAAGCATACAGGCTTTCAAACCTAAGCTTATTGAAGGTAAAGCTATTCAATTGCACCCACTAGTGTGTGCAGGTTTCAATGCCGACTTCGATGGTGACCAGATGGCTGTTCACTTACCACTTTCTGATAAAGCTCAGTTTGAAGCTCGTGAGATAATGGCGGCAAACAAGAACCTTCTTAAGCCTGCTGATGGAACACCTGTACTTCACATCGTTCAAGATATGGTCCTGGGTCTTTATTACATGACATACGCTAAGTTCCCTAATGAAGAAGTTAAAAATTATTCTTCTGTTGAGGAAGCGTTGATGGCGTATGATGA
>JAGQVE010000014.1 GCA_020438105.1 Bacteroidales bacterium
CGATCAGCGGGCATATCCGGGATGCTGAAACCGGCGAGGATCTTATTGGTGCAACTATTTATGTGCATGAACTTAAATCGGGTGCCAGCTCCAATGTTTATGGATTTTACTCCCTGAGTCTTATCCCCGGAACCTACATGGTAACATTCTCCTATATTGGTTTTGAATCGCAGGATTTTAAAATAGAGCTCACAGAGGATATCACTAAAAACATTGAACTTAACATTGCTAATCAGCAACTTGATGAAGTGGTAGTAACGAGCACAGCTATTAATGAAAATGTTACCAGTACCGAAATGAGCGCCATTAATATTGATGCTAAAACCATTAAAAAAATTCCGGCATTTATGGGGGAGGTTGACGTGATCAAAACCATACAACTTTTGCCGGGGGTTCAAACCATTTCGGAAGGAAGCAGCGGATTTAGCGTACGCGGCGGAAGCATGGACCAAAACCTGATCCAATTGGATGAAGCTACTGTGTACAATGCATCGCACCTCATGGGGTTCTTCAGCGTTTTTAATAACGATGCCATTAAGGATGTTAAACTTTACAAAGGCGATATTCCGGCCTCTTCAGGTGGAAGGCTTTCGTCGTTGCTGGATGTAAGGATGAAAGATGGCAATTCAAAGGGATTTCACGCAACCGGCGGTATTGGAACCATCTCAAGCCGCCTTACGCTGGAAGGTCCGATTAAAAACGATAAGATTTCGTATATTGTTTCTGGACGGCGAACCTATGCCGATCTTTTCCTCCGCCTGTCAGCGAATCCGGATGTACGCGATAATATTCTGTATTTCTATGATTTAAATGGCAAGCTAAACTGGGAAATAAACGAAAACAACCGAATCTATTTTTCTACCTACTATGGCAACGACGTTTTCAAAAATGGTGACTTTGAGATGGGTTGGGGAAACTATACTTTCACAATGAGATGGAACCACTTGTTTTCTAAAAAACTATTCAGCAACATCACTGCTATTCACAGTGAATTTAAATATCATTTAGGTGTTCCCGAAGGTTCGGTAAATTCGTTTAAGTGGACCTCGCGCATGCTGGATTACGGAGTAAAAGCAGATTTGAATTACTACCTGAATCCAAACAATACCCTGAGGTTTGGAGTGTCGATGATCTATCACCGTTTTAATCCCGGCAAAGCCACCGGGCTTGGTGAAGATGCCTTTTTTACAGAGTATGAAGTCGAGCATAGCAATGCCCTCGAATCGGGAATTTATGTAAGCAACGAGCAAAAGATTGGATCGAGGCTGACAATGAAATATGGACTTCGTTTTTCACATTTCCAGAATGTTGGCTCTGCCACTGTTTACCACTATGATGATTATTATAATGTGGTTGACTCCAGTACATATGCTTCACGCGAATTTTACAGTCCTTATTTTGGACTTGAGCCCCGAATAGGTGCAGTATATTTGCTGAACGAAGTTTCATCGCTTAAAGCCAGTTACTCTCGTACAAGGCAATATATCCACCTGGCGCAAAACTCCACCGCAGGAACTCCGCTTGATGTTTGGTTTCCTTCAAGTCCGAATGTGGAACCCCAAATTGCCGATCAGGTGGCCGTGGGATATTTTCGGAACTTTAAGGATAATATGATTGAAGCATCCGTTGAGGCCTATTATAAATACACGCAAAATGCCATCGACTTTAAAGACCATGCTGATCTGTTGCTCAACAAAGAATATGAAGGTGAACTGAGGTTTGGTGAGGCACAGGCTTACGGACTTGAGTTTTTGGTTCGGTATAACTTTGATAAATTCAGTGGGTGGGTGGGTTATACCCTATCACACACTGAACGCACCATAGTGGGTATTCATGAAGGCAAACCATTCGAAAGCGATCGTTTTCCGGCAAGCTATGACCGTCCTCACGATATATCAGTAGTTTTAAATTATGATGCTTCGGAGCGGGTTTCAATCGGCGCCAACTGGGTTTACAGCACCGGACAGGCAGTTACATTCCCAACCGGAAAATTTGAATACGGAAATGTTTATACACCCATTTTCAGCGATAGGAACGGATACCGCATGCCCGATTATCACCGGCTTGATGTTTCGGCTACTTTAAGAAGCAAAGACAAACCCGGCCGCAAATTTTATCACGAATGGAACTTGTCGGTTTATAATGCATATGCAAGAAAAAATCCCTGGGTGATCAATTTTGTTCAGGATGAAGATAATCCTTCAAAAACACATGCTGAAATGACTTACCTGTTCAGCATTATTCCGGCAATCACTTTTAACTTCCACTTTTAAAAATCGAAAGTAATGAAAACAATGAAATATATAATCGCAATCTTTGCCATCGCCGCCTTATTTGGGTCTTGTACCGAAAGAATTGACATTGAACTTGATTCCACGTATGAAAGACTTGTTGTGGAAGGAATGATAAGTACTGATACAGGAGTACAATATGTCAGGTTAACCAAATCATCCGACTATTATTCAGGTGCCGCTCCGGTTGGGATAAGCAATGCCAGTGTTAAACTTAGCAGCGGATTGGGAACGTTAACGTTAAGCGAAAATCCTGATAAGCCCGGTTATTACGAAACCGGTGCCGACTTTCATGGCGAGATCGGGGTTACATATGATCTTAACATTGAGTTGGAACAGGCAATAGGAGAACATAAATCATACAATGCCTCCGGCAAAATAATGTCCATTGGGGTCATTGATTCCATCCGGGTTGAATACAATGATAACTGGGACATTTATGAGGTTCAGATATTTGCCCTCGAACCTCCCAGCACCGATTTTTATATGTTTGAGATTTACAAAAACGGAGATTTACTCACCGACAGCATCAATAAGGTATGGATCAGCGACGACAGGTATTTTAACGGGAATTACACACAGGGAGCCCTGGTGGGTGTACTTGATCCTGAGAATACACGCGAAAATCCAGAACCTGGCGACACCATTACACTTAAGATGAGTAGCATTACAAAAGATTATTATGATTTTATTTTGCAGGTACAGGATCAAACATTTCAATACAGGAATCCATTGTTCAGCGGGCCACCAGCCAATGTGCTGACCAATGTGGAAAATGCTCATGGATTTTTTGCAACGTATTCTACAACATATTCATCAACCATATTTAAATGATAATTTTAGTTTCATACTAGATTATTGGTTTGCTGAAAAAGAAGTCGATTGGCTTCTTTTTCTATTATTAAAGCCGTTAGTATTAATGTGTATATTTGAATTTTAATTAAGAAAGCATGCGATCATTAAGTAAAGTTTTGATTTTCACCCTTCTTGCTTTCGCTTTTAAATTTGTTTACGGACAGGTAGATACCACAAAAAAGGAAGATGACTTTAACTACCTCTTTAAGCAACGCGACAAGAAAGATCGGGAATTAAAACAAAAAAACGACACAATTTCGCTGGCCGATTTTTATGATATGTCGCTTGAAGAGCTGGAAGATCTCAAAGCAACCGGCGTTTCGAGTGAACTTGAAGAATATATCAATTCTTTGATCAGCGTTTCAACGCAAAAATCGTTGCCATCGAGGTATTCGCCAAATATTGTAACACTTGTAACTGCTGAGGAAATTAAAAGTATGGGAGCCCGCGACCTGACTGATGTTTTGCAGTTGGTTCCCGGTTTTCACTTTGCACAAGATGCCAGGGGCAATGTCGGTCTTGGGATACGGGGTAATTGGGCCGCTGAGGGTAAGGTCCTGATTATGATAAATGGCAAAGAGATCAATGATCATTATACTGCACATACCTATTTTGGCAATCATTTTCCGGTTGATATGATCAAGCGTATTGAAGTAATTCGGGGACCCGGCTCCTCCATTCATGGTGGATTAGCCGAATTTGGGGTAATCAACATTGTTACCCAAACTGCCGAAGATTTAAGTGGGATAGAAGCAAGCTATAACAGTGGCATTATGGATGAGGAGGTAGGTCGTGCCAAGTTCAATTTTTATTTGGGGAAAAAATGGGAAAAGGTAAACCTTGACTACTGGTTTTCGGCGGGTACTGCCCAAAGAAGTAACCGGCTTCATTATGGCTTTTATGATTGCAGTGTCGATTCTATAATTTGTCAGGACACCCTAGGTGTTGGTACCTACAGCACCCTGGCCAACGATTCGGATTTAGATAATTTCATGTCGAATTTTGAGGTAAAAGCGGGTGGTTTTTCATTCTCATCTTTGTGGGATTATTATGGCGTAACGGATGTTACCAAACTTGATGGCCGTGCACGAAGACCTGTTAAACGGGGCTATTTTAGCATGTACAATGAAATAGAACAGCGATTTAAGATCAACAGGAAACTTACGATTACCCCTAAAATCAACCTGAGTGTACAAACACCTGTTGAAGAAAACACACCCTATGCCGAAGCTCTGATCAATAATCCCAAATTCGCAGATACACTGGCCATTGCCACTACCAGGTTCCGGTTTCGGGTGGATGCAAATTACAATTTAAACCATCGGATAAACCTACTCGGAGGTTTCGATTTTTATCATGATATTGCCATTAATGCCGATACCGTTTCTAAGTTTTATGCCGGCACACCGCCCGATCATTTATCAAGTACGGCCTTTTATGGTGAAGCCATTTTTAAATTACCTATTTTCCACCTTTTTGCAGGAGCTCGTCTTGAAACCGGGAGTTCATACCAAACGGCTTTTTCGCCACGTGTAGGAATTACCAAAAAATTCAACAAGTTCCATTTGAAATTCCTCGTTTCGGATGCATATCGCATTCCTACGCTAGGAAACATTTATTATTCCTTTGACGGCAATTATAAAATCTCACCGGATTCGAGCTATGTTTATGATGTCGGACGTGGATTGGAACCCGAAAAAACCCTCGTCATTGAAGCAGAAGCCGGATACCAGTTCAGCGATAAAACCTTTCTCACCCTGAATGCTTTTGATATGACCATCAGGGATCCTATCGTTTACACATACTTTCAGGATGAAACCATCCGCGAAATATATGGCTTTCAGTCGGGGTTGTATGTTTACCAAAACTTTGGTAAAAGCGGAACGCGCGGCTTTGAGCTCGATTTCAGGTTCCAGGATAAATGGGGATTTTTAAATGCCAACTATTCCTATTATTCCGTGGGTAATAAACCCAAAATAAGTGCTTATTCCGTAAGTTCTTTTAACCGTGATCCGGGCAGGCGCGAGTTGGTTAATGACGAAGCTTTGCTAGCATTTCCGCAGCATCGTTTTAACCTTAACTGGCTTTATTATATCAACGAGGATTTTTCAGTAAACCTGAATTCAAGTTTTATAGGAAGCGTTTATGGATATGATGTTGACGTTTACGGCCCAGGTCCTTTTGATGTAGATGGTAAACTTACCAAAACCCGGTTTACTTACCTGGTCAACTTCTTCTTCAGGTATCAAAATCTTTTCACCAAAGGCTTAACGGCAGGGATAGGAGTTAATGACCTGTTCAATAAAAAGGTGACCTATATGCAGCCATATTTTGGATTAAGTCCTCCATTGCCGGGCCCTTCAAGAGAGTTGAAATTTACAGTTGAATATAAATTGCCATTTAAAAACAAAAAGAAAAACAAGTAAAAAAGGAGTCGCCTATAGTAAATGTTTTACACTGCCGGTAAATATAAAATGCTTGTGAAAATGATGATCACCTCGGTGATCATGATACTGGTATTCTCTACATCTGCAAAAGCTCAGGATGTTGACTACCGGGCGCAATCATTATATTTATACAAATTTGCAAGGTACATTTACTGGCCCGAAAATAAGCTGGCAGGTGAATTTAAGATAGGTGTGTATGGGAACTCCGAGATTTTGGAAGAATTGAAACTCATGGCATCCCTTAAAAAGGGTCCCGACGGCATGGATATCACCATCGTAGAAATTTCGGAAGAGGATGACCTCTCACAGTTTAACATCATCTATATACCTTCCTCCAAAAGCAGGCAAATTCGCGAAATTGCTGAAAAAATAGGTGATGCCCCTGTCCTTATTGTGGCTGAGCGTGAGGGGCTTGCATCAAAAGGTGCCACTATCAGCTTCCTTGTAACGGATAGCATGGTACTGAAATTTGAGATCAATATGGTAAAAATGGAGGAGCAGAGCCTGGAGATATCCGAAGAACTTTTAAAACTTGGATATGAAATATAAACTACCTCATATCATACTCTGGATCTGGCTTTTTATGTTCTCCAGCATCAGCGGCCGGGGGCAGTTTACCTCCGAAACCTTCGACCATATGGATGTGTCAGGCGGCCTCTCCTCAGCGGTGGTTACCTGCATACTGAAAGACAGCAGGGGGTTTATGTGGTTTGGTACGCAGCAGGGGTTAAACAGGTACGACGGAACATCCATAAAAATTTATTCACGAAATGATTCATTACCTGGTACCATTGGCGGCAATTTCATTTTAAGTCTCACCGAAGACCCGGAAGGGAATATTTGGGTTGGAACTGAACGAAATGGTTTGAGCAGGTATAACCGGTTATCAGATAATTTTACACGATTTATCAATAATCCTGATAATTCAAATTCGGTTTCAAATAATACGGTCAGGGCAACACTGCTTACGTCCGCCGGACTCCTGTTTGCAGGAACCGATAAAGGCCTCAATAGTTTTGATTTTGAAAAGGAAATCTTTGCCCCGGTAAACTTCAGAAACATTGAAGATGGTCCAGGATTGCCGGCTGTATTTTCGCTTTACGAGGATCAGGATGCATCCATTTGGGTTGGAACAGATCAGGGACTGATCCATTATTACCCGGAGCAGGGCCAAAGCACACTATTCAAGCACGATCCCAATAACGAAAAAACCCTGAGCAACAACACTATTAACCAGGTTTTAAGGCTAACAGATGGAAGGCTTTTGGTAGCAACTAACGAAGGCCTTAATATTTTGAATGAAGCAGATCATTCATTCACCCGGTTTTTTTATCGGGAAGATGTTCCGAATACGAGGCAAAAAAGCGAGATTCAGGCGATGGCCGAGGACAATAAGGGCAACATTTGGATTGGCTCGTTTGGAGGCGGATTGATAAAAGTGAAAAAAGATTCACAACGTGGTGAATATTACCTGAATGATCCAGCCGATCCTAAAAGTATTTCAAGTGATTATATCAATACCCTTTATTTTGATGAAGCCGGCATTATTTGGATCGGCACTTACGGAGGCGGGATAAGCAAAATTGAGCAGGTCAGGATCCGCTTCGAACAATTGGAACATAAAAACAACGATGTAAACAGCCCCGCCGGGAATGAAATTTATACGGTTTATACCAACCAGGATCATCTTTTCTTTGGTTCAGAAAAAGGTTTGAGTATTTGCGATATAAACACGGGTAAATATACCCATTACAATGCCTCCGAAAAACCCGGAAAAAAACTGGGCCGATCAGCTGTTTATTGTTTGGAAGAGGATGAGCAGGGGAATCTCTGGGCAGGTACGGCTGGCTCAGGGCTTTATCAGTTGGTTAATACCGGTGATCCCAATTTCCCTTACCGGGTTCAAAAACAGGTTGATGGCCTACCGGCAAATGAAATTTATTGTTTGCTTTATGCCTATGATAGTACTCTTTGGGTGGGATCTAATAATGGTATTGCTTTGATCAGAAATGGCAAAGTGGTAAAAAACTTTATTTCTGCCGGTGAAAATGAGGCCAGTATCCCTGATAACGAAGTTTATACAATATACCAGGATGCCAGTGAGCAGATTTGGGTGGGAACCTTTAAAGGCCTTTGCCTTTTTAACCCGGCCGACAGCAGCTTTAATTGTTTTAACAATAACCAGCTATTATCCGATCCTACCGTTTATTCCATTTTACAGGATTTAGACGGCGACCTTTGGGTGGGAACCGACAATTCAGGACTGCTTCGGTTTAATCCCAAAACCCCGGATGCAGTGAGGGTTTACTCAAAAAACGACGGGCTTCCTGATAACGTGATCTATGGAATTGAAGATGATGATGAAGGCAATTTATGGATGAGCTCCAATAACGGGTTATTCAAAGTTATGAAACGAAGTGATTCGGATAAACTCACCATTAATGTTTACAATACAGGAAACTGGCTGAAGACCGACGATTTTAATATTGGCTCCTATAACAAAAGCCCCGACGGCACCATCTATTTTGGCAGCTTTGAAGGGGTAACGTACTTTTCGCCTGAAAATGTAAAGGGGAATGATTATATCCCGCCCGTTCAAATTACCGGATTTGAGTTGTTTTTTGAGCCGGTTAATATATCCAGCGACGGATCAACGGTACTTTCGGCAAATATTTCCGAGACCAAACGAATTGTATTAAAACACAATCAAAACGTATTAAAATTCCGGTTTGCAGCGCTTAATTTCATCGAACCTGAAAAAAATCGCTACGCATTTATTATGGAAAACCTGGAAAGCAAATGGAATTACACTGATGGTCCGCCAGAAGCGCAGTACCTCTATTTGCCTCCCGGTGAGTATAAATTCAGGGTGCGTGCAGCCAATAATGATGGCATCTGGAATAATGAAGGGGCATCTATTGATATAATCATCAAACCTCCGTTTACGCAAACCATTTGGTTTTATCTTTTACTTTTTATTTTCCTGGTGGCAATCATTTGGTGGTTTATGAATATTCGAACACGGAGATTAAAAACCATTCGCGATCGCCTGGAGGAACAGGTTCAAAAAAGAACCTATGAGTTAAGAGAAACCAATAAAAACCTTGAGGCTGAGATCCAGGAACGTTTGAAAGTTACGGAAGCCCTTGAAAAAAGTGAAGCACGATTCAGGCAATTGATCGATACAATGAATGAGGGCTTTTCGGTACAGGACAAGGATGGTATAATCATTTATGTAAATCCGAAATTGTGCGAAATGTTTGGATATAGCTCCACAGAGATTTTAGGAAGGAATCCTTCGTATTTTGTTGATGATGGTGACAAAAATAACCTTGATAAGTTTACCAGGGAAAGGCAGTATGGCATCAAGACCGGTAAGTTTTCTTCCTATGAACTTAAGTGGAAAAGAAAAGATGGAACCATTTTTATTGCCATGGTTTCCCCAAAACCGATCATCGATCCGGAGTTAGGTTATACCGGAAGTGTTGCTGTGTTAACAGATATTACCGCATTAAAAAATGCAGAAAATGAACTGATCTCAAAAAATCAAGAGTTGAATTCAGCATTGGATGACCTACGCAAAACGCAGGCACAATTGATCGATTCGGAGAAAATGGCTTCTTTGGGGCAGTTGACTGCCGGGGTAGCCCATGAAATCAATAATCCGATCAACTTTGTGAGTGGCAATGTTCAGCCCCTCAGGCGGGATATTGAAGATGTGCTGGATGTTTTGCAGAAATATGATGTCATCATCGAAAAACTCAAACTTGGTGATCACTTTAATGAAGTAAATAACCTCAAGCAGGAAATTGACTTTGATTTTGTTCTGAGCGAAATCAATCATTTGCTGGATGGCATTGGCGAAGGGGCACAAAGGACCACCGAAATCGTAAAGGGTCTGCGTAATTTCAGTCGCATGGATGAACATGAGCTTAAGGTGGCAAACATCAACCAGGGTATTGAAAGCACCCTTTTAATTCTGCATAATAAAATCAAGGAAAGAATTGAGGTTACGAAGCATTTTGGCGATATTCCCGATATCATGTGCTACCCTGGCCAGTTGAACCAGGTTTTTATGAATATTATTAACAATGCTGCAGAGGCTATCGCGGAAACAGGAAAAATTGACATTCGCACCTGGCACGAAAACGGCCTGATCAAAATTACGATTACAGATTCGGGAAAAGGCATTCCGCGAAATGTGAAAAATAAAATATTTGATCCGTTTTTCACCACAAAGGAAGTTGGTAAAGGAACAGGTCTCGGACTCTCAATCTCTTTTGGCATCATTGAGAAACATAACGGTAAAATAGAGGTGATCTCTGAACCCGGAAAGGGCTCCGAATTTATTATTCAAATCCCTGACAATTTGAATTAAACTATGAAATTATGTTAAGAGATCTTTGGAAATTTATAACAAATATCGGCATCCATGATCGGATGACACTCTTTGATGAGCGGGCCATAAAATTAATGAACCAGATCAGTTTTATCATGGTTTTTTGGTTCAGTTTTGTGGTGCTCATGGGCTTATTCCATTTTGAAGTTTATGGTTTTGCGGTTTCTGCTACGAGCTTGATTTTGTTTGGTTCGGTGCTTATTTTCAACTCCTATAAAAACATAACTTTTAGCAAGCACTATTTTGTAATTTTCGGACTTGTGATGGTAACTGTGGTTAATATTGGTTTCAACAGCTCCAATATCCCAATGGTTCAGTTTATTACCACCACCCTGTTCCCTGTTCTTATTTTCCGGAATAACAAAACTGTTTTTGCTTACCTGATCATCAATTTCCTGCTTTTCATTTTGGTGATTTATTACCATCAAAATTATGAACCCTTTATTGTAGCCAGGCACAAGGATGTGGCACTGGCTCCCTACTTTAGCGTAATGATCATCATGATCGTAGCTTTTTTGATAGCTTTCTTTTTCAGGAATGTAGGAGATGACCTGGAAAGAAAAATTGTTCGTAAAAATGAATATCTCAACGACCTGATTGAGAAAATGAAAACCATGCAGGAGCAAATGATCAACTCCGAAAAGATGGCCAGTCTGGGCCAGTTAACTGCTGGTATTGCTCATGAAATCAATAATCCCATCAATTTTGTATCATCCAATATAAACCCCTTAAAAACCGACCTGATCGAACTAAAAGAGCTGTGTAAACAATACAAAGACCTGCATAAAGCAGTCGATCCGGCTACCGAACTCCGGCGTATTTCCGAATACAGTGATAAGATTGACCCTGAGTTTCTTTACCAGGAAATTGAAACCCTCATTGCGGGAATAGAAGAAGGTGCTGGCCGAACCAAACAGATCGTGTTGGGGTTGCGTAATTTCTCTCGCGTTGATGAAGATGAGTTTAAGGAGGTGGATCTGCATGAAGGCATTGAATCAACACTGATGTTGCTCAAAAACAAAATTAAAAACCGGATTGAAGTCACAAAGGATTTCGGGGCTATTCCAAAAGTGGAGTGCATACCCGGTAAAATAAACCAGGTGTTTATGAATATCCTGAATAATGCTGCCGAAGCCATCGAAAACAAAGGCCAGGTTTGGATAAAAACTTCATACCTCAAAAATTTAAGATCAGTTGTGATATCTATTCGTGATGATGGTCCAGGCATGCAGGAAAGCACCAGGCGAAGGATTTTTGAACCTTTTTATACCACCAAAGACATTGGCAAAGGCACAGGACTCGGGCTGTCAATCTCCTATGGGATTATTGAAAAACATAATGGGAGCATTGAGGTGAAGAGCAATCCGGGGCAGGGAGCCGAATTTATTATAACTTTACCCATAGTTCAAACAACAAAATCCTGAAATAGTGGAGAAAAAGGATTTTACCATATTATATGTCGACGATGAAGTTAACAACCTGATTTCATTCAGGGCAACCTTCAGGCGCAACTATAAAATACTAACGGCCCAGGATGGCAATGAAGGCCTCAGGGTACTGGCTGATAACGAGGTACACCTGGTATTGTCGGACCAGCGAATGCCTGGAATGACCGGCGTTGAATTCCTGGAAAAAGTCAATCAGCGTTTCCCTGAAACGATACGCATGATCATCACCGGATTTAGTGACATTGATGCGGTAATCGGATCCATTAATAAAGGCGGCGTTTACCGGTATATTGCAAAACCCTGGGACGAACGCGAAATGCGTATTACCATTGAAAATGCCCGACAGCTTTTTGGTTTGCAGGAAGAAAATATCATTTCGCAATTTGAAACCTTAAAATCACAGGTAAATCCTCATTTTTTATTCAACAGCCTGAATGTGCTTTCCTCTCTGATATTTATTGATCAGGAAAGGGCAGCTAGATTTGTGCGTCAACTTTCGAAGGTTTACAGGTATGTGTTGGATCACAAAGATCTCGACACCATCACCCTGAATGAAGAACTACCTTTTATCGAATCATATATTTATTTGCTGAAGACCCGTTTCGATCAAAACCTGGAAGTGGATATTGATATCGCGGCAAATTTCAGAGTGAAAAAAGTAGCGCCCATGGTGCTGCAATTACTGGTTGAAAATGCGATCAAACATAATATCATCTCCAAATCCAAACCGCTTTCAGTGAAACTTTTCATTGAAGCATCGGGCGAATATTTAACGGTAATGAACAATCTTCAGCTAAAATCGAGCACCGAAAGATCGTCGCATATTGGATTGGAAAACATACGAAAACGCTATGATTACCTTACCGGCAAAAAGGTAGAGATCATCAACAATGAACAACATTTTATGGTAAAAATTCCATTACTGGATTAAAAATTATAATAATGAAAGTACTGATTATCGAGGACGAACCATTTGCACAGCAGGAACTTAAAAGGCTCTTGAATATCATTGACAATTCAATGGAAGTAATGGCCTGCCTCGACTCCGTTGAAGATAGCCTAAATTGGCTCAACTCAGACAAAAATCCTGATTTGATTTTTATGGATATTCAGCTATCCGACGGATTGAGTTTTGAAATTTTTGAACAAACAACGGTTGCCGCCCCGGTAATTTTCACCACTGCCTTCGACGATTATGCCATCAAAGCTTTTAAAGTTAACAGCATCGATTATTTGCTGAAGCCGATTGAGGAGGAAGACCTGGCCAGGGCTTATGCTAAATTTAAAAAGAGCCAGCCAAAAAATGAAGGGTATTTCAGCAAGCAGCAGCTCGAGGAAGTTTTAGGACTTTACAAACCGGCCTATAAATCGCGACTGGTAGTTAAGCTGGGGGATAAAATCAGGCACATTGAGGCCGGTGCTATTGCCTTTTTCTTTTCGGAAGATAAGGTTTCTTTTTTGGTGACTAATGAACAGAAAAAATACATTATCAACTACACCCTTGAGCAAATTGAAAAATTTATGAATCCCAATGACTTTTACCGATTAAACCGAAAATATATAGCCAACATAAATGCCATCGAATCCATTGATAAATATTTTAACAGCCGATTGAAAATAGGTTTAAAACCAGAAGTGGAAGATGATGTTTTAATTAGCAGAACCAAAGTGTCGGAGTTTTTAAATTGGCTTGAACGATAACTAAACCAGGTTTTAGGATATGGAAAAAAAAGAATTCAATATTTTATATGTAGATGATGAAGAACAAAACTTGTTTTCATTCAAAGCTACTTTTCGCAGGGAGTACAATGTTTTTACTGCCATAAGCGGAAAAGCCGGGATGGAGATCATGCATACCGACGATATTCATCTCATCATTACCGACCAGCGCATGCCCGAAATGACGGGCATTCAGTTCCTGGAGAAAATATTGCCCGTTTACCCCGATCCGATCCGGATGATATTAACCGGTTTCAGTGATGTGGAAGCCATTGTGGAGGCCATTAACACAGGAAGGGTTTTCAGGTATATTACCAAACCCTGGGATGAGCGTGAATTGCGGATGACCATTGAAAATGCGAGGCAAATATACAGTTTGCAAACGAGGAATAAATCACTGGTTTCGCAGCTTCAGCAAAAGGTGGAAGAGCAGGAGAAAACCCTTAAACTTTTTATGAAATATGTTCCGGAAACGATAGTTCAAAAGGCCCTGAACCAAAAAGAGGGATCTATTTTTGAAGGCGAGTCGAGGGAAGTGGCTGTGCTGTTTTGCGATATTCGAGGATTTACACCCATGAGTGAATTGCTTACTCCGAAAGAGGTAGTTTCGTTCCTGAATGATTACTACAGCCTCATGACCAGGATTGTGAAAAGATATAACGGCACGGTCACCCAATTTGTTGGAGACGAAATATTTGCCACCTTCGGTGCCCCTCTCGCCCAGGAAAACAACGAAGAGCATGCGGTTTTTTCAGCCATCGAAATGATTGAAGCGCTGCAAGAACTCAATAATAAATACAAGGATCGGTTTCAAACGGAAATACAGGCAGGGATTGGGATCAATTATGGTGAAGTGGTTATCGGTAACCTGGGATCGGAAGAGCGGATTGAATTTGCCATCACCGGTGACACCGTAAATACGGGCAAAAGAATTGAAACCCTGACGAAAGACTATCCAAACAGGATATTGATCCGCGACCTGGTATTTGAAAAAACTAAAAATCTGATTGAGGCCCGTGAATGGGAAGCTGTTAATGTAAAGGGCAAAAGGGATAAAATCAAAGTTTATGAAGTAATTGGCCGGAAACAGGATTGATTAAATCAGGGGCCGACATAACATTTCAGTCGGTAAAAATTAAAGTTCGTCAGAAACAACCCTGTAAAATATGGTATGCGGTATAAATTTGTACACTAATTTCTAAAGCACGAAATATGATAAGGTTGATCATGATAACACTCCTTATACCTGCATTTTCGCTTTTTGCACATGCACAGGAAGGGGAAGAAGAGTTTAAAACCATATTCAGCTCTGATTATTCATCGGGAGGATATGGAGCTCCTGAACTAAAACTTGGGAATGTAAATAACAACATGAGCCTTTTAATGGGAGGCCGTGGCGGCTGGATTATCGGGCATCGTTTTGTAGTGGGAGGTGCAGGTTATGGTTTAACTACCAACAATAATTTTTATTATTCCGAACCCTTGCTCGACGCAAATGGAAATATGGTTGACTCCACGCGAAATCTCAGGCTTGATATGGGTTACGGCGGTTTATTACTGGAGTTTATTGCCATGCCGAAGAAAGCTGTTCACCTTTCGTTCCCTATTATCATTGGAGCAGGTGGAACTTCGGTGGGAGCAGAAATTGCACAGGATCCAAATCAAATTGATCTAACGGAATTTAACACCTATGATTTTGTGGAAAGCAGCGCCTTTTTTGTTGTTGAGCCGGGCGTCAGCCTTGAATTGAACATGACCAGATTTTTCAGGCTTGATTTTGGAGCCACCTACCGATTTATTTCAGGAACTGACCTTGTTCATGTAAGAAACAATGATCTTTCGGACCTTACATTCAGTTTGGCTTTAAAATTCGGATCTTTCTAAATTTTACCTTTCAAGCTGATAATTCCAAACCTTTTTCTCTTTAGGAACAATTACATTCATGTCAGAATCATCATTGATACCTCCAATGGCTACCCCGGCAGTACTAGTAAGGGTTTCTTTCTCAAAAATGCGTCCAGCTGAATTTAAAAATATTATCTCCCCGCTTTTTTGAAGTACAATTGCAATTACCGTTTCCCCAAGTGGTGATTTAAAAATCAGTGGAGTTATTTCAACAGATTGCGGCAGGTGGTATTCAAGTATTACTTTTTTAAAACGATCAAAAGCGATAAATTTCATTCCGTCAATAAAGATAAAATCATCCGAACCATCACCATTAAAATCAAAATAGAAGAAATAATGATCGGGAGAAAAGTTACCAAAACTGGTAGATTTGGTAGCCCCATTTTCAGAAAAATACAAAAGTTCACCTGTCGGTTTGGTAGTGATAAAAATCCCGTTGGAGTTGGTTTTGTTCAGGTAAAATTTATTGTTTTTCGAAACCTCCACCTTGTTGCCCAATGATATCCGCTCCTCTCCCCTTCGGTCGGTAATAAGCACATTTCCATTTACATCTTTAACAATAAAATAATCCTTTTCGTTGGCTACAAGGTGCTCCACTGCCTGCAGAACCGCAGCCCTCGCCTGAATTTTATTCCATCCATCCACCAGCTTCATCTCCTTATCAAAATTGTAAATCCTGTTGTCGTTCAACGGGATCACAAATCGGTAATCCTTATTGTTGTCATAATCAAAACAGGCAACTGGCCCAATGGCACTTTGGGGCAACCGAACTGGAAAATCAGCAACATAATCACCATTTAAATCCACGATATACACATAGTTTTGCGTATTAAATAGATATTGATTTTTCCCGTTATCAAAATAATCCACCGAAATCAAATCACTCAAAGGAGCTTCGATGAGCGGGAGCTTCCATTTAACCTTACCGATATGATCGGCCAGGTACATATTATGAAGATCATCAAAAACAATGGTGTTAAGTTTATTATTCCGGTGATTTCTGATCATATACGGCCTGCCAACCACTTTCCCCTCTGTTTCAAACTCCCAGCTTGAAGGATTAACCTGTTTGTAATCCGGGTTGTATTTCAGGTAAATATTGGTATAAAACATCTGGTTGATAAAGCTTAGCTGCAGGGCCAGGCCTTCAAGATTTCCAAGGGCTCCGGAATTATCTTCGAGCCAATCACTGAAAGGCGCCCGAAAGAGCTTTGGTGCGTTATCAGCAGACTTACGGATATTGCTGTACAGGAAAATATTGGATCGTAAAGAGATATTATTCGAAAAGGTTTGATAATTCAGATCCCCGGCAAGGGTTTTGCCTTTATAAAAAGTATCAATAAGCGCCTGAAGTACTTCAGGTGAATTTGCCATAAGCACATAGTCTTTGATCAAAACGAAATAGTTTTCATCCACCACCGAAAATAACGATCCGAATAAAACATCATTAAACTCGGGTAAATTGAGCTTATAAATTTTATAATCCTCATAGTTGATTTCCTCAGTTCTGGCAAGTTTACGTTTGTCAACCTTTTTTGCCACACCAAGCAGCGAAATTCTTGCCTTTAATATATCCGTAGCCCTGATCACCACCACCGGATCAATTCTGTCGGACGGGCCGTTGATGCCGGCAATAGCAACTTCTGATCCGATCCATGAAATAAATTCATCATAAGGAGCAATGCCGAACTGATCATTTAATTTCTTTAAAGCTTCTAGCGTTTCCGTTGAATCGGAACGGCTTTTAATAAAACGAACATAAAATTTATCAAAAGCAGCAAGACCGATGTGCAACATGTAAGCTGTGGTATTTGGCAAAACTTCGGGAATGGTTATATCCTGCGGATCCTGCTTAAAACAGTTTATAAACCTCGAATTTTCATCATCAGCAACGGAGTAGCCATTTAAGAGCAATTCATCTTTATTAACCACAATATCCGCCTCTGTCCAATCCCAAAACCTCGTTAATTCGGCGAAAGCACCTTTGTACCTGACAGATGAAAGCCCCTGCAACCATTTCCCAAAACCAGGTCCATTTACATACAGATTTGCATCTACATTATGTCCGGCTGTTTCCCGAACTCGTCTGAATGTAGGATTTGAAGACAGTTCCTCCCCCTCATTAATTTGATTGATGGTTTCCATGATCAAAGATTCAGAAAGTGAACCGGCAAAAATTCCACGATAAAATGAATAATAAAAAAAAGTATTCTGTCTGGGGATATTTACAATTTTGATGGGCGCATTTTTATACATCTTTTCCATGACTATGCTTTCCGTACCAACAATTTTAGCAAATAAATTATCAACGGATGATGCTTTAATCGGATTTGAATGGGCACATAAAATTACCGGCACCAGTCTGTTTTGCTCATCCGGGTTCATTGTGATAATTAGATTACTGGCCGACAGATAGGATAGTACATCATGATTTGTTTTTGTAATTGAATCAATCAAATGAAATTGTTGCTCAAACTGATGAATACCTTCAAGCTGTAGAAAATGGTTCCACAAGTCGGAGCTGCTCAGGCTTGATAAAGCACCCGGAGGATTTGCCGTTTCGATAAAGAAAACGGCAGAGGGAGAGACAGCAGAAAGTACCGGAACATTTGACTTTTGACTTTGCACAAAGTAACGGTAACCCCAATAACCTGCTGCAGCAAGCCCGAGTATTAACAAAATGAACAGGATTATTTTCCCGGTTTTCGACATAACAAACCTTTGATGAAATGTTTTAGGGTAAGCAAAGGTAATATATTGCGCTGAAGGTAAGGCTGCCCTATGGAGATAATTTTAAACTCATCAAAATGTGATAAGAAAAGATGTCACAAAGATTTCGAATTATGACAGTAGGTATTGTGGAAAAAGATATTTGAAATCCTATTCAAATATTAAAAACATCAAATATTCTTTAAAAAAATGACATAGGAAGTTTACAAATGGATACTCATTACAGATGACAAAATATCCTTGAATCGGCTGAATTCTGATGAATTATTATCCCATAATTTATCTAAGTTGAAAAAATGACTTGTAGTCGGAGATTCATCCCTAAGTGATTTGTAGTCTATTTCAACATTTAGTATGGTCATAAATTCAATGTGACCTCTTTTTTTAGCCTTTTGATGACTTTTCTCCGCTTCGCCAATACGATTATGAATATTTGATATATCTCTTCCTCCTTTTATTTCTATAGAAATTAATCCCCTCATTTCTGAAGATAGTTTTTCAGTAATTTCAATGTCTGGGTCCGCTGAAAAAGCTATTGAAACATTCCTACCAGAGTCATTTTTAATTTCAATAGAATTTGGGGTTGATGAGATAATGTAATTCTTAACCAGTTCTTTAATAATATTGAAAGTCTTTTGCGTCGCCAATTGACCATATTCATTATTCTTTGACCCCCTTAATTGAGGACCGAATGTTAGTAATTGCAATTCAGATATAATAGACAATGAAAATTCATCCATTTCTTTTACAAGAACATCTGCCGTGCTAATTAAACTTCGACATAATTTGTCCAAATTAAAATCTGCCTTATTGGTTAAAATCCCATTCACTTCCATTAATTTAAATAGCCCAAAGGGACCCTTTGAATAAAATTCTTTTTGTGAAAATCCGAAAAGTAGTCTATAGTAGCCGAGTAAATAGGGATTCTTTCTAAGTACAGAAGGTATTGGGAAAATTGCTTCTCCACGCAAAGAGAGTTCGGCAAGCTTTTTCAAACTGACAGATGTGACAAATTTCGACAGTTCAGAATCAATGTCTTTTATTTCTAGTTTTTTAATCGTTTGCTTAAGTGATTCGTGAAAGAATAACCCCTTTGTTGATTTTAATCGATAGTAAAAACTTAATTGCAAATCAGGAGATAGAATAGGGTAATTATCTGACATTGTTTATCCTTTTTTTAGAGATTTCAATATATTCATCTTTTAATTCAATGCCATGAAATTTTCTTTCCAACATTTTACATACAACACCTACTGTCCCAGCTCCAAAAAAAGGATCTAAAACAAATCCATTTTTTAAAGAAGATGCTTCAATAATTGGTTTTATTAATTCAATTGGGAATGTAGCAAAATGTGCATCGGGAAAAGGCTCCGTATTTACTGACCAAACTGTTCTTTTATTTCTAAAGGTTTTTTTATTCGCAGTTGGCTCCTTGATTCTTTCAAAATCATAGAAGTATTTCTCATTTTTTGAAAACAGAAAAATATATTCATGTGATTGAGTTGGTCTGTCCTTTACAGACTCAGGCTGGCAATTTGGCTTATACCAAATAATGTCTGATCTTAGATACCATCCTTCTTCTTGCAATGCAAAAGCAATTCTCCAAGGTAGGCCTATTAAATCTTTTGGTTTTAATCCAATTGGAGTAGGGGGTCTGAAGGACATCCCTCTTGCAGGATTTTTTTTATCTTCAGCTCTCCAAGTTCTATTTCCACTCGTGTAGGAATCGCCAATATTTAACCAAAGCGTTCCATCTTCCTTTAATTTATTTTTTATTACATTGAAAATAGAAACAAGGTTTTTAATATATTGATCCATTTCATTTTCAGCACCAATCTGTCCATTATAACCATAGTCACGTTTTCCCCAATAGGGTGGGCTTGTAACGCAGCAAGAATAGAAGTTATTAGGTAATTTTTTCACCATTTCTCTTGAATCTCCCTTAATTATTAAGGAATCTTTCCACAATACCTTTTTCTGTTCTATTTCTGCAAAATCAAAAGTCATTTTTTTATTTACAAAAATAGCAAATTACAAGAAATATTAATTGATAATAGGGCATTGTCAACATATACTTAATAATGAAATGTAAAAAAAGAAAAAGGGCCGGAAGAAGCCAGCCCTTTTCAGTATTTGATTCCTTGATTATTCACTACTCAATTCGGGGATGTACTCCGATAGTTCGTCGTATGAATTATTTACAATATCACGGAATTCCTCAAAAAATTTCCATCTTGAGCCCTCTCCATGCACATCTTCATAATCTTTCCAGAAAGTGTCATCCTCATCAAAAAAGGCATAATTCGGGAATCCGAAGCCTATTGCTACATCACGTCCATTGTCACTGTCAAATTGATTAAAATATACTTCAAAATAATTGGGATATTCTTTTTGTTTATATACCTCAACCACTTTTTCGAGTAAAGCTTTAAAACGATAGCTGTCGAATGGCTTAATATCATACACCGACCAGATTTCCTTGCCTGTGAACGAACCATCAGGACTGTATGACAATTTATCATCCATTTTCCAGTATTCACCATCGCTAACCTCTTTTACATAAGGCATTACATTTTTTATCCAGTCTTCGGTATGTTCCTCCGAATCAGGCCTGCTGTCCAGGTCAGTGAAAGTGCAGGGTCCCATAACATAAACCAACTCGCCGGTGTGAGGGCCAGTATTGGCCATCCAAATATGAACCTTGTATGGATCATCTTTGTGGTAGGTGCGGTTGTGTTTGGCCAAAGCTTCTCCAAGTTCCATCATTTTGTCGGTTTTGGGCTTGAGGTACATGGTTTCATACATCTTATAATCAGTAGCGGATTCATCATCCTGAGCAAAAGTAAATGAGCTGATCAGCATCATTAGCACAAGTAATCTAAGTAACTTTTTCATTTTAGAGTTTATTAGTTATTAAATAGTAATTTGCGTAGTTGACCATACAAATTGATGCTGTCGAATATTGTATTAAGCTACGTTAAAAAGGAAAAAATGCGAAAATAAAATTGCGATGTCGTTTTCTTTATTCATTGGTCTCCGTATCGGGAAAACAAATGTACCCAATAAACAAGATGCTATTTCTTATTTAACATCAAATTAACAGAAACCCCTATTCAGTGGATTGATATAAGCTACTTAATTGCATGGACGATAAATTCTTTTGAAGAACTGTTTAATTCATTTTCTTCAAAATCACCAAATATGTTAAATGATTTAAAAGGAGATAAACGCAATAACAATTCGAGTTCATGCCTGAAGAAAAACCGAAGTGAAGTATGCCAATCGTCGCTGTGTAATTCACCATCTTCTTCCCACTCGAGGGTAAAGTCGACATTACTTAATTGATTCACTATATCAGCTTTCATGGAAACAAAACGCCGAACCAGTTTTCCGGGTTGATAATTTCCTTCAAAGTCTTTTACGTTATCCAGGCCATTGATCAGCATTTTCAAGTCAGGGATAAAAAGGTCAAAAATAAAAGTTCCTCCTTCATTTAAAGAATTATAAACCTGCGTGAGTGCTTTAAGCTGATCATCAACATTTAATAAATGCATAAACACCCTGAACGGAGCTATAACCAGGTTGTATTTTAAATGCGTGGTAAAATTTCGTATGTCCTGCACCGATATCCGTTGATGGTCATCGAAAGGCAGCTTATTTTTCAGCACCTCCACCATCGCCGGACTGATATCAATGCCGTAAATATCAACTCCCTGTTTTCGGGCATCAGCAAAAAAGCGGCCCGTGCCTACACCGATCTCAAGCACCGGACCCGTAACCGATTTAATTTTGTTCAGGAAATAATCGTGATCGGCTGAATCGCGCATCTGGTGATATATAGTATCATAGAATCGTGCGAAAAACGAAGGATAAAGGGCTTGCCTTTTCATGGTAAATATTATTTGTAAAGAGGCTTTATAAATGTTGAAATACAAATATCGTAATTTTGCACCCAATATGGCAGAAAATAAGTTATCCGTTTATTCCGATGAGCATTTCATGAAAGAAGCGCTTAAAGAGGCACAAAAAGCTTTTGAAAGGGATGAAGTTCCGGTGGGTGCAGTGGTGGTTTGTAATAATCAGATCATTGCCCGCGCACACAACCTCACCGAACAGCTTATTGATGTAACTGCCCATGCCGAAATGCAGGCCATTACTTCCGCATCCAATCATTTGGGCGCCAAATTCCTGGAAGATTGCACGCTTTATGTTACTGTAGAACCATGCCCCATGTGCGCAGGGGCATTGTTTTGGTCAAGAATGGGTAAAATTGTTTTCGGTGCTTCAGATCCCAAAAAAGGATATTCAACCATTTCAACGAAAATGCTTCATCCCGGAACTGAAATCATTTCGGGAATTATGGCAAAGGAATGCGGGCAAATCATGACAACTTATTTTAAGCGTAAAAGATAGTATTAACCGATTCAATTAAAATTAATAAATCAATGGAAATATTTTTTAATGGCAAAAAACAGGTTTTTGCCGACGTAAACGGACATATCATTAAAACTGACCAATCACCAAGAGGTGGTGGCGATGGCGAATTTCCGGAGCCTTTCACTTTATTCCTGGCATCACTGGGAACCTGCGCAGGAATTTATGTAAAAAGTTTTTGCGACCAGCGCGGTATTCCTGCCGAAGACATTAAACTAACGCAGGCTCAAAATTACAACCCAATTAAAAAATTGATCGATCAGATTGAGATCCAAATACATGTTCCGGCTATTTTCCCTGAAAAATATGAATCAGCGGTAATTAACACTGCCAGTTTGTGCGCAGTTAAACGCCATTTAAAAGACGATATTGAAGTAAGTGTAAAGGTGGTCAGGCACTAATGATGACTGCTACAGGCTACCTTTTATCATGCCAGTTTTGCACCTGAATGTGTAAGGTATCGGTAAAGCCATAAACGGCTGAGCGATTGGAAATATCACCACTATTTTGATCCACTTCCACACGGTTCCAACCTCCACGGGTAACCTTGTATTCGAAGCCCTGATTTTTTCCTGTAATGGTAATATATGGCCGGCCATCGGGAAGCCTGTCGAAGATCAGGTTCCGGTCTTCGGGGTTCCAGCCATTAAAATCGGGAGCCAGGTAAATACTGGCATTTGCGGGTGTATTTGGCGGCATTTGGTCAATTACAATGGTAAGGTGATCCAATTGAAGTGGCGGAAGATCGAGCCAGTTAACAATGTCAATTAATACCGTATCTGCGTCCTGGAAAAACAGTTGCCTGTTTTCAAATTGTTGACCTAAATTATCCACTTCCACATTTGACCAGTCGCCCCGGGTAATTTTATAGTTTAAAGCATATCCCCTGCGAGGCACATTAAGATAATATCGTCCTTTAAGGTCTTGTTCAAACCTGAATTTTCGTTTGTGCGGATTCCAGCCATTGATATCTCCGGCAAGGTAAAACTCCGAATTATCGGGAGTTGTCTCGGGCAGCTCACCGAGCACAATGGTTACTTCCTGATCATTGATATAGTTCCGGTCCTTCCATCCACCTATTGAAAGGTAAACGGTATCTTCGGCTTCGAGATTGGTAACGCGGTTGGCAATTTCAAATCCATAACGGTCAACTTCAACGGTTGACCAGTCGCCACGTGTTATTTTGTATTCGATATACTGCTTCTTCCTGGGGAAGGGATAAAAATACTGGCCGTTTTTGTTTTTCTGAAAAATATAGTTTTTATCGTCAGGTGTCCAGTTATTAAGATTACTTACCAGATAAATATAATCATTCAGGGGTGTGGTTTTAGGCATGTCCTTGATAATAAAAACAACCCGGTTTGATTTTTCTTCAGAAGGTTTATCCACCCAGCCATCTACCGATAACCGAACCGTATCTTTAACCCCAAATTGTACTTTTCTGTTGGCCACATTATTTCCAAACTCATCCGACTCACTGGTTTGAAGATTGCCCCTGGTAACTTTAAATTCGAGCTCACTAACACCAGGCATTCTGTCGATGGTCAATGAATATTTCCCGCTTGAGCTATCCTTCCTCAGCACAGCATTTTGATCAGGATTCCAGGCATTAAAATTTCCCGCAAGAGCAATTACTTCATCTTCCGGAGTATCTTTGGGCACACTATCCAGGATAATGGTAAGCCGCGGGCAGTTAATCGGGTCCATATCATTCCAGCTTTGAATCTGGTTGGTAATGGTATCCTGTTCGCCTAAAATCAAGGTGCGGTTATCAATTTCGTATCCGCATATATCTTTTTCAACGGTAGTCCAGTCGCCACGTGTAAATTTATATTCAATGGTTCCGAATCCCGCCGGAAGCACCACGGAATAGGATCCATCATCATTTGGGATTAACCGGAAACGTGCTTCACCCGGATCCCAGTTATTAAAATTACCGGTAATAAAAATGGGTTGGTTTTTAGGCGAATTTTCCGGAATGGAATCCACCCTTACAACCACCTTATGACAGGATGATAGCAACAGCAACGCTGCCATTAAAGTTAAAATAATATTTCCTCTTGATTTCATCATTGGTCAACCCATTTCATAAATTCAGGAACCTTTATTCGGCTGATCAAAATTGTTTCATCAGTGGGAGGTTCCAGCTCAAGATGTAATCGACTGTTAAAGTATTTACTTATTTTTTTAATTGCATTGATGGTAACGATGTACGATCGGTTTATCCTGAAAAATGCTTCCGGACTAACAAGCCTCCCCAATTGTTCGAGGGAATAATCAACGATATACCGCTGATTGGACCTGGTGACCAGCATTACTTCATTATCCTCGGCCCTGAAATACGCTACATCACTTACATCAATGTGTTTAATTTGATCTCCTACTTTTGCAATAAAACGATTTTTGTATTTGGTATGCTGTATTTGCAGCAATTGCTCAATCTGCTCCATATTCAGTCCCTGCCTTTCTTTTTTCCCATATTGTTCGCTTAACCCCGAAAATTTTTCGAGTGCAGCTTCCAGCTCATCCGATTTTATGGGTTTTAGCAAATAATCAATACTATTCAATTTAAAAGCCTGAATGGCATATTCATCATAAGCTGTTGTAAAAATTACAGGGGTTTTAAATTTCACCTGGTTAAAAATCTCAAAACTCAATCCATCACTAAGTTGAATATCCAGGAAAAGCAGATCGGGTTCATCATTTAGCTGGAACCACTCCACTGCCTCATCCACACTATCAAGGCAATCCAAAATCTCAATTTCCTTCCCGGTTTTGGCAAGCAATCGTTTCAGCTCATTTTGAGCATAAGGCTCATCTTCAACTATCAGAACTCTCATGAGGGATTGATTAATGGTATTTTTACAACAAACTCCGAATCGGTTTCATAAATGTCCACAATTCCGGAAGTTAAGAACGAATAACGGCTCTGAATGTTTTTAAGGCCAAGTTTACTGCTGTACTCTTTTATTTCCTTGCGCTGCAAATTGTTTCTCACGGTCAATTTATCTTCGTTTGCTTCAATCTTTAAAGTCAAAGGCATTTTTCGAGAAATAACATTGTGTTTCACAGCATTCTCAATAAGCAACTGCAAGGTTAATGGAGCAATCAGTTTCGATTCCGCTTTCTTTTCAATTTGCCATTCCACCATCAGGTTTTTTTCAAATCTCAAACCGAGTAAAAACAGGTATGAGCGGGCAATCTTAAGTTCCCTTTCGAAAAGCACCAGTTCGCTTCCTCGGTTTTCCAGAATATATCGGTATACATCTGATAATTCCCTGATAAATATTTCGGCTTTTTCGCGGTCGTTGTATATGAGTGATGATAGGGTATTAAGGCTGTTGAACAGAAAATGCGGATTCACCTGAGATCGCAAAGATTCAAACTGAAATTCCGCATTTTCTTTTTTAAAACGTTCCAATTCTGCTAACGAAAAACGCCATTTCTCCAAAAGGTATATGCTTAATTCAACAACTGTTAATACCGATATTATAACAACCACAAGGGCCGCCATGATCAGTTCATCCACAACCGCAACAAACGTGTAATTGTTCCGAATGAGAATATACGACCACCGAAGCACGAAAACGACAAATAAGCCTACTAATAAACCCAATGACCATTGCATGAAAAATCTCCGGTACGCATTTTTTTCCCAGCTAATGTTTTGATCAAGCTTAAGCTTCACCTGGTAAATGCCCTCTAAAGCAATGAATGTTATAATGATGGTGAAAAGATAGCTTACAAAAGACTGGAACAAGTCGTAGTTACGGTACATGAGGCTATAAGTAATATCCAGCAGGAACCTGAATAGTATACCCAGGAAGAGGAATATTCCCCAACGAATCCCACGATTTTTCAAATAACCCATCATATTTTAATCATGCTATTGATGTACTTCACTGCTCAAATTTACAAATTCCGTTACTTGTATATTGCAAAAGATGTCAAAGAACTGTTATTGGAATAAATTCGGGGTATTAACCCTTTTAATTATTCAGCGATGGCCAGGGTGCCATCCCTTTTGGAAAACTTCTGTGAATAAAGAACGTCTTTTCCTTGAACTACTTCAAAAGTGTATTCTCCTGATGGAAATTCCGAGATATCATATTTTACCCGGGTGTTGTCAATTTTTTTAAATTGTTTCTGATAAAGAACTTCATCATTGTCCGACTTTACCACCAATTTTATTTTGGTTTCAGGAGTCTTTGAAAGGATCATTGTTACAGCGTCGCCACTATTTGGATACATGGCTACGGTTACATCCTCACCCTGGTGTACAAATTGATTGTTTGTTACCTGGTTTTCATTTTGTGAAAAAGTCAGGGTAGCTATTACTACCATTGCTGTTGTTAGAATTAAGGTTTTCATGGTTCAAATTTTTTTTAAAGTTTAACATTTAAAAGTTTGAACCAAAATTACAGCGGACCAGTGTGGTTTTGAAACCGAAAAACTGTGAAGTTAAGAATGAGTATTGTGAAATGAATGATTAATCCTGTGAAGTGAAAACATTAAAACCCAATTTCCTTCAATCTTTCATTTAAATACTCACCGGCGGTGATATCTTCAAACTGCTTTGGATTGTGTTCATCAATGCACTGAGGTAAACAACTCAGGTCCATTTGCGATTTGGGATGCATAAAAAACGGAATTGAAAAACGCGGGATATGCATCAACTCGCGCGGAGGATTTACCACCCGGTGAACGGTTGACTTTAACTTATTATTGGTAAGCCGCGACAACATATCGCCCACATTAACCACCACCTGCTCAGGCAAAGCAGTAATGGGGATCCACTTTCCATCGCGGCGCAACACCTGCAATCCGTCGGCGCTGGCACCCATCAGCAGGGTAATTAGGTTGATATCGGTATGCTCGGCTGCCCGAACTGCATCAGCGGGCAAACTATCCGGATTTAAAATGGGGAAGTAATGAATGGGACGTAAAATGCTATTCCCATTTTTCACTTTATCATCAAAATAGTGCTCATCCAAATCAAGGTATAAAGCTGCTGCTCTTAACAGATCAATTCCTGCACACTCAAGTGTTTCAAAAGTTTTCGCTCCCAATTCAGCAAATTCAGGTACCTCAGCCGGGAATATATTTTTGGGGTAAGCAAGGGTATCCGGATCGTTCGGATCCAGTTTTTGACCAATATGATAAAATTCTTTGAGATCGGGAGCTTCAAAACCCTTGGCATGTTCCTTCATTTTACCAATATAACCGCGCTGGCCTTGTATTTCGGGATCTTCATATTGTTGCTTTACTTCATCCGATTGCTGAAAGAACTTTTCAACTGCATTGTACAATCGCTGACGGTCATATTCATCAAGTCCATGATTTTTCAAAGCTACAAATCCAATGTTTGTCCAGGCTTCACCCAATTGGTTTACAAATTTAGCTTTTTGAGCTACTGAACCTTTTATAAAGTCGTTGAGGTCCAGCGAAGGAATTTCATCATATAACTTCAACATGAGGAGATGATTTTAGTGATTTGGGTAAAAATAGTAAAAAATGAATCCTGTTAAGTATAAAAAAACCCCGGTGAACTTCACCAGGGTTTTATATTTAGTTGGATGTTAAATTACATTACCAGGCTTTTGAAAGCTTCGTTATCGAAATATTTCAGGAACTCGCGATCTTCTTTTGCTTTTTCTTTCATTGAAGCATCCATTCCGATTGCTTTTCCGAGATATTCAAATACCATATCACCATCATTGGTACGTGCACCGTAAACTGCAAGCATATAATAAGTATTGGCACTTACAGGAGCACATTTGAGGTTGGTCATGGCATCTTTCATATTGTCAGTAAACATCTGCGCCATAGCAACATTGTGATCACATTTTGTATTTTTAAAATAGGTGAGTGCTTTCTGGTATTCACCTTTTTGGATAGCCATTACACCAAGGTTGTAGCTAACATCTTCGCCGTTTTTCTGGGCATTCAGAAAATGTTCTTCAGCCTTTGCATAATCACCCGTATGACTTGCAACAACACCCATATTGTTTTCGATCATACCATTGTTTTTCGAAAGTTTTTCAGCTTGCATGAGTAAGTTGGAAGCATCACTGATCATATCCATTTCAACAGCTTCAACAGCAGCATTGTTATATGCTTTCCAATCGCGGTTAGGATTAGAGAATGAAGCTCTGTAAATGTTGTATTTAGCCTGGTGATCTTCAGTTAAAGTTGCGGCATGGAGCAATTCAACATAAGTTAAAGAATCAGGACTGGTAACTGCCAGTTGAGCAATTTCTTCATCAGTACGTTTCGGTTCGTAGCAGCTAACTTTAATTTCAGCCCGACGCAGAGGAGGCAAAATTTTATCAGCAACTTCTTTGTAAATTACAGTCATGTTGCGCATTTCCTGCTCGCGTTTTGAAACATCGCTTTGTGAATTTACAACATTGAGAATGGTGCTTTTTTCAGGAAGATCCGAATTCTGAACTGATTTCATGAATCCATCCCAATCTTCGCCATGACCTTTAACCAAATATTTTACATCTTCGGCATCAGTCAATTTAGCTACTTTGGATTCCATATATTTTTTAGCACTTTCGGCACGATCATCAGCGAGGTTATCGTTGAAATCAATCTCTCCTTCGGGTGATGCCCATGCATCGATAGCTACGTCTTTAATTTCCCATCCCTGCTCCAGGAAAGCATAAACTTCATTCAATGCAGCTTTGGCTTCGTCTGATTTATTCAGATCAATGCTCCAGTTAACATTGTAACGGTTTTGCATATAATAAATAGTGGCCATTTTTGTAATGATGGTTTCGCGCTCATATCCTGATGGGGCAAGAATTGCATTTTCAGTATGCTCGATATTTTGATACGTTGCGATAATACCATCAGCCAGTTTAATATCATTGAATTCCTGAACTTTACTTCCTTTGATAACTTTTGCATTCACAAAAAGTTCTGAAGCATGCATGTCGTCAGTATAATCAAATGTTTCGTTGTAGGTGAAACTTCCACCTGTTTTTGAATTAATAACAGTTCCTTCACCTTCGGTTTTTTCACCACGAAGTGTGAAAGGTTTTAACTCTTTCACCTGGTCACCATATTTCAGGTAAGGTGTAAATTCAACTTTTGCTTTCTTGTGGAAAGATTTTTCCGGTACTGTTCCATTAACTGTAAACGCAACTTCACCACCTTTGGCTTCCAACACCTCCGGGTTAACGGTATATGAATCTGGAAGTTTGGTTGACATACAACCTGAAAGGAAAAGAATGGAAATTGCTACTGTTAAAAATAGTAGACCTCTGTGTGATTTCATGATCGTTAAAAATTTGGTAATTTTAAATTCAACTAAATAATGTGCGAAAATACTATTTTTAGTAGTATTCTAACAAATTTATATTAAAAAAGTTATCAAAAACAGTCTTGTTAAAATTCACTTTTTAATTAAATCCTGTCAAGCTTTACCACATTAAAAATTTCAAAACCAATCGTAATAACAAGAAACTACATTTCAGAGGGTTTTTCCAGCTTGATACAATTATTTAAACCATTTGAAGCCGGATAATTTATTAGCTTTACAGGTTTTAATAAAACATGTTGTTTCTATGAAAAAATTCTTCATGCTATCGCTTTTATTAGCTGTCGTCATGCAGCTAAAGGCAGATCCCGAAATTTGGTCAAAAATTAAAAATGCAGGGGATCAGAAAGACTTTCCCGGCAAGTCGGAAGTAATCATCTTCGACAGTACCATGGTGGATGTTCAGGAAACCGGATTGAGTTATGTTTACATGCATAAACTTACCAAAATTCTGAATGAGAAGGGCGCAAAAGACAATGCAGTGGTAAAAATTGGTTACGATCCTTTATCCGCTTACGTGGAAATAAGAGGTGTAAAAATTTACCGTAATACAGGTTTGATCGAAGAGGTGAATCTTGAAAATGTATTGGATTATCCGGCCCCGGCCAGAGCCATTTACTGGGGTGCAAGTGAAAAAATGGTGGAAGTAGGCCATCTTGAGCCGGGTGATGCCATTGAGGTTAATTTATTCAGGAAAGGGTTTACTTACGCCCTCTTACTGGATGGGATCATCGACGATGAAAAGTATATCCCCCCCATGCGTGGCCATTTTTACGATATCGTTGAGTTTTGGAGCTCACAGCCGGTAAAGGAAAAAGTGTATCAGGCTAAAATCCCTGCAGATAAACTTGTTCAATACAAAGTTTACAACGGCGAGGTAATGGCTTCGGCTGTTCCGGTGGGCGATGCATTTTTATATTCCTTTACCAAAAAGGATTACACCGAGCCCAAAAGTGAACCCAATATGGTGGCAAAGTCAGATGAATTTACAAAATTGCTGATTTCCACCAGTCCCGACTGGATTGCTAAGTCGCTCTGGTTTTATGGCGTAAATGAAGATTTTGGAAGTTTTGAATCAACCCCGGAAATTGACAGGAAAGTTGCTGAAATTCTGAAAGGGGCTAAAGATGAAATGGATTCGGTTTCAAAATTGACCCATTGGGTGGCAGATAATATTCGCTATTCTGGAATTTCGATGGGAGAAGGTGAAGGATTTACATTGCACAAAGGTGAAATGACTTTTAGCGACCGCTGTGGTGTATGTAAAGACAAAGCCGGTATGCTGATTACCATGCTTCGGGCTGCCGGATTTGAATCGTATGCCGCCATGACCATGGCCGGTTCGCGTATCGACCGGATACCAGCCGATCAATTCAATCACTCCGTAACTGTGGTAAAACTTTCGGATGGAAAATACCATCTGCTCGATCCCACATGGGTGCCTTTCGTTCGCGAATTATGGTCGAGTTTGGAACAACAGCAAAATTACCTGATGGGCGTTCCTGAAGGTGCTGACCTGATGATCACCCCCATTTCACCACCTGAAAATCACTACCTGAAAATAAACGGAACTTCTAGTTTGAGCGAAGACGGAACCCTCTCCGGTGAATTTACTCTTGAGGCTGAAGGACAGTCCGACGCTGCCATCCGGCGGATTTTTACCGGCGCCTACAGAACTACCTGGGAAGAAAACCTTGAAAGGGAGTTAATATCCGTTCAGCCGCGGGCTAAGATCATCTCAGCCGATTATGGAGATCCGATGGATTATCAAAACGCCAACCTTAAAATTATTATCAAATACGAAATTCCCGGTTATGCCATTGTTACTGATAATGAGATATTGATCACACCTGTGGTAGTTTCCAATATTTTCAAAAGAGCCATGTCGCACCTTTATATGAATACGTCGGTTAAGGAACGGACTTACCAGTTTAGAGATCGTTGCTCACGTCAGGTACAGCTATCTGAAACGGTTCAGTTACCTTATAAAGTTGAAACCGTTTACCTGCCTTCAACCGAGCTGATGAGCGGAACAGGAGCCACTTTCAAGGGTGCTTTTTATGTGGAAGGCGATCAACTAACCGTATCGGAAAATATGAAATTTAAAAAACGGATTTACGATCCTGAGGATTGGGGCTCATTCAAAAGTGCCGTTGTGTCGCAGAATAAGATTGCTGAAGAACCGGTAATTCTTAAAAAATCCAGTTTCTAAAAAACCACAAAAATCATAATGATGAAAAATATATTTCCAATTTTATTGCTGATCCTGAGTAATGTAATGTTTGCGCAAGAGGCAAAACATGATGCTACCTTTATTGAAATTGTGCAGGAGTATACGCTCAATGAAGATGGCTCACAGGATTATCATTACTATAAAAAGTTTGAGCTCAATACCCATTTTAGCTTTAATCGGCTGTATGGCGAAACTTTTATCGTTTACAATCCGGAGCACCAGGAATTGAAAATCAATGAATCGAAAACGACCCACAAGGATGGTAAAGTCACCGAAGGTCCTTTTAATTCTTTTAATGAGGTTTTACCAGGGTTTGCAAGTGATGCACCATACTATAATTACCTGCGTGAAATGGTTGTGACCCATCCCGGAACTGAAATCGGGGCGGTAATTGAGCTGGATTATTCAATTAATACTGAAGCTGGCTACCTTCCAGGCTTAATGGCCGACGAAATTCTGCCGGAAAGTTCACCCGTTCAGAAAAAAGTGATTATTATAAAAATACCGGTTAGCAAAACGCTGCATTACAAAGTATTCAACCTGAGAACAGCCCCTGAGATTGAAGAACAAGGTAACTATAGAATTTACAAATTCACCTTTGGCGGACTCGCAGAATTGAGTCATGAAAGTCATCAACCGGCACACGACTCTCACCTGCCCCGATTGATATTCAGCACCCTGACCTGGGAAGAAGCGTTTAATGCCACTTATGATAAGATGATGCCAACGGATAAATCTAATCAAAAGATGGAGGAAATGGTTACCGGATTGCGGAAGGAAAATAAATATGACCTGCCTTTTATTCTTAAGCTTAATAAAGCTGTGGCCGAGGATGTAAACAATTACAACGTATCACCCTATTATAATGGCTATCGTTCTCGCACACCCATCGAAACCTGGGAAAGTAACGGTGGAACTGCTTTTGAGAAAAGCTATTTACTGACCGCCCTGCTCAGAGATGCTGGTATCAATGCCGATCCGGTTCTGGTTGTTCCTACCCATTTCTATGATCCTGAGATTGGCTGCTTGCCCCTGATCGGAGAAGTGCTTGTTCAGGCAAGTCCCAGGGAACTGGAGCAAATGTATTTGTCGGCTACACATGAAGCATCACAAAACAAGGTGTTTGAAATGAATGGAAACACTTTAATCACGCTTCGTCCGGATAAACCTGCTTATGAAAACATTGCTGCAAAATTTGAAAATAAAGTGGTTACAAATGGCACACTTATCCTTGATGATTCTATGAAATGTAGCGGCAACATTGAGTTTTTATTAACCGAAGCGATGAATCCGTATTACAAACTGGAAAATGATAGCGCAGCAGCCAAAGATATAATTTCGGGCTTTACCGGAAAGGAAATTGCAGATGCAAAAATCATCAATAACGCGCAATATCGCTCACTTTGCAATTTAAAAGTGATGGCTAAAAAACCATTGCATAAGCAGGCTAACTATTACTTTTTCGAATTACCCGAAAATAAAAATGGAACCTCAGCCTGGCACATCAATTATTTGAGTAACGAAAGAAATACTCCTTTCCAGGTTCCGGATGTAATTAATGAGCAATACAGCTATGATATTTCAGTACCTGATAATACGAGGTTGGTGAACCCGATAGAGCTCACTGAAATGAAAACGCCTTTTGGTGAACTTGTTTTATCAACCCAGCAAAAGGGAAATAAAATAACCGTTAAAAGGATGCTGTTGATCAAACAAACCGAAATCTCGCAAGAGTTTTATCCTGATTTCAAAAAAATGATGGACTTGTGGAATGAGGGAAATTTCAGGAAGTTGGTTTTAGCAAGATAATTTTTAAGCAATAAAGTAAAACAGCATTACTCTATTTCGAATAATGCTGTTTTATTTTTTTAGAGACTCTTTATTACTTTGCTGAGTTTATCGGCAACTTCGCCGGCAGTTTCATCCAGTTTCTCATTCCCCAGCATCTTCATCATCATCTCTGGGTTGGCTGCAACCACCTCAATAGTCCCTTCTTTCAATTGTTTCAAAATTACCTTGCATGGTAAAAACACGCCAATATTCGGTTCGGCCTGTAAGGCTTTATAAGCCGATCCTGCGTGGCAAACACCCAGTATCATATAGGGTTCAATATCCACATCTATTTTCGATTTCAGCGTTTTAGCCATGTCCACTTCGGTAATCACACCAAATTTTTCAGCTTTTAAAGCTTCAACAACTTTATGATAAACCTCGTCCATGGTTCCGTTCACCTGCTTTGAAATGTAAATATCATTGGCATTATGCATCGGTGCAGCCTCGTTTTGTCCTATAAGGGTTGATGTTGCTGCAAACATCAATACAAATAATAATTGAATAGTTCTCATTTTTGATTATTTAGTGATAAATTATTTAGCGCTTAAATATCACTAACAAAAAAAGAACCAAATTGTTAAAATTGTCAATGTGGCAAAGGTATATGAGATTCATCCGATGAAATAGTGCTATTAATCATCCGATTACATAGATCTATTAATCATCCGATGACTTGAAGTCATCGGATGAATTAAAATATCGAGGAATTACTACCCACAACATCCAGTTTGCTCCGGCGGGCACTTCTCTGAACCATACGAACAAAACACACAGCAATCGCCTTTTTTGGGTTTTAACAAAACATGACAGTTTATGCATTCATAAAAGAACAGGCAGGTGTCGGTGGGCATTACTTCTTCCTTTTGAAAGCCGCACTCGGGGCAGGTTATCACTGATTTTGTTGCTAATGTTTTCATATTGACTCATTTATTTCTTTAGCCACATATTTCACAGATTAACACAGATTATTTAAACGCTGTAAATGACACAGATTGTATTGATTTTTTTACACCCAACAACAAGATACCTTAGGAAGTTAAAGGTCGTTTGTGATTAAAAAGTGATCACTTTGTCGGCCCATTCCACCATGTTAAGGCAGTCCACCATATTCGACATGGGGCATGCTTCTGATGCCTCCAGTTTCCGGGATTTTAAACAGGTGCCACAAGCCATGATCTCACCACCTATTTCGTAAAACTCTTCCAGTTTCTCGGCAACGTTGTATTTTTCGTGGATCAAACCTTCGCATTCCACTGCCTCTCCCATCAGGAAAACTTTTACATCATTTCCCTGGGTTCTGGCCGTAATGGCAAACCGGAAAGCATTCCAGGCTTTTTCGTATTCTTTGGTTTCTAAGATAATTCCGAATTTCATTGTACAAATTTTAGATTTTTTATTAGCCACAGATTGCACAGATTACCCAGATTAAATATTAACACTAATTTTTTTCTTTCCCAATTATCTGTGCAAATCAGTGTAATCTGTGGCAATACTCTCAATAATATACCTTCCTCAATTCAGCCTCCAGCAAAAGTAAGTCTTTCCTGAATTCCAGCAAGCTCACCAGGGTTTGATAGTAAAAGTCCGATTCATAATAGTAATCGGTTAAGGTAATTTCCCCTGCTTCCATGGCTTGTCTTAGCAATGCTTCATCATTCGATTCCGATAACACTTGTTCCATATCCTTTACCCGGTCCTGTAGCATTAGCAATTGATCGTACTTCTGCCTGATCTCGTTTTCCTTCTCCTGCCAGAAGCGTTCGGCATCCGATTGGGCATAGATCACTTTTGCTTTGGCTGTTTTAACCGCCCTGGCATTTTCCCAAAGGGGAATGGAAATACCGGCCTGTACGCCCTGGAACTTTTCTCCCACAACACTTTCGGAATAGTACCCGGCTGAGAGTTTGGGCAATTTTTTGTTAAAAACCACATCCACTTCCTTCGACTTCCTGTCAACTTCCGTTTGATAGATCTGATTCAGGTATCCGCTCTCATAATCCGAAAGCAAGGTATCCGGATTCAAAGCCATTTGCAGGGGCCAGACAGTATCGTTGATCGTCACCGGAATATTCCCCGTCAGGTTCATCAATCGGGCATTATTCTCTGTGAATCGCTGCTCCAACCGGCTGATCTCATTCTTAAGGGCTACCACCTTCATCCTCGACTGGTTGAGCTGCAACTGGTTCGACTCACCGGTCTCCAGCTTGCGTTCATAACTTTGGAGGACAGTTTCAGCATAACTCAACCGTCTTTCAAGGATCGATCTCACTTTGTTGAGATGAACCTGCAGGATCCAGGCCTGACGTGCTTTTAGGATCACCTCCTGGCGGGTCGCCTCAAATTGCAGTTGAGCCTGCTCCTTTGTGATGTCCGACAGCTTATTTTGGGATGAATAAACCGTCGGGAAATCAAACGACTGTGAAACAGCAAAATCGGTCCGGTTGCCAATTACATCCGGAGTTCCCCACATGTAGCCGTATTCCACTTCGGGGTTGGGCGGCGTAAGGCCTGTGGAAGCTTCCAGTTTTCTGGCTTCTAGCAGGTGTCCGGCATTGATCAGCACCGGGTTGTTTTGCTCAACCTTGCTGAGCAAACTGTCGAGGGATTCCTGTGCAGAAAGGGAAAAGCCGATCCACACAAGCAGTATCAAAATGATCTTATTTTTTTGTTTCATGATCGTTCTTTTTTTGAATGATGTAATATACCGCCGGGATCACAAACAGGTTGAGCAATGTCGAGGTAAACAAACCGCCCAGGATCACGATGGCCATGGGGCTCTGGATTTCATTGCCCGGTTTGCCACCGCTCAGTGCCAGCGGAATAAGTGCCAATCCCGAGGCTAACGCAGTCATCAGGATGGGATTTAATCGGTCGGATGAACCCCGTTGGATGATCTCCACCAATGAAAATTGTTGTTCTTTTGCCAGATTCTGGAATCGCGAAACCAGCAGGATCCCGTTCCGTGTGGCAATGCCAAAGAGGGTGATAAACCCGATGATCGCCGGAATGCTCAACATATCCGAGGTAAACCAAATGGCCAGCACGCCACCGATCACCGCCAGCGGCAGGTTGATCAGCACCAGTCCGGCCAGGGTGGCACTCTTGAATTCCTGGTAGAGGATCACATAAATAATGATAATGGCCAGGATGGAAGTAAACAAAAGTAACCGTGATGCTTTGCTGGCGCTTTCAAACTGGCCGCCATAGCGGATAAAATAGTTCTCGGGGAGTGTCACATCCTGATCGATCGTCTCTCTTACCTCATCCACCACACTGCCCACATCACGGCCGGACACGTTGGCCGAGATCACGAGTTTACGCTGGACATTCTCGCGGTTGATGGTGTTGGGTCCGGAAAAAGAAACCACATCGGCCACAAAACTGAGCGGGATCTTCTCTCCCCGGTAAGTATCGATATACGCATTGCGGATCGCATCAATGTCATCGCGAAAAACTTCCTTATAGCGCAACACCAGCGGGAAGTTGAGATTATTCTCATACACCTCCGAAACCTTTTTTCCGGCGATGGCGGTTTCCACATATTCCACAAAGCGGTTCATCGGTATGCCGTATCGGGCCAGCATTTCGCGGCGAGGCCGAATCTGAATCTGCGGAATCTCCACCAGTTGCTCCACATTCAGATCCACGAGTCCGTCAATCCCTTCAATTCTCCCCTTGATCTCGTTAGCGAGGTTGTACATGGTAGTCAAATCGGTACCGAACACCTTAATGGCGATATTGGCCCGCGTCCCGGAGAGCATATGGTCGATCCGGTGGCCCAAGGGCTGGCCGATGTTGATGCTGATTCCGGGAATGCCCGAAAGCCTGTCCCTTACCTCTTCCATGAATTCATCTTTTGAGCGCTCATCCAAAACGTATGGCACATCGATTTCTGAAGAGTTGCTGCCGCCATGACTGTGTTCATTCAATTCAGCACGTCCGGTTCTTCTGCTGACGTACTTCACTTCCGGGATTTGCATCAATTCCTCATCAATCTTTGAGGTGATCCGGTTGCTTTCATCGATGGAAATGCCCGGTTGACTGACGGTGGTAATTGTCAGCGTTCCTTCGTTAAATTCCGGCAAAAAGCTCCTCCCGAAACCGCTGAAAATGATAATAGCTCCCACCAATAAGATTATTGAAATGCCAATGATTGCTTTTCGGTAACGGATCACCGATGCAAGACTGGCCGCATAAAGGCCGTTGAGTTTTTGAACTACCTTGTTCCGGCCCCGGTCATCAGCTTTGAGTTGTTTATCGGTAACCAACAAATAACTTGACATGACCGGTGTGAGTGTGATCGCCACCAACAGTGAGGCGAACAACGAAACGATGAAAGTGAGTCCCAGCGGTACCAGCATGCGCCCTTCCATTCCTGAAAGGAAAAAGAGGGGGATAAAAGCCACGATGATGATCAGGGTGGCCTGCACGATGGAAGAGCGGATCTCCACCGACGCCCTGTAGATCACGGCCAGCGGATTTTCCCTTTCTTTGGGTGGCCGGCGATGGTTCTGTTTCAATCGCTTCAGCACATTCTCCACGTCGATGATGGCATCATCCACCAGCACCCCAATGGCAATGGCCATCCCACCTAACGACATGGTGTTGAGGGTCAGTCCAAGCAATTGCAGGGTAATGAGGGAAAGCAAAAGTGAAAGCGGAATGGCGGTCAACGAGATCACCGTCGTTCTCAGGTTCAGCAGGAAAAGGAACAACACGATACTCACAAAAATCCCACCTTCCAGCAAAACGCGCAGCACATTGTTCACCGCCGTATCAATAAAATCGGCCTGCCTGAAAATATGGGAATTGAGGTGAATATTTTCCGGTAAAAAGGTGGAAAGCTGTTCCATTGCTTCGTCGATATCTTCCGAAAGGGTCAGCGTATTGGTGTTGGGCTGTTTCAGCACGGTCATGATCACAGCTGGTTTTTCATCCAGGAAAGCTTCGCCGATGATGGGTGAATGGCCCACCGTCACCCTGGCCACATCCGAAATTTTGATCGGCTTGCCATCTTTCACTTTTACCACTGAATTGCCGATTAAAGCGGTATCTGTCGAACGTGCCGTTGCCCGGATGATGTATTCCTGTCCGTGTTCGTTGATAAACCCGCCGGATGCATTGGAATTGGTATGTTCCGAAGCAGTCAGTAACTCATCAAGACTCACATCGAAATATTGCATTTTGAATGGATCGGCCAAAATCTGGTATTGCTTGGGCAATCCGCCGATGATCACAACCTGCGACACACCGGTTACCGATAACAACTGCTGTTTGATCTGCCGCTCAGCGATGGTCCTCAGCTCGAACATCGACAGCGAATCGGAGGTGACCGAGATCAGCATGATCTCACCCATGATGGATGTTTGGGGTGCCAATACCGGCGATTCCACATTTTCGGGTAGCTGTGTGCCGATGATCGACAACTTCTCACTCACGATCTGCCTTGCTTTATAAATATCGGTTCCCCAGTCGAATTCCACCCACACGATCGACATGCCAAAAGAGGAGGTCGAGCGGACACGACGTACATCTGTGGCGCCGTTCATGGCCGATTCAATGGGAAATGAAACCAGCTTTTCAACCTCTTCGGCAGCCATGCCGTGGGCATCGGTCAGAATAGCCACTGTGGGTGCAGTGAGATCGGGAAAAACATCGATCTCGACCCGCGTAGCCGTGTAGATGCCTCCCACCAACAAGATCACCGAAAGGAAGATGATCAGTTGCCGGTTGTCGAGCGAATATTTGATCATTCTGTTAATCATATCTTCCTCCTTTTAATGTTGATGATTGTGGGCAGGTAATGCAGCCGAAGTAGCCGTTTTGACCAGCATGGCACCTTCGGTAACGATCCGTTCACCGGGTTGAAGTCCTGAAGCGATCGCAGCATGAATACCATCGGTAGCCTCAATAGCTACTGCACGCTTTTCGTAGGATTCACCGCTCACCTGCACATACACAAAATAATTTCCCTGCTCTTCGATCAGTGCAGTCATCGGGATAACGATCCTGTCCGGTTCGGGATCGGTTTTCAGGAAAAACTCGGCAAAAGCGCCTTCCAGTAGGGTTCCATCGTTCACCACCTCGAAGTAAACAGGTAGATAGTGATTGTTTTCCGCAACGGAAGCACCTCGTGCCATTAACCTGCCCGACAGTTCTTCCAGCGTATAAACTTTATGTGTATAAGCCGGGCGAAATGTGGTTGTGGTTACTTTGTCAAGAACTCCATAAAACTGTTGTGGCACATCGGCGCGGAGCAGTATCACCCGGTTGGTAGAGATGGTGGCCATGAGATTGCCTGGCGAGACAAATGCCCCCTCCGAAACATTGAGCTCATGCAGGTAACCGCTCATCGGGGCACGCACCTTCATGCCGCAAGTGCCAACGGTTTCTTTCAAAGAATAGTAGCGGATACTATCGTTGAAGTACCGGCTTTGGGTTTCGAGGAACTGTCTTTCAGAAATGATGTTTTCCGTAAGCAATCTCTGATGCCGTTCTAAATCGGCTTTGCTTTTTTCAAAATTTGTTTTTGCCTCGCTGAACTGAACCGCGATGTTGTTGTTGGCCAAACCTTCACCGCTGAGCGTAAAGAGCACTTCGCCCTTTTGCACATGTTTTCCTTGCACAAGATCTTTGGATCCAAACAAAACCACCCCCTGCGATTTAGCTGTCACACTCTGTTTTTCTCCCGGCATGGCCAGAAACTCGCCACTTGCCTTGATCACATGTGCAAAAGAATCGGTCCTGACTTCAGCCACATTGAACCGGCTTTTCCAGGCCTGTTCTTTGGTGTAGCGTACATAACTACCTGAACTTTCCTCCACATGATGGTCAGTTTCTCCTTTGGCAAGGACATGAACCTCAGTATCCAGAATATCAGAGCCGGAATTGCTTTGGATAATGAAATTCAGAAAGGCATCACCTGCTTTTTCAGGAGTCAGGGTAAGATTGAAAATTCCGGCAACCTTAGCAGGCACAGCAGTTTCCTGTTGATCTCCGTCATTAAACATAAGTTTTACCTTCACCTGTCCGTCTGCAAATGCGGAATATTCGGCATCCAGCTTTGTAATATGGATCAGGAAATTACTTGGTTCGCCCTGGTGGAGCGCCCCATACTCGGTAAAAATTTCATAATTTTTAGAATAGAGGGTAACGGATCGGGTCTCCTCGTGGGTACCCTCCGTTTCCTCCTCATGCAATTCACCGGATTGCATTTCACCACTTTCCTGGTGTTCGCAGGAAATAAAAAGCACGGCCAGTAACAGTGCCAATGACAATTTCTTCATTTTATAAAAAATTAAAAAATATTAATAAAGCTTTGTAGAAAAATAAAGTGTTCCCTGATCGAAAGTATAAATGCAACCAGATACTGCCAGAAACGAACCGGTCAGATCTATTTGATTAAAATTCAGGAAACTAAAGAAATGCTAACAAGCAGGTGGGGCACGCAATGCCCGGGTAAGCGATTTTACAAAGTAGATTTTACTTACACCATCGGGTGGCTTAATCGAATGAAAAGACAAAACCATTTGTTCCGATTCATTTCCTTGCAGAAAGGCAGAATACAAATGGTTTTTTTGAAGCCTTTGGGAATGTGTTTTACTGTTAGTGTTTTTGGAATCCGTGATGATGTAAATACCATGGATCTTACAAAATTCTGCACCCTTATTATCATGCTGATGGGATAATCCATGATCGGGATCCGCAATATTGCCATTGGCATCTTCATCTTCGCAATGCTCCGAAACAAAACATACCTGTTGCTCGTGGTGATGATGCGGAAACACATTGTTCAGGATCAGGACCAAAGCCGAAAGCAGTAAGACTGCAGAAATTATGTTTCGGAACTTGTACATTTGATTATTAAAACCTCAAAACTAATTTTTTTTACGGAACCCAGCAAATCTTCATCAAGTTGAAATTTTTAAACGGCTGTAAAGTACTTTTGTTTTATCCGCAACGACACATTCACCAATGCGATCAACACCGGCACTTCTACCAACGGGCGAATTACAAATTTTAAAGAAATTAGGATATCCTAAAATCTATGTTCAATATTACTAATCCATAATAGAGTGACCAAAAAAGCGAAGGCAAAATAAAGGTGGACAACACAAATTGTTAATCGTCTGATCCCGGATTTCCAAGTCCCTGAATATTAATCCTAAATTCCCTACGGGAAAGATGACAAGGTCTGCCAGGATTTCTAATAAAATTGATGCCCTCCGGGCAATTCGTTTTTAATATTTAAGTTCAGGAAATGGTAAAATCTTCGCCGTAGGCGATATAAATTAGTAGAAAATAACATTCAGGGAATGGTTTGTCCGTAGGACATACACGTGACCTATTTTCTCAATGAGTCCTCAATGTGTTTGTTTGGAAGGGAAATATTTATTTTTAAACCTCAGCGCAACATTCACCAATGCGATCAACACCGGCACTTCCACCAATGGGCGAATTACAAATTTTAAAGCAATTAGGATATCTTAAAATCTATGTTCAATATTACTAATCCATAATAGAGTGACCAAAAAAGCGAAGGCAAAATAAAGGTGGACAACACAAATTGTTAATCGTCTGATCCCGGATTTCCAAGGCCCTGAAAATTAATCTTTAATTCCCTACGGGAAAGATGGCAAGGTCTGCCAGGATTTCTAATAAAATTGATGCCCTCCGGGCAATTCGTCTTTTATTATTTTAGTTCAGGAAATGGTAAAACCTTCGCCGTAGGCGATAAAAATTTGTTGAAAATAGCATTCAGGGAATGGTTTGTCCGTAGGACATACACGTGACCTATTTTCTGAATGGGTCCTCAATGTGTTTGTTTGGAAGGGAAATATTTATTTTTAAACCTCAGCGCAACATTCACCAATGCGATCAACACCGGCACCTCCACCAATGGGCCGATTACCGCCGCGAAAGCTTCACCAGAGTTGATCCCGAAAACAGCTACAGCCACTGCAATGGCCAGTTCAAAATTGTTGCTGGCCGCGGTAAAGGCAATTGTCGCCGACTTTGAATAATCGGCTCCGATCTTTTTGCCCATGAAAAAACTCACCAGGAACATGATCACAAAATAGATCACCAGCGGTATGGCAATGCGAACCACATCCAAAGGTAATTGGACAATGTATTCTCCTTTTAAAGAGAACATGACGAGAATGGTGAAGAGCAAGGCAATCAATGTAATGGGACTGATCTTCGGGACGAACTTCGTGTGGTACCAATCCTTATTTTTGACTCTGATCAAAATAAATCTTGTCAGGAACCCGGCGATGAAAGGAATGCCGAGATAGATGAATACACTTTCGGCAATCTGTCCCATGGTGATGTTTTTCACAACATCGGTTGTTTCAATCCCAAACCAGCCGGGCACAATGGCGATGAACACCCAGGCATATACAGCAAAAAACAACACCTGGAAAATGGAATTGAAAGCAACCAGTCCCGCGGCGTATTCGGTGTTTCCTTTGGCCAGTTCATTCCAAACAATTACCATGGCAATGCAGCGAGCCAGGCCGATCAGGATCAACCCATACATATAATGCGGATAATCCTGCAGGAAAAGGATGGCCAATACAAACATCAACACCGGCCCGATGATCCAGTTTTGAACGAGGCTCAAACCAAGAATTTTGAAGTTTTTGAATACCAGTGGCAATTCCTCGTATTTCACTTTTGCCAGCGGCGGATACATCATCAGGATCAGCCCTATTGCGATAGGTATGTTGGTAGTGCCTACACTCAATTTGTCCCAGAAGCTTGCAATGGCCGGAAAGAAATATCCGGAAAATACCCCGATTAGCATGGCAGAAAATATCCAAATCGTTAAATAACGATCGAGGAAAGAGAGACGTTTGGTAAGTTGTGTCATAATTTTGTTTTTGGAATGCGGATGCCGCAGATCGTGCGGATTTTCACTGATTTTTATCTGCGCCGATCTGCTAAATCCGCGTCATCCGTGTTCTACTTAACCGCAAAAACCGTAATACTATAAATACCTGTATCACCCGATTTGAATTCATTCAGTTCCGATTCGGACAGATATTTGCTTAAAATCTCATCCGGCAAATTGATCTCCTTTTCCTTTCGGATTTGAATGCTTTTAAAACCAGCTTTTTCAATAACCCCAAGATATTCATCCTTCTGCATGGCTCCTGAAACACAACCGGCATACATCTCCGCATCTTTCACCAATGCACCAGGGAGATTACCTGAAAGCACGATATCCGACACACAAAAATGGCCACCCGGCTTTAACACCCGGCACATTTCACCGAATGCCTTTTCCTTATCAGGAACCAGGTTGAGCACACAATTACTGATAAATACATCGGCCAGATCGTTTTCAAATGGCATCTCTTCAACATCACCTTTTACAAATTCCACATTGGTATATCCGAGTTTAACCAAATTCGCATTGGCTTTCTGTAGCATGGCATCGGCAAAGTCCAGGCCTAATACCTTCCCCGATTCACCCACAATAGAGCGGGCAACAAAGGCATCATTTCCGGCTCCCGAGCCCAGGTCAATTACGGTATCTCCTTCCGAAATTTCGGCATGTTCCGTAGGTAACCCGCAACCCAGTCCAAGATCTGCATCTTTGTTATAACCTTTAAGTCCGGAGTAATCATCACTCATGATGGTGTAGTCCATATCGCCACAACCGCAGGTGCTCCCGCAGCAGGAGGATTCATTTTGTTCTTTGGATTGTAAAGCAATTTCGTTGTATTTGCTTTGGACGATGTTTTTTAATCGTTCGTTCATTAGGCTCAGATTTTTAATTTCCACAGATTTCACTGATTATCACTGATTATTTATAAAGTTTAAATTACACTGATTCAATAATTAATTATTTCATTTTCCAATTTATCTGTGCAAATCTGTGTAATCTGTGGCAAATATATTAGTGTAATTGTTCCTCAAAAAATATGTGAAATTCTTCCCTGATCTCATCACGCACCTTTCTATAGACCGGCAGGATTTCTTCCTCTGTTCCTCTCGCTTTGGCCGGATCATCAAAGCCGATGTGCAGGCGGTTTTTAACTTCACCAGCGAAAACAGGACAAATTTCCTTAGCCCCATCACACACGGTGATCACATAATCGAAACTTTCATTGAGGTATTTGTCAACCTGCTCGGGTTTTTGTCCGGAAATGTCGATACCCTTTTCTTTCATTACTTTCACCGCATATGGATTCACATTTTCTTCAGCCGCCGTTCCAGCAGAAAAAACTTCCAGCTTCGGATCAAATGATTTCAGGAAACCTTCAGCCATTTGGCTGCGGCAGGTGTTTCCGGTACATATTATCAGTATTTTCATTTTATTCACATTTTAAGGTTCCGCAACAATTCATGGTATTGATCAATTTTTCCATTGATCCTTTCAGTTTCTCTAGTACTTCCGGGTTCAGGCAATAATTTGTTTTAATTCCTGAAATATGCCCCTGAATCAGGCCTGCTTTTTTGAGTTCATTGAGATGCTGATTAACGGTTGTTCTTCCCAGTGGAATCTCCTGTGAAATATCTCCTGTAAAACAACTGTTAGTTTCCGCAAGGAAGTTCAAAATAGCCAATCTGGCCGGATGACCCAGGGCCTTAAACATCGTTGCACTTTCCTGAAGATCGGTTTCAAAAAGTTCAGTTTTCGCAGTTGGCATTTCGTTCGGTTTATTTTAACTATTAATTTTATCTAATATCTGTCAGGCTATTAATCTGCCTCCACAGGGTTTACGGAATAACGGAATATTGCAATGATTCACTTTCTTTAAATTTTACCCGAAGTTTAACAACGGAGCAACAATTCATTTTCAAGTATTTTTATTGCATTTTAAATATCAGTTTAAATCCCGGCGTAAAAGTACGTCATAAAATTTAAACTGACGTATTTTTACGTTAATTTTTTTAAAATTATTTTTAAGAAAGTAAGTATTTTTGGAGCCAATTCCTTTCAAATCCGATGATTGTATAAAATGTAGTTGCATGAAAAATAAATTACTATTCCTGTTTTTTATTCTTTTTTACAACTTTTCAGTTGCAAGTTCAATTGACACGTCGAGGATTATCCGGGAACAAGGTTGGATTGAAAAGATGAATTACACTATTGGAATAAAAATTTCCCTGGATAATAATTACGAATCATTCAGAGTATCTGCATCCGGCAGTGATATCAGTATATATCCGAATATTTCATCGATTCTTAATCTGGGCTTTTATTACAGGTTTTTGAGGATAGGATTCGGAGTTGCCCCATCATTTCTTCCTGGAAATGGAGATACAAAAACACGTGGAGAAACAAAATCATTTTACCTGGATGTGTCTGCATACCCACGCCATTGGTACCTAAATTTTGCCTATTCAAACGTAAAGGGTTACTACCTTGAAAATACGCATGAATATATACCTGGCTGGTCAAACGGCGATCCTTATATTACCTTTCCTGATCTTTATTTTACGGGATTTTCGGGTACGACCGGTTATTATTTCAACCCTCGGCTATCCCTTAAAAGTTTAACCATCCAGACAGAAAGGCAACTTAAGAGTGCGGGTAGTTTTTTAGTAAATCTTAATTACCGGTTGTATACCATTGATGACAGGTCAACTCCTTCACCCGGTGGTGCAACACAAAAATCAAATAACATTGAAATCACACTGGGGCCAGGTTATGTTTATAATTTAATAATTAAGGAACATTTTTACGCTTCCATTGCAGCCATACCTGCATTTGCCCTGATCAATACCAAATTATTAACCCGGTACGAATCTGAAGTTATTAAAAGTACGCAACATAACTGGGGATTCCGTTGGGATGGCAAAGGGGCTTTGGGTTATAATGGACGTAAACTCTTTGGAGGACTTTATATCAGCGCATCAGGACTTGAATACAAGCAGGAAAACACCACAGCAATAAATTTTGATACCAGGGTGTACTACCAGTTTTTTTTAGGAATAAGGATCAATGCACCTGATTTTATGAACAATTCATTTGATGCGCTAAGTAACTGTTTATAAATTTATATCCCTTAATTAAATTTATGTTAAAATTTACTAAGACAGCCTTTTACTAAAACATTTTATTTTACTTTGTGTTGAAAGTAAATAATGAAAATCAGGTTTCTACATATCATTTTGAGCTTTAACATGCTTATTTCCCTTACAGGATTCAGCGTTTCAATACACTATTGCGGGGATGAATTGATGAATCTTGCCATTGATTATGATGCGAGTTCATGCTGCGATTCTTCGTGTAATAGTTGTCACAACGAGCATTTTTATATCAAGTTTGATGAAGATTTGGCAGGACCAGTAAGTTTTCATTCTCCGGATATTGCTCAGATCGATCTGTTAGCACCGGTTTCAATAATTTTTAATCAACCGATCACTGGCATTCATCAGATTGAAATTTTTTGCAGTGAATCACCACCCGGCCGATCCGGGCCTGACTTATTTACAACATATCAATCTTTCTTACTCTGATTTTAATTGAATTTTTTTGATGGAGATGATCCAAACAGGTGGATTGTGTCCTTTTTTCTATTTCAAATTCATTCAATTAAAATTCGTTTCCAATGCTGAATAAAATCATTCGGTTTTTTCTTGAGAACAAGCTGATCACCTTTCTGCTTATGATCTCACTGATTACCTGGGGCATCGTGACGGCACCCTTCAACTGGAAGACCGGCTTTTTGCCCAGCGATCCGGTTCCGGTGGATGCCATCCCCGACATCGGTGAGAACCAGCAGATCGTATATACGGAATGGCCCGGCCGATCGCCGCAGGATATCGAGGATCAGATCTCTTACCCGCTGACGACTGCCCTGCTCGGCATTCCCGGTGTAAAAACAATCCGTAGTAATTCCATTTTCGGGTTGTCGAGCATTTACATCATTTTCGAAGACAACATTGAATTTTACTGGAGTCGCACCCGAATACTCGAAAAATTAAACTCCCTTCCGGCCGGTACTTTGCCCGAAGGTATTTCTCCCTCGCTGGGACCCGATGGTACGGCTCTGGGGCAAATCTACTGGTATACCCTTGAAGGGCGCGACAAAGACGGCAATCCCGCCGGTGGCTGGGATCCGCAGGAACTCAGAAGCATCCAGGATTTTTATGTCCGCTACTCGCTTACCGCAGCCAAAGGTGTTTCTGAAGTTGCTTCCATCGGTGGATTTGTCAAAGAGTACCAGGTCGACATCGACCCCAACGCCATGAAAGCCTATGGTGTGACGGTTGGACAGGTGATGGAGGCCGTTAAAAAGAGTAACCTCGACATTGGTGCCCGCACCATCGAATTCAACCGGGCTGAATACCTCATCAGGGCATTGGGGTATGTGAAAAGCCTGAAAGACCTCGAAGAGAGCGTTGTGGCCGTGCACGATAACGTGCCGGTGAGGATCAGTGATGTAGCTAAAGTGAATTTCGGTCCGGCCACCCGGCGCGGCGGCTTGGATAAAGGCGGTGCAGAAGCTGTGGGTGGTGTTGTGGTTGCCCGCTACGGTGCCAATCCCATGGAGGTGATCAACCATGTAAAAGATAAAATAGCCGAAATTTCAGCAGGGCTTCCTTCCAAAACGCTGGATGATGGCACCGTTTCCAAAGTTACAATTGTTCCGTTTTACGATCGTACCGGCCTGATCAAGGAAACCCTGGGCACACTCGAATCGGCTTTGACCGACGAAATTCTGATCAGCATCATCGTGGTGATCATCCTGGTTTTGAACCTGCGGGCTTCGATCCTGATCTCCAGTCTGCTACCCATTGGTGTGCTCATCACCTTCATCGTGATGCGGCAGTTCGGCGTGGATGCCAACATCGTGGCGCTGTCCGGTATTGCCATCGCCATTGGAGTGATGGTGGATGTGGGGATCGTCTTCACGGAGAACATCATACGGCACCTCGATTTGCCTGAAAACAAGGGCGCCCACGGTAAAAAATTGCTGAATGTGATCTATGAAGCCACCACCGAAGTGGCATCCGCCATCATGACGGCGCTGGCCACAACGGTCGTCAGCTTCCTTCCGGTATTTGCCATGCAGGCCGCGGAGGGAAAACTTTTCAAACCGCTGGCTTTCACAAAAACATTTGCATTGCTGGCCTCGCTGCTCATCGGGATCGTTATGATCCCTGCACTGGCCAATGTCATCTTTTCCATACGTTTTGATAAAAAACGGGTATCCCGCATCTGGAATATAGCATTGATCGCCATCGGAATTATTTTACTGATCACAAGCGGACAGTGGGAAACGCTGGCACTCGTGGCTTTTGGGATCAATAACCTGCTTGCTTTCCGTTGGCCGGAAAAAAGAAAAAAATTCCCCAATCTCATCAACATCGGGATTGCTTTGGTGGTGGTGATCTATTATCTCACCATCGAATGGATGCCGCTGGGCGCCATGAACTCCACCTTCGTCAACTTCCTGTTTGTGATCGTCATTCTTGCGGTTGTGTTGGGAACACTGATGACGGTGGTGCATTATTATTCGTCTATTCTGCAGTGGTGCCTCGCCAATAAATGGAAATTCCTGGCCATCCCGACATTCATTGTTTTGCAGGGGATCGTCATCTGGCAGGGCTTGGAAAGGACTTTTGGTTTTATTCCGAATACCTTGCAACGGATTGGCATCGAAACCCGCGATTCGCAGTTTTGGGCCAGGGCAACGAGTACTTTCCCGGGGATCGGTAAAGAATTTATGCCGGCACTCGATGAAGGATCATTTCTGCTCATGCCAACCACGATGCCCCATTCGGGAGTAGAGGAAAACACGCAGGTGATCCAGCTGCTCGACATGAAAGTGAATGCTATTCCGGAAGTGGAATCGACGGTTGGGAAATGGGGACGTGTGAACTCAGCACTCGACCCCGCACCGATTTCGATGTTTGAAAATGTCATCAACTACCGTCCGGAATACATCCTTGATGAGAACGGCCGCAGGATGCGCTTCAAAACCGATGATGAAGGTGCATTTATGCTGAAGGACAGCACCATCTACGACCGGCAAAGAGATGGATTTAAAGTGATCGGCAAGGATGATCTTATTCCGGATGAAAACGGAGAATATTTCCGTCAATGGCGCGACGAGATCCATTCGCCTGACGACATCTGGCAGGAGATTGTGAATGCTTCCAAAATACCGGGCTTGACCTCCGCACCCAAGCTACAGCCCATCCAAACCAGGCTGGTGATGCTTCAAACCGGCATGCGGGCACCCATGGGCATCAAGGTGTACGGTCCCGATCTGCAAACCATCGAACAAACCGGTTTCGAACTGGAACGCCTGTTGAAAGAAGTTCCCGGTGTTGAGCCCAACTCCGTATTTGCCGACCGGGTGGTAGGCAAACCTTACCTCGAGATCAAGATCGACCGAGAGGCTATCTCACGTTACGGACTCACCATCGATGACCTGCAAAAATACATCGGCGGTGCCATTGGCGGTATGAAACTCACCACAACCGTTGAAGGCCGTGAGCGCTTCCCGGTACGAGTGCGCTATGCCCGTGAATACCGGGATAATCCCGACGACCTGAAAACGGTGCTGATCCCGACACCTTCGGGGGCACAGGTTCCTTTGGGTGAACTGGCCGACATCACCTATACCCGCGGGCCGCAAATGATCAAGAGCGAAGACACTTTCCTGGTTGGATATGTGATCTTCGATAAAAAAGAAGGGTATGCCGAAGGCGATGTAGTGGCCAATGCACAGGCATTTCTGAAAAAGAAATCCGATGAAGGCGAATTTATGCTGCCGACTGGTGTGAGCTATAAATTCACCGGAAACTATGAAAACCAGATACGTGCTACCAAACGCCTGATGCTGGTAGTTCCCATTTCGCTCATCATCATCTTCCTGATCCTCTATTTCCAGTTCAGGTCGGTGACCACATCGGGCATGGTGTTCACAGGTATTTTCGTGGCCTTTGCCGGTGGTTTCCTGATGTTGTGGCTATACAGTCAGGGTTGGTTCCTCAATTTCAGCATTGCCGGAGTCAACATGCGCGACCTCTTCCAGATGCATACCATCAACCTGAGTGTGGCGGTTTGGGTCGGGTTCATCGCTTTGTTTGGCATTGCCACCGACGACGGCGTGATCATGGGCACTTACCTGATGCAGGTGTTTGAAAAGGAAAAACCGGCCACCGTTGATGCTGTCAGAAATTCAGTGCTGCATGCCGGAATGAAAAGGGTGCGCCCCGCCATGATGACGGCCGCCACAGCCATCATCGCCCTGATCCCAGTTCTTACTTCTACCGGAAAAGGTGCGGATATCATGGTACCCATGGCCATCCCCTCGTTTGGTGGGATGACCCTGCAGGTAATGACCATGTTCGTGGTGCCGGTGCTCTACAGCATGTGGCAGGAATCGAAAGTGAAACGAGCAACCTCAAAATCAAAACGTGATGAAGACAATGTTTAAGATCATCGGAATCATTGTGTTGCTGCTGATGGTGCAAAACCTTTCAGCACAGGATGAATTGAATCAATACCTGGCTGTAGCAGCAGAGAACAATCCGGGTGTTAAAGCGAAATTCAACGAATATTTGGCTGCCCTCGAGAAAGTGCCGCGGGTTGGGACTTTGCCCGACCCGCAGGTGAGCTTCGGGTATTTCATTCAACCCGTTGAAACAAGGGTCGGACCCCAACGGGCAAAGATCTCGGCTTCGCAAATGTTCCCCTGGTTCGGTACGTTGGGTGCAAAAAGGGATATTGCCACCGAAATGGCCAAAAGTAAATATGAAACGTTTGAAGCCGCTAAATCGGAATTGTTTTACAAGGTTAAAGCAAACTGGTATAACCTCTATTTTACGCAAAAAGCCATTGGTATTACCCGGGAGAACATCAACATCCTTCAGATCTTCAGAAAGATTTCGCTTAGCAAGGTAGAGTCGGGACAGGCCTCTACGGTGGATATATTGCGTGTGGAAATTGAGATCTCCGACCTCGAAAACCAACTTGCATTGCTCAACGACAAATACACAGCACAACAGGCAGGGTTTAATAACCTGCTGAATGTGGAAGAAAATCGTACAGTATTGATCCCGGATTCTCTGAAAAACGAAACGCTGGCTTACAGCCGTGAAGCTATTCTCGACAGCATCCGGCAGGTTAACCCGGCGCTGCATCAATTGGATTATATGGCTTCGGCTTACGAGCAACAGGAGTCACTGGCTCGCAAATCGGGTTCACCCAATATCATGGTTGGGGCGGATTACATCATCACCGGCAAAAGCAATATGCCGGAGGTGAGCGGATCAGGCAAAGATGCCATTGTATTTCCGATGGTCGGGATCTCGGTTCCGATCTACCAGAAAAAATATGCGTCGATGGAGAAAGAAGCACAACTGATGCAACAGTCCGTTGAAGCACAAAAAGCCGATAGGACCAACAAACTCGAATCGGACTTTGAAACGGCCAATAAAGATTACAATGATGCCGGCCGGCGGATCCCTTTGTTTAAGCTACAATCGGAAAGGGCCAATAAGGCGCTGAGCATTCTACAGACCGAATACGAAACCGATGGTAAAAACTTTGAAGAGATCCTTCGCATGGAAAGGCAATTGCTCAAATACAAACTTGAGCTCGAGAAAGCCCGCTCGGATAAAGGCGCCGCCATTGCCTACATCGAATATCTCATGGGACAATAAAGCTAATTCAGATCAAAATGAAAACAAAAATAAAGATCAATCAAAGAGACATAAAGATCATCCTGATCGCGGTGATTGCCGGCCTTTTCTTCGGCTGGTTGTTTTTCCACGGATCAGGCAGCGAAACCCCGCAAAATACCGCAGAATCGACAACGCAGCAGGAACAGGCAACGGTGTGGACATGCTCCATGCACCCGCAGATCCGCATGGACCATCCGGGTCAATGCCCCATCTGCGGGATGGACCTGATCCCGCTCGATGAGCTTTCAGCATCAGAAAGCGCTGTTTCACCCTCTGAAATTAAAATGACGGAAGCGGCTGTGAAAATTGCTGATGTGCAAACCATGGTCGTGAAAAAAGCCTATCCCGACAAGGAAGTTTATTTGCTGGGAAAGGTGAAACCCGATGAACGCAATATTGCCGAGTTGACCGCCCGCTTTGGCGGAAGGATTGAAAAACTCCATGTCAACTTCACGGGGCAAACGGTGAAAATAGGTGAAAAACTGGCGACCATTTATTCGCCCGCCATGATGACGGCCCAGAAAGAATTGCTGGAAGCGATAAGCTACAAAGATTCCAACCCGGAATTTTACAAGGCAACCCGGAACAAACTCAAACTCTGGGACCTGACCGAAGCGCAGATCGACGCCATCGAAAAGGAAGGAAAGACAAGCAGCTATTTTGATGTGTTGTCGCCGATCTCGGGCACCGTCACCCGTCGCGATGTGGCCGTGGGGGATTATATCAAAGAAGGCATTTCCTTGTTCCAGGTGATCGACCTCAGCAAGGTATGGGTGATGTTTGATGCCTATGAAAGCGATTTGCCGTGGATCAAGCAAAGCGATAAGGTGACTTTCACAACCAAATCGGTGCCTGGTAAAACATTCACCGGAAAGATCAGCTTCATCGATCCGGTGCTGGATGCCAAAACCCGAACTGCCAGTATACGCGTGGAAGCTGCCAATGGTGGCGATCTGCTCAAACCTGAAATGTTTGTCAATGGTGTGGTAACCTCGTCTATTGCAGGAAATAAAAAAGACCTGACCATTCCCAAAACTGCAGTTTTGTGGACCGGCAAGCGAGCTGTGGTGTATGTTAAAGTCCCCAACCGCGAACAACCGACCTTTGAATACCGCGAGATTGAGCTGGGTCCGGTAGCCGGCGATTTTTACGTGGTAGCCGGTGGATTGAATGCCGGTGAAGAGATCGCTGTGAATGGCGTGTTTAAGATCGATGCGGCAGCACAACTGGCCGGTAAGCCGAGCATGATGAACCCGGAAGCCGGGATCGAGTCGGGACGCAATGAACAGGTGATGGCCGCAGCACAGCTCCAACAGGATGTCAGCGAAGTGGAAGGGGATGTTAAAACACATGAACATGCTGCATCTCCTGCGGAAAAACCACAGGTGCCCGAAAAATTCAAAGAACAATTGACAAAGTTTTATGAATCATACCTTCCGATGAAAGATGCTTTTGTTGCAACCGATCCCACAGCAGTGAAAGAAAAAGCGGAAAATATGAAAAGCCGGCTTCAAAAAGTAGATATGGAACTGCTTTCAGGAGCAACGCATATGGAATGGATGGAGTATCTCGATCCGATGAAAAAAGCCCTGGAAAAGATCATCGTTTCTAATGATATTGAGTTGCAGCGGCAGGGATTTTCCGACCTCAACCTGGTGATGTATAAAGTGATCAAACGGTTCGGACTTGAAAATGAAACGGTGTATTACCAGTATTGCCCCATGGCCTTCGACAACAAAGGCGCCTACTGGTTCAGTGAACAAAAGGAGATCAGGAATCCCTATTTCGGGGATAAGATGCTGAAGTGCGGGGAAACGAGAGAGGAGTTTGATTTTAAAAAGTAGCTAAGGAATTTTGATTGATGAAGCATTAAAAATAATTTATATAACAGTCAAAAATTGAAAATACAAAATAACATGAAGATTCACCCAGATAAAGGCTTCCACTGTCCTATGAAATGCGAAGGCAACAAAACATACGATAAACCGGGCGATTGCCCGGTGTGTGGGATGCACCTTGTCCCCGCTGATGAAAAGGAAACTCTTGATAATCACCATCATGGTGCAATGAATGATCATCATCAGAAGGATCACCAGCATAAGCAAACATCTAAGGACGATTCAGCAAAAGGGAAATATTATTGCCCCATGCGATGTGAGGGTGACAAGACATACGATAAACCCGGCGATTGCCCGGTTTGTGGGATGCACCTGAAAAAAGAAGAACGCGCAACAGCTTCAAAAACGATTTATACCTGTCCGATGCACCCGGAGGTAAAACAGGACGGACCGGGAACCTGTCCCAAATGCGGGATGAACCTGGTACCCGAAAAAGGTGAGGAAAGCAGCGAGCAGGAAAAAGCTTATAAAAAAATGCTTAAAAAATTCTGGATTGCCTTTGCCTTTAGTGTTCCGGTGTTTATCATTTCCATGTCGGACCACATTCCCTTCCTCAACCTGGAGACTGTTGCGCCAAAAAAATTATGGAACTGGGTAGAATTCATCCTGGCATCTCCGGTTGTTTTTTATGCCGGCTGGGGATTCTTTAAAAGAGGATGGAGTTCTATACGGCGCTATTCACCCAATATGTGGACACTGATCTCCATCGGAGTCGGAGCAGCTTACCTCTTCAGTGTTGTTTCGCTGCTGGTTCCGAGATTATTTCCGGATCAGTTTAAAGATGCAAGCGGAAACGTGCATGTTTATTTCGAAGCTGCAGCAGTAATTTTAACCCTGGTGCTGATCGGGCAGGTGATGGAGTTACGCGCACACAGCAAAACCAACTCCGCTATCAAAGCGCTGCTTGACCTGGTGCCGCCCGTTGCGAGACGCATGAAAGATGGTGAAGAAGAAGTAATTCCACTTGAAGATATTAAGGTTGGTGATATACTGCGTGTAAAACCTGGTGAAAAAATTCCGGTCGACGGAGTGGTTACGGATGGCTCTGCAACGATTGATGAAAGCATGATCACCGGAGAACCGATCCCGGTTGATAAATCAAAAAACGATAAAGTGACCGGAGGAACCATCAATGGTAAAACAACTTTCGAAATGAAGGCCGATAAAGTGGGTAGTGATACCCTGCTTTCGCAAATCATCGATATGGTGAATGAAGCAAGCCGAACCCGCGCACCCATTCAAAAGCTGGCGGATATCGTAGCAAAATATTTTGTCCAGATCGTGGTTGCCGTGGCCCTGATCACCTTTGCCGTTTGGGCCATCTGGGGTCCCGAACCGGCCTATGTGTATGCATTTGTCAATGCCGTTTCGGTGCTGATCATCGCCTGTCCCTGTGCCCTGGGCCTGGCTACCCCCATGTCGATCATGGTGGGGACAGGACGCGGCGCCCAATCTGGGGTGCTGGTGAAAGACTCACAAGCCATCGAATTGATGAATAAAGTGGATACTTTGATTATTGATAAAACAGGAACCATCACCGAAGGCAAGCCCTCACTAAAATCTTTTAAGTCGTTTGGAGAATTATCAGATGAAGAAGTTCTTCGTCTGGCCGCCTCGGTCGATTCATATAGCGAACATCCCATTGCTGAAGCCATTTTTAAGGGTGCCAAAGCGAAAAAGTTGGATCTGAGCAAGATGAAAAACTTTGAATCGGTCACAGGAAAGGGTGTGCAGGCTGAATATGAAGGGAAAAAGATCGGGCTGGGAAACCACCGCCTGCAAAAAGATTTTAATGCTTCACTGGAAGAAAAACAACGGGAACTGGTTAAAAAATGGCAATCGACCGGTCAAACCGTTATGTATCTTTTAATTGATGATCATCTTGAAGGAATCATCAGTGTTGCCGATGCAATAAAAGAAACATCGGCCAAAGCAATCAAAGATCTACAGGAGATGGGCATAAAAGTACATATGCTCACCGGCGACAACGAATTCACAGCTAAAGCCGTAGCTGAAGAACTTCACCTCGACGGCTATCAGGCCGACTGTCTGCCCGATGACAAATACAAAAAGGTGAAAGAATTGCAGGAACATAATCACATTGTTGCCATGGCCGGCGATGGTATCAACGATGCACCTGCACTGGAACAGGCCAATGTAGGCATTGCCATGGGAACCGGAACCGATATTGCCATGAAAAGTGCGGAGATAACCCTGGTGAAAGGTGACCTGAATGGTATTGCACGGGCAAGGGACCTAAGCCATAAGGTAATGCGGAACATCAAACAAAACCTGTTTTTTGCATTTGTCTACAATTCGGTTGGGGTGCCGATTGCTGCTGGAATCCTGTTCCCGTTTTTCGGCATCTTGCTCAGTCCGATCATTGCAGCGGCAGCTATGAGCTTTAGTTCGGTTTCGGTGATCATAAACGCACTTCGACTAAGAAAGCAATAAATGTAGACAGTATTAATTAAATCGATCAAAGGATTCATTAACAGATAATACCATGAATACAACATTACTCATCATTCTTGTTCTTGTCGTATCATTTGTTCTCATCTTAGTGAGTATCAAGTTATTTTCGACCCATGTTAAGTTCCGGGAATATCCCTTTTGTAAATTTGAGATAAATGATAATATGGACACAGAAGTGTGCAAAAAATGTGGATTTAATAATCATGAAGATTGTCCTCTCGAAGATGAAAGAAAGCACCATAAACCATTCAGCTAATGAGAGTTGAATTATGTTGAATAATACATGATGTTTTGTATTCCCCACGCGCAATCATTTTACGATATTTTGACATTTTCCGTTGAAATGTCTGCCTTATAGGGAATTATTCGGGCATACAATTAATTTCTATTCTGGCAACCAACATTCGCCCCAGACGATACATTTTCATTGAAAATTTAATAGTGTTGTGTATTCCCTGCAGGAAATCATTCTTGGATCTATTGACATATTCTATTAAAATGAATGCCCTACGGGCAATTATTCAGGTATACAATTAATTTTTCGTTGGACAACCAACATTCGCTGTGCGATACATTTTAATAGAAAATATGATGTGATACACAACAGTTTGTCCGCAGGACATAGATAAAACCTAACAAATATTCGCATTCCGTCTTCTTCAGAATACAAGAAAATTCTCCTTTAGAATTTCTTCAATTTTAACCCTTACCTTTGAATCATGAAAATTCTTGTGATCGAGGATGAACTTGCCCTTTTGGAAGAGATCAATCAGTTTCTGCTAAAAGAGGAGTATGTAGTAGAAACCGCGGATGCTTTCGATATAGCCGAAGACAAAATCGCAATTTATCATTACGACATTACCATTGTCGACATCACACTGCCGGGTGGCTCAGGCCTGGAGCTTATTCAAAACCTTAAAAAACGCAATAGTGATACCGGCATCCTGATCATTTCAGCTAAAAACTCTCTGGATGACAAACTCACCGGCCTCGATATCGGTGCCGACGATTACATCACCAAACCTTTTCACCTCGCTGAGCTAAATGCAAGGATTAAAGCCCTGATACGCAGAAGATATTTCAAGGGAGCCATGGAAGTTTCTTTTAATGAAATACGGATCAATTCAGAAGAAAAAACGGTATTTGTAAATGATGCAAAACTAACTTTGACAAAAAAGGAATATGCCTTGATTGCGTTTTTTATTGCCAACAAAAACCGGTTGATCACCAAAGAATCGATTGCTGAACATCTCTGGGGCGACCACATCGACCTGGTGGATAATTTTGATTTTATTTATACCCACATCAACAACCTGCGAAAAAAAATCGAAGCAGCCGGTGGCACCGACTATTTGAGAACTGTTTACGGAATGGGTTATAAATTTACCGACCGATGAAACTGATCCATCAACTAAACCGGAAATACCTTACGTATGCTGCAATCCTGTTTGTGGCTGTGGGATTTGTGTTGTTTATTTTGTTGCGGACCATTGTTCGTGAGGAAACGGACGAAAAACTACTGAGTATGCTCGAACATATCGAAACCTTTGATCCAGGTGAAAAAAATATGTTTGAGTTGTTCCCGGTCATCTCTGTTAAACCATCAAATCATATTTCAGCCGATGTGATCTTTTCAGATACCCTATTGCAAATCGATGACGAAAGCGAAGTGTTCAGGCAGCTTGTGGCATACCGGCAGATCAATAATAGCAACTATAAAATTGTGATCCGCGAATCGAGTGTTGAATCAGAAGACCTTTTGGTGAGCTTAACCCTTATAATTCTTTCGAGCTTTGGGGGCTTACTTCTATTAATTTACCTAATCAATAAAAGGATTTCGAAAAAACTCTGGGATCCGTTTTTCCTTAATCTGGATAAACTCAAACAATTTTCGCTTCAATCCTCGATGTCATTTTCCCCGGAAAAATCAGATACCGATGAGTTCAATGAGATGAACAGGGTGCTGAAATCATTAACAGATAAGGTTTTGACGGATTACGACAACCTGAAAAAATTCTCAGAAAACGCCTCTCATGAGTTGCAAACGCCCCTGGCGGTGATCCGTAGCAAAACAGAAGCACTGCTTGAAGAAGACCAGCTATCACAGGAGCAAATCTCAAAGGTTGAATCCATTTACAAATCGGTTAACCGCTTAACTAAAATCAACAGCGGTTTGTTGTTGCTCACCAGGATTGAAAACAGGCAATTCACTGAAGCTGAAAAGCTCAGATTGAATGAAACCATACAACAACAGCTTGAAAATTTCAGCGAATTGATGGAAATCAAAAAATTAAATTTTACCTATGATTTTCAATCCGACTGGGTTGTTGAATGCAACAGGAGTTTGCTCGATATGCTGATCAACAACCTTTTTGGCAATGCCATTATCCACAATATCGAAGGTGGTGTGTTGAAAATTGTTCTTAGCAACAGGCAATTGGCATTTTATAATTCGGGCAACCATCCTTTACCGGATGAGAATAAACTATTTGAACGTTTTAGAAAAGGAGACCGGTCCGATTCTGTGGGACTGGGGCTGGCCATTTCCCGGCAAATCTGTACTTATTTTGGCTGGGAACTCACCTACAGGTTTCAAGAGCAAATGCACATATTTTCCATCAATTCAGACAATTGAAAATTCTTCAAATTCTCTTTAGAATCGGATTTTAATTTTATGGCATTAAATCAAAAAAACATCACAATGAAAAAAACAATCGTCGTATTATTTTCAGGCTTATTGGCGCTGATTGCATGCGCACAAAATGCCAATCCACCTGAAGCAGTTTCAAAGGCCTTTTCTGATAAGTTTGGCACTGTAAAAGGGTTAAAATGGGATCAGGAAGATGATGAATGGGAGGCCGAGTTCAAAATGAACGGAACAGAAATGTCGGCCAGCTTTGATCAATCGGGTACCTGGCTCGAAACTGAAACAGAGATCAAAGAAAAGGATCTGCCTGAAAACATAATGAATGCAGTTAACGCACAATTTGAGGGCTGGGAAATTGAGGAAGCAGAAAAAATTGAAACGCCGGATTTTAAAGGGTATGAGTTAGCCATAGAACAAGATGAAAATGAAAAAGAGATCCTCGTTTCTGAAGATGGTAACATAACGATAAAAAAAGAAGAGCGTGAGGATGAGGAAGATGATGATGAGTGATAAGTAGCTAAAACAAAAAGTTATAGATTATTTCTGTTAAACGGTCGAAATTCATTACGCGGTCTTAATTAGAAGGATTTACTTGAACTGCGCTACCAGTGCTGCTGATAGCGCGGTTTTTATATTTGATAACCGATTTGACTCGGACTATCAAAAAACCCTATTGTACTACACAAGGTTGAGTGTTTTATCCTGTTTTTCACTAATTTCACCATCCAAACAAATTCAACATGCGCAGCTATAAATTGTATACCGGTTCAATATTGCTATTGCTGGCTATTATTTTAGTTTCATGTCAAAATACTGGCACAGGTTCATCAGCAGCAAAGGATTACCCAATTACTCCCGTTCCGTTTACCCATGTGAAACTGCAGGATAATTTTTGGCTTCCACGTATCTTAAAGAACACGGAAGTAACCATTCCAATTGCTTTTGGGCAGAGTGAGGAGACAGGCAGGATCAAAAATTTTGAAGTTGCCGGTGGCTTGAAAGCGGGAACTTTTTGTGGCATTTATACCTTTGATGATTCAGATGTTTTTAAGATCATCGAAGGGGCTTCCTATTCGTTAATGGTAAAGCCTGACGCCGAACTTGAAGCCTACCTGGATACGTTGATCTATAAAATTGCTGCTGCCCAGGAAGAGGATGGTTACCTTTATACCAACCGGACCATTTTAGGTGATAGTGCTTATGCAATGGCAGGCCCTGAAAGATGGTCGAATGTGACGGAACATAGTCATGAGCTATACAATGCAGGCCATATGTACGAAGCTGCTGTGGCTCATTTCCAGGCCACAGGCAAACGAACTTTTCTGGATGTTGCCATCAAAAATGCCAACCTGATCGACCGGGAATTTGGATGGGGAAAGATTGAGAAATATCCGGGTCATCAGGAAGTTGAGATTGGTTTGGTAAAACTATACAGGGCAACTGGGGATCAACGATATCTTGATCTGGCCAAATTCTTCCTGGATGTTCGGGGACCAGGCGGCTGGGAATACAATCAGGCGCATAAAAAACCTGTTGATCAAAGAGATCCGGTAGGTCACGCCGTAAGAGCGCTTTATATGTATTCAGCCATGGCTGATGTTGCAGCATTAACCGGCGACACTGCTTATTTGCATGCCATTGAAGAAATCTGGAGTAAATTGATCCAAACCAAATTTTATATCACCGGCGGAGTCGGGCAAAGCGGAAGTAATGAAGGATTTGGTGCGGATTACGACCTGCCTAATTTATCAGCTTATTGTGAAACCTGTGCTTCGATAGCAAATGTTTTTTGGAATGAGCGCATGTTCCTGCTCACGGGTGATTCAAAATACATTGATGTTATGGAGCGAACCATGTATAATGCGCTATTATCCGGTGTTTCCATGGATGGCAACCTCTTTTTTTACTCCAACAGGCTGGAGTCAAATGGGTCGGATCGCAGACAGGAATGGTTTGGATGTGCATGCTGCCCCTCAAATATAACGCGCTTTCTCCCTTCAGTTCCCGGGTATATTTATGCCCAAAGAGACGATGATATTTATGTTAACCTTTTTATCTCGAGTGAAACCAATCTTGAAACGAAAAATGGTATTATTAAAATAAATCAACAAACTGATTATCCCTGGGATGGTGACATTGTTGTAACTGTTGATCCTGAAGTAACTGCTGAGGAACGCATATTAGTTCGCATTCCGGGCTGGACAGGCAATAAACCGATTCCGGGAATTTTGTACAATTATTACCAATCTAATGAAACTCAACCTTCACTAAAAATCAATGGTGAAGGATCAAGCTATGATATTGAAAACGGCTATATGGTGATCAATCGAATATGGAATAAAAAAGACCAGTTGGAAATTGTTTTCAATATGCCTGTCCGCAAAACACGGTCGCTTGATGTGGTTAAGCAGGACAAGGGCCGCTTTGTACTGGAGCGTGGCCCGCTTGTTTACTGTCTTGAAGATGCAGACCAGGATATAACAGGTGTTCGGCATGTTTTTGCTTCACTTAATAATCCTGCCACAGTTCATTTTAAAGAAAATCTGTTTGGAGGCATACCAACCGTTGAAATATCAGGAGAGAAATTACAGGCACATATTGATGGCTCAATATCAAAAGGAAAGGCTTATGAATTGACAGCTGTTCCATATGCTTACTGGGCTAACCGCGAGCCGGGGCAAATGCTGGTTTGGATTCCCGATCAAGCTGAATTTGGTACCCCCTCACCGGCACCCACCATAGCCTACCTGAGTAAAAAATCGGGTCCCGGAGCCAGGGGGAACCTCGAATTGTTATCCGACCAGTACAACCCACTCAATTCAAACGATCATACTGTTGGATATATCCATTGGTGGCCGGCAAACGACACCATTGTTTGGCTTGAGTATGATTTTAAAGATCCTGAAAAAGTATCAAAGGTAAGGGTTTACTGGTTCGACGATGGTCCTGACGGAGGCTGCAGGATTCCGGCTTCCTGGCGAGTACTTTATAACCATGGGAATGAATGGAAAGAAGTACAAAATCTCTCGGATTATACCATCACCAAAGATGCCTGTGATGAGGTGAAATTTGAAGCTGTATCCACACAGGCCATTAAGTTAGAAGTCAAGCTGCAAAAAGAATACAGCAGTGGTGTGCATGAGTGGGAAATAAAATAACCGGACTTGAATTAAATTAGCGTTTGCAGAATGGTTAACCCGTTTCGCTGATCCTGAGCAATCTATCATAATCAACTATCTTTAGTTCTTTCCCATTCATTTCGATCAATCCATCATCATTAAATTTTTTAAGCATACGGATAACGGTTTCTGAGCTCATTCCCGAAAGTTCGGCAAGATCTTTACGAGAAAGCGGCAAATGAAACTCCGATTTTTTAAAAATTCTCTCAGAAAGACAAAGCAAAATATCGGCTAAACGTCCATAAGCTTGTTTGTGGGTAAGGCAGAAAAAACGTCCGTAAACCTGAACACTATTGGCACTGAAAATATCAATTACCTCCTTGGCAAAATTGGCATTGCGGGTGAGTAATTCTCTGAAAGTCCTGATATCGATCTGACGGATTTCCGTATCAATGTAAGCCATAGCAGAATATTGATAGGTATTATGATCTTCAGAAAGAGAAGAAAGCCCAAGCAAATTACCTTCGGGAATCATTTTTAAAACAAGTGAATTAGCACCGTTATCAAGGTAAACTTTCACCAGTCCCTTTTCAACATACATAACATGGGAAACAAAACTTCCTTGCTTGCAAATCACCTCCTTCTTATTGTAATTAATAACCACCGAGTTTTTATTCATATAATCCAATTCCTCATCGGTGAGTTTTTCAAAACATCGGCAATGTCGTGAACTGATTGTGCAAGCTGTTATTTGGATCCTGTTACCCATTTATCCATTCTGATTATTGAAAGCAAAAATACTAAAAATATCAGTAGCAAACATGACCTGGATCAGTATTTTTTATAGCGCAGAACATCTTGATTTGGAACGTATGACAGTGGTTTTTTCTTTGCCAGTTCCTTGATTTCTTCAATCTTTGTTGTGAAACAATTAACAATTGTTAATCAGTTGAAAAACACAGAAATAATAAATAAAATGAAGAAATTTTACTATCTAATGGTTGCGCTGGTAGCCACGGCATCGTTCCTTTTTACAAGTTGTTCAAGTAATGATGACGATCCCAACCCACAACCAAGCACTAAAAACTATGCATCTTGTGAGGGATGTCATACTGATTATGCCCACTTGCAGGAAGTTTACTCACCCGACACGACAGTTACCGGTGGGGGTTGCAGTGGTGAAGCACCTCACTACGAACCCTACGACAGGGTTTATATGGGTGGCAGTGGATATGAAGAGTATAAACAATCAGGACACTATGAAATAGGCTGCACGGGTTGTCATAACGGTGTGGACAATACCGATGATAAGACAGTTGCCCACAGCGGAGATTTTATCCGTCATCCATCCATGGCTGCAGAACAAAAATGCGCAGAGTGCCATCAGGCTATTGTAGAAGGATTTGAAACAAATCTGCACCACGGCACGGGCCAAAAACGGAAGGTTACTATGAGGAGTGGGCTGGCCGGACCGGAAGAGTTCGATCAGCTCCCTGCTCATCAAATTGAAGGTTATAATGCAAACTGCGCTACCTGCCATGCAAGTTGTGGTGAATGCCACGTAGTTCGTCCGCTTTCAGGTGGAGGGGGATTGGCAGCAGGTCACGCGTTTACAAAAACCCCTGACATGGTTACTGTTTGCGTTACCTGCCATGTTTCGCGTGGAGGACATGCTTATCTTGGTGTTGGTGCAGGAACCCAGCCCGATGTTCACCTGACTTCAGCAAATTTCCATTGTATCGATTGCCATAATAGTGATGAAATACATGGGGATGGCCAGCCGGTTGAGCAACGTTATGCCTATTCAAAATTACCTAAATGTACTGATTGCCATACCGGGATTGCTGGCAGCAATACATACCATACAATGCATATGGATGATTTCAATTGCCAGGTTTGTCACTCACAAGATTATAATAACTGCGGAAGCTGTCATGTTCATGGCGACGGAGCCAGGATACCGGCATACCTCGATTATAAAATTGCACTTAATCCTTTACCTGATTTGAAACCTGATGTAACATATGCAACCGTGCGCAGGGCACCCGGAGCTCCTGACAACTGGGATGTGTATGGGGTTGACTATTCAAATTTTAACGTTTTACCAACCTATAATTACACCTCGGCTCATAACATTCTTCGCTGGACCACCAGAACCCAAACCAGTGACAAAGCCTGTTTCTCGAATTGCCATATCAGAAATGAGGGTGGCACTTTAATAAATAAAGACCTCTACCTATTTATGGATGATATGGAAGAATGGGAAATGGAAGCAAATGCAGGAATTGTTGTGGATAATGCCCTTCCTGAATCATGGTTTGAAGAAAAGAAATAGAACAAAAACAATAGGAACAATAAAAATTTAACAACTTAAAAAACTTATTCTATGAAAAACACAAAATTGTACTGGTTAAGCATATTATTTGCTTTTTTATTCTTTACTGCTTGTAATAAAGATGACGATCCAACTCCAACACCACAGGTGAATGAATCCGAGGTACTTGCAAAATTCCTCGAATCAACTGCCTCACCGCTTCAAAAAGACTATGTTAATACCGACATGCCAAGTATCATGGCTGCCAGCGAGGTTAAAACCTTAAATGAAACCGGTCAGGTTTATATTATTGATATCCGCTCGCTTGATGATTTCAATAATCTTGGACATATTGCAAATGCACACCAGGTTGACTTTGCCAACATCCTTACACATGTGCAGGGAATTAATATGGACGACTATACCAAAGTAGCTATCGTATGTTACACAGGACAAACTGCTTCTTATGCTGCAAGTTTGTTGCGAATAATGGGATATGATAAAGTATTCTCAATGAAATGGGGAATGTGTTCATGGAATGAAGATTTTGCAGGCAGTTGGAACAATGCCATTGCCAATGGTAATGCCTATGCCACTCAATTTACTTCAGATGCAACTGAAAAAGGCGCCAAAGGTGACATGCCCACCCTTTCAACCGGAGAAACTACCGGCATGAAAATTCTTGAATCAAGGATGAATAGCGTAATTGCCGATGGGTTTGCCAAAATTACCAATGCCACTGTATTTGGAAATCTAAGTAATTATTACATCTTGAATTACTGGCCGGCTGCTCATTACGAAAATCCCGGACATATTCCAGGTGCTATGCAATATACTCCTAAAGAATCCATTCGTACAGATCTTGATCTTAAAACATTACCAACTGATAAAACCATCGTTGTGTATTGCTACACCGGTCAAACAAGTGCTTATTTAACTGCTTATCTTCGTTTATTGGGCTATGATGCACAATCATTGTTATTCGGTACAAATGGTATGATTTACGACCTAATGGTAGATCAGGGTTTAACGACCTTTAATGCAGATCAAATCATGGGATACGATTATGAAAAATAATTAGCAACTTTCTCATAATAATACATGGCCATTCTCTTTTAGGGGATGGCCTCTTTTTTTAACATTTCTCTGCCGGAACTCAAAAATTAAAGGAATTTCAACGCATTTGGATTGGATCACAATTTATCTTGAAAGCTCTTTTTACTTTATCATTAGATGAAAAAAATGTATATCAATTAAATAGATTTATTAATTTTATGGATCAATTAAAACCAAAAAACATGAAAAGATTACTTTTATTCGCAGCACTCCTTATCCTATTAACTCATTTTGCGGATGCACAGGAATACCATCCTTTTCCGATGGACAATGCTGCATGGAACACAGTTGGAGATAATTCTTTCTCCGGAAATATCTGGCATTTCAGGTATGCCGTTTTTGGCGACACCATAATAAATGAAATGGTGTATTCCAAGGTTTATGAAATGTATGATTCCACAATACTAAATCCTAATTCAACCTATTTTGCAGCTATAAGAGAGAATGATGATAAACAGGTATTTTGCTTAATTCCGGGTTTTGAAGAAACCATTCTGTATGATTTCGGTGCTGAACCTGGTGATGTGATCATCTACCCTATTGGGGGTGCGCTTTGTGAAGATGGAATAGCATTTTGGGAAACAACACATATTAAAACAGTAAGCAGTGTATCCACCTTTCAACTTGAAAATGGTGAATCCAGAAAAAAATGGAGTTTTAATGAATTTCTGCAAGATGAATGGGTTGAGGGTATTGGAAGTATCAAATGGTATGGCTTATTCAATCCCCTGATTTCAGACATAACCCTCTGTGGCGACAATTATCAGTTTGCCTGTTTTAAGCAAAATGACACCACCTTATTTTTAGACAATCCTAATTGCAATCGTTGTTTTTGCGATAACCTAACGGCAAATACTCCAAACCAATTGGAAACCGGTAATTTAATTGAAATTTCACCAAACCCTGTTCAGGAGCGTTTTAAATTGAGATCAAGTTATTTCGATTATAAATCAAATCCTGTAATCACGGTCTTTAATATCACAGGAATTACGCAACAAGTGAGCATCATAAGGAATATTGACCATTACTTAATTAATTCAAATACTTTATCTACGGGAGTTTATATCGTTAAAATCCAATCAGGTGATAAATTGGAATACGCAAAATTTGTGAAGGAATAAAAAATGCGCCACGAATAAATTGTGACGCATTTGCTTATTTTCACGTTTGGGTAATTATTGTTTTTCGTCCTTATGAAAAACCTCCTCGGTCATTAAATTCTTAACAATTACATTGAGCAATTGCATTTTGGTATACGGTTTTGCAATGTAATCCGTACAACCGGCATCCAAACATTTTTGCCTTTCGTCAGCCATGGCGTAAGCTGTTTGAGCAATTATTGGCACATCCTGGTTTAGTTTTCTGATCTCACGTGTTGCCTCATAGCCATTTAATCCAGGGACTTTTATATCCATCAGAATTACATCAATGTTTCCATTGTTTTTTTCAAAAATACGCACTGCACTGTCACCATCTGTTACATGTTTGAGATGCACATTGCTTGATCTGAAAATACTTTCAATGAGCATGAAATTAGTAAATTCATCCTCAACAACCAGGATATTTTTACCCTCAAGTAGCGCCGGATTAACTTCTGCATCCGATGGATCGATTTGCTGAATAGTATCTACTTCCGTGTCGTAGGGTAAGGTAAAAAAGAAAGTAGAACCCTTACCAACTTCACTTTCAACCCACATTTCACCACCAAGTAACTGGGTTAACTTTTTACTAATAGCAAGGCCTAATCCTGTTCCATCAAAATTACGGGTATAGGTTTCCTCCACCTGCCGGAATCGCTGGAATATCACAATCAGTTTATCCGCAGGTATTCCGATTCCGGTATCTTTTACATAAAATAAAATTTTATCAGGAAAATCAATCCGATAACCAAATTCAACCTCGCCGGTATCGGTAAATTTGATGGCATTATTAATGAGATTTGAAAGTATTTGTTTTAATCGTGTTGGATCAGTCACAATTTTTGTACTTCTGTTTTGACAATCTTTTGGAATGGTCAAACTAACAGCTTCCTTGTTTTTATTTTTAATATGCTCATGAAAGGTGAGGAAAAGTTCAGAAAACATGGTATCAAGATAACATTCCTCTTTGATAACTTTTACCTGACCGGCCTCTATTTTGGAGATATCAATGATATCATTTATCAACTTTAAAAGCGTATTGCCGCCATTTGTAATGTATTGAAGATATGTTTGCTGTTCAATAGGATCAAGATCCGGTTCTTTCATCAGGTCGGCAAAGCCTATAATGCTGTTTACAGGTGTTCTGATCTCGTGGCTCATATTAGCGAGAAAGGCAGTTTTCAATTTATCTGCCTGTTCGGCACTTACCTGAGCTTTCCTTCGTTCTTCCGCTTCCGTTTGCAATTCGAGCGTTTTTTCACTTACCAGCATCTCAAGCCTGACTTTTTGCTCGCGTATGGATTTAAACCGCCACCAAAAAATGAAGTAAGTAATACCTCCCAACAGTAATATCATTAGCGCCCTGAACCAAACCGTTTGCCATAGTGGAGGCAAAATAGTGAAGGTTATAGTTGTCGGTTCTACATTCCAAACCCCGTCGTTATTAGCTGATTTTACTTTAAATGTGTATGTTCCCGGTGGGATATTGGTGTAAGTTGTTGCAGTGGTTTTTGTGAGTGGATTCCAGTCATCATCAAAATTCTCAAGTTTTACACGATATCTTATTTTATCGGGTGCAATATGACTTATTCCGACATAATCAAAAGTAAGGTGGTTTTTTGTGTAAGGGAGCTCAAGACCCTGCGGAAGACCTGTGCGAAGATCAAATCCGGCGGTGTATAGATTGAAGTCATTTTCTTCAAAAAACAAACGAATATCCTCTATTACCGTTATCGGAGGGATTGCATTCATGCGATCAAGCCGTGTATTGAATTTCACAACGCCATTCATGGTACCAAACCAAAGAACTCCGTTATCACCTACACAAGCAGCATTTTGGTTATTTTCGATACCCAGAAAGCCTTCGTCCACACCGTAATGTTTAAAGGTTTCTGTAACCGGATCGAGGCGATCTAAACCCGAGTTTGTGCCAATCCAGATATAATCCTTTTCATCACATAAAATGCTAAAGGGACTATCTGAACTTAATCCATCTTCAATATTAAGGTTTGAAAACTCATTGCCATCAAACTTAAATATTCCACCGCCAATTGAAGCAATCCAGAGGTTATTGTGGCTGTCGTGGGTAATAGCTCCCGTACTTAAATTAGTTAAACCATCCGTTTCATTGAAAATTTTAAAATTCTGACCATCGTATTTTGTGAGGCCTTTATCATCACTTCCAAACCAAAGATTTCCAAATTCGTCGCGGTGAATAACCCAGAATTTATTGCTGCACAATCCATCTTCCTGCGTGTAAGTTTTAAAAGAACCATTGTCATTATTGCTGTTATAAATAAATTCGGAAACACCATATTTGAGTGTCGCAAACCAAACGTTCCCATTTATATCTTCATTGATAGCCAGCACTGATTGGGTGATCATACCATCACGCTTATCAAAAAACCGCATTTTCCCGGTTTGTGGATTATATCTTACCAGTGGTCCTTCAGAATAGAAACCGAGCCACACAAATCCACGAGAATCCTGAAAAAGAACATCCACAGAATTGTGTGGCAAACCCTCGGAGGTGGTGAGATAATCGAATTTTTTACCATCATATATGCCAACGCCCTTTTCCGTTGATATCCATAAGTTCTTTTGGTTATCCTCCATTACAGATGTCACCACGTTACTTGGTAATCCGGTTTCATCATCAAACAGCATAAATTTATCACCGGGATATTTAAACACACCCAGATTCATTGTTCCTATCCATATATTTTCCTCACGATCGACAAAAACGGTATTGGTTTCGTTTCGATAAAAACCGGTACCTCTGAACTCATAATCAAATTCACCATTTTCAAACCGAAAAACTCCCAACTCATGAGCACCCCAAACTACACCTGAAGGATCCTGAATTATGTTTTGAATAGAAGTTACTGAAATTCCCGGATCAAAGGGGTAAAATTCCAAAACTTTCATTTCCTTACTTTCGGTTATTTCAATGAGCACCAATCCTTCATATCCCAATAGCCAATAATGATGGTCGTCATGATGCGCTATCGATATTACACTTGCTATCGGGAGTCCACTATTATCATCGGTAAAGTTTCGGAATGAAAAATGTTCGGCAGTCTGGTCGGTTTGCAACACCGTTAATCCACCCATTGAGGCAATAAGCAACTGGTTGGTTTGTGTAAGTTTGATATCGGTAATATCCACTGAAGGGAGATTTGCATTTACATCCGGATTTTTAAAACTTTCAACTCTCAATTCTTTTTCTGCGGGTAAAAGAATGATTCCGTCATTGTAGGTCCCTAACCAAATATTTCCTGAATGATCCTCACAAATGGCATTGATCTGGTCATCCGAAACATGCAAATGTATCAGGCTATCCTGAATTTTAACAGTGAGCCCTTTGTATCTGTGTCCAAACCAATAGCGGTTTCTTGAATCCTGTAAAATGCTGGTAATATGATTATCACCCAGGCCATGACGGGTGTCAAAGTTTTCAAAGCTATTACCATTATATTTGGTAACACCTCCCTGTGTTCCCAACCAGATATTACCGGTATAATCCTGGTAAATAGTTAACACCGATGATTGCGGCAAACCATCGTCGAGAGAGTAATGAATAAGTATGCTTTGCTGCCCCTTTACTGTATACCCTGAAACAACCACCAAAAAAATCAGGGTGAATCTTAGAATCGATTTCATAGAAAAATATTGAGAGATCAATAACAATAAATACTTCATACGCATTGATTGGTGAGGGGTTACAAGTGATTGAGAATTGGGAAATGACATAAAAAAAGCGATCCGCCCGTTGGCGGATCGCTTGATCATTCGAACTAAAAATATTATTCTATAATGGTAAGCTCATCAATCAGATTTTGAGCTCCTGCAAATTTATCAATGATAAACAATACGTACCTCGAATCAACGCAAATGGTTCTTTGCAATTCAGGCTCAAAGGCGATATCGCCACTCATTGCTTCCCAATTACCATCAAAGGCCAATCCGATCAATTCTCCATTTCCGTTTATTACAGGGCTCCCGGAGTTTCCACCGGTAATATCGTTGGTAGTAAGAAAACAAGTTACCAATTGACCATCTTTACCGTAACGGCCAAAATCTTTAGCCTCAAAAAGCTCCTTTAATTTTTTAGGGACGATAAATTCAGGATTGGTTGTATCTTCTTTTTCCATCACACCATAAAGGTGAGTTACATAATCATAATGAACAGCGTCGGCCGGATAATAATCCTGCACGGAACCATAGGATAAACGCATGGTAGAATTGGCATCCGGATAAAATACTTTATCAGATTCCATTTCCATTAATCCTGCAACAAATAACCTGCTGCCCTTATCCAAATCGCTCTGCGAACTATAATAAGCGGCTAAAGAACTCATAAAACCTTCCATAACCTGACCGGATAATTTATATGCTGGATCTTTTGTCAGTATTTTGACTTTTGGATTATCAAAAAATGTATTCAGTTTCTCTTCACTTGCAAAAATTGATTTTGAAAATACATCAGCAGCAAACTTATTGTAATCGCCTTTATACTTTTTTGTAATCCCTTTCAAAAATTCAGGCTGACTTTCCACAGGGATATTTTTTGCAAACATGGCATACATTCCAGCCAGCATTTTTTCATCGGTAGGCGCATTATAATCTTTAAAATATTCGGCCATACCTTCTCTCAGGTATTCAATAGTCTGGCCCGGAGCTTCAGGGTTATCTTTTATTTCTTCTAATTGCTTTTCCAACTGTGTAAACTCTTGCGCATAATTTATAATTGCTGGACTCATTAACGCAAAGTTATAATACATGAACATTGCAAACGGGTCTTCATGTTGAGAATATCCACTTTCAATCAGATCAAGTGCCTCACCATAATTCTCTTTCCTTTCTTGATTTTGACCAATCCAGGCAATAAATTTATCCTCGAGGGCTTTCTTTTTGCCATAAACATCCAAATGTTTAACACCCCTGGATTGACCTATCAGATATTTCCAATAATTAGCTAATCCAGCATAGGTTGAGGCATACTTAATTTCAACCTCTTCATCAGCATCCATGTCTTCCTTCATGATTTCAAGACTTTTGCCAAGTATATCAATCAAAGTAGGGTTGCTATGATCCAGCGCAAAACGTACTCCATAGGAAGTCATATACCTATTGGTGCTACCGGGATAACCCCAAATCATGGCAAAGTCATCTTTTTCAACGCCCTTGATTGAAACAGGGAGGTGATGTTTGGGAGTTAACGGAACATTATCTTCTGAATAATCAGCAGGCGAACCATCAGGCGCTGAATATACTCTGAATATAGAGAAATCGCCGGTGTGGCGGGGCCACATCCAGTTATCAGTATCTCCACCGTATTTTCCTATATCGGAAGGAGGTGCTCCAACCAGTCTTACATCGGTATAAACAAGGTAAATGAAGCGGTAATATTCGTTTCCTTCAAAAAAGCTTTTAACAACCACATTGTATTTTCCATCTTCATTTGCCGATTCTTTGAGTTTGCCCTGCAATTCGCGCACCTTTGCACTTCTTTGACCTTCGGTCATGGTATCGGATAAAAACGGGACTATGCTATCGGTAACATCATCCATTCTTACCAGAAAAGAAGCTGAAAGGGCTTCATTTGGAAGTTCTTCATCAAAACTTCTGGCCCAGAATCCATCACGTAAATAGTTATGTTCGACGGAACTGTGTTGCTGAATAATGTCGTATCCGCAATGATGATTGGTGAACAACAGGCTTTTGTCGGAAACAATTTCGCCTGTGCAAAAATATCCGCTTGGCGTAGCACTTCCTGAAAGTCCAACGATGGCATCCTTAATGCTGGAATTGTTTATACTATAAATTTCTTCTGCTGTAAGCTGCAATCCCATTTTTTGCATATCAGTGTAATTGAGCCGATCAACAAAAATGGGAAGCCACATTCCTTCATCAGGCGGGTTAAAAGCAAAGGAGTTGATTCCAATGGCCATCACCGCAACGATCATTAGTAAAATCTTTTTCATCTGTTTTTTGTATTTAAATAAATTGATTAAAAAAATAAATTCTGAATTTCCCGAAAATTATGCCGTTAATTACAAATTATTGGTTTTTAGCCTAATAGATTACTGAACCACTTTTGGCATTTAATACAATTGTTCGGTAGTAAATCAGCCCTGTTCATTGACGGACAATCTGCTATAAACCCAACATTTGAGGTCCCTGGTCAAATTCAATATCAACGGGAATTCCGGCCTCATTCAACTTATCCAGATCTGTCTGCAATTCGGCAGGAATAACGCCTTTCTCCTCAAGCAATTTAATAGCGGCTTCCATATCACCATCCCCCTGAATTTTTAAGATAAGTTGAGTAAGTTCCTTTGAAGCAGTTTTCATGTTTTCGATATCAATACTGTAAGTTCCGTCTTCATTTTTTGTAAAAGCATTTCTTTCACTGAAAAAATTAAACCTTACCATATTGGCTTTACCATGTGCACTGGCAGCCCCAAAACGCACTGAACGGAATATACCGGCCATAAAAGTTACATAATTATCCATCAGGTCGGTATCAGTAAATTCGCCCATTTCATGTAACCTGGTAACGAGGTATAATCCAAGAATGTCCGCTTTACCTTCTTCAATTGCACTGTATTGAGCCTGCAATGCATGCCTTACGGTTCCCTCACCTGTAATTGTGTTTTTAATACCCATTCCATGGGCTACTTCATGAAACATGGTATTTGAAAAGAAAGCATCGAAGGTGATATATTTTTGCTGATCGGCTGATATGAGTTTCTCAGCGATGGGCACAAGAATATGGTCAAACTTAGCCTTCATGGCATTTTTTAATTGCAGTTTGCGGGTTCCTTTGGCCAATTGAACTTCTTCATCATTTGGCAGGTTAATGGCGATGGTTTTGCCGGCTTTATTACAATCTCCGGCATAATAAACCACATCATAAGCATTTAAATCAGCATCCGAACCTGGAGTTTCCTGCTTATAAACCGGATCAACCGGCAATTCCTTTTGAAGCTGGGGAAGGAAAGCCGCATAACGTGAAAGTTTTTCACTCCATTCGCGGTCTTTAATTAAAATGTATGACTCATGAGCTGCCTTATAACCATACAAATTATCAGCATAATTTTCGATGGGCCCGATCACCAGATCAACATTGTTATTCTTCACATCCAGCCAGGCCATATCGCTCGCCTGGTATTGATCGGTGAGTAGCGCTTCGGCCCGAAGTGCAAGGTAATTTGCAAACTCAGGATCTCCGGCAAGCTCAGAAGCTTTTTTAAGCAAATCCGCAGCCTGATTAATCTGATCATTATAGGCCTCATGGTACCATACTGATTGCAATGCACCATTTTCAGCACGTCTGATCAAAGTATACTGGCTCGTTTTATTCGGATCTTCAAAAGCTTCAAATTCTTCTTTGGTCATATCAACCGGGTAAAAATTAGCTCCTGCTGGTTTTTCACCGTAACCTCCAATAAAAGATTTTAATCCGTCCAGCTCGTCCCAAGGGCCATAGTTTATTTCTGCAAACTCACGGGCATAATTACTTTCGATGGAAGACAGTAGCTGCTCTTTATCACCAAAATTTTGCATCCAAAATATATCATCAATTAAATCTGCTGCCTTAAACAATAGCCGGAGCATTTCTTTTTCATTGTCAGTTAGGTGCGAAATATCGGAGGTTAACTTAACCGATACATATTTATCTACCAATTCTTTCATGGTATCATTTGTTACTGAATTCACGGCAGAACTTTCAATTTTGGTTCTGTTACCCTGGCAACTGATCATTACAGCAGCAACTGTAAGAATCAATCCGGAAAAAATAATTTTTTTAAACATGGATAAAGATCATTTTATTATGGTGCCAAAATTATATAAAACTGTTTACATTCAGTGACAATAATCCGTATTAATCTGAGGGTTAATCATTATAAATTTATAATTATAAATCACTTATTATCATCTATTTTTCGATGCAACCATAATATTTAAGTTCTTGTCTTACCCTCGTATTTTCTGGCTGAAATAACCCAGATCGTTCTTTGGCAAAAACAGGCTTTCTGTAAGGTTTATGATTAGCATTGGTAAAACCGGTAATTTTTTGTACTTTTACGGCATATGTTATTAATACCCTTATTTATAACATTTTACAAAATTTAGGTTTTATTCTTACCTGAAAAAGGTTGTTTGGCTGATTCATGTTTTCTGAAGAAGAACTAATCCAGGGGTGCATTGAGCAGAATGCAAAGGCGCAGGAATACTTTTACAAGCGCTATTCTCCAAAAATGTATGGAGTTTGTCTTCGTTTTGCTAAAAATCAAATGGAGGCGGATGACATCATGCAAGAAGGATTTATCAAAGTTTTTCTAAATTTAAAATCATTCCGAAACGAAGGGTCACTCGAAGGTTGGATTCGTCGAACCATTGTAAATACGGCCATCAATCTTTACAAGAAAAATATTAAGTATCAAAAAGACATTGAGATCGATCAGGCCGAAGGTATTCAAAACCATGAATCGGGCGCTTTCGATAATCTTTGTGCCGAAGAATTGCTTAAACTCATAACCGAACTTCCGGCAGGCTACCGAATGGTATTCAACCTGAATATTATTGAAGGATATACCCATAAGGAAATCAGCCAACTTCTAGATATATCTGAAAACACCTCAAAATCACAGTTATCAAGAGCAAGGCAAACCTTACAACGAAAACTTGAAGAGCTAAAAAACAAGGAAAAATTTTAGATGAGCGAAAACTTTAAAAATATCGATGATCTTTTCAGGGACAAGTTCGAAAACTTCGAACAGAATCCTCCAATTCATATTTGGGAAAATGTAAAGGCCGGCATCGCAACCAATGGCGGACCAAAAGGAGGTTTGCGCGGAGGAATTGCAGGATTCACTGCCTTACTGATCATCATCGGTACTGTTTTGGTTTACCTTTTAAGTAATTCTTTTACCATTCAAAATCCAGCTGATCAAACCGTGCAATCTGCCACAATTACTGAAAAACAAACCCTTGCTCAAAATCAGGCATTGGATAACGCAGAAACTGATAGTTACAATGTTGAATTACCAGGCACCCAATCAACCAGTGAATCGCAACAAAAAAACAATACTGAAAATGCTTCTTCCAAAAAACCAAATGCTGTAATCAATAACTCAAGTACATTAGCCATTCCTGAGCAAAGAATTGCAAAATCGAGCCTTGTGGTTAACCACCCTGTGGACGATATCGAGGAAATTAAGCAAGATTCGCAACAAGCGGCTAACTACGATTTACATAATCTTACATTCATCAACTTTGAAGGATCGGCCTTTACTGAGGGCGCAGAAAACCGTTATCGGTTAAACCAAAAAAACAGCCAATACGGAAATGCAGTTCCAGCTCCCCCACCAGCTGATTATGGTCCAAAAGGCGAGTGGTTTGCCGGATTGTACTACCGGCCCGAAATGATCCGCTACCCCGCTGATGATAAAATAACCAATTATTCTTCTGGCATTGACTTTCATTTTATCTATAAGAAAAATAACTTGCTCATTCAAACCGGGTTAGGATATACACGGGTGAAAGATGCAGGTAATTATCGCATTGATTATAATAAATTCCTGGGATCGTACCAGGATGTGTATGATGTAACTTTTGATACAGTGGGCACTCAAGTGGTACCTGTTTACCATACACAAACTGTAAATGTATATGATAGTGTAAACTATGTAAGGATTTCCCCGTCGGATCGGGTGTTTGGATATTTGGATATTCCGGTAATGTTTGGCTTTGGTCAGGATTACCCGCGTTATGGTTGGTTTATCAAAGCCGGCCCTGCGCTTTCACTCAAAATACATGAGAACATTCCTGATATGAATATGTCAGAAGATCAGTTTAAAATTTTAAATGTTGAAAATTCATTACCAACAAGAATAAAGGCAAACTGGCAATTTGCCATATCAGCCGGAATCAATTACAAATTAGGGAATAAACTTAGCCTTTCTATTGAACCATTGATGAGATATTATATCAATTCGGATTACGAACCTGGTAAATTTACAAGCAGGCATCCTTATTCACTGGGTCTCAGAGCAGGCTTATTAATGAGCTTTTAATTTTTTGAATCGAATGAAAATGAGCAACTATATTAAAATCCGTCAACGAATTAAGCCGATTATACCGGTTTTGATGGTGTTGCTGACCATTCATATAATGAGTCCTGCAGGCGCGTTGGCACAGGTATTTATGGGAAAAAACAAAGTCTTCCTGATCGGTCAGGTTGTAAACCAGTTAAATGGCGCTCCACTTAAATATCAAAAAGTAATAGTGGAGGCTGATTCATCGTATGAACCAAATTTTGTTTACAGCAATATTGTTTACACTGATCAAGAGGGCTATTATTACGATACTATACAAACTTATAATGTTAAAGGAGCGTTGAAAGTCAGCACTGTTGATTTTCAAAACAACACTCATGATACTACCGTGTTTTATCGTTTCAACTGGAGCGAAGACAATATTTTATTTGCCAACTTTGCATTGCCATGCCAGCAGGTACCAATAGTATACCAGGCTAATTTTTACTACATTAAAAATCCCAACGGCAATAATACCCAGGAATATAAATTTGTTGATATCACAAATTCGCAAAACATTGTTTCGTATGAATGGGATTTTGGTGACGGGGTAATATCATATGAGCAAAACCCGACCCACATTTTTGGCCAGGGCGGTTTAAATAAGGTTTCACTCAAAGTAGAAATTCAAAATTCGCCAACAAGTAAACCTTATATTTCAAATTTAGTGAAAGTGATTAATGTTACCTCCACCTATTATTTTCATATGGGTGGCCATGTATTTGCCGGGTACTTCCCTATCGACCTCGGGCACGCTTACCTTTATAAAATTGAAAATAGCGAGTTGATATTAATAGACACTGCAACTTTTAATGATGAGCTCGGCTTCTATTTATTTTACCAGCTAATCGAAGGTGAATATATTGTTAAAGCCGACCTCGATCCTTCATCTGAGCTTTTTAACCAGTTTATGGGAACTTACTATGGTGATAAAATCCTCTGGACTCAGGCAGATACCATATTCCATGAATCATCTGTTTATGAATACGACATCCATCTGAATCCAAATGAAAAAAGCATGACAGGACCAGGTGTGTTGGCAGGAGAAATTAATTATACCGGCGGTGGTGATGATTTTACGTTACCAGCCGATAACATCAGCATAATTCTTTACGATGATAACAACGAAGCCGTTGATGTATGCCATTCCAATGAATCCGGTGAGTTTGAGCTGATTGATCTGGATATGGATATTTATTATCTGTATGCTGAGGTTACCGGAAAATATTCTCAACCACTATATGTTGAACTTAGTGGGACCAACGCCCAGATTACCAAAATAGAGTTTTCAATTGAAGATAATATAGTTACTGGAGTAATCGGATATGCCGGGGTTAATGAAAACGCGTTTAATGAGCAAGTTAGTCAGGCATACCCAAATCCGGTTGCAAATGATGTTTTCCTGAATGTTGAAAACATTACAACCAACAACCTCCGGGTAGCACTGATAAGCGCTTCGGGAGAAACATTACATACCTGTGCTTACAGCAACACAGCAGGAATAGGAACCATTAGTTTACCGATGGCCAATTTACCCAAAGGAATCTATTTTATTCAGATATCAGATGGAACCGGGCAAACCATTACCCGGAAAATAATAAAATAAACACCCCTTAGAAGAAATATAAAACGGCGCTCAACAAGAACGCCGTTTTTTTGTATATACCATAAATACTTCTTAATAACTCAGGCAACCAAATAATAAAAGTAAAGTCTTAAGGTCGTATTGTTTTAAATGACTGTTGATTTAAAAATAGTAGAGGGATGCATTGCAGGTAAGCGTCGTTCCCAAAGCCAGCTATACAAGCAATTGGCGCCGGGGATGCTGGGTGTCTGCATGCGTTATTGCCACAACAAAGCCGAAGCCGAAGACATATTGCAGGAGGCATTCATAAAAGTATTCCGTAATATTAAATCACTTCAGAAACCGGCTGCCATTGTGGGATGGGTAAGAAGTATTATGGTTAACACGGCATTAACACACTACAAAAAAAACAAAATGTATCTCGAGGAAATCACTGACGATAATATTCCGGATACATCTACCTCCGACGAAGATGAAATGGGACCAGTGGATCCTCAGATCCTGATGAACCTCATTCAATCTTTACCTGAAGGTTATAAAATGGTACTCAACCTGTATGTTTTTGAAGGTTATACGCACAAAGAGATCGCTGAAATTCTGGAAATCTCTGAAAACACCAGCAAATCGCAATTGTCGAAAGCAAGAAAATACATCAGGAAAGAACTGGATGCAATGAATTTATTTGATAAAAAACATGTGACCGATGAAAGAACAGTTTAACAATCTGGATGAATTGTTGCGGTCGGGCCTTGAAGGTTTTGAACAACAACCTTCTCCGGGTGTCTGGAAAAGAATAGCTACCATGCTTTTCTTCACCGGAAAAGGCTTTTATTTAATGCTGGCTGCGCTTTTAATAATCAGCACCGGGGCTGTTTATTATTTTGGATTTACCGATAAATCAATTTCAAATCCAGTTAATAAGGAGTTACTGTCCACACCAGAAACCGGTTTGAATGATGAACCTTCTATATCTCAAATCCAAAATTTTACCGAATCTGCAAATCCGGCACTTGCGTCGGAAACAAGCATAAATTCCTCTTATCAATCCATTGATCAAAATGACGATGTTAAAAATACAAAACAAAAAGGAAAAGCAAAACAGCAGGAAATAACCAACCCAGGAAACGTGGTTGATGATCTTTCACAAGAAAAAATTCTATTTGCCTCCATGGCTAAAATTGATAATTATCCTGGAATTAAACGACTATATGTCGAATCAAACGATATCAGTTTTAATTTGAATTATCAATCAGATATTATATTTCCCTATTTGCTCTATACTCCTGAAAAATTGGAATTGCGAAGTGATTTTGGAAATTTGAAAATAAGATTTGAAGATGATTATGCTAAAAGGATAAATTTACTTTTTGGATTACACACCACACCTGAATTTATCTTTAATACCAATGATTCTAAACCTTCTGAGCCTGTTTGGAATTTTGATCTTACGGCTTACTATTTTAAAAATGACTGGTTCATACAGGCCGGTGCAGGGCTGGGAGTTGCAAAAGACAATGGCACTTTTGACATCAATTATGCACAATACGACAGCGTGGGTTATTACGATGCTGTTAAGTCATTTTCAATCGACGAGTCAACAGGAGCACCCGTTTTCAATATACAACAAGAAGCGCTTTGGGATACAGTTGAATATCATCAAAACGAAACCACAACAAATCAATTCACCTATTTAAGATTCCCGCTTTATGTGGGTTTAAGAATTCATGAAATAAAACGTTTTTCAGTTTATTTAAAAGCAGGTGGCATCTATTCTATTTTGCTCAACAGTAAAAAAGAGCAATTGAAATATGCCAATGACAGGGCCACCTGGATTACAATCACCAATGAAACACCAAACCGAATATCCACCAATTTCCAGGTTTCGGCAGGCATTGCACTCCATTATCAATTAAGCAATACCTTTGCATTGAGCGCCGAACCTATGTACAATTACTATTTTAACCCTGTTTATCGCAAAGACCAGGAATCATCAGCCTGGTCGTTAGGGCTGCGTGCGGGGATCATCTTTAAAATTAAGTCAAAATGAGGAAATTTGTGCTGATCATAGGCTCCATGTTTTTATTGCAGTCGCTGATTGTAAACAAAACATTTTCGCAGGATGTAACACTTTCTGTTTCGGGTATAATTTTGGATACCAACATAGGTGCTCCGGTTCCAAATCATGATGTACATATAGAAGTTACTGGTGGTGGTGCTACACAGGTATTCGAACTGCAAACCGATTTCGGGGGATTCTTCTTTAAGGATTCAATCATTGCCAATGTGCCGGGCAGTGTAATTGCCCAGGTATACGACTGCAATGAAGTTTTACATGAACTTGAAGAACCCTTTAGCCCTGCAAATACCAATCTCTTTTTTGATTTTCAGATTTGTGCCGATACTACCACCGAATGTTTGGCAAACTACATTTGGGGACTTGTTCCGGGCTTTGACTATTCAATACAGTTTATCGACCTGTCAATGGGCAATATTGAAGATTGGCTGTGGGATTTTGGTGATGGAAATACCTCCAGCGAACAAAACCCGGTTCATTTTTACAATGCACCCGGATTATATAATGTATGCCTGACCACTTCAAGTGCAGACAGCTCATGCTTCGATACCTATTGTGAATACATACAGGTCGATTCGATTCAGGGAGATTGTGAAAACTGGTTCATTTATGATTCACCCGATTATCTCACTTTCAATTTTGAAGGCTTTTCAATTCCGGAAGCTGAAGTTTGGCTCTGGGATTTTGGCGATGGAGGTTCAGATTCAGGTCCGATAGTATCACACACCTATGAACCCGGCGGCCCTGATTTTTATAATGTAACATTAATTACTATTCACTCCACCCCTTCGGGAGGTGATAGTTGTGTAGCGGTTTCATCGCAAACCATTTTTATGGGTAACGATTGTCAGGCTTATTTTGAAGCAGAACAAAACACGCAGGATCCTTTTACCTGGAATTTTACCGACCTATCTACAGGTTCGCCCAATTTATGGTTTTGGGATTTTGGTGATGGATCTTTTTCCAATGATCAAAACCCTCAGCATACTTATAATGAGCCAGGCATTTTTATGGTTTGTCTTGATATGATCAGCGACACTTTGGGTGCAATTTGCAGTGATAACTACTGCGATACGATTGTGATAAATTATAGCCTGCAAGCTGCTTTTAATGCCAGCCTTGATACCGTATCCGGACAAAAAAACCGCTATGTTTTTGAAGACATTTCAATTGGCAATCCGGATAGCTGGCTTTGGGATTTTGGTGATGGAACCACTTCTTCGGAGCAAAACCCGGTACATATTTTTGATCAATCGGGAAGCTATCAAACCTGCCTTACTGTTAGCAGAACGATTGGCGGACAACTTTATCAGGATCAGTTCTGTTTAAATCACAACACACCCAATTATTTTAATTTCGGGGGAACTGTATTTTTGGGAAACAACCCTATGAACAACCTGAATGGCGATACTACCATTGTGGATGTTGCCCTTGCATACCTTTATAGAAAGTACGACAATTCAATTGTTCCTGCTGATACAACCA
>JAGQVE010000015.1 GCA_020438105.1 Bacteroidales bacterium
AAATGGCGCCAGCCGTGGGTCATCAGCACGAGGTCGAGGCCGGCAGCGGCTTTGGGGTTTGCACGGTCAAAATAATCGGCAGCATGTTCCACATGGCCCCGGAGTTCGGGTTTGAGGAGCAGCTCCGCCAAAATGGAAGATCGTTCAATGCCGGAAGCTTTTAACAACTGATCGTCGGTAACCGCCAGCGAAAAGGAACCCTGCACCGGATTTCCATGCGGATCGGAAATATGCAGATCCATCTGCACCTTTTCAGAAGGAGCGAATACCGCTTTGCCCACATCCATTTTCACATTCAGTTGCCTGTTGAGGTGCACAAAAGCGAGTCGTTCGGCCTGCGGAACAGCAGCGGCATCAAACAGCGTAAAACGGGCTACCCCCGCCGGAAACTGCGCCAGGTCGATTTCAAAGGTTTGTGAACCGGCCTTTACAGTATATGCCTCCGACAGGCACAACTTGTTTCCCACATTGGCAGTAAGGAAAATTTCCTGCTCTTTATCAGCAAAAACTTCCACCTGCGCCTTTTCATCCGATTTGGCATCAACCCGCATTGTCAGCCCATTATTCAGCGCTACCGGCAGTGGGAATGTCCCCGGAATACCTGCCGGACTGGTGATCACCGCGAGGTAGGTTTGGTTTACCTCGGGCTGAAGTTCAAAACTGCCCATTCCGTTTACAAAGGTTTCAAAGGTCGCAACTTCGGTTCCTTTTTCATCCATGATATAGCCAGAGGCATCCATGGCTTTCCCATTAACATCGCGGATCATAAGAGCAACTCTTGCGGGATGGCCGTTTACCAGGTCGCCACCTTCCGGAAAAAACCGGAGGCTTACAATTCCGGCGCTGTAAGGAACGTCAGTCTTCACCTGCTCCAGCAGCTCCTGATGATCGAACGAAAAATTAAGGACGACCCCACCCTGCGGTAAAAAGGCGGGCAGGCTGGCATCTATTTCGGTTTGGCCGTTCTCGTCGGTGGTAAAGGGAATGGTTGCGGTGCGCGTTCCGTCCACTTCCAGGGTACATTCGCCTTTTGCATGTGTTATCACCTGATGATGCCCGTCGTAGATCACGGCTTCCGCTTTAAGCTCATCGCCGCCGGCGTAGTTGGTTTGGTTGTATTTAACATCCACCATCACCCTGGGACGGACCAACTGCTCCACGCGGATGTCGCGGCGGAACATATACGGACTTTTGCCGTTTTGCTGCCAGCGCGTATATGCTGTAATTTCATAATCGCCTTCGGGGATACCGGCATCGAGGATGATGTCACCCTGCACATTTCCATTCCTGTTGAGCAACTGCATCGATTGGATGGTGCGGCCGCTTTTATCCTTCACATTCACCTGAAGCACCTCGCTGATCCCGGGCTCGGCCAGATCATCGGCTTCACGCAGGTAACCGGCAAACCAGATGGTTTCACCCGGCTGATACAGGGCTTTGTCGAGTTGCAGATACAGCCTTTCGTTGGGCGTATTTTGCGAACCGGAAGTAAAGGAGTGGTTGATTTGATCGAGGATCATGGAGTTTTGGGTTTTTCCGTCATTGATCAGCAAAAATACCAGTGCCGAAATCAATGCCCATTGAAGGTGCTTTGAAATTTTTTTCATAAACATGGCTTTTAAAAAGTTAAAGACTAAGGTAATTGATCATTTTGGCTAAAGATACTGCCAAAGGCAGGGCTGGCGCAACTAACAATCAGTTTAGGGCAAGCATTCTGAAGTTTTCGGTTGGATAAAATCAGGGAAAGGAGATTTTATTAAAGACAAAGGCAGATCGGTTTAAAGATCACTGCTGGTGAGCACCAGTTTGGCCTTGTCGGATTTTACTATTTTACTGTAAAAATCATAGAATTCGTTGTAGGTAGAAACATCGTAGCGGCCTTCCACCACCTTCAGGCAGCGGTGGTAGATCACCATCCCATTGGCCTGCTCTACCTTCGCTGAAAACTGCCCGAAGTCAGACGAGAGCTCAACCTGTGGTGGGAGGTATTCAATACGATATCCGGCAGGCAGCTTAAATACAATAGAATCAGTGTGAATATAAGATTCCCGCAATTCTATATCAAAACGACGCTCCTCTTCCCTGGCCGGAATATCCGGGAAGGCATCCACCGGGTTAAGGGCGACGAACATCCGTTTCCCACTTTTCACACCGTAGCGGTTGATTTCAAAATTGACTTTCAATTTCGCCTGTGGTGTAAGCCCAGGTAAATTTGTTACCGCATAGTCGGTCAGCTCCGAATTGGGGATATAAAATTCATCGATCAGCCACTTTCGCTGGTTTTCAGCATCGGCATGGATAAAACCGAAAACTTCATCATATTGCAACCCGTTGTAGCAAATATCAAAATCGGCGTTGCAATTTCCATCTGCATCAACGTGAAAAGTGGCCTTTGTACAAATCAAATTTGAATCGGCTTCATAACTTTTCGTTCTCACCAGCACCCCGCCATTATCGGTTATGGCAAGTGCACGGCGGTTGTCGGTAAAGGTGCCGAGGTAAGCGAAAGGCATATCCTGATTGGTGCACTCCAGCCACAGGGTATCATTGGCCAGCGGAACCGATAAAATCACATGGTTAAACTGCTGCGAAGGGAAACCAGTGATGATGCGGCTTGCCTCATCGCCTGCTCTCACCAGGTTATACACGGCAGGTATCTGAACTGCCTCCATCAGCGATTTGGTGTAATTGGTCAGCGCCTTGCAATCGCCGTAGCCTACCCTATCCACCGTTTCGGCATCAAAGGGCTGGAAGCCGCCAATTCCAAGCTGAATGCTTACATAGCGGGTGTGTTGCTGCATGTACTGGTATATCCTGCGAACCATTTCGATGGTATCTGCACTGCCTGCAATAAGCTCCCTCATTTTTATTTGGGTTTCTTCCGGCAGGTTGTTTTTCCCTTCCAGCAACTGGTTTGCCCAAAGTCCGTAACTCTCCCAGGTTTCCATGTTGCCTTTGTATCCCTCCAGGTTAAAATCAAGCGGAGCCACAAGTACAACCGGAAGCACATCTTTCATATACGGTTGCATGAATTCGGGTTTGAAAGCTGCAAGCCGGTTGATCTCCCAGGTGCAGGTAATGATCTTGCCATCACGCCTCTCCGTTCGTTCATTCGGCATATTTTTCTCCAGCCACTTTACCTGGTTTTCTTCCGGCATCGAAAGGGTGAACACCGCCTTTTCGATTGCCATATCGGGACTGCTTTGGGGCTGCCATCGCGGAAGTTGACTGTATCCATTAAGGGTATATTGATAAGAGATCACCATAGTAAACGGATACTTTCGGATACTTGGTTTGTAATATTTAACACGGGTATCCTGATACAATGAAAATCCTGGAATTGCACTATAGTCCTGCACTTCTTTGGATTTTACATCCTCGAGAAGTTGGCCATTAGCATCATAAATACGGATGGAAAAGGAGCTTAATTTGGCAAGTTTATCATAAGGCGCCAGAAATTCAGCGTGATCGTCTCCTCTTGAATTTAAAATGGTAACTGCATATCTATTGGAAATATATGCATTGTAATTGTTGCTGATATCCACGCTGAAATCATCAAACCGGATCACGACATTGGCATTTTCCTTCAATGAATCAGGAATAAGCCACACGGGATAAACAGGCTCGCTAGCAAATCCCTTACCCAATATTAAAAACAGGAATAAACCGAGGAGAAATTGAGACTTCATTATATTTTTTTCAAAACAACCTGCTCGCCGTGTTTGGTGATGATGTGATCATAAAAAGCTTTGAGGAATTCGTAATCATCGGGCAAAAAGAAGTTTTTATTGATCTGTATCTTGCTCATCACCTGCAATACGTTGCCCATCTGAGTAACAGAATAAATAAACGAACCGGCCTTGTTGGGCAACTGAACCATCGCATTTTGAGGAACCTCGTCAATGGTATACCCTTCAGGAATGGTAATGGAGGCCATATAGCCCATATCCATAGTATAGGGATATTCAACAGGGTATTTACGTTCTTCTAATTTGAAAGGATTTTCATCGATTGCCGAGGTGAACATGGGTGTAAAATAGAGGATATCACCAGCATCCACGATTTGGTCGGAAAGGGTAACCTGGAATTTCTCCTTGTAGGGTTCGTTGTAGTCTGTTCGGTTGATCAGTTCGTATTCGGTCACCTGCAGGCCAGGGTGTTTATCCTTGATAGATTGAATATAATCATCCTCCGAAGTATAACTATTTACCTTTTTGCGTGCAGCAAGCGCAGCATAATCATTACAACCGGTTTGCATACCCCCGGTCAAAACCAAATCATCATTAATGGTAAAGGATGACATGGTAAAATCTTTAAAAGGCCTGTCAATCATCAGATTTACCCATCCGGGGCGTTTTTTGGAGATGATCCGGCCCTGATCATTTAAATCGCGTTTGGGAAGTAATCCGAAAGGGACCATGGGATCGGTGGCATCCATCAGGTACACGGCATCGCCAATATATGCGGCAGCTATAACATAATTGAATTTTGATAAAGTTGGCTGGATTGGTGATACAATGCCATGTGCCCGCGTACTCAATACCACCGGATCGGAATCAATTTCCAGTTTATCCAGCAATAACACCAGCAATAAATTGATATCGGCGCTATTGCCTTTGCCGTCATTAAAAGCACCACGCAAACTTTGGCTGGTGCTCACCGAATTTATTTCCGTCCATTTCATATGGTTTTTGATGGTGTTGTAGGCTATTACCATTCGTTCCTCAGGTGTAGCTGCTGCTGCGGCAATTTCTTCCGCCATATCTTTGATAAAGCCACCCCCGTTGAGCTGCATTCCAAAATCACCATCAGAAAGCAAAAGTTCATTGATATCCTCCCAGGTTTTGGTGTAATGCTCATGCTGTCCGTATCTTGGTTCGTAGGAGGCCAGTTCAAAATCCATTTTGCTAATGTAATTTTCCACAGAAGTCAAAGGTTCTTCTTTAATGAAGGCCGGTACATCTTTGGCTACCCAGTGTTTAATATTTACCACATAGTCATACACACCGGTCTCAAAAGCGCTCGAACGCACATACTTGTCGCCTGTACTGACCTTTTCGGTGAGCATTACTGATCTGCTTTCTGATCCAGATTCGTTAATATACAAGGGTATGTAACCACGCATATCCATTTTATAAATCAGGAATTCAGGAATATCAATGGTATATTCGCTCCAGGCGATTGGGATATCCTTTTGAAAATACCAGGAGTTCAGGTTGAAGAAAAATTCGGAAATAATAGAATATTCAATTTCAATAACAGAGCCTTCGCGCACCTGGGGCATAGAGAATTTTGCATATTCACGATTTTTAGTGCGTTCTTCGTAATACACATCAGAACTTTTCAATTTCTCCTTTACAATTTTGCCGTCTTTCAGGTTATAGGTAAAGCATTTCAGCTTGCCGAGCTTTTCCTTGCTCGAAGGGGTTTTATAAAGTTCAATTTCGTGATCGGCCCAGTCGTATCCTTCGTTGGTAAAGATTTTCACCCTTAACAGACGGTCGAAATGAAGGGTCCATCCTGTGTTGCTATTATAATCGAAATACGATTTACCTTCATCACAAAGCACCATGGCGCGGGCGTTGGTATCTATTTCACAGCGCTGCAATTGCAACTCTTCCATGCTCACTTTTCCGGCTTTGATGGGCGTTTCCTGACTAAAAACAAAAATGCCGGTTAACAAAATACCGGCCAACATTAAGGAGATTCTTTTCATCATGACATTTAATTTGGTTACCTGTTTAAGGACCAAAAATAAGTGATCAAATAATATTAAACATCATTTGAGGCTAATTTGAAAAGATTCTAAATTCCGAAAAAAAGAAAAGAGAAAGAAAAGCAGGCTGGGACATTATAAAAATGCCACTAAAACACAAACCTGTCAGCCTACTGACAGGTTCATGAAAAAAGACAAAAGCTTCAGCCATCAGCTTTATTATTTAGTGAATTTTAGAGCCTTCGTGCTTTTGTGGCAAGCTATGAACCGAGGGATCAAACTATTTTGAAATTCGGTTAAATCTCTTACTTAACTGGCCAGTACAAAGTTGTCTGCCATTTGCTTTGGTCCGGTTCGGTCATCGGATCGGTAATATATACTTCCATCGGATCACCGTTAAGTTCTAAACCGTTATCTTTTATATAGTTTTCCAATACTCCCCATGAATACTGGGTGGTTTCGTAGCTACCAAAATGATCCACCATGGCGGCTTTTCCACCATAGGTTGTGATCACTTTAATTGGATCGGTTACGCTGGTTACTTTGGCCACCGGAATACAATTATCAAATGAGAATTTATCGGTATCCCAGGCATACCAGATTGCAAATGGCGCTCCGGCCATCTCCATGCCTCCGGTTTGAACAGCCTGCATGATCTGCCCGAACGCTGCTCCCATGGCATCGCCAATTTCGGCCATACCCACTTCTGAATGAATGGAGAGTGCTTGCATGGGATCAAGGTCAATGATTGAAACATCGCCTGTGCTGTATTGCGAAAGGGGCTTCATATCTTTCGTAAGGTTATCCAAATTCTCCAGGCCTTTTTCGTAAGCCATATCCACTCCCGGTTTAACCATTAATGTGCTGATCCATCGGCCTACAGGGTAAGGGGAGGCGGAACGGATATTCCAGGTAATTTTAGTTCCTTCGTCCGTTTTTTCGAGCATAAACTCTGCATCTGCTGTTCCCATTTCGCCAAAATCAAGGAAGGTCTTGATGTATTCAAAGGGTTTGGCTTCCACGATCTCCTGGCTTCCGCCGGCATCCATAGTTTTATACTTCCAAATATTTTTTGCTCCAATTCCGCAAGCCGGACCTTCATAATGGCCGACTATATTGGTATCCTGATGCCAGAAATCCCATTGCTCCCATTTTTCGAGACAAATAACCTGATCCCAGATTACCTCAGGCTGAGCCTGCATGGTACGGGTTTTTTCAACATACATTTCAGATGGCATGAATAAAGGTGGAATTAAAAATATGCCCAGTAAAACAAAAAGGATAATAATGATAATTTTAAGCGCTTTCATTGTGATAAGATTAAGTGGTTAGAAATGCAAATTTAATGAATTTAACATTTCAGATAACCCAAATCTTTTGAATCATAAAATAAAGCGATTGATCAGGGGTTGTAAAGAGTGCTGATGGATTTTACCAGAAACAATGCTTAATTGATCTATAAACTTCCGAAACCACCGTTTGATCTGCCTGGGTTTTTCCATGGATTCACTTTCTGAATTAGCTTGCTCATTGATAGGCGCCTTTTCAAAAACCCGCATATCGTTGGTTGCCTCATCCAATTCGAGGCTGATCAGGATTTGAGACCACCATCGATTTAGTATTGCAGCAATGGCACTATCTGTTTTTCCGGTTGACCTATGATCTTTTTCAGAATAGGTATCCGGGTTTTTACGCTGCTCGCCTTTTTCATCCTCATCAAAAAGCACCACCACCCGATTATAAAATTTCTCCTGGATATTCTCAGCCTTCTCATCCAAATGCTCCTGAATGCTCTGTATGTTTTTATTGAAATATTTTCCAAAACCGAGGAGAGCTGTACCTATCCGTTTGGTTGTTTTTCCAATTCCAATTAAAACCCATTTTGCTATTTTCCCAGAATTAATTCTAATTCCTGAGGTGTCAGGAAAATGAATTTGCGGTGGCCTGGGAAACCTGAATTCAGGCAGGTTGATTTTAACTGAAGTTGTGTTTTCAGTTTGACTTGTTTCCGCAAAAACATGGTTACCGTATTCCTGGTAATAGCTTTCACGGTTCTTTTTGATCTGGTTAAAAAAATCGCTTCTCATCTGAATTTTTTACTTAATTATTGCTTTAACTATTAACTTACGAATTGCTTTATACTGTAGTAGAAGGCACAAAACTAATTCCGACTTTCAGCGTAAAACAACACTTTTAAGTTATATTTAATTGATTAAGTGAACAATTAAGCAGACTTAACTTTCGTTTTAAGCTCCAAATTAAGCTTAATTTCTTACTTAACTTTTTTCTTAATAACACTTGACTATTCTTAAGTATTTTTATAATTTTGCTTAAATTTTTTTCCAGTGAAAACCTTTTCATTCATAACACATCCCATTGCGCAACTGCATGATTTTATTCCTGGCATCATGCCCGGAATTGAAAAAATTGTGACTGTGTATTATGATGAAAACCAAAACATGGTGATTGGTTCACTCACTGAAAAAATTCAAAAAATCTATTCCACCAAACCATTAAAAATTGATGAGATACTGCCTTCACTGGTGAGGCTGATGGATGACAAAAGTCCGTACAGTTGGTACAGCCGTCAAAACCTTCCTTTTGAGGTTGAAAGCCGGGGAATGAACCCCACCATAACTATCTTTTCCGAACTGCAAAATATTGTTTTGCTTATCCGGGTTCCCGATAGTAAAAACGAGATGAACGATCTGATCTTTCTGTACCTGAATGAAAATCCCAGTAATTTTGGTGTTACCAACTCCATTAATCCCCTCACAACTGACAACAAAAGTATCATTGCATTTTTGCTGAACAATACCATCCGTGCATTCCTTAATATCCAGCGAAACGATAAATCTGCGCTGAAGCAGATTAACCGGCGAACACGAAGTATTATTCAGCAGGCGGAAACGCTGAAAGAACAGATTGACAAAACGGCTGAAAATTATGGTGTGAGCCTGGTAAAACTTTGCCAGCATATTGTGGATGAACACCAAAATAAGAGTGGCCGGCAAATTCAGCTGAGCAGCTCTGCATTACAAAAAATCAAGGCTTACAATGGGGATATCCGGGAACTTGAAACAGTGATCCGGAATGCAATTGGTTATGCCGAGAGCCTGGTCATTGACGAATCGGAGAGCATTGAGATCAATGAATGGCACTTGTTCTCAGAACCGGTATTAAACGTGAGCGATGCCCCACAGGAGGAAAAACTACCCCAGGAAGACAAATATTCAAGAACTGTTCAACTACTTGACAAACTGGAAAGTGCAGCGCTTATTGTTAAACAAAAACGGCTTAAGATGACGGGTACCAATGTAGGATCCTCATGCGAGGCCCCGATATCTGCACCCGCTATTTCAGATGCACTGTATAACCACAAATCAAAAATTCAATCGCTGGTGACCATGCACCCGCATAAATGGTCGGTGCTGAAGGAAGAATTCCGGCCTTTCCAAAATATTCTGAATAAGTAAATCAGGGATAGATCTGATCGATATTTTTCATCATCTCCTCAAACAAGGGCTTAGCCTCCTCCCAATCTTTTCCGGCAATGACTATAAAAAACTGCCTGTACGGTTTAAATGAAAAGGATTTTCCGGTTTTATCCTTCACAGTAAATCCGTCTTCCATTGCCACAAAATCATCAAACTTACGGGATGAGTACATTTTCCCCTTGGCACTGGCGAACCACTCCCGGCGTTTGTGATCATCCTGGTAACCAAAAACGTAAAATGACAAATCCCCCGACCTTGCAGTTACACCCTGATCAAAGGCTGCAATACTCCCCTGTCCGAAATTAAATATATTTCCAAGTGCTATTTGTCCACGGATGTATTTCAGGTTTTTAAGCGGATGGTTTTCCAATTGAATAATTCCGTTGATCAGGGGCTCTTTGCCCTCCCCTATAATATTTTCCAGCACGACAGAAGCAAAAAGCTTCAGGGTATCAAGTGCTCCGGCTTCTTTGCGGGAGATGGTACAACGGATGAAATAGCTGGTTTTCCAGACATCAAGATAATAATCGTATTGATAAGACAGATCACCTAAATCCAGCGGATGGCCTAATCCGGTACTGTTGAGCGAAAAAATGCCATATGCCGCATCCGGATCTTTCATCTGGTAAATTTCAATGTGCATCCGGTTCGCCGATGGATTTTGATATTTACAGGAGGCAACTTTTTTAAAACCATACTCAAGGTAAACATCCGCTCCACCATCAATATAAAGGTATAGGTCCTCATCGGCATAGGTTTGCACCGAATCTTTTACAGCCCAGTTTCCGCGTTGCTCATCTGTCGGCAAATACAGTTCGGGGTTACCCTGAGCCGTTAACTTCTCCATTTGAATGAATCCAACTACAAACAGCACCAACATTAATATTCTGTACATCTGACTAAACATTTACTTCAACAATTTTCAACTTTTGATAATCCATATCTCCAATCCCTGATTCATGGGCTTTTACCGTTGTATACACATCCTCAGGATATAAATCAAGGAATTCGGAAGTCATCGCATCCAGCGCAACCACATCGGTTCCGGCAATCACCTTGTTTAATGTTTTGATGGTACCCGGTCCGGATGGGCCGTTATCAGTTATAAAATTTGTGCTGTCAATGATACATAGATCCGTTTTTTTCATCATATACTGATCCACGATACATTGCGCGAGGTAATCAGGATTATTGCGTTCACCCGACCCCAAATGGAAGGTAACATTGGCCTGGCGGGTGGAAACTCCCATGATATTTTTCAGGGCACAGGTTAGCTGGGTAGTAGCATGATGTTTTGAAACAGGGATATTGACAAACACATCGCATTCCAGCCAGCTTCTTACCACTTCGGTTTCTTTGAGTGATTTCCAGGCCGGTACATTTTTAAGTTTTATAAAATCAGTTTCGTTATATTCCGACGGAAAAGTATTGGACTCAACCTGGTCCAATTTTGAGATCAAATCTTTGTACTCCTCAAAAAGATTGCTTCTTTGCCAGTACTCCTCCTTAACTACCTGCAGACAAGTAATTTTTGTCGCTCCGGCGTCCCATAACATTTTAATAGCTGCTATTGAAATATCCGGATCTACATAAGCGCCTTCCACATCAAAATCGCTGTTGATCAGCAAGCCCACATGGGCACCTTCATTTACAAACTTACCCATGCCCCCCAAAAGGTCAATTGCTTTGAGGGTGCTTTTGAAATAATCCGAACCATTTACCACTGCGATGTCGGCTTCCGGATCTAAAATGGAAGGAAAAGTCATCCCCTGCAATGCCACGGTGCCTGCGACAGCTGCTGTAGCCTTTCCGGTATCGGCGATGAACTTTCGGCGGGTAATTTTTTTACTCATAACCACTTGATTGATAAGCGTCAAATTTAAGGAATATACCGAAAGGTCAGGAAGTTTTTTTAGGATATGGAGGATAATCAATGTATCCTTTTTCACCACCATGGTAAAAGGTGGATTTATCCCAGTCGGCAAGTGGCCATTTATTTTTAAACCGCTCTACCAAATCAGGATTTGAAATAAACAGTTTCCCAAAGGCAACCATATCGGCATGCCCACGCTGAATGATCTGATTTCCTGTTTCATAATTAAATTCAACATTGGTGATAACCGGCCCCTCAAAAAACGGCCGAAAATACGGTGTTACGGGAACCATAAAATGTTTGTAACGCTCGGGTGGCTCCAGGGCAGCATAGGGCTCCATCAAGTGTAAATAAGCCATCTTAAACCGGTTCAGGTTTTTGATCAGGAATTCGTAAAGTGCCACCGGGTTGCTATCGTACATACCTTTTACGATGCCGCTTGGCGATAGCCGGATACCCACTTTATCAGAACCAATGGCCTCACAACATGCTTGCGTAACTTCCAGAACAAAACGGCACCTGTTTTCAATGCTTCCCCCATAATTATCAGTACGTTGATTGCTGCCGTCATGTAAAAACTGATCCGGCAAATATCCATTGGCACCGTGGATCTCTACACCATCAAAGCCAGCTTCAGTAGCATTTAAGGTAGCTTTTCGATAGTCTTCAACAATTCCGGCAATCTCCTCCAATTCAAGTGCGCGGGGAGTAACATGCTTTTTATGTCCTTCAGGTGTTAAGATTATATCATCAAGATCAATGGCGGAAGCTGAAACGGGAAGCTGCCCTCCGGGTTGAACCAGTGGATGCGAAACCCGGCCAACATGCCACAATTGTAAAAAGATAATTCCGCCTTTGTCATGAACAGCTTTGGTGACCGGTTTCCAGGCATCTATTTGTTGTTGATTATAAATTCCCGGACTGTTCATATATCCAACTGCTTGTTGCGAAATGTTGGTTGCTTCAGCAATGATCAGCCCTGCCGACACACGCTGCTGGTAATATGTTTGCATGATTGGGGTGGGAACATGCTCATCGGTGGCACGTCTTCGCGTTAACGGCGCCATGATCACCCTGTTATTTAATTCAAAATTTCCAACCTTTATTGGTTTAAGTAACGGAACTGTTTTATTCATTTCCCTGTAGGCTTGATGTCCAAAATTACAAATCGTCAAAACTCTTTATTTACGGCACAAAGAAATAAAATATTGTTCTATCTTTGCTCAGTATCCGGAATGAATCTAAATAGATATTTTAAAAAATTTAAGAATCCGGTATGAACAAATGCCTGCTCTTAAACTTGTATAGGTAGAAATTAAAATTTAAAGAAAATGCCGCATTATCATCAGCTTGGTAAAATCCCTTCAAAAAGACATATTCAGTTCAGAAAACCCGATGGTGGGCTCTATTCTGAGCAACTTGTTTCAACGGAGGGCTTCTCTGACTTGTATTCATTGGTTTATCATACACACCCACCTACGCTGGTCACCGAAATTGACGAAGCCTATTCGGTGGAGCCGGAGATCGCCATCCGAAAAAATATGCAGCACAGGAGCTTCCAGGGATTTAAGGTACAGCCGAAGGATGATTACCTGGAAAGCCGGATTCCAGTTCTTGTAAATAATGACCTGCATATCAGCCTGGCTGCCCCGCGCCTATCGATGAAAGATTATTATTTTAAAAATTCGGGTGCTGATGAAATGATCTTCGTACATAAAGGTTCGGGTAAACTCAGAACCATGTATGGAAACCTCGATTTTGAATATGGGGACCATTTGATCATCCCACGCGGCGTAATTTATCAAATGGAGTTTGATTCGACTGATAATCGTCTTTTTATTGTGGAATCATTTACCCCCATACAGTTTCCTAAAAGGTATGTAAACCGCGCAGGACAGCTGCTTGAGCATGCTCCGTTTTATGAGCGCGATATCAGAAAACCTGTTGAACTGGAAACCCATGATAAACATGGAGATTTTAAGGTACTGATCAAAAGGGATGATATGATTTTTCCTTATCACTTTGCAACACATCCTTTTGATTTGATTGGCTGGGATGGATATCATTATCCTTATGCCCTTTCGATCCATGAATTTGAGCCCATCACAGGACGCGTGCATCAGCCACCACCAGTCCATCAAACCTTTGAGGCTCACAATTTTGTTACCTGTGCTTTTGTTCCTCGTTTATACGATTATCATCCTGAAGCCATACCGGCACCTTATAACCACAGCAATGTGGATTCGGATGAGGTGTTGTATTATGTGGATGGTGAATTTATGAGCCGTAAGCATGTTGAACAGGGAATGATCACTCTTCATCCCATTGGTATTCCGCATGGTCCTCATCCTGGTGCTGTTGAAAAAAGCATCGGCCAGAAAGAGACCCGTGAATTAGCTGTAATGGTTGATACATTCAAACCTTTGTTTATCACCAAGCAGGCCCTCGAAATTGAAGACAAAAACTATTATAAATCCTGGATAGATTAAACAGTTAACTTTTAAATTACAATCAACAAATCATGAAGCAAGATTTTCTTCCAATCAATGGTACTGATTTCGTAGAATTTTATGTTGGCAATGCCAAACAGGCTGCCCATTATTATCAATCGGCTTTTGGCTTTCAGCCGCTGGCATATCGCGGGCTGGAAACCGGCGATAAAGAAAAAACATCCTATGTATTGCAACAGGGAAAAGTGAGGTTTATGCTTACGACAGCACTCACTCCTGATTCACCCATTGGCGAACATTGCAAAAAACACGGTGATGGTGTTAAAAATGTTGCTCTTTGGGTTGATGATGCCACCAAATCATTTGAAGAAACGGTAAAAAGAGGAGCCAAACCATCCATGGAACCCACCACCCTCAAGGATCAGCATGGTGAGGTGGTAATGTCGGGCATTCATACCTACGGCGAAACCATTCATTTATTTGTTGAACGAAAAAATTATAATGGTCCTTTCCTTCCGGGATTTGTAGAATGGAACCCGGAATTCAGAGCCGAAGAAGTAGGATTTCAATACATTGATCATATGGTGGGTAATGTTGACTGGGGCCAAATGAATACCTGGGCTGAATTTTACGCCAGGGTGATGGGCTTTGACCAACTGATCTCTTTCGACGATAAAGACATTTCTACCGAATACTCAGCACTGATGAGCAAGGTGATGGCCAATGATAACATGCGCATCAAGTTCCCGATCAATGAACCTGCCAAAGGGAAGAAAAAGTCGCAGATTGAAGAATATATCGACTTCTACGGAGGTTCAGGGGTGCAACATGTGGCCCTTGCAACCAATGATATCATTCATACCGTAAGTGATCTTCGCAGGCGGGGTGTTGAATTCCTTTATGTACCGGACACCTATTATGAAACGGTAATGGATAGAGTAGGAACCATTGATGAAGATTTGATGGAACTTAAAAAATTAAATATCCTGATTGATCGTGATGATGAAGGATATCTTTTGCAAATCTTTACCAAGCCGGTTGAAGACAGGCCCACTGTTTTTTATGAGATCATTCAGCGGATGGGTGCAAAATCATTTGGAAAAGGCAATTTTAAAGCCCTGTTTGAATCCATCGAACGCGAACAAGAAAGAAGAGGAACCCTTTAAAAACCCTACAAGTATGATCAAAGCGAATAACCCGGACCTCGAATCATGGATTGAGGTATCGGTTGATAGTGATTTCCCAATCCAAAATATTCCTTTTGGTGTAGCTACATTTAAAAATGGCAAAACACATTGTGCCACCCGTATCGGAGACGTTGTAATCGATCTTTATGAATTGGCCGGACTGGGATACCTTGACAATATTGGGATCGACGACCTTCGTGTTTTCAAGCAGCCTCTGCTCAATGATTTTATTGCCTGCGGAAAAGCCGCATGGAGTGTCACCCGCGAGCGGATTTCGGAACTATTTCAAAAAGACAATCTCACCCTGAATGAGGCTGATATTGATCAATCGGTGTTTATGCATGCTACTTCGGAAGTTACGATGCAAATGCCCGTAAAGATTGGTGATTATACCGATTTTTATTCCAGCATCGAACATGCAACGAATGTTGGAACCATGTTTCGGGACCCGGATAATGCCCTGTTCCCAAACTGGAAGCATTTGCCGGTGGGATATCACGGTAGAAGTTCTTCTATCGTAATCTCAGGGACCAATATTCACCGGCCGATGGGCCAAACCAAACCCAACGATGCCGATGTACCGGTTTACGGGCCAACACGGTTGTTTGATTTTGAGCTGGAGATGGCTTTTATCGTAGGTAAATCTACAAAGCTCGGGGATCAAATTTCAACGGAAGATGCAGAGGATAGCATTTTCGGAATGGTGGTGTTCAATGATTTATCTGCCCGAGATATTCAGCGATGGGAGTATGTTCCGTTGGGTCCTTTTCTTGCTAAAAACTTTGGATCAATCATCAGTCCGTGGATCGTTACCCTCGAAGCGCTCGACCCTTTCAGGGTGGATACGCCCACACAAGACCCGGAGGTGCTGCCCTACTTAAAATACACAGGTAAAAAGAGTTACGACATTCATCTTGAAGTATTGGTCCAACCTGAAAATGGATCAGAAAACAAGGTCTGCCATTCCAATTTTAAGTATATGTACTGGAATATGGCGCAGCAACTGGCCCATCATACCGTTAATGGTTGTAACGTGAATGTGGGTGATATGATGGCCAGTGGAACCATCAGTGGTCCTACCCCCGAGTCATACGGATCGATGTTGGAACTAAGCTGGAAAGGCACCAAACCGCTTAAATTATCTGATGGATCCGAACGGAAGTTCATACTTGACAACGACACGATCATTATGCGTGGTTACTGTAAAAATAATGTTGTTCGGATTGGTTTTGGCGATTGTATCACCAAAGTTTTACCGGCAAAATAATTATGAAGAGAATTGATCCTTATAATATTCCAAACCCTGCCGTTCACCAATATTTGCTTGGTGCTATCGGACCCAGGCCCATCGCTTTTGCGAGTACAGTTGACAAAGACGGTAACCCCAATTTATCTCCTTTCAGTTTTTTTAATGCCTTTGGGGTAAACCCAACAACACTGATATTTTCACCTTCACGTCGAGGGAGGGATAACACCACCAAACATACTTACGAAAACTTAAAGGAGGTTCCTGAAGTGGTGATCAATGTCGTAACATTCGCAATGGTGGAGCAAACAAGTTTGTCAAGCACCGAATATCCCAGGGGGGTGAACGAGTTTGTTAAAGCCGGATTTACTCCTCTGCCTTCTGAAACCATAAAGCCGTTCAGGGTAAAAGAGTCGCCGGTACAGTTCGAATGCAAGGTGAGAGACATCATTGAAACCGGAACCGGCGGTGGAGCTGCAAACCTTGTAGTTTGCGAGGTGAGTTTGATACATGTAGATGAATCTGTTCTGGATGAAGATGGTAAAATTGATCAGCACAAAATCGACCTTGTAGGCCGCATGGGAGGGAATTTTTATTCACGCAGTTCACTTGGATTGTTTGAAGTTGAAAAACCATTGCAAAAACTCGGCATCGGCATTGACAACCTGCCCGAAAAAATCCGGTTTTCGGACCAACTCACTGGAAACGAACTTGGAAAACTTGGAAATATTGAATCCCTTCCATCAGTTGAAGAAGCAGAAGCATATGCTACAACAAATACCGCTGTAGCCGGCCTTATCGGTAAAACAAATGTTTTAAATACGGCAAAGGAATTACTTTCAGCAGGAAAAACAAAGGAAGCCCTTATGCTACTGATGGCTCGATTCTAACATTTACAACATCATCAATCATATCAAAACCGTTTGTGATCAAAGTTTTGAGAGCAGGCCTTGTTTTTCTTAACTTTTCGAGGTGCTTGCGCAGATCATCTCTGAATTTATCAGTTCCAAACTTACTGGCTAGTTCAAGCAATTCCATCATGATCAGCCATTCATTTGGATATGCTTTGTTAACTTGTTCATAAATTTTAAGCAGCGGTGCTTCTGTATAATTGCCTTGTCGAAGCTCCCTCACCTCTTTATAAAGGTCATGGAGCTTTTTCGCTTCTTCAGTATGATTGATTTTATGTGTTTTTTCAGCCGGAGCCTCAAAAGTCAACCCAAAAGCATCCGCATCTGCAGGCCCCTGGAATGCAGATACGATCTGGTTACCAACAGCCATGTCGTAAGTACCCCATGATGGTTCAAACAATGTTTTATCCTGATAGGTAACAGTGCAATTATTGAAAGTCATTAATATGATTTTACCTTTTCGACGAACCACCTGCTCAAGTCTTCCTTTCAACAAAATGCCTGATTCAAATACAAGTTCAACATCCCGGCCCTCCTCGATTCCATTGCGCCGAAGATCATTATCTTTGAACATCTCAAGCGGCGTGTAAAGGTTTTTAAGTCCACCAATCGGTGATGAAAATCCATCTTTATGATATTTTTTCCCATGCCCCTCCAACTGCTCATCATAATAACTCAGGGCACTTGCACTGCCCATCCGAAACCAAATAGGTTCGCCATTATCAGCCAGATATTCAGCAAGAGTTCCACTTACCTGCAAGCCCGAAGAATAAACGACAGTTGCCGTGGTTTTACTTTCCAGCGCTTTTTGCAATCCATAAATACCGCCTTTGCGTAAAGCCATCCTGTCGGCGAATTCATTTAAAACCGCTGTTAAATTTTCAAAATCAGGGGTTACAAATAATTGGGGCTGACGGGTAGTAATATCAAAATTATAATTTACAGCATCAATGGTATAAGGTATCTTAACAACATCCGCTTGCAGGGATGAAAAACTTTCTCCAATGCTGGATAACAAACCGGCACCGTATATTTTAGGCTTACGCAAATCACCGATCAAACCGTACTCAACGGTCCACCAATGAAGGTTGCGGATCAATGACATCTCGGACATGGTTATCAGGCCACCCTGCAATTCGGCCAGTTTTTTCTCGGCTTTTGAAATATCTTTCTTATTGGTATATGGATCTGCTTTTAAAATGGATAAATGACGTATTGCACTGTAAATCTCATAATCTTTGGCAGATGAAAAAGCCCTGGCTCCTATTTTACCGAATAGTTGCAAATATTCGGCATACTGCGGGTCAGCAATGATGGGAGCATGCCCAGCAGCTTCATGAATAATATCCGGTGCCGGCGTATATTCAATTTGATCCATTGGCCTGATATCAGCTGCGATTACCAGTACGTTGTAAGCCTGAAACTCCATAAAAGCAGAAGGAGGAATAAACCCGTCCACAGCCACAGCTGCCCACCCGATCTCCTTCAAAATCCTGTTCATCCCATACATGTGTGGGATTTCATTGATACTAACACCGGTTTTTTCTAAACCTTCGGTATATGAGTGGTGGGCAACTTTGCTCAGGTACCGCACATTTTGTTTCATCACATAGCGCCACAACGCATGATCCTGCGGTGTATAATCGTTGTAGGGCTGATCGATGACCAGGTTTAACAAGTGTTTGGGCAACTTCTCAAGAACTTCATTCATTTCCATAGTAGAACCGGTGTTTTAAGTTAACACACAAATATATCAATCTTTTTCAATGTGGGAATTGCTTGCTGTGAATTAATATTATTCGTTACTATACCTATTATTTAACAGTGCATTTTGTACTTTTGTTTACCCTAACTCATCAACTATGCCCTCAAAAAAGTTAAAGCTTGTTAAGGATGACCCCTGGTTGCAACCGGTAGAAGGTCAGGTTTTGGACAGATATAACCGTTATCATCAGAAGCTTCATGAAATTAGTGACAACTTTGGTAGCATTGAGCAATTCGCCGATGGTTACATGTACTTCGGGATTAATTACGATGCAAAGCAAAAAGCATATGTCTACAGGGAGTGGGCTCCGGAAGCTTTCAACCTTTATTTGACAGGCGATTTTAACCAGTGGCAAAAACACTCTCATCCACTTAAAAAGGACAAGTATGGAGTTTGGGAAATCATGCTTCCTGAAAATGATTACAAAGAGGCTCTTACCCACGGATCAAAAGTTAAAGTGCTCGTAAATTCGCGAAAAGGAGAACAGTTCAGGATACCGGCCTACATTAAGAGGGCTGTTCAGGATGAAGATACAAAAAACTTCACCGGTCAGGTTTGGTTACCCAAACAATTTAACTGGCCAAAGCTGCAAAAGACCGATAACAAAGTTGGCGACCTGTTTATTTATGAATGCCATGTGGGAATGGCCCAGGAAAAGGAAGGAGTGGGCACCTACACCGAGTTTAAGGATAATATTTTGCCCCGTGTGAAAAAGCTTGGTTACAATGCCATTCAAATGATGGCAATTCAGGAACATCCCTATTATGGTTCGTTTGGTTATCATGTATCAAACTTTTTTGCTCCCTCCTCCCGCTTCGGAACGCCCGAAGAATTAAAAGAACTGATTAAAGAAGCCCACAAACTGGGGATACTGGTCATTTTGGATATTGTCCATTCGCATACAGTGAAAAATACGGTGGAGGGCATCAATGAGTTTGATGGTTCGGATGCACAATATTTTCACCCTGGCAATCGTGGAGATCACCCGCAATGGGATTCCAAACTTTTTGATTACGGTAAAACAGAAGTGCTCCGATTTTTACTTTCCAATCTGAAATACTGGCTTAATGAATTTCATTTTGATGGATTCAGGTTTGATGGCGTCGGTTCGATGATGTACCACCACCATGGGAATGAATCCATCGACAGCCAGGAAAAATATTTCACACAGGGCGTTGAGTGGGATGCTATTACTTATCTTCAGCTCGCCAATAAGCTCATCCATGATCTCAATCCAAATGCAATTACGATTGCTGAAGATGTAACCGGAATGCCCGGACTTACAGCTCCCCTTGAGGATGGCGGACTGGGCTTCAACTTTCGATTGGGAATGGGTATCCCCGATTTCTGGATTAAAATACTGAAAGAAAGAAAAGACGAAGACTGGAATATCTATGAGCTGTGGAATACACTTAATGACCGTATACCCTTTGTAAAAACGGTTGCTTATGCTGAATCGCATGACCAAGCCCTGGTAGGTGATAAAACGCTTGCTTTCTGGCTGATGGATAAAGAAATGTACTGGCACATGGCCAAAGATGACCCGGATCTTACCATTGAAAGAGGAATTGCGTTGCATAAAATGATCCGCTTATTTACACTTGCCCTTGGCGGAGATGCTTACATGACTTTTATGGGCAATGAATTCGGGCATCCTGAGTGGATCGACTTCCCGCGTGAGGGCAATGGCTGGAGTTATAAGTACGCCCGTCGTCAATGGTCGCTGGTGGATAGCCCCGACTTAAAATACCAGTTTCTTTCAGCATTTGATGCTGCAATGATCAACATAATCAAAGAAAACAAGATCATGTCGGCCATGTACGGACAGCAACTTAACATGGATGAGTGGAATAAAACCATCGTTTTTGAGCGGAACAACCTGATCTTTATTTTCAACTGGCACATCAATCATTCAGTTCCTGATTATGAATTTAGGGTTCCAAATGCCGGGACTTATCAAATAATCCTGAATAGCGATAATGCACAATTCGGCGGACACGGCAGAATTGACGACAACCAGGAATATCATACGTTTCAAAAGGATCATGATCCTGCATTTTATTTGAGAATATACAACACTAACCGGACTGCAATCGTATTAAAAAAGATTTAGAAAAAAGTAATGAGTGCAGCAATAGTTGGTGACAAAACGGGATTTTTCCTGAGAAACTTCGGCAAGGGACTGCTGTGGCTGGTAATACTGATTGGAGCATTCGTTTTAATAAGGCAAAATGTAGATATCAGCTTCAAAGAAAAGCTGGAACCTTTTTTTGAAAACACCTCCCTGATTTTATTAATCTATTCCCTTTCCGAAATTCTATTCGGCATTTTTCCTCCCGAGTTATTTATGCTTTGGGCTTTACGAACCGGAAACATAGTTGATTACAGTCTTTATATTTTGCTTTTTGCAACCATATCCTACATAGCCGGGTTTATTGGATACCTGTTTGGCGCTTACCTGCAAACAACCATCTATTTCCGGTATGCCCGTAAACGTTTCCTTGGGAAATATCACAGTTTATTGCAGAAATACGGAGTTTTTCTGATCCTGGTGGCAGCACTCACGCCCCTGCCCTTTTCGGCTATCAGCATGCTGGTGGGTTCATTGCATTATCCCATGCGCAGATACCTACTTTGGGCGTTATCACGTTTTTTAAGATATGCGGTTTATGCAATCATTATTTGGGAAGTGGGACTGTTTTAGTCTATTTTAGTAGTTTTCCGGGTCAATAGCTGCAGGCGACCAATGTTTTAAAAAATCCAGTACTTTTTTCTCATCATAACCCTCTCCCTTTTCAACATAGGCGCTGTTTTGGGTGTGTATCCGGTTTCCATCAGCATCCAGAATCACAAAAACAGGAAATCCAAATCGTTGCGGGTAATCCAGGTCGGCCAAAATATCGAGGTTTTTATTTTCGCGGCTGTAATTCAGTAAAACAAAAACATAATCAGCATGAAGTGTTGAATCGATTGCTGCATTTTCGTGTATGAATTTATGAAAACTCATGCACCATTTGCACCAATTTCCACCAATCATCAAAAAAACATGTTTATCCTCTGCTTTGGCTTTGGCAACGGCATCGTTTATTTGTTTATGACCGTCGAGGGCCGGATCATAAGGCTGCTCCGATTGGGCAAACAGCCTCCCTGAAACTATCGATAGAGTAAGGGCTATCATTAACAGATTTACTTTTAACTTCATTTTATTCAGTTTGATTTACTTTACTTTCATATTCGAAACGTGATAATTTTTTACCTTGTTTACATATGGGGCACATTTCACCAAATTCAGTTTTAACGGGCACCACCGGAATAAAAAACAGGGAAAACCAGGTAGTAACTTTACTTAATATCCAGCGGGAGCTGTTATGACAATGAAAACAATAGCCTGCATTCGAAAATGAGCGATTATTATATGATTTATGTCCTACTCCAAAAATGATCAGCATTGAGATGTGTAAATTTATTGAACTAATCATTAAAACAGCATTTGCAGGATTTAGTTTGAAACAATCTTTTATAAAAATCGCTGTTATTATTATTTGATCAAAATTTAAAACTTGCCCATGAAGAAAACTATTCTTTTTATTTTCATGACGCTTTCCATATTATCTTGCAAATCGCAGCAATTTAAAAATTACAACAAACCCCTTGCTGAGCTATTATCAGATAGTCTTTTTTTAAATAAACCAGTAATAGTATGTGTTGAGAAATCAAAATACAAATTATCGATTATGATTGATTCAATCACTGTTAAGGCTTATCCTGTAGTATTTGGTGGCAATCCGATTGATGACAAATTGAAGCAGGGAGATAAATGCACACCGGAAGGCAAATTTAAAATTAGAACCAAATATCCTCACCAATCCTGGTCGAAATTTATCTGGATTGATTATCCAAATGAGGATTCGTGGGCAAAGCACAAACAGGCAAAAGCAGTCAACAAAATCCCGGAAAATGCAAATATTGGCGGAGAAATTGGTATTCATGGAGTTCCGGAAGGGATGGATTATTTAATTGACAATCGGATAAACTGGACCCTGGGTTGCATTTCAATGAAGAATATTGATGTGGAGGAAATTTATCCATATTTGAATGAAAATACGGAAGTAAAAATAGTTCACTAATTTTAGCTCAAATTTCCGCTGAAAACATGCCTGTAAATAAAAACCTACCCAATATTATTTCCTCCTATCGTTTGGTGGCATTTCCATTTTTGATCTTTTTTGCAATTCAAAGGATGGAAGTAATATTTGCATGGCTTCTTATAATCAACCTGTTGTCTGATATTCTGGATGGATATATAGCCAGGAAATTTAAATTAACAACTCAGCTAGGTGCCCGACTTGACTCAATTGCTGATATCGGTACATACATCGCGGCTTTTTGTGGTGTTTTCGTATTTAAACTGGATGTATTCAGTGACCATTTATTAAGCTTTGGAATATTTATAACATTATTTATTTTATCAAATATTTTATCATTTGTAAAATTTGGCAGATTGCCCAGTCTGCATCTGTATTCATGGAAAATCGGTGGGTATATTCAGGGTGCATTTTTTATATGGCTTTTTGCTGTAGGTTTTAACTTGCCATTTTATTTCTTTATGATTTCATGGGGTATACTTGCTTTTACAGAGCACATAATTATTCAATTAATAATTGACGAAATGAAATCAAATGCAAAAGGACTGTATTGGATTTTAAAAGATAAAAAGCATTGATATTACAATTGTACATATTGGTGGCGCTTTACTTTTTAGCAGGTGCAATTGCTATTATAAAATTAAATGGAGGAAAATCTGGTGATTTAAAAAAGTTGGCCTGGTTAAAATACCTGGTTTATCTGATAATAGTGGTATCTGTACTTTCGCTAATTATTTTCACAGTGTGGGGATTTTTCCTTCTTGCACTTTTTATTATAATTGGTGGTTCGGTTGAGATTATTTCAATGTTCGGCAAAATAAAAACACCACTGACTTTCATAATGATTTTTATGTTTTATCTGTTAATCAGTTTTTGTTTTTTACTTTTTACAAAAATTGATTACCAATACAGCGTGCTGGTTTATTTGGTAGTTGCGATTTTTGATGGCATGAGTCAAGTTGGTGGACAAATGTTTGGTAATCGAAAATTAGTTCCTTCAATTAGCCCTCAAAAAACTGTTTCCGGATTAATAAGCGGAATAATATTTAGCGGGATTACGATTATAATTCTAGCAAAAATCCTCCATTTAAATTTTGGGCTATTGCCATTCTTTTATTTAATCATAGTCGGCCCTGCTTTTATCGGCGATTTGTTGGCCTCTTTGCTGAAAAGAAAAACTAATATTAAAGATTTCAGTTCAGTTATTCCTGGTCATGGAGGAATACTCGACAGGTTTGATAGTTTACTAATGAGTGGAGCATTATTTTATGTGGCTTTCAAATTAATGGAAATATGAAAATAGAAATATTATATGTGATCATTTATGTTTTCTACTTTTGTGGATTACTTCTTATCACTGAATATTTGCATAAAAAATGGATTAAAAATCCTGAAATAACAAGAAAGCTGGCTCATGTAACCTCAACCTTAAGCTGCATTTTATTCCCGCTTCTTTTTAAACAACATTGGTGGGTGCTGATTTTAGGAATAATTTTCACATTGTTGCTTTATATTGCGAAAAAAAGAAAATTATTTTCCTCCATCGAAAATGTTGGGAGGATAACAATTGGCTCCGTTCTCCTGCCTGTATCAATCTATCTTATTTTTTTAATCTCTGTGCAATTAAGGGATTTTTTACTTTTTATTATTCCTTTGCTAATTTTGGGCATTAGCGACCCACTTGCTGGTTTAGCTGCAATATTACCCGGCACAAGCCGAAAAAAAGTCAGGCTGGGAAATTTGGAATTGAACAAAACATATCTTGGATCAATCCTGTTTTTTTCATCATCGTTTGCTATTGGGCTTTTGGTATTTCTGGTAAATGATTTCCGATTTCAATATGCATTTATTTATGCATTTGCCATCGCCGCTATCAGTTCATTAGCGGAAGTATTGAGCGGCAGAGGACTGGATAACCTGACTATTCCTGTAAGTATTGAAATCCTTCTGGTTCTTTTCATTATATGAAGCAGTTACAGTATTTAAACAATCTTATTGATTTGCCGTTATTTAAAAAAACCAACTTATTTTTTTATGTCAAAATTCAATTTGCTAATTATTGCATGGATTTCATTATCTCCGTTGTTTCCATTTAATGCAAATGTTTCGCCACAACCGACAATGCAGCTCTCGCAAGAAGCAGCGCCCGGGCTTGGAATGTTCAAACCCGATTTTTTTAATAACCATAAACTGGGATTTTACGGAAAACCAAATTTTGAAAAGGCACCGGATGAGCATGTGCCATATGACAGCTTACTTTTCGAAAAGACCGAAACAGGCCTTAATATTGCTTATGCCCCACCCTATTTTGTGCCTGCAATTATGAAGCTGGATTACGAAGTATTGTACCTCCGTGTCGTTTCTGTGAAAAGAGATTTTTACGAAGTGGTTGTAAACGAAATAACCGGACAAACCTCATATATTGATAAATACAGCGGGGAAATATTTTATTGGCCTGATTTTCTGCTACAGGTGAACAGTGTGATACAAATATTCCCTGAAAATAACCCGGTAAGGACCAAAGGACTTGCCGCTGCTTCAGAAGTAAATACAAACTACTCTTTTCTACATCCCATTAGTATTAAAAACGATTGGATGGAAGTGGAGCTACTGGATGACAGTTTTCAAAGATTGGAAACAGGTTGGATTCGTTGGCAGGAATGCGGTGAATTATTAATAACATTCAGTTTATTTAGCTAACAAAAAAAATCCCGGTAATTTTCATCACCGGGATATTCTTATACTCAAGGAATTTTTTATCTCATATATTTAAAGTTCTTTCCGATGTATTGCGCCTGATTTCCGAGTTGCTCCTCGATTCGGAGCAGTTGGTTGTATTTGGCAATACGATCTGAACGACTTGCTGATCCGGTTTTGATCAATCCGGTATTCAGGGCTACCGCCAAATCAGCAATGGTAGTATCTTCGGTTTCGCCTGAACGGTGGCTCATTACCGAAGTGTAGGCATTGCGGGTAGCCATATTCACAGCGTTGATCGTTTCGGTGAGTGTTCCTATTTGGTTCACTTTTATCAGGATTGAATTAGCAACACCTAATTCAATTCCTTTTGATAAACGCTCGGTATTTGTAACAAACAAATCGTCGCCTACCAACTGAATTTTACTTCCCATTTTTTCAGTCATCAGCTTCCAGCCGTCCCAGTCGTCTTCAGCCATGCCATCCTCAATCGAAACAATGGGGTATTTTTTCACCCAGTCGTTCCAGAAGTCAACCATTTGGGCAGGTGTTAATTTATCGCCTGTCGACCATTTAAGATGGTATACATTTTCATTAGCAATGTAATACTCCGAAGAAGCCGGGTCGAGGGCAATACAAATATCTTCACCAGGTTTATACCCAGCTTTTTCGATGGCTTCCAAAACCACTTTAATGGCATCTTCGTTGGAGCCCAGGTTAGGTGCAAATCCACCTTCATCACCTACGTTTGTTGAATGTCCCTGCTTTTTCAAAACCGATTTGAGGTTATGGAAAACTTCGGCACCCATTTGCAATGCCTGACTGAAACTGCCGGCGCCAACGGGCATGATCATAAATTCCTGGAAGTCGATGCTGTTATCGGCATGCGAACCCCCATTCAGGATGTTCATCATGGGGATTGGAAGTGTATTTGCATTTACACCGCCCACATAACGGAAAAGTGCCTGATCCGTTTCCAGAGCAGCTGCTTTGGCCACTGCCAGCGAAACACCGAGGATTGCATTTGCCCCGAGCTTACCTTTATTAGGGGTGCCGTCAATTTCGAGCATGCGTGCATCAATTTCGTTTTGATCGGTTACATAATAGCCATTCAATTCATCATTCAAAACATTGTTAACGTTATGAACCGCTTTTAAAACGCCTTTTCCAAGGTAGGTATCTTTATCACCATCTCTTAATTCAACGGCTTCATGAACTCCGGTAGAAGCACCCGAAGGAACTGCTGCACGAGCAACTATTCCTGACTCGGTCATTACATCTACCTCTACAGTTGGATTTCCACGTGAATCAAGGATTTGCCGTGCATGAACATTGATTATTCTACTCATTTTTAAATATTTTTATGTTTATAAATCATAATCGTTTTCGGTAGCAACAAAAATAAAAAAAAGGATAAAGCTTAGTGCCTTATCCTTGTTAATATAACTTAAACTTAACGTTTTACTTTGTTGCTTCGTCCTTTTTGTCCTCGGCACCATCTTCCCTGGCCTCTTCGGCTTCAGCAGCAGGTTCCTCAGCTTTTGCTTCAGGCTCAGCAGGAGTTTCAACTTTGGGTTCTTCAACTTCAACCACAGCCTCAGGCTCTGCTGGAGCTTCAGCTACTTCAGCTTCTGCTACCACTTCAACCTGTTCTTCAGCAACTGCTTCCGGTTCTTCTACTTTTTCAGGAGCTGATTCTTTTTTTGTTTCAGTTGCAGCAGGTGCGGCAACTTCTTCTTTCTTAGCTCCGGCAGCACCACCCCTCCTTCTTCTGCGGCTTGCTGATTTTTGAGCACCTCCTTTGTCAGAGAGCAGGTTTTCATTATAATCTACAAGCTCCATCATACACATTTCAGCGTTGTCACCTAAACGTGCACCAATTTTAATAATACGGGTATAACCACCCGGACGATCAGCAATTTTCACAGATATTTCGCGGAATAATTCCGTAACAGCATCTTTATTTTGCAGATATCCAAAAACAATCCTTCTTGAATGCGTACTATCTTCCTTGGCTTTAGTGAGCAAAGGTTCAACATACACTTTCAAAGCTTTGGCTTTAGCTAAGGTAGTATGGATACGCTTATGCATGATCAGGGAAGTTGCCATATTTGCCAACATTGCTTTCCTGTGGGCACTCTTCCTCGATAAATGATTTATTTTTTTCCTGTGTCTCATCTCAATTATTCCTTATCTAATTTATACTTCGAGATATTCATGCCGAATTCCAGGCCCTTTGATTTAACAAGCTCTTCAAGCTCAGTTAATGATTTTTTACCAAAATTCCTGAATTTGAGCAAATCGTTTTTATTAAACTGAACCAGATCTCCCAGTGAATCCACATCAGCGGCTTTCAAACAATTAAGTGCTCTTACTGAAAGGTCGAGGTCAACCAGTTTTGTTTTCAGGAGTTGACGGGTATGCAAAGAGCTTTCGTCAAATTCTTCCGTAACGGTTTTCTCTTCTGAATCCAGCGTAATGCGTTCATCACTGAAAAGCATAAAGTGGTGAATCAGGATCTTGGCAGCTTCTTTTAATGCTTCTTTTGGATGAATTGATCCATCTGTTTCCAGATCAAGCAGAAGTTTTTCATAGTCGGTTTTTTGTTCAACCCGAAAATCTTCAACCTTGAAAGTTACATTTTTGATTGGGGTATGGATCGAATCCATGAAAATAGTACCCACCGAAGCGTTCAAAGTTTTGTTTTCCTCAGCAGGAACATATCCCCTGCCTTTCTCAATGTTAACCTCAATGGAGAGTTTTACATTGGATTCCATGTGGCAGATTTCCACCTCTGGGTTAAGCACCTGGAATACGGATAAAAACTTATTGATATCACCAGCTTTGAAAGTTTCCTGGTCACCAATTACGATATGTACTTTTTCACTGCTTTCGCTATCGATTTGCCTTCTGAACCTGATCTTTTTTAAGTTCAGGATAATTTCAGATACATCTTCAACAACACCTTTGATTGTAGCAAACTCCTGATCTACACCTTCGATTTTCACAGAAGTAATTGCGAAACCTTCGAGTGATGACAGAAGAATACGACGAAGTGCGTTTCCAATGGTAATCCCAAATCCTGGTTCAAGCGGACGAAATTCAAAGATACCTTTGAATTCATCGGCTTCAATCATGATAACTTTATCAGGTTTTTGAAATGCTAAAATTGCCATTTTCAGCTATTTATATTATTATTTCGATTTAAATTCGTTGTTAATTTTTATTTGGAGTACAACTCAACGATAAGTTGTTCCTTAATATTTTCAGGAATTTCTGCCCTTTCAGGATAATTCAGGAATCTGCCAGACAATTTCTCATCATTCCATTCGAGCCATGAGAAACTGTGTGAACTACCGGCCAATGAATTGGTGATAGCTTCGAGTGATTTAGATTTTTCACGAACACCTACTACGTCGCCCGGACGAACCGAATAAGAAGGGATGTTCACGATTTCGCCGTTAACAGTAATATGGCGATGTGTTACAAACTGACGGGCAGCAGCTCTTGAAGGAGCAATTCCAAGGCGGAAAACAACATTATCCAATCGGGCTTCGATCAACTGCAGCAATACCGTACCGGTAATTCCTTTTTTGTGCGAAGCTTTGATAAAGATGTTTCTGAACTGACGTTCAAGAATTCCATAAGTATATTTTGCCTTTTGTTTCTCCATTAACTGGATGCTGTACTCCGACTGTTTCCGTCGGCGTTTTGAAGCACCGTGTTGTCCCGGAGGATAGTTTTTACGCTCGTAACTTTTATCCGGACCGTAGATCGGATCTCTAAATTTCCTGGCAATTTTTGTTTTTGGACCAATATATCTAGCCATGTCTCTCTATTTACTTTAAAACAATTATCGTTTGATTAAACCCTACGACGTTTCGGAGGCCTGCAGCCATTATGTGGCAATGGAGTTACGTCAACAATTTCCATTACTTCAATTCCGGCTGAGTGAATGGTTCTGATGGCGGACTCACGTCCTGAACCAGGCCCTTTAACAAATACTTTTACTTTACGTAATCCGAGGTCATAAGCCACTTTGGCACAATCTTCGGCAGCCATTTGAGCTGCATACGGGGTATTCTTTTTTGATCCCCGAAATCCCATTTTGCCGGCAGAAGCCCAGGATATTACCTGGCCACTATTGTTGGTCAGTGTAATAATGATATTGTTAAAAGAAGCGGAAACAAATGCTTTTCCGATTGCTTCTACTTTAACAACCCTCTTCTTTGATGTTTTTACTTTTTTAGCCATATAAAATTATTATTCTAAATGTATTACTACATCATTAACCTGTTGGTGCTTTCTTTTTATTTGCAACAGTTTTTTTACGACCTTTCCTTGTACGGGCATTGTTTTTAGTACTTTGTCCGCGCAGAGGCAGTCCGATACGATGACGGATACCACGGTAAGTTCCAATATCCTGTAAACGTTTTATGTTCATTTGAACCTGTGAACGAAGTTCACCTTCTACCTTATATTTTTCGGCAATGATGGTACGGATTGCTCCTTGTTCATCATCAGTCCAATCCTGAACACGTTTATTCAAATCAATTCCAGCTTCCGTCAGAATTTTTTGAGCAGTTGATCTGCCGATACCGAAAATATAAGTCAAGGCAATTTCGCCTCTTTTATTTTTCGGGATGTCAATTCCTGCTATACGAGCCATATTCTCTGATTATTATTATTAATGAATGATTATCCTTGACGTTGTTTGTACTTCGGATTTTTTTTGTTGATCACATACAACCGTCCTTTTCTGCGAACGATTTTACAATCCGGTGTTCTTTTTTTTACAGATGCCCTGACTTTCATATTATCAATCTTTTATTTGTATCTGAATGTAATTCGTCCTTTGGTCAAATCATAAGGCGACATTTCAAGCTTCACCTTGTCACCAGGAAGAATTTTGATGTAATGCATTCTCATTTTACCTGAAATATGAGCTGTGATCACATGCCCGTTTTCAAGTTCAACCCGAAACATTGCATTACCCAGTGATTCTATCACGGTGCCATCTTGTTCAATGGATGCTTGTTTTGCCATAAATACGAATTTCTATTCCTAATTTTTATTGTTTAATACTTCTTCAACAAAATCAAATGTCGACAAAATCTCTGCTTTCCCTTTCCTTATCACCACATCATGTTCAAAGTGCGCGGATGGTTGCCGGTCGATGGTCCTGAATGTCCATCCATCGCTCTCCTGCACCACTTTTCTTGAACCCAGGTTGATCATCGGTTCAATGGCCAGCACCATTCCTTCCAGCAACTTTGGTCCTGTGCCTCTCCTGCCAAAATTTGGAACTTCCGGTTTTTCATGGAGATTTCTTCCCAATCCATGACCTACAAGATCACGAACGACTGAATAACCAAAACTTTCCACATAAGACTGAATGGCATAACCAATATCCCCAATCCTGTTTCCGGCTCCGGCTGCTTCAATTCCTCTATACAAGGAGGCTTTGGTCCGTTCCATCAGCAACAATATATCTTCCTTCACTTCACCAACTGCAAAGGTATATGCTGAATCGCCGTAAAATCCATTTTTCACTACACCGCAATCAACAGAAACAATATCACCATCTTTCAATTCCCTATCAGAGGGAAAACCGTGTACAACATTTTCATTGATTGAAATACAAAGTGTATATGGAAAACCATTATAACCTTTGAAACCCGGAATCGCTTTATGATCCCTGATAAAGGTTTCAGCCCTCTTATCGAGGTCGATGGTTTTAACACCAGGTTCAATTAATCTGGCCACTTCTGCCAGTGTTTTGCCAACAAGCAAAGAACTTTCTCTTATTAATTCAATTTCTTCTTCGGTCTTAATCAAAATCATAATCGGTTTTTTATCCGGTCATACTAAAAGATGACCGGCCTTTAATACGTCCTGATTTTGTTAAACCATCGTAATGGCGCATAAGCAGGTGGCTTTCTATTTGCTGCAATGTATCCAGAACCACACCTACTAAAATGAGCAGTGAAGTTCCGCCATAAAACTGAGCAAATTGAGTACTTACACCCAGCAACCTAACCAGTGCGGGCAAAATAGCCACGAATCCCAGGAAAATAGATCCGGGTAAAGTAATCCGCGACATTACATTATCGATAAACTCTGCTGTTTTCCGTCCCGGTTTCACTCCCGGAATAAATCCTCCGTTCTTTTTCATATCATCCGCCATTTGATTCGGATTAACCGTAATGGCTGTATAGAAATAGGTAAACAGGATGATCATGATAAAGAAAGTGAAATTATACCAGAAACCATTGATATTTGAAAATGCTGAAGCAAATCCACTCATGGCTTCTGATTGTGTAAATCCAGCAAGGGTAATAGGCAAAAACATAATTGCCTGTGCAAAAATGATTGGCATTACACCGGCAGCATTCACTTTTAAAGGAATATACTGGCGTACACCACCATATTGTTTATTACCAACGATCCTCTTGGCATATTGTACAGGAATTCTCCTGGTCCCCTGAACCAATAATATTGACAACAGGATAACTAAGATTAAAATTGCAATCTCCAGAACAAAGTATACAAGTCCGCCACCTTTTTCTTCCATACGGGCTACAAACTCACCAAAAAGTGCAAATGGCAATCGGGCAATAATACCGATCATAATGATCAATGATATACCATTACCAATACCTTTATCTGTAATCTTTTCACCTAACCACATAATGAACATCGATCCGGCAGTTAGAATTATGATGGATGATATTCCGAAAAATGAAAAGATGCTGTGTGAGGTCATATTTGGATCAAACGGGTAGATTCCATCAGCGGGTAACTGTCGTACCAGGTTACCAATGTAAGCAGGTGACTGGAAAATAAGAATGATTACTGTTAAATAACGTGTAATCTGATTGATTTTCCTTCTGCCGCTTTCGCCTTCTTTCTGCAGTTTTTGGAAGTATGGAATCGCCATACCCAGCAACTGAACAACAATAGAAGCGGAGATATAAGGCATAATTCCAAGCGCAAAAACACTGGCATTGGAAAATGCGCCCCCTGAAAACATATTGAGCAATCCTAACAATCCATCGCTGGCCTGACTTTGCAATGCATCAAGCTTATGTGGATCAACTCCCGGAAGAACTACGTAAGAACCCAACCTGTAAATTAAAATAATTCCAAGTGTGTAAAGGATTCTGTTGCGCAGGTCCTCAATTTTAGATATATTTCGTATTGTTTCTATTAACCTTTTCATTCAGTGTTAAATTTTTGTAGCAACACCACCCTGTGCTTCAATGGCGGCTATTGCGGATTTTGAAAATGCGTGTGCTTTAACTTCCAGTTTAGCTTTCAGCTCTCCTCTACCCAGAATTTTAACCAGGTCTTTTTTGGAGGCCAATCCATTTTCAACGAGGGTATCAACATCAATGGCAGTTAATTTCTTTTCATCTGCCAGTTTTTGCAATACATCGATATTGATTCCATGATATTCAACACGGTTGATATTTTTAAATCCGAATTTAGGAACGCGACGATGCAATGGCATCTGTCCACCTTCAAATCCAGGCTTGCTGCTATAACCCGAGCGGGATTTTGCGCCTTTATGACCACGAGTTGATGTTCCACCATGTCCTGATCCCTGTCCGCGACCAATACGCTTTTTGCTCTTCGTTGAACCTTTTGCTGGTTTTAAATTACTTAAATCCATTACGTTGTTATTGAAAGGTTATTAAATTTCTTCTACTTTAAGTAAATGCTTCACTTTATCAATCATACCTTCCACTGAAGGGCTTCCTTCAATTTCGCGTGTTTGATTGAGTTTTTTCAATCCAAGTGCTTCAAGTGTTGCCTTTTGTCTTTTCGTTTGGCCAATACCACTTTTCACCTGTGTAATTTTATACTTCTTCATTGTATCTTTCATTTTTGAAATTAACCATTAAAAACCCTGTCGAGATCCATACCACGCAATTGTGCGATTGTATGGGGATCACGTAATTGTACGAGGGCATTGATGGTAGCTTTAACCACACTGTGAGGATTTGAAGAACCTTTAGATTTTGCAAGTACGTCGGTTACTCCAACGCTCTCCAGAACAGCACGCATGGCACCACCTGCAATTACACCAGTACCAGGAGCAGCTGGTTTAATAAATACGCGGGCTCCGCTATATTTACCTTCTTGCTCATGAGGAAGGGTTCCGTTAAGGATGGGAACTTTGACCAGGTTTTTCTTGGCATCATCAATCCCTTTGGCAATTGCTGAGGTAACCTCTTTGGCTTTACCAAGACCGTATCCAACAACACCCTTTTCGTTTCCTACTATCACGATAGCTGAAAAGCTGAAGGTACGTCCACCTTTGGTCACTTTGGTCACACGCTGAATGCTTACCAGCCTGTCCTTGAATTCAATATCGCTTGATTTAACTCTTTTAATGTTAACGTCTGTCATGATAATTAAAATTTAAGTCCTCCTTCTCTGGCAGCTTCTGCTAAAGCTTTCACTCTGCCGTGATATAAATAACCATTTCTGTCGAAAACCACTGTTTCAATGCCGGCTGATTTTGCTTTTTCGGCAATTGCAGCACCTACTTTTTTTGCCTGTTCAATTTTATTGCCTTTGGCATCGGATTCAACAGATGAGGAAGCGGATAACATTGTGGTACCTGCATTATCGTCGATCAATTGCACGTAAATTTGTTTATTACTGCGATAAACCGACATTCTTGGACGCTCATTGCTTCCAATAATGGATTTTCTGAGCCTCATTTTTATTCTGTTCCTTCTGAACTGCTTTTTATTTTTTGTAGCCATTCTTTTCTGATTTTACTTATTTCTATTTATCAGCAGAAGTTTTACCAGCTTTCTTACGAACAACTTCACCTTTATACCTGATCCCTTTTCCTTTATAGGGTTCGGGTTTACGAAGTGACCTTATTTTTGCGGCCACCTGACCTATCAATTGTTTATCAATTGATTTTAGTGTTATGGTTGGGTTTTTACCCCTTTCAGTTACGGCTTCAGCTTTAACTTCTTCAGGCATTTCGAAAACCACGTTGTGTGAAAAACCAAGGGATAATTCGAGATTTTGACCTTTAACTTCAGCTTTATAACCAACACCAACAAGCTCCTGAATAATGGTAAATCCATCAGTTACTCCGGTTACCATATTAGAAATGAGTGCCCGGTACAAACCATGTTTTGATTTTACCTCTTTGGATTCATTGTTTCTTTCCAGGATGATATTTCCATCTTCGGTTTTCACCTGAATATTTGGATCAATTGCCTGATGTAGCTCACCCAGTTTTCCTTTAACCGAAACAACATTTTCATCAGAAACGCTGATTTGAACGCCGTCAGGTAATGCTATGGGTAATTTTCCTATACGTGACATATCTTTCTAAATTCAAAAAATTAACTAACGTAACACAATACTTCACCACCAATGTTCAATTTGCGCGCCTCTTTATCGGTCATCACTCCTTGCGATGTAGAAATTATCGCAATTCCTAATCCGTTTAAAACTCGTGGTAATGATTTTGAATCAACGTATCTCCTGAGTCCGGGTGAACTAACACGCTCCAATTTACTAATTGCCGGTAATTTGTTTTCCGGATGGTACTTCAAAGCTATTTTGATAATACCGGGTTTTGATTCATCTTCAAATTTATAATTAAGAATATAACCTTTTTCGAACAAGATTTTGGTAATATCCTTTTTAATACTTGAAGCGGGTACTTCAACCAATCTGTGCTTTGCCATAACGGCATTGCGAACTCTAGTTAAATAATCTGCTATCGGATCTGTTATCATTTCTTTATCATTAAATTATTTACCAACTCGCTTTTTTAACACCGGGGATTTGACCTCTGAGTGCCATTTCCCTGAAATTGATACGCGAAATTCCGAACTGGCGCATAAATCCTTTAGGTCTTCCTGAAAGGTTGCAACGATTGTGCAAACGAACCTTGCTGGAGTTTTTCGGAAGTTTTTGCAGTGCTTCGTAATCGCCTTCTGCTTTGAGTGCAGCGCGTTTTTCAGCATAATGCTCTACCATTTTGCGACGCTTAACTTCCCGCGCTTTCATTGATTCTTTAGCCATCTTTTATGCTTTTTGATTTTTAAATGGTAATCCAAATTCTTTAAGCAATGCCAAACATTCTTTATCTGTTTTGGCCGAGGTAACAAAAGTTACATCCATCCCGTTAATGTTGGCTACTTTGTCGATATCGATTTCAGGAAAAATGATTTGCTCGGGAACTCCGAATGTATAGTTTCCTCTTCCATCGAATCCTTTATCGTTAATCCCCCTGAAATCACGGATACGGGGAATAGCAACAGAAACCAAACGATCAAGGAATTCATACATTTTTTCACCTCTCAGCGTAACACGAACACCCACAGGCATTCCTTTACGTAATTTGAAGTTCGAAATATCCTTTTTAGATTTGGTTGAAACGGCACGCTGACCGGTGATTGCTGACATTTCCTCAATGCCCTGATCAATCATTTTTTTGTCGGTTATTGCCTGGCCTAAACCCTGGTTTACGCTAATCTTGAGCAATCTTGGAATTTCCATGGTGCTTTTATAACCAAACTGTTCCTTGAGAGCTGGTGCAATTTCTGCAGCGTATTTTGTCTTTAATCTTGGTATGTAATCCATTACTTAATTACCTCCCCGCTCTTTTTTGAATAACGAACTGATTTATTTGTTTTATCGTCCATTTTGCGACCAACACGGGTAGCTTTGCCTGAACCTTCGGCAATCATCAGGTTGGAAACATGAATATAACCTTCCTTCTGAACGATACCGCCTTTTGGATTTTCAGCGTTTGGTTTTGAATGCTTCGAAACCATATTCACGCCTTCCACAATGGCCCTTTGTTTTTCAACATCAACGAACAACACCTTTCCTTTATCTCCTTTTGAGTTTCCGGAGATCACAATGACATTGTCGCCTTTTTTGATATGCAATTTATTACGCATGGTATCACTTCTTTTTAAAGCACCTCAGGTGCCAGTGAAACAATTTTCATATATTGTTTTTCACGCAGTTCCCTGGCAACCGGACCGAAAATACGGGTGCCGATCATCTCGCCTGAATTATTTAATAATACAACTGCGTTGTCGTCGAAGCGGATATAAGATCCGTCAGGACGCCTGTTTTCTTTTTTAGTTCTGACAACCACTGCTTTGGCAACGGTTCCTTTTTTGATATTGCCTGAAGGAATTGTATTTTTTACGGTAACAATAATTTTGTCACCGATCCTGGCATATCGTTTCCCTGTTCCGCCGAGCACCCTGATGCAGAGTACTTCTTTTGCGCCGCTGTTATCAGCTACTTTGAGTCTAGATTCTTGTTGTATCATTATTTAGCCCTTTCAACGATTTCAACTAACCTCCAACATTTATTTTTACTCAACGGCCGGGTTTCCATGATCCGAACCGTGTCACCCACATTGCAGTCATTTTTTTCATCATGAGCGATGAACTTGGTAGTTTTTTTAACAAACTTACCATAGATAGGGTGCTTAACTTTACGCTCAACAACTACCACGATGGATTTGTCCATCTTGTCGCTGACGACCAGTCCTGTTCTTTCCTTTCTAAGTTTCCTGGTTTCCATCATTACTGCTTTTTATTTGATTCTTCAAGCTCGCGTTTGCGCAGTTCAGTTTTAATGCGCGCGATGATCTTTCTGTAAGCTTTTAATTTATTAGGGTTTTCCAGTGGAGATACGGCATGATTAATCCGCAATTTAACCAGTTGTTTGGTTTCATCTTCCAGGCGATCCCTGAGGTCAGCTGTCGAAAGCTCTTTTATAACATTTTGATCCATTGCTCTCTATTTTTTATTCTTCAACATAATCACGACGAACAACAAACTTAGTGGTAACCGGAAGTTTTTGGGCTGCAAGACGCAATGCCTCGCGAGCGATATCCAACGGCACTCCACCAGCTTCAAATAACATTCTTCCCGGGCTTACCCTTGCAACAAACATTTCGGGTGCACCTTTACCTTTACCCATACGAACCTCTGCAGGTTTTTTGGTAATGGGTTTATCTGGGAAAATTCGAATCCAGAGTTGTCCTTCACGTTTCATATGACGGGTAACAGCCTGACGTGCAGCTTCTATTTGCCTTCCTGTTAACCAGGCTTCCTGCAGCGATTTAATTCCAAAAGATCCAAATGCCAGTTGATTTCCTCGCATGGCGTTGCCTTTCATCTTTCCTTTTTGCTGTTTCCTGTATTTTGTTTTCCTTGGCTGTAACATTATTATCTGTTATTATGATGATCCAATTCTATTATCTACGTCTTCTTGGTTTTCCGGCAGGAGCAGCTCCTCTAACAGGTTTTTTCTTATCCTGAATAAAATGAGCTGATAAATCACGTTTACCGAAAACTTCTCCTTTACAAATCCAAACCTTAACACCGATGCGGCCATAAGTGGTATGTGCTTCTACCAGTGCATAATCAATGTCGGCACGGAGTGTATGCAAAGGAATACGTCCTTCTTTATATATTTCGCCGCGGGCCATTTCAGCTCCACCCAAACGACCGGATATTAAAACTTTGATACCTTCAGCACCGATCCTCATGGTGGAAGCAATACCGGTTTTAATAGCACGACGATAGGATACACGACCTTCAATTTGTTTTGCAATGGTATTGGCTACTATCATTGCATCAAGCTCAGGACGTTTAATTTCAGAAATATTAATCTGAATCTCTTTACCTGTAAGCTTTTTTAACTCTTCCTTTAGTTTATCTACTTCCTGTCCACCTTTTCCAATGATAATACCCGGACGGGCGGTAAAGATGGTAACAGTAACGAGTTTCAGTGTCCTTTCAATCAGGATTTTTGAAATACCAGCCTTTGAAAGACGAGCATTCAAATATTTTCTAATGCGGTCGTCTTCAACGATCTTTTGATCGTATTTTTTGCCACCGTACCAGCTTGAATCCCATCCACGGATGATTCCTAATCTAAGGCCTATCGGATTTGTTTTTTGTCCCATTATAATATTCGTTAAATCTTAAACTTCAACATTTTTATCATCCACGATCAACGTCACATGATTAGAGCGCTTCCGAACCCTGTAAGCTCTCCCTTGCGGAGCTGTTTGAACACGCTTTAACATCCTGCCACTGTCAACCGAAACTTCTTTGACGTACAAATTGGCATCTTCAATCCTGACACCTTCATTTTTAGCCTGCCAGTTAGCAACTGCTGAAAGCAGTAATTTGTGCAGTCGGCCAGCGGCTTCCATGGGTGAGTGCTTTAAAATGTGCAAAGCTTTCTCAACTTCCATGCCACGTACCAATCCGGCAGCTAACCGCATTTTTCGCGGTGATGTGGGAACATTATTCAATTTGGCAAAAGCCACTTTTTTATTTTCCCTTTGTAATGCCTCGGCACTTATTCTTTTTCTGGATCCCATTTTCAGATTATTTCTAAGTTAACAATATGACGATTCTATCGCTTTCCTTTATCTTTTGAACCGGCATGTCCCCTGAATATACGGGTTGGAGCAAATTCTCCAAGCTTGTGACCTACCATATTCTCAGTAACATACACCGGGATAAATTTATTTCCATTATGCACAGCAATCGTTTGACCAACAAAATCGGGTGAAATTACCGAAGCCCTTGACCATGTCTTAATGACGGTCTTTTTGTTAGACTCCACGTTTTGGAGTACTTTCTTTTCCAGTTTATAGTGGATATATGGTCCTTTTTTAAGTGATCTACTCATGACTACCGATTATTTTTTCCTTCTTTCAATGATGTATTTGCTTGACGCTTTTTTCTTTGAGCGTGTTTTGTATCCTTTGGCTGGTAAACCCTTACGTGAACGTGGATGCCCACCTGATGAACGACCTTCACCACCACCCATTGGGTGATCTACTGGATTCATAACAACACCACGGGTTCTTGGCCTGCGGCCCAACCAACGACTTCTTCCGGCTTTACCTGAAACTTCAAGACTGTGGTCAGGATTTGACACCATACCAACAGTAGCTTTACAAGTATTAAGAATCATCCTGGTTTCGCCTGAAGGTAATTTAATGATAGCAAATTTGCCTTCACGGGATACCAGTTGTGCATAAGATCCTGCACTGCGTGCCATCTTGGCACCTTGTCCCGGACGTAACTCAATATTGTGAATGATAGTTCCGAATGGGATTTCACTCAAATACATTGAATTTCCTACCTCAGGACTTACACCTTTACCGGCAATAACTTCCTGGTCAACTTTTAAACCATGAGGAGCAACGATATAACGTTTTTCACCGTCGGTATAAACCAGCAAGGCTATTCTTGCAGTACGATTTGGATCATACTCAATGGTTTTAACCTTGGCAGGCATACCCTCTTTATCGCGTTTAAAATCAATGATTCTATATTTTTGCTTATGACCACCACCCATATATCGCATGGTCATTTTACCTTCGTTATTCCTACCACCAGATTTCTTCATAGGAGCAAGCAAACTCTTCTCTGGTTTTGAGGTAGTCACTTCATCAAACGCACTAATTATCTTAAAGCGTTGACTGGATGTTGTCGGTTTGAATTTTTTTAAAGCCATTTATCTTAAATATTGCTGTAAAAATCAATAGTTTCTCCTTCAGCTAACGTAACGATAGCTTTTTTAACTGCGCTGGTACGACCGGCAATAACTCCGGCTTTGGTAAACCGTGACTTTTCTTTACCTGAATAATTCATGGTATTAACAGCCACTACATCTACACCGTAAAAATCCTCAACTGCATTTTTAATCTGGATCTTATTGGCTTTTTTATGCACAATAAATCCATAGCGGTTAAGTTTTTCACCAAGCGCTGTCATTTTCTCTGTAATTACCGGTTTTACTAATATTTCCATCGTATCCGTTAATTTAATTTACCGAATGTAACTTTTCAATTTCTTTGATCGAACTTTCGGCAATCAGAATGTTATTTGCATTCAAAATGTCGTAAGTGTTGATGGCATTTGCACTGATCACTTTGGTTTTTTGCAGATTTCTTGATGACAGATAAACATTTTTATCGGATTTATCCATGATCAATAATACCTTTTTACCCTGCAACTCAAAGCTGTTGATCATTTCAACAAAACTTTTGGTTTTGGGAGCATCAAAGGTGAAATCTTCAAGAACGATCATATTGTTTTCTTTCACTTTGTAAGCAAGTGCTGATAACCGTGCAAGTCGTTTCAGTTTTTTGTTCAATTTAAAACCGTAATCTCTGGGTTGGGGACCAAAAATACGTCCTCCGCCTCTGAAAACCGGGTTTTTAATATCACCAAAACGGGCTGTTCCGGTACCTTTCTGACGTTTGATCTTACGGGTACTTCCAGCTACTTCGCCGCGTTCTTTTGATTTGTGCGTGCCCTGCCTTTTATTGGCCATGTGTTGTTTAACATCCAGGTAAATAGCATGGTCATTCGGTTCAATTCCGAAAACTCCCTCATCAAGTTTTACCTTTTTTGATGTTTTCTGGCCGCTGATGTTATATACTTCTAACTCCATCTTTCAAGAATTACATATGAACCATTTGGACCTGGAACAGATCCTTTTATTAAAACAAGGTTTTTGTCAGGATAGATTTTGACAACCTGAAGATTGATCATCTTAACACGTGTTCCACCAGTACGACCAGCCATACGCATTCCTTTAAATACCCTTGATGGCCAACTGGAAGCTCCAATTGAACCGGGTGCACGCATACGATTGTGCTGTCCGTGAGTGGCATCATTTACACCTGCAAATCCATGACGTTTTACAACCCCTTGGAATCCTTTACCTTTTGAAATTCCTACCACATCGATATACTCACCTTCTTCAAAAATGTCGGCTTTCAATATATCTCCAAACTTTTTGGTATGACCTACTTCGAAACGTGTAAATTCAGCTACTACTTTTTTAGGAGAAACACCTGCCTTTGCAAAATGTCCTTTTAATGCCTTGCTAGTATGCTTGTCCTTTTTATCGTCAAAAGCTATCTGAATTGCTTCGTAGCCATCGGTTTTTTTGGTTTTGACCTGGGTAACCACGCATGGCCCCGCCTCTATGACCGTACAGGGAATATTTTTCCCTTCCTGATCGAAGATGCTGGTCATTCCGATTTTTTTACCAATAATTCCTGACATCGTTTATCTTTTTTAAAAATCTTAACTTTCTAAATTCAAATCAAACCTTGATTTCAACCTCTACACCACTGGGAAGCTCGAGCTTCATTAATGCATCAATGGTTTTTGTTGTAGAACTGTAAATATCAAGCAATCGTTTGTATGAGCTTAATTGGAATTGCTCACGCGACTTTTTATTTACAAAGGTCGACCTGTTAACGGTAAAAATCTTTTTGTTGGTTGGCAATGGAATAGGTCCGTTGACAACAGCACCGGTCGATTTAATCGTCTTAACGATCTTTTCAGCTGATTTATCAACCAGGTTGTGATCGTACGATTTCAATTTAATTCTAATTCTCTGACTCACTGTAATAAATTTATTAATTATCAGATTGTTACCAAATATCCTTTAATTTTATACATTACATTTTCTGTAATGTCCCTGGGAGCTAATGCATAATGCGAAAACTCCATGCTGGATTGCGCCCTGCCTGATGAAAGGGTACGTAATGAAGTTACATAACCAAACATTTCAGCAAGCGGAACTTTAGCTTTTACAATTTGACGACCTACCTTTGATTCAACATCTTCAACATGTCCTCTCCGTTTATTTAAATCACCGGTAATATCGCCTACATACTCATCGGGTGTTACTACTTCAAGGCGCATGATGGGTTCATAAAGAACCGGTCCGGCAGCTTTACAAGCTTCCTTAAACGACCTTGCTGCTGCGGCCTCAAATGCAAGTGAATCACTATCCACACTGTGATATGATCCGTCAACCAACTTCACTTTCAGATTCAGCATTGGGAAACCAAGCAAAACACCATTTGACATGGCTGATTCAAATCCCTTTTTAACCGCAGGGATAAATTCTTTTGGAATGGCATTTCCACGAATCTCGTTGATAAACTCAAGTCCTTTAACCTCATCAGAGGCCGGTCCAACTTCAACAACGATCTCAGCAAATTTCCCTTTTCCTCCAGTTTGTTTTTTGTAAACTTCCGTATGAATAACTGTTTTTTCAACTCCTTCACGATAAGCCACAGATGGCTTTCCTTTATTGCAGAAGAGATTAAATTCCCGTTGCAACCTGTCTAGGATAATCTCCAAATGAAGTTCGCCCATGCCACTAATTACCGTTTGACCAGTTTCCTCATCAATTGCAACCGTGAAAGTGGGATCTTCTTCAGCCATTTTTTTCAATGAACCGAAAAGCTTGTCAACATCATCCTGAGTTTTTGGCTCAACGGCCATTCTGATAACCGGTTCAGGAAACTGCATGGTTTCGAGAACAACAGGATGTTTTGGATCGCAAAGCGTGTCTCCAGTTCTGATCTCTTTAAATCCTATCGCAACTGCAATATCACCGGCTTCGATGGTTTTGATGGCCTTTTGCTTATTGGCATGTACCTGCATCAACCGCATGATTCGCTCCTTTTTATCGGTACCGGAATTTAATACCTGTTGACCGGCATCCATTTTCCCGGAATAAACCCTGAAGAATGCTACTCTTCCAACAAAAGGATCAGTAGCAATTTTAAAAGCAAGCGCAGCAAATGGTTCGTTTTCATCTGCATGGCGTTCAACTTCTTTTTGAGTGTAGGGGTTAATACCTGAGATGGAAGGAATATCAGTTGGGTTTGGAAGGAAATTTACAACAGCATCCAGTAATAACTGAACACCTTTATTTTTAAAACTTGAACCACACAAAACAGGAGTAACTCGCATTTCCAGAACTGCTTTCCGGAGTGTGGCAATAATTTCTTCTTCAGAAATAGCATTGGGATCAACTAAAAATTTGGTAAAGAGCTCTTCATTTTCTTCAGCAGCACCTTCAATAAGATGTGTGCGATACTCTTCTACCATTTCTTTCATGTCCTCCGGAATGGGAATTTCATGAAATTCTTTTCCCAGGGAGGCATTATCCCATTCGTATGCTTTATTTGAAATAAGGTCAACAATTCCGGTAAAATCATCTTCAGCGCCTATGGGTAACTGAATTGGGACAGGAACAGCAACCAGTTTTTCTTTAATTTCGGTAACTACCTTGAAAAAGTCAGCACCGGCACGATCCATTTTGTTAACATAACAAATTCGTGGAACATGATACCGGTTTGCCTGATTCCAGACAGTTTCAGATTGAGGTTCAACACCACCAACAGCACAGAAAATGGCAATAGCACCATCCAATACCCGCAATGAGCGTTCTACTTCAACAGTAAAATCAACATGCCCGGGAGTATCAATGATATTGATGCGATAATCCTGCTCATTCTTTTTCCAGAAAACCGTTGTGGCAGCTGAGGTGATGGTAATTCCGCGCTCCTGCTCTTGTTGCATCCAATCCATGGTTGCAGCACCATCATGAACCTCTCCTATTCGGTAATTAACGCCGGTATAGTACAAAATACGCTCGGTCGTCGTGGTTTTACCCGCGTCGATGTGCGCCATAATGCCAATGTTTCTTGTATGTTTCAGTCTGTCTGACATTGCTTGTACTATCCCTGCCCTAAAAATTAAAATCTAAAGTGAGAGAAAGCTTTATTTGCATCGGCCATACGGTGAGTATCTTCCTTACGTTTAAAAGCACCACCCTCTTCTTTATAACCAGCCATGATCTCACCGGCTAGCTTTTGAGCCATTGATTTCTCATGACGTTTGCGTGCATATCCGATCAGGTTTTTCATTCCGATTGACATTTTCCTACCGGGACGAATTTCTGAAGGGATCTGGAAGGTTGCACCACCAATACGACGACTCCTAACCTCAACGGATGGAGTAACATTGGCCAGCGCTTTTTTCCATACTTCAACACCATTTTCTTTTGTTTTTTCTTCAACAATATCCATGGCATCATAGAAGATCTTATAAGCAAGGCCCTTCTTTCCTTCTAACATAATGTTGTTCACGAACTTGGTTACAAGAACATCATTGAATTTTGGATCCGGAAGTATGATTCGCTTTTTTGGCTTCGCTTTCCTCATAATATATATGTATTAAATCTTTATAATCAGTTTCTATTTCTTAGGTCTTTTGGTTCCGTACTTCGACCTGCGCTGTGTTCTTCCTTCAACACCTGAAGTATCTAACGCACCACGAATGATGTGATAACGAACACCCGGAAGGTCTTTCACCCTGCCACCGCGAATCAGTACGATACTGTGTTCCTGCAGATTGTGACCTTCACCCGGAATGTAGGCATTCACCTCTTTCTGGTTGGTAAGCCTTACCCTGGCAACTTTACGCATTGCTGAGTTTGGTTTTTTAGGGGTAGTTGTGTAAACCCTAACGCAAACACCACGACGCTGCGGACATGAATCCAATGCCGGCGACTTACTTTTGTCTGTCAATTTTTTTCTACCTTTTCTTACTAATTGTTGTATTGTAGGCATATTAAACTAATTAAATCAACTAAATCTTTATTTACAAAGCCCTCTTTTTGGGGAGCGCAAAAGTACGATTATTTATTTATCATTTTACCGGCCAATTAAAATAAATTAATTAACAGGCAATTATTTAAACTCGTAAGAAATATGGAAATACAATTAAGGCGGGGTATCCAGACGACCAGTTGACGTTATTTGAAGAAACATATGTTTCTTTGATCAACCGTTGGAACCTTTATTTGTCTTAATTTGTCAGGTTTCCTAATTTCTTTAAATATCAATAAATTAAATACTGAACGTTCATCTAAAGCGGGTGCAAAAGTATGAATTTTTTAATAAAAACAAACTTTTTTTAATAAAAATTTAAGAGTAACGAAAGTAATTATTTGAAACTACCTGAATATCCACGGGAAAACCATGCCAAATAAATAAACGCTGAACCCGATAAGTTGATTCAGCGCTTATAAATTTTTTCCTGATTTTTTTATTTTTTCAGGAGGAAATACCCCCAGGGCTCCATGATCATCTCTTCTTTTTCATTTAATTGTGCCGGCTCACCGGTTTCTATATTAACAAGGTCGGTTTCCATAATCGGTTGAGCAAATTGAAAACTTACAGGCTCATTTGAAAGATTTGCAATAACAATGATCGCATCATTTCCTTTTACCCTTTTAAAGGCAATCACCTTTTCGTCAGCAGTTGTATGAATCCGTTCAAAAGGTGCTCCGTAACCTCCATTCCACAAAACTTTGTTATTATGCTTTAAGGCAATCATTTTTGTATAAAATGGCAACCAGGGCGAGTCAAAATTCCAATTGATCTCATCCTTTTCAAAAAACTCAAGCCTTTTATCAAGGCCCACTTCCTGACCGCTATATATCAAAGGCATTCCGGGAAGTGTATACGTGAGCATGGCAAATACTTGTGCACCTTTGCCCATACGCTCGGTTACCGTCCCGTTCCATGAATTTTCATCGTGGTTGGTGATAAAATTCATCCTATATGCATTTAAAGTATCATAGGTGGTATCCATTTTCTGGTAATAAGCATCAATATCATTGGCATTCATTTTCCCTTTGGCGATCTCATTATATATATGGTGTAATTCCCAGGCATAACTCATATCAAATGCCATTTGGTGATGATCAAGCTTTTCAGCTTCAGCCAACATAAACACAGGTTTTACTACATCCAGTTGAACGCGTGCCGAATCCCAAAAATCGGTAGGAACTTCGGCGGCTACATCACACCGGTAGCCATCAATATCAGCTTCTTCAACCCAAAATTTCAGCGCATCGATCATGGCTGCGCGCATATCAGGATTATCATAATTCAATTTTGCAACATCAGTCCAGTCAAAAGGTGAGATCATTTGTCCGGTTGAATCAGTAGCATAATATTCAGGATGATTATAAATCCAGGGATTATCCCAGGCAGAATGGTTAGCCACCCAGTCAAGTATTACTTTAAATCCCATATTATGTGCTTTTTGCACAAACGTTTTGAAGTCATCCATTGACCCATACTCCGGATTAACTTTTTTATAATCCTGAACTGCATAATAACTTCCCAGGGTGCCTTTCCTGTTTTTTTCGCCAATTGGATGGATTGGCATCAGCCATAAAATATCAACACCCATTTCACGGAGCCGGGGTAAATGATCTTCAAATGCCCTTAGAGTTCCTTCGGGGGTATATTGCCTTATATTGACTTCATAAATGTTGGCATTTTTACTCCACTCGGGATGTTTGACTCCAATCTGAACTTCCTCTTCTGCTTGCTCAGAAACCTTTATTTCCTGATTGCAGGCAATCAAGCTAATGACAGCGATAACAATAAAAATATTGAAACCCAACCTGAAAGGGTTAACTTTTCTAGTGTTTAGATTCATGATCTGTGAAATTTATTTTGGCGTCAAAATTAAATAAGTTTTTCCAATTCTTTTAGCCCTATTGAGCTGAAATCAGGAATTATAAGGTCAACCGGAGGAAGGGCCTTTGCTGAGTGAGTTGTTGTTAAAGCCACCACCTTCATTCCAGCATTTTTAGCCGCATTGATCCCATTAATGGAGTCTTCAAAGACGATACAATTTTGGGATGCGGTTTGCAAGGCATCCGCAGATTTGAGAAAAATTTCAGGATTTGGCTTTCCTATTGCAATATCCGAAGCGTCCAGAATGGTTGTGAAAAATTCAGCAGTACCGGTATTTCGAAGTACAAACTCAACATTTATCGGAGGAGATGATGTTGCCAGGGCAATTTTAATATTGGCATTTCTGAGTTCTAATAGGAATTCAACAAGTCCATTAACAGGTTCAATAAAGGGTTGATAAAGCTCTCTGTAGATGGCTTCCTTTTCCGACTCAAATTTTTTTATTTCGTTATCAGACAGCTCCATTTGGAAAAATGCCTGAAGATGATCCCTGTTTGTGCCGCCAAAAATACCTGAGCGAAAGGCTTCACCAAAATCTAACTGGTGAATGGTGCAGAATTGTTGCCATGCTTTTTCATGATAGGTAAAATTATCAACAATCACTCCGTCCATATCAAAGATTACAGCAAAGGCCATCATATTAGTTATTAACAGTTGATCATGTAAAATTAATTATTATCTACTTTTGTTTTTCGATAAACTGTGAAGAAAATCCATTTAGAAATAGTCGTATTTTTTTGCGGAGCCGTAGTAATGGCCTACGAAATTGTCGGATCACGCATGCTGGGTCCTTATGTAGGGACCTCATATCCGGTGTGGACCGCCATTATTGGGATCATTCTTACAAGCCTGAGTGCCGGGTATTATTTTGGCGGAAAGTATGCTGATCGCATACCCAGAATCCTGATTCTTTCGTGGATTATTTTACTTGCCGGGCTCTATATGCTCCTTGCAGTAGTGATTAAAGATATGTTACTGGCTTTTCTGCTTAACACCGTTCAAAACCTTAACTGGGTATCGATATTATCATCCATCCTGTTATTTTCAGTTCCATCATTATTACTTGGGATGGTATCACCGTTTGCAGCCAGGCTTAAAATTTCTTCTGTTCAATCAAGTGGTAGAACCGTTGGCAACCTTTATGCCTTATCCACTTTTGGAAGTATCATTGGGGTATTTTTAGCGGGCTTTTTTCTAATTCCAACCTTCAGGATAAGTATAATACTTATTTTATTTTCGGTGGTATTAATTTCTATTTCATTATTTTTGAACCTTGTTTTAAGGATTCCCCTCAAGCAATCTTTCAATGAACTTAAAAAATGAGAATTAGGCTAATAATCATATTCGCAGCATCCGTTATTTTGCTTTCATGCGAACGAAAAGCAGTTATCCGGGAGCCTTTGCGAATCGCCGTGTCCAAAGCCACGCCTAATGATATCTCAAACAGTTACTTTAACTGGTTGTGGGCGTTGGATTCAACTGTTCAGGTGGAAGAAATGTATCATTACAACAATTTGGACTCTGCAATACTGATTTTACAAAATTGTGACGGCTTGTTATTAACAGGAGGAACTGATATTTATCCCGGCAAATATGGGAAAGAAGCTGATACTGCGAGGTGCTGGGAACCCGATTTTAAAAGGGACACCCTGGAAGCTTTGCTGATTAATAAAGCAATTGAATACAACTTACCCATCCTGGGCATTTGCCGTGGGCACCAAAACCTGAATGTTTATTTTGGAGGAACATTGTATATTGATATTCCAACAGATTTTGATCCTACTGTTAACCACCGTGTGGAGGATGGATATGCTTGTTATCATGAATTAATTTTGGCAGGGGGTTCACTTTTAGAATCAATTTCAGGAATTCATCAGGGTGAGGTGAACAGTGCACACCATCAAGCTGTTGAAATAGTTGCTGACGATCTTATTCCAATTGCATATGCACCAGATGGATTAATTGAGTCAGTAACATATAAAGATACTACCGGAAAACCATTTTTGCTTGGTGTTCAGTGGCACCCGGAACGATTGGATTTCAATAACCCCTTATCAGGAAACATTGGCCGGTACTTTTTAAATGAAGTTCGAAAAACTAAAAAATAGATCAATGACGGCGTTTTATCTACAGGGAGATTTGATAAAACAGCTCATAAAAACACAGTTATAAGAGGATACAAAAACAGACGACAAAATGGAAATCGCTAAAGAACTTTTCGGTAAAATCGACGGGACCGATGTTTTTTTATTCACCCTGGTGAATAAATCGGGAATGCAGTTGCAGGTCACCAATTATGGAGGAATAGTTACCTCCATTAAGGTTCCGGATAAAAACGGGAAGTTTGATGATATCGTGCTTGGGTACGACAGCCTGAAAGGTTACCTGATTGAAACACCCTATTTTGGTGCCATTGTGGGCAGGTGTGCCAACCGGATATCCTACGGGAAATTTACCCTTGATGGTAAAGACTATACCCTGTCGCTTAATGAAGGCCCCCACCATTTGCATGGCGGAACAGTTGGCTTTGATAAAAAGATCTGGCAGGCCACACCTATGACCGACGACAGCTCTTCAAGCCTGAAGCTTCAGTATACATCTCCTGACGGCGAGGAAGGTTATCCTGGCAATTTGGATGTAACTGTGGTGTATACCCTAACTAACGACAACAAATTTCAAATAGAATACACCGCCAAAACCGATAAGGCCACTCCCATCAACCTGACCCATCATACCTATTTTAACCTGGCCGGCACCAGCGGAAGAAATATCCTGGATCACATCATCCAGATCAATGCTGACCGGTATTGTTCAACCAATCCTGACCTTACTCCCACCGGTGAAATTTTAAACGTTGAAGGTACCAATATGGATTTCAGAACACCCTTACCAATTGGTGCCCGCATTGGAATGGTACGTGGTGGTTACGATCACAATTATATTCTAAATACCAAAGGTCAATTCGGCAAAGCTGCTGAACTTTATGATGAAAAATCGGGGCGCGTAATTGAAGTATTTACTACAGAACCGGGAATGCAATTTTATTCAGGCAATTTCCTTGATGGAAGCATTGTGGGCGAATACGGATTGGTCTACCAAAAAAATTACGGCCTGTGCCTCGAAACGCAGCGCTTTCCCGATGCTATCAATCAACCCAATTTCCCGGACAACATCCTCCGGCCGGGCGAAACCTACAAACAATTAACCATTTATAAGTTTGGGGTGAGGTAGAAGAAGTTTGAAGTTTGAAGTTTGAAGTTTGAAGTTCGAAGTTTGAAGCCCGCCTGACGGACTAGCTGGTTCGGAGTTCAGAGTTCCGGGTTCTAAGACTGCCATACTTCCCTGGCCAATGTTCTATCAATAAATCTCAGGCACAAATGTCTGCTCCGAAATAGGCGTACGGACATATCCCGTCCGGTTTTCGCGATCAGGTAGTTCAATTTCTTCCTGCTCAATATACTCATAAGGGATCATTGATAAAAGGTGCGAAATGCAATTCAATCTTGCACGCTTTTTATCATCGGCATTCACCACATACCAGGGCGATTGTTTGGTATCGGTATAATTGAACATTTCGTCTTTGGCGCGACTGTAGTCGTCCCACATCGTGTAAGAGCGCAAGTCGATATCACTGAATTTCCAGCGTTTGGTCGGATCACTTATCCTTGATCGAAACCGCTTTTCCTGTTCCACATCACTCACCGAAAACCAGTACTTAAGCAGAATAACTTCAGAGCGGATCAGCATTCGCTCAAAATTCGGACATGACCTCAGGAACTCCCAGTATTCCTCATCGGTACAAAATCCCATCACCCGTTCAACCACAGCACGGTTATACCAGCTGCGATCAAAAAGAATCATTTCTCCGGCTGCAGGTAAATGAGAAACATAGCGCTGAAAATACCACTGGGTCCGCTCCCTTTCGGTGGGTTTGGCTAGCGCGGATATCCTGCAGATCCGGGGATTCAATTTTTCGGTGATTCGCTTGATGGTTCCACCTTTACCGGCAGCATCGCGTCCTTCAAAGATCACCACCACCTTCAGTCCCTTTTCACGTATCCACTCCTGTAGTTTAACAAGTTCCAGTTGCAGGCGTTCAAGCTCCGATTCATAGATTTTATCGTTCAGCTTTTCTTTCTTTTTTTCGTTTTCGTCCGACATTTTTGTGGTATTTATTTTTTTACAGTTTTAACGATTATCCCATTACGCCCAAAATATTACCTCCATCCACACTGATGGTTTGCCCGGTTACGTAACCCGAACGAGGCGACAGCAACCATGCTCCTATCATCCCAAACTCTTCTGTATCGCCCATACGGCCTACAGCAATTTCATTTTCATATTGATGTTTGGCTGTTTCCAGCGATATGCCTTCCTTTTCACTCCTGTTTTTATAAAGTCTCGCAGCAGCGGGTGTATCATGAAATCCCGGCGCCAAAACATTCAACGTGATCCCCTCTTTGGCCACTTCCTGCGAAAGCGTTTTAACAAACCCAACCACCGCCATTCGAACGGAATTACTCAACACCAGGTTTTTAACAGGCTGCTTAACCGACATGCTTTCAACGTAGACCATCCGGCCATACTTTTGTTTTCTGAAAACAGGTAACAATAGTTGGGTAAGCTGCACCTTCCAGCGAAGCACATTTTGATAGGCCGTATCCCAGTTCTCCAGGCTGGTTTCCAAAAAAGAACCTGCGGGCGGTCCACCGGCATTCACGAGTAATCCAGACAGTTCCCTGCCTTTTAATGCTTCAGGGATACCCTTTATAAACTCAGGATCAAAAGCGTCACCGGCATGAACTTCCACCTGTCCGGGAAACTCATTTTCCAATGTTTTTAATTTTTCAGGATCACGGCCAACGGCGATCACTTTAGCGCCATCTTTCAGGAGATTTATTGCAACCCCTTTACCCAGGCCGCTGCTGGCGCCCATCACAATAAACAGTTTATCTTTAATTTGTAAATCCATAATCAATTAATTTAAAGACCACGTTGCCATTCCTTTCTCAAACCTGCTTCACTGGGTTTTTGAATGGCTGTTTCAAGTTCCTTCAACAAACGGCTTTTATCTCTGTTCAAAATGCCCTTGAGCGGTTTATAATTGGATGCATGATCGCTGCGGTAAATCGAATTTTGAAGATCGGTGTTTTGAATGAATAAATGCTGCTCTTCCAGTAAGTCTTGTGGACTCATAGGCTCATACAACCCTTTGAACCTTTTTTCATAATGCTCCTGCCCAAAAGGAAAACTCAACACCAGAGTCGACAGGAAATCAGGATTGATTTCATTGACCACGCGAGCCGAATTGATGGCATGTTGGCGGCTGTACTTTTTGCCGCCCAGGCCGATAATGATCATCACCGAAGATTGAATGCCAGCCCTTTTTGCCTTGTTTAAATGATGCGGCATCATGTCCGGAATTTCACCCTTATTGACAAGTTTCAGAAGCTCCGGGTCACCACTTTCAATTCCAACATAAATTAATTTTAGCCCGGCCTCCCTCAACGATTTCAATTCCTCTTCACTTTTATGCTCCAGGTCGCGGGGCATGGCATAAGCCGAAATGCGGTTCAATTGAGGGAAAACAGTTTTCAATTTTTGCAAAATTTCCATAAGTCGGTGGGTACTTAAAACCATGGCGTTTCCATCTGCCAGAAATACTTTACGAACGTTTGGATTAAATGAAGCAGCCTTTTCGATTTCCTGCAAAACCTCTTCAGAACTGCGCACCCGGAATGATTTTGTGGTGTACATTTCACAGAAAGCGCAACGATTCCACGAACAGCCCAGGGTTACCTGCAATATCAATGAATACGCCTCACTGGGTGGGCGAAACAGGGGTTCATCATATTCAAAGGGGTAATAAAACATTCGATAATCCGCTGAGCTATATCTTGAATTACTATTTTAGCAACATCAATTAACAAAAGTATGAAAAATATATCCGCACTTAAAGGAACACTGTTATTTGTCGTTTTACTGATGACACCAACCCTGTTGTTAACTGCTCAAAACAGCAGGCTGCCAAAGAACCTGTCCTTGTCGTTTAACGGAACATTTACCAATGAGCTTACCAATTTCATCGATCAGAAAGCTTCTGATAACGGGATATACCTGGCAAAATATGATGTTGGAGAAGTAACCGACGAAAATCGGGAAATTAAAAATTTCAGATTATATAAAAACAATACCTTGCTCTATTCCAAAAAGCGAATTCCGGGAGCAGATTTTTATATTTCGAATGCGGGTTTTGTGGCTGTGATGGACCACGATATGCATTTCAAACAAGAACTTTCCGTTCATATTTTTGACCCTTCCGGCGTGGAAGTTTTATCAGAAACTTTCCGTTATGCATCAGTTTTCGGGTTTTCACCTTTAGGAAAACAATTTGTTTGCGGAACTGACAAATTCCTGGAAGTGATCAATTGTGAAACAAAACAATCCTATAAAGCCACACATGCATCTGAGTTTGCCTTTTCAGAAAACGAAACATTACTTGCTGTTGCTTTTGAGAACGAATTGCATATTTATAAAAACGGTGCGAAAATTCAAACTATTAACACAGGGTTTACCTATCCCCGCGCAATTGCAATTTCGGAGAAATCCAATTTTGTAAGTATCATTGATAAAAAGAATTTACAGACCTGGTCGCTGCAGAACTACCAATTGATCGACCATTCCGTAATATCAGGACCTCTTTCCTACCGCGACCTTCGGATCATAAACGGGAAAATTATGGCAGGAGTCCATTTCAGGTTCCAAGGAGTTTCAAAAGGGCTGCTATACCAATATGCTGAAACGGGATTGGAAAAGACTGAAGAAATTGCCGAAAAAAAGTTTCAAACATTTGACAACAATTACAAATCCTCCAAAAACAGCTTAAACTACGAAACCATCCCCTGGCCTTTCGTTCCGTTTAACGAAGTACACAAGGTATGGAACCATTACGAGCAACACATGGGTGATGGCAGCGGTGATTGGGCGTACCTGCATCAGGGTCTCGACCTTGAAACCCCAATTGCAGAGCCAACCTATGCTGTTCAACCGGGAGTTGTGAAGCTGGTATTGACACTGGGCGGTGATATTTACTGGCGATTAGCTGTTGCACCTGAACAATCTTCAGGATATTCGGATGGCTGGCTTTATGCGCATTTGATAGAATCCAGTATTCAGGTGGATGTTGGAGATGAAGTGGAGCTTCATGATTACCTGGGAGATATCATTGCATGGACTTCCACCTGGGGTCATATTCATTTCGTGAATATTCATGATCATGGAACTGTTTGGTACTACGACGATGATGAATGGGGCATCAATTTTAATCCGCTGCTGGCTCTCGACCCCATCACAGATGCATCAGCTCCGGTTATAGATGATTTTTCGGGTTCATCCAAATTTGGGTTTATTGCAAATCAGACTACTGCCATTCTTGATCCCACAAATCTGTCAGGCGATGTGGATATCATTGCCCGCATCAGCGATTTTTATGGAACCTCAGAATGGGAACAACCGGCATTTGTAACTTATTACTGGCTAAATAAGCTGCCCGATAACACTACGGTTTTCCCAAAAACCCTCGGGCAAATCCTGAATCACAGCTACCCCATGTACAACAGCAGCTTTTATGAAAGTTATGCATCTATTTTATACTTTAAGGACAATTCACACCCATCGCCCCCCTGGATGAATTTTACACGGGATTATTATCAGATTTTAACCAATAACAACGGCGATTCCACTATTGACCTTTCTGAAGCAAACCTTGCATTTAAAACGGCTGACTTTGCTGATGGAATGTATCGTCTTTACGTAGAAGCCTGGGATGAATTTGGCAATATGGCGGTGGATAGTCAGGATATTGTGTTTGATAATTTTAATACAGGGATTATTCTGAAGGAAACAACTATAAATGAATTGATCTGCTACCCAAATCCTGTTAAAAACAGGATAATAATTAGCCTTCCTGATGATGTTAATGAGGAAGATGTAAATGTTTCAGTATTTAATTCTCAAAATGAAAGAAAATTGGAAATGGAATTAAATTGTGAACCTTCATCAAGAACACTAAACTTGGATGTCCAAAATTTAACACCGGGCATGTATTTTATTAAAACGTCAACGAATAACGCTTATTTCACGGCGCGATTCATTAAATTGTAATTTTCAATAAATGATGGCAGATTGTTCTATTTTGGTTTACCTGAATTACCTTCTATTCGGGCTTAATATATTGATATCAAGCTAATAATTGCATTAAATCCTTTTTCTTATTTTTGTGGTATTCAACTAAATCTAAACTATCACATGAAATACGCTTTACTGTTTTTACTCCTCTTCCCTATTGCTGGAAGTACACAGGTATTATTTCAAAAGGAACTGACATATCCTTATCACATAAACATTGAAGATTTCGCCATTCTCCCCGACAAAGGATATCTGATATGTGGCGGCATTCAGGCCTCAACACCCGATTCGAGTTATGCAATAATTATGCGCGTAGATTCATTAATGCAAGTGCAATGGTCCAGGAAATATGTTGCACTGGCAAGGGATTATTTCAAATGTATTACTCCTTTGTATGATGGAAATTTTGCTGTTGGAGGAGCAATCAAACAAAATTTCTCAAATTTTTATGGAAGTACTTTGTATAAAATTGATGAAAATGGTGACGTATTTTGGTGTAAAAACTATGCAAAAAACTTTGACGATGTCATTTATGAGGTTGTGGAACAGTCGGATAATACCCTGTTGCTGATCATTCGGCATGGTGTTTCAGGTCAGCCATCAAAAATTTTAAAGGTGGATGGTTCAGGCGCTATACTCAGTCAATATTCGATTAGTACCACCAATACCTTACCCGGCGTTGTTTTGGATCATGCGAAAGGCAATAGTTTTGGTGATGTTTTTATTGGAGGTTTGGTTTTAAATAATGCAACTGGCAAATACATGTTTTTTTTAGCTAAACTAAATACCAGCGATGTGTTATGGTATCGAGAATATGATTTTGGAAGAGCATCTAGTTTACTAAATGATATTGTTGTTTTAGACGACGGAAATATAGCCGTAACGGGTAGTGTTAGAGATGGTAATTTAACAGATATTTCAAACGCCTATTTGATGAAAATCAGTCAGGGAAGTGGTGATATTATTTGGGCCAGGGAGATAAAACAAGAAAATGGGTTTTACGCTGCAGGTTTTGGACTTGCTGCCGCTGAAAATAATAATATTGTTTTATGTGGAATTGCTAATTCAGAAGAAGGCTACAAGGCAATTGCAACAAAACATGACGAATCCGGACAAATTATCTGGGAGAAAAATTATGGTGAAGGCGATTATGGATACCTTACTTCCGTTTTAAACATTGATAACAACGCCTTTCTTTTTAGCGGATTTATGTCGTTGTCGGGAGGGAACTATTTAATAAAATCAGACTTGAATGGATCTTCATCATGTTTGACCAATAATTTTGATTTTGTTTTAAATGATCTGAATACCAGTTATTACACTCCCGACATTATCTTAAATGACCTGGAATTTGATCTGCTGAGTCCTTCATTTTCAATTGTCCCTATAAATTTGGATGAAAACCTCATTTGCGAAGGAACCGTGAATATTAATAAAAAACCCTTTACACCTTCGCCAATTATTTATCCAAATCCGGCCAGCGATATGGTTTCAATTCAGCTTCCTGCAGAAAATTTAAATACGGAGGTATCTGTCGCAGTTTTTAATTCACAATTGAAATTGATCCATACAGATAATTTATCCATTGAAATCAATGATAAGCTGATCAAACTAAACACAGAAAACTTCAAACCCGGATTGTACATTTTTGAAGTGAAAACAGAAAAGGGCCTGTTTAGCGGAAAGTTTGTTAAGAAATAGGTGGAGTAGTTGCTACTGCCCGCCTCCGCCGGTTGGCGGATTCGGACGGGCCCGCCCGGACGGTTCCGGTCGGACGGGATTGCTTGTTTCTTGCTGCTTTACGCTGGTTGCTGGTTGCTGCCCGCCATTCAACAAAGTCATCTTCCCGATTAGCCTAAGGCTATAATAATTTCACCCAATTAACTCAATCCACCCAATTAAACCAATTCAACTAATTTACCTGATTCAACCTCCCGATCCCGATAGCTATCGGGACTATCGGGATCAACCAATTCAACCTCCCGATAGCTATCGGGATCAACCAATTCAACCAATTTAACCAATTCAACCAATTTTACCAATTCAACCACTCCTATGTTTAAAACTAAATTTTGACAAAAACCTCAGTAGCACTAATTTTGCGCCCCAAAAATAAGTTCATGCAAGAAACCATCCTCATTCTTGATTTCGGATCACAGTATACGCAGCTGATAGCGCGCAGGGTAAGGGAACTAAATGTATATTGCGAGATCCATCCATTCAATGATTTCCCGAAGATTAATGAATATATTAAAGGAGTGATCCTTTCCGGCAGCCCGTTTTCGGTTTTGGATCAAAACGCTCCTGTTCCAGATCTGACCGACATTCGCAAAAAAGTACCCCTATTGGGAGTTTGCTACGGAGCGCAGTTTCTTGCAAAACTGGATGGTGGCAAGGTTGAGCCTTCTTCAATACGCGAGTATGGCAGGGCCAATTTATCTTTTATCAACCATCACAACGAGCTCATGCGCGGCATGACCGACGATTGCCAGGTATGGATGTCGCATGGCGATACTATATTGCAAATCCCGGAGGCTTTTGAAATTATTACCAGCACCGGAGATGTGGAAGTAGGCGGTTACCAGGTTAAAGGCGAAAAAACTTATGGCATACAGTTTCACCCTGAAGTTTATCACACGACGGAAGGAATGACCCTTTTGCGGAATTTTGTGGTTGATATTTGCGGATGCTCCCAGGAGTGGACGCCCGAGTCGTTTATTGAAGCCACTATTGAAAACCTTCGGCAAAAGCTTGGAAATGACAAGGTGGTTTTGGGATTATCAGGAGGCGTTGATTCTTCAGTATCTGCAGTTTTACTTGATAAAGCCATTGGTAAAAACCTTCATTGCATATTTGTGGATAACGGCCTGTTGCGGAAAAACGAGTTTGAAACCGTTCTGGATTCTTACCAGCATATGGGATTGAACGTTATTGGCGTAGATGCTAAGGAACGGTTCTACAAAGCACTTGGAGGCGAGACCGATCCGGAAAAGAAAAGAAAGATCATCGGAGGTACTTTTATCGAAGTATTTGATGAAGAAGCCCATAAAATTCAGGATGTTAAGTGGCTGGCACAGGGAACCATCTACCCTGACGTGATCGAATCCAAATCGGTGAAAGGGCCGTCGGCAACGATCAAGTCGCATCACAATGTAGGAGGGTTACCCGATTACATGAAGCTAAAAATCGTGGAACCGCTGAACACCCTGTTTAAAGATGAGGTGCGCAGGATTGGCCGTAAGTTGAAAATGGATCCGAACCTGATCAATAGGCATCCTTTTCCGGGGCCGGGATTGGGCATCCGTATTCTCGGAGACATCACCCGCGAAAAGGTGCGCATACTTCAGGAAGCCGATCATATTTACATCGAAGGATTAAAAAATTGGAACTTGTATGATAAAGTGTGGCAAGCCGGCGTTATCTTACTTCCGATACAAAGCGTCGGTGTTATGGGCGACGAACGTACTTACGAAAATGTTGTAGCTTTGCGGGCGGTAATTTCAACCGATGGCATGACCGCCGATTGGTCGCAGTTGCCCTATGATTTTTTAGCAAAGGTATCCAACGATATAATTAATAAGGTTAAGGGGGTTAACCGGGTGGTTTATGATATCAGCTCAAAGCCGCCGGCAACTATTGAGTGGGAATAACCTTAACGTTTGACTATGAAGAATTGGAAATTTCAGGTTTTTATTGCAGCATTTTTTGCAATCATTTTAAATACTTCACTGTCGGCATCCGGCCAGCAAGTTGAAAAGTCGCAAATCAAAGAAACCATCGATGGAAAGGAGTATTATCTCCATTTTGTAAAACAGGGCGAAACGCTTTATAATATCGCCAGGGCTTACAACATTACCGTTGATGATATTTTCAAATCCAATGAAGCCTCACGCGACGGTATCAGACCAGGGAACGTATTAAAAATCCCTGTTGACCTTAAGAACACCGGGCCCGAAAAGCAGCCGGAAAAGCCCAAAGAAGCATTTTTCTATCACATCGTAAAAAAGCAGGAAACCTTGTATGGCCTCTCCAAACAATACAATGTTAAGATTGAAGCCATTCAGAACCTGAACCCGGATATTTCCGGCGACCTGAGAGAAGGCGAAACTATAAAAATCCCCGAGGCAACTGAAGTTACTAAAGTAACATCAACACCAGTTCCTGAAAATACTGCGATCCATATAATTTTGGAGGGTGAAACGCTTTATGCCATCGCCCGCGAATACAATGTAACCACCGGAGAGATTATCAATGCCAATCCCGGAATTAATGCCCAGGATTTAGACATCGGACAAAAAATCGTGATCCCAAATCAAAACCAGGCAGTAAAGGCTGAAGAGGAAACTACAATTGACAAATTGGATCCATTTAAAACACATACCGTCGAAAAAGGAGAAACCTTGTATAGCATTGCCCGCGAGCATGCAGTTTCAGTTGATACCCTGAAGAAATACAACGATGGGCTGACCGTTAACCTCTATATTGGTCAAAAAATAAGTATACCGCAAAGCACCACCGACAAAAGCTACCTCATTTACACACCCGACCGCAAAGAAGAACTGGAAGAAATAGCCAGTAAATACAGGATCGATAGCAAGGAGGTAAGTGAGATCAATCCGGGAATTTCGAAAAAAGTGAAGAAAGGACAGGTAGTTAAAATTCCAGTAGAAGTACAGGAACCGGAAAAAAATGAGCCCCTAAAGAACGAAGAAGAACAATTCACATTGCAGAACGATTTTCCATGCCCCATTCATCCTTCGGCCCGGCTCAGGACTTACAATATTGCGCTTATGATCCCCCTTTTCCTTCAGGAAGTTGATAGCCTGGAGAAATATCGTGAGCGTGGTCTTGAATCCACTTCGGATATGATCTCCTTTCGCTTTCTGAATTTTTATGCCGGCTTTAAAATGGCCGTTGACTCTATGGAAAGTGCCGGCATGAAGATCAACCTGTTTGTTTACGATGTGGATAATGACCTTTCGAAAGTAAGCCAGGTTTTGCAAAAATCAGAATTAAGTAGCATGGACCTCATCGTAGGCCCTTTGTATGCAAAGAGTTTTGCCCGGGTAGCGAATTTTGCCAAAACATTTCAGATTCCCATCGTAAATCCCCTATCAACGCGGGAAGAGATCATTGGCAACAACCCATATGTTTACAAAATAAAACCTGCTGAGGAAGTACAAACCGATCTGATGGTTAATTACCTCCTCGAAAACTATCCTAAAAGCAACATTGTGCTGGTAAGGCATAACAAATACAAATACCAACCTACGATTTCTTATATCAGAAATAACCTGAATGCAAAACGGCCGGGGCATGTGATGGTTCCAAATTCAAAAATTGCAGCGCTGATTAAAAAGTCCGAGCAAAACTCCATTTTTACGGAAAATAAACTTTTTGAAAAAGAACAGATCAACCACAGCCTGACGGACAGTTCATGGATTAGCAACCTGGTGAAAGAAGTTATTTATGTCGACGACAGTCTTCCGGGACTTGAAATGAACCTTTCAAAAATCAGGAATAATATCGTCGTGGCGATTAGTGATGACCTCGTATTCACAAAGGATTTAATGTCGCAGTTAAACAAATTGCACCTCGATCATCAAATTACCGTTTTCGGGTTACCCGACTGGAATAGCTTTCAGGATATGGAAACCAATCAGTTATTGAACCTGCATGTGCATACTTTTACAGCATCCATAGTCGATTATTCCGATCATAATATTGTCCGGTGGATTGAGATATACCGAAAACAATTCCACACCGAGCCTACCGCAGGAAATTTTGCATTCGACGGCTTTGACACAGGCTGGTATTTTTTAAATGCACTATACCGGTATGGTACCGGATTCAGGGAATGCACCCGAAATTTCAACCCTAATCTTATTCAAAGCAAATTCCGTTTCGAATCAAAGGAGGGTAACGGATTTCAAAATGTATACTGGAATATGGGTAAGTACGAGGATTACTCCTACAAAAGGGTAACCCTCCAGCATTTTATCAGTGATAATTAATCCACCCATTTTAAGTTAATTCTATATCTTTGCAAAAATTCTTTGAAATACTATGCTAAGCAGAAGGCATTTGCGGATAAAAGTTTTACTGGCACTCTATGCGTTTTTTCAATCTCAAACCGAAAGTATTGCAGCCGGTGAAAAAGAGCTATTTAAAAGCATAAATAAATTGTATGAGATATTCATTTATCAACTTTCGTTACTCATCGAAATAGTTGAATATGCTCACAAGCGACTTGAAGAAAACAAATTGAAATTTTTCCCCACCGAAGAAGATCTCAATCCCAACACCCGGTTTACTGAAAATAAGGTCATCAAATTACTGGATGCCAATAAGGATTTCAGAAAGCATTATGACTTATATAAAATCAACTGGGTAGATGAAGAGGAAATGATCCGAAAACTTTGGGTGGAAGTTAGGGAAAGCCAGGATTTTAAAGATTATATGGCTTCAGAAACCAACACTTTCAACGACGACCGGGAAATACTTATCAGGATCGTAAAAAAACAAATCACCGCCTCGGAAATTCTCCACTTTTACTATGAAGAGAAAAACATCCATTGGAGCGATGATTTTTTTACAGCTAACATGCTGGTTATAAAAACCCTGAAAGCATTAAAACCTACCTGGGGTGAGTCGCATCCACTACCTGAGTTATTTAAGGAAACGGTGGATGATGATGCCAATGAAGATCGTGAGTTTGTGAAGGATCTTTTCAGAAAAACAGTGGTTCATAGCGATGAATATGAGGCCCTGATTGCTGAAAAGGTAAAAAACTGGGAAATGGACAGGATTGCTGTTATGGATATTTTACTGATCAAAATGGCCCTGGCTGAGCTCATTGAATTCCCGTCGATTCCAATAAAAGTAACGCTTAACGAATACATCGAACTGGCCAAAATGTACAGCACTCCTAAAAGTAAAGTATTCGTAAATGGTATTTTGGACAAACTCATTATTGATCTGAAAAACTCCAAAAAGATCAAAAAAACCGGCAGAGGATTGCTGGAGAATTAATAAAAATTAACAGTCGGATGTAATAGTCAAAATAGGAATTTCCGAAATTTGCAATGAAAGCAAAAATTACACTTATGAAGGCAGGTAAGATTTTACAATTTATTCTTGTAATAACAATTATAGCTGGTTTGGTTAGCTGTGATGGCAATAAAAGTAAAGCTAAAAAAGCGGATAAAGATAAAAACACCGAATCAACTGCAAAGCAAGCAAACAAGCAGGAACCCGAATTAGTATACGATTCAAAAGGTAATATAACCGAGCGGCACGCCTATTCGTACCGCAAGGCCGACGGATCGGTGCGTTCATTTGATAGTTATTACTACACTTACGATGATCGTGGAAATGTTGTTAAAGAGGTAAAGGAGTCATACAAACCCGACGGTACACTCAGTTATAAAAATATAAACTACTATACCTGGAACGATGATAACCTGCAGGTTGAACTGGTATTTGAATCTTACAATGCGGAAGATGAACTTCAGCGGAAAGCCCGGCATACCTACAAATATAACGAGCGTGGTCATAAAATTGAAGACCTTGGTTACTTTGATGATGGTTCAATCAGTTCGAAAATTGTGCTTGATCCTGATGAAAAAGGTGCTTTACGATCAGAAGAATTCATTCATTACAATGAGGATGGCAGCAAAAAGGACCACAAAAAATATTACTACACCGAATATGGTCTCGATCGCACTGTTGATCTCATGGAACAAAAAGACAAATAATGTATCAACCCAAGTCAGTATATACTGATATTGCGCTTAAAGCACTGATTCATTACCTTGAATTTGGTGATACCCGAAATTTGGTTTTTGACAATATTCCTGAGGAGTTATATCAAACACAGCGGGCCTGTTTTGTAAGCCTTCATCTGGATGATGGCGAGCTCAGAGGTTGTATTGGTACCATTGATCCTCAGGAAGAAAATCTGGTTAAAGAAATCACCCGAAATGCAGTTTCAGCCGCCATTAACGATAGCCGCTTTCATGCGCTTGAACCCGAAGAACTGGAGGATATAACCATATCGGTGGATGTGCTTACCAAAGCCACCGAAATTACCGCACTTGATGAGCTTGATCCCCGGATTTTTGGGATTGTTGTTACCGACGGTAGTTTCCGGCGAGGTGTTTTATTGCCCGGCCTTGAAGGCATCGACACCGCTGAAAAACAGATTGAAATTGCCAAATGCAAAGCCGGACTTAACAGGACCGAGCTTGAAGATTTAACTATTTACAGGTTTACTTCCAATCGTTATCATTAATCCCCGCTTAATTATATCAAGTATAAATTAGCCTTAATTTATGTAATTCAGGGTAAATTTTGGTTCACGGTTTCTTTTTTTTTCTTTATTTGCATTCAGCACAAATGCACCTGAAATAAAAAAGCATATGACCAAAATCATCTCCACATTAAAAATACTGTTCCCTGCATTTATATTTCTGTTTTCTGCGATGGATTCATTTGCCGGCAAAGAGGAAGATCCATGTGCAAAAACAAATAAAATAATCGAGTTTATAAATACATTCCATATCAACCCACCAGCCATTGACGAGGCATTTAATAATCAGGTAAAAAAAACGCTGCTTGAGCAACTTGATCCGGCTGGATATCTTTTAACAAAAGATGATGTAGATGCCATCTTTGCTGTTTGCCCTTCCCTTCCGGTAGCCGATTGCAAATCCCATCAAAATTTTATTGACCGGATAACCACCATTTACGCAAACCGGTTAACAGCCATCGACAGCATGGTTAAAAGTACATTTGCAACACCCCTTGATTTTACAAAATCAGACTCCCTGCATTTTGATGGTTTAAAAAATGCGAATTACAATAAATCTGAATCAGAACTATATGCGTTTTGGGAGCAATATATGAGATTTCAGACATTACGATATTTCATCACCACTTTTAAGCAGGAAGATTCAACCTTTGAAAAAACTCGTGAAAATTTTGAAAAATACGAGTCAGAAATCAGAGAAGCGGTAAGCAAGGAAGAACAATGCGACATGGCTCATATGCTTAATATGGATGGCGATTTAAAAAACTATATATTATCCACTTACCTCAACGCGGTAACCACCTCTTTTGATCCGCATACCAATTATTTCAGCCTGCAGGAAAAAGAACATTTCGATCACATGTTATCACGAAATAAATTTTCGTTTGGAATTGATCTTGACCAAAACCGAAACGGCAATATCCTGATAGCAAGGCTGATCCCGGGCGGGCCGGCATGGCGCTCAGGGCAGCTGGATGAAGGCGATGTGCTTATCTCCATTCAATTTAAAAATAAAGAGCTGGTTGATTTAACGTGTTCAAATCTGTATGAAATAGAAAACCTCATGTATCAATCAGAGGCAGGAGATGCCAGGATCACTGTAAGGAATAAATTTGGGCAGGTAACAACGGTAGAGCTGAAAATGGAAATTCTGGAAGCAGCTGAAAATGTGGTTTATAGTTTTATCATGGATGGCGAATGTAAAGTAGGATACATCACTTTGCCTGCGTTTTACACCGACCCCGAATCAGATGATCCATTGGGATGCGCCAGCGATTTGGTAAAAGAACTTGTTAAGCTCAAAAATGACCATGTAGAAGGAATTATCCTCGATGTTCGTAACAATGGTGGTGGTTCCATTACCGAAGCCGTCGACCTTGCAGGCGTGTTCATCGATTCAGGACCTTTGTGTTTATTTACCAATAAAACCGAAAAACCGAGGCTGGTAAACGACATCAACAGGGGTGTGATTTACGATGGGCCAATGGTGCTGATTGTAAACCAAATGAGTGCCTCGGCAAGTGAAATCCTCGCCGGAATTTTGCAAGACTATCATCGTGCAGTGATTGTTGGCACAACTACTTACGGCAAAGCATCCGGACAAAATATCTTTCCGGTTGGCAACAATAACAATGGCAAATCTGAGGTATTTAAATTTGATCCCAATTCACATGATTTTGTAAAGGTTACCACAGCCCGTTATTTTAACCTGGAAGGTGGATGTCATCAACTTGTAGGCATACAACCTGATGTTCCTTTACCCGCTGTATTTTCATATGAAGGATTTCTTGAATCCGGTGAGGAAACAGCCCTGCCAAATATCACCGTTGAGAAAGAGGTTAACTTTACACCATTCCCCGAATTACCCATTGACACGCTTAAACAGCTAAGCCAGCAAAGATTGCAATCAGATAAACAGATGAATGAAATTATAACAATTGGTTCAAAAGTTGAAAAACTCTACACCCAAAAATCGAGCTTTCCGCTCAACTTTGATTCATTCATTTCTTTTTATTCCGAGGGGCTAGGCGAGATACGCGAACTCGACAGCACCCTGGTACGACCAGCCAGGGCCTATACTTTATTAAATAACACCTTCGATGCCGACCTTCTGAAATATGACGATTACAAGCAGAAAGTACACAAAGAGATGATCAGCAACATCAATAAAAACATGTATACTGAAGAAGGATATAAAATCCTTTGCGATTTGATCAGGATCAGGAAATCAGAAATAAAAGAATAATATTTTAACCCGAACAAGATGAGAAAAAGAACGATTTTACTTTCCATGCTCGTTTTCAGCTTTATGCTGCTTAATAACATCACAAGGGCTCAGCGTTTCGAGAGTGCGCTGGCTTATATGGAATACATTGGTGAACAATATACCAATATCAATGAGGAGTTGTGGGATTATATCAAAGCTGCAGCCCATAAAAAAAATGTAGCCAAAATAGAATCGCGCAGGCGGGAACTTGTAAACACCACTAAGGCAGCGGCTGCGCGTATCAGCCGGTTACCCGACTACGAAGGAGATGGAAGTTACCGCGATTCGGTGGTTGCCTATTTAAATATCTCACACCTGCTTTTGGATGAAGATTATGAGAAAATTGTCGACCTTGAAAAAATTGCTGAAGAATCGTATGATTTAATGGAAGCCTACATGGAGGCTAAAAAGCAAGCCAACGAAAAAGCCACGCAGGCACATGAACGACTGCAGGTTGAGCAGCAGGCTTTTGCTGACACCTACGGGATCACGTTAATTGATACAGAAAATAAACTTTCGCAAAAGCTGGAAAAGGCCAATGAGGTTTATGACTACTATAACGAGATCTACCTGATCTTTTTCAAGTCGTATAAGCAGGAATCATACCTGCTTGATGCAATTTCGCGCTCGGATTACAGTGCATTGGAACAAAACAGGACCACGCTGGAGAATTTCGCCTCCGAAGGTATCAAGGAGCTGGCCCGCAAAGGAAGTATTGATGGCGATTACACCTTAAAACAAGCCACCCAAAGGCTCCTTACATTTTATAAAAAAGAGGCAGGACAGACCATGGAAGATTTTGCAGCATTTTTCCTCACGATGGAGAAATTACAACAGATACAGGCCGTAATGGAAAAGAAAAGCAAATCGCAACTTACCCAAAAGGAGGTGGATGATTACAACAAGCTGGTGAAAGACTACAACACCATGGTAAAGAAATACAACGAGACCAATCAAAAACTTAACGACGAACGAAACGACCTGATCAATGAATGGAATAAAGTGGCGGATAAGTTTATAAATAAGCATGTTCCGTAATTCAACCTGCCTCCATTTTCTTACTTTTACAAAAACTTTTTCAATGAAACATTCCCGCAATCATTTGTGGCTTTTTTTGTTTTTGACATTGGCCATTTCTGCTTGTTATAACCCCGAGCAAAAGAAGGGGTCATCCGTAGCGCTTTTCAACGACAACTGGTCGTTTAAAATACTTCCCAATGAAAAATTCCCAGTTTCTGACACTACCTGGCAACAAGTACAATTGCCCCACACTACCCGTTTCGAACCAATGGTGGTAAACGATCAGTGGCAGGGCATCTGCCGATATCGTAAATCGTTTCATGTTCCCAATGCAATTAAAGGAAAGCAGATCTTCATCAAATTTGAAGGTGCCATGAATGTTGCCGAAGTTTACCTGAACGACCGTAAAATCACAACCCATTTGGGGGGATTTTTACCCTTCGTTGTTGATCTTACCGATCACCTTCAATACGGATCAGTAAATTCAATTGAGCTAAAACTGGATAATACCGATAATCCGGAAACAGGGCCAAAACCCTTGAACAAACTCGACTTTAACACTTACGGCGGGCTTTACCGGGATGTTTACCTCATCGTTAAAAATTCACTGTTTATCAGTGATCCCATGGAAGCCGATGAACCGGCCGGTGGCGGAATATTTGTTACTTTTCCGGGCGTTAACAATCAACTGGCAACCATAAGTATTCAAACACATATTATTAATAATGGTGAAAAAAACAGAAACTTCACCATCAAACAAACGCTTTTTAGGGATACGGTTGAAGTGGTCTCGAACAGCAGCGAGGAGTATTTGATTGAGCCGGATACGGCCATTCATTGTCCTTTGATTTTGCAAGTAGAGCAGCCCGATTTATGGTCACCAACAGAACCCAACTTGTACACCCTTCAAACCGAAATATTAACAGCTGATGGCATTGAGGATCTGGTAAAAACAAAGATCGGCATACGGCGAATTGAGATCACCCCGAACGCATTTAAAATAAATGGTGAAGAGATGTTCCTCAGGGGAGTGAACAGGCACCAGGAGTATCCGTATATCGGTTATGCACTCAGCAACAGTGCGCAATATCGCGATGCTGTAAAAATCAAAGAGGCCGGTTTTGATTACGTCCGTCTCTCCCACTACCCCATGTCGCCGGCATTTATGGATGCCTGTGATGAACTCGGCTTGCTGGTTTTGGATGCAATCCCTGGTTGGCAATATTTCAGTGAGGATTCCTTGTTTCAATCCTATAGCTGGTCAACCTGCCGCGATATGATTCGCAGGGACCGCAACCACCCTTGTATTTTAGCCTGGGAAGTATCGCTCAACGAATCGTGGATGACAGAGGCGTTTATCGACAGCGCGGTAGCAATCGCACATGCGGAATATCCGGGAGATCAATGCTACACAGCAGGCTGGCAAAAACATGGTTACGACATTTATTTGCAGGCGAGGCAACACCGGATTGAACACTACGAAAAACCCGAAAAACCCTATATCGTCTCGGAATATGGCGATTGGGAATATTATGCCCTTAATGCAGGTTTAAACCAGGATGCCTGGGGCGATTTGCAGGAAGAAGAGCGAACAAGCCGTCAATTGCTGGGAAATGGCGAAAAGAGGCTGCTGCAACAAGCTTTGAATATTCAGGAAGCCCATAACGACAACTTTAACACACCCGCCTTTGCCGATGGCTACTGGGTGATGTACGATTATAACCGGGGTTATACGGATGACCTTGAGGCCTCAGGGATCATGTCGATCAACCGCCTGCCGAAATTCAGTTATTATTTTTTCAGGAGTCAGCGCGATGCCAACATTAGTTCAGACCTGTACCATGCAGGCCCCATGGTGTTCATTGCAAGCTACTGGAAACCTGATTCGGATAAAAATGTGCGCATATTCAGCAATTGCGATGAGGTGGAACTTTATTTAAATGGCGAATTGATAAAACGCCAAAAACCGGATAAGGGCAAATATTGTGAAAACCTGGCTCATCCGCCATTCACTTTTCAAATTCCGGAATTTAAAGCCGGAACCCTGGAAGCAAAGGGATTAATTGGTGGTAAAGTGGTAGCCATGCATAAAGTGAGCACGCCCGGTGAACCTGCCCGATTACTGCTGGAAGTGGATGTTAGTAAAAATGTTCCGGTTGCCGGGCGAAATGATGCCCTTTTCGTGTATGCCACGCTTTTGGATGAAAACGGAACCTGCTGCCCTTTAAATGATATTCCCGTTGATTTTACAATTTCAGGAAATGCAAAAATCATAACCGAAGGACCTGTCCCGACCGAAGCGGGAATAGCCACAGCTCTAATTCAGATTGGTTATAGCACTGGTAAAATCACCATTCATGCATCCTCACAAGGACTCACAGCGGCTAAGCTTTCCTTTGAATCGGTAAGACCTGAGAGGGATAAATGAAAATTGATCACAAATACAAACCTGCAGTTAACAAAACCTGGCTCTACTTTTTAGCCGGGTCAATGTGGATTTTAGTCGGGATGCTGTTGATGTTGATGGCGGTTCACTGGATCAGGGATGAAAAGTTGCACCACGCCGGTTTGCTATTGCTAATAGGATTAATAGCGGGGATGATCATCCATCATTTTGGGTTTTTAAAAGTAGTGGATAAAAACCTGGCCCGCCTCTCCGAAATGGCCGAGAGGCCCTGTGTATTTTCATTTATGAGTTGGAAAAGTTATCTGCTTGTTGCCGTAATGATGAGCATGGGATTTACCTTACGCCACTCAGGAATTCCGCATCTATACCTCGTTTCATTTTATTTTGCTTTGGGTCTGGCCCTGTTTTTATCCAGCATCCGCTATTTTCGTTATCTCATTTCCATCATCCGACATTAACATTTTAAAACTGCACATTCAACAATTTTCATTTACTGTGGTTATTAAAATTAAACTAGCAATAACCAACTGCTGCATGCCCCGATTTCTGACCATTATACTAATCACTATTATTGGCAGTGCTGCGCAATTATATTCGCAGCAGCATATGGTTTCGTTTAAACACCTTACCATCGACGACGGTTTATCACAAAACTCTGTGAATTGTATTTACCAGGACAAAAACGGATTTATGTGGTTTGGAACACATGATGGATTGAATAAATTTAATGGATACGAATTTGAGTATTACAGAAACGACCGCAGCAATGAAAACAGCCTGAGCAGCAACTACATTTATGATGTTTATGAAGATAATGAAGGTGTATTATGGGTTGCCACATTTGGCGGAGGATTAAACAGCATTCATCCCGAAACAGGTGAGATAAAAGCACATGAAATGATCCCCGAAGATGAGAATATCATCCCGGATGAAAGGATTTTTTCTATTTCTGAATATCCCGAAGGAATTTTGTGGATAGGATGCAACGGGGGTTTAATCAGGTACAACAAAAGAACATCAAAAGCTCGCTTGTTTACAGGCAATAAAAAATCGGAAGACATTTATTTTAACAATTATGTTGGGATTGTTTGCCCGGATGAACTTGGGAACATTTGGTTTCAAACGGATTCAGGTCTCACAAAAATTGACACATCAAATCTTAACATTGAATATTTCAAGAAAAGTCCCTACTCCAACAAATATAAAATGGGGTTTATTCAGGACATAAAGTCAATCCCAAACGGGGTGCTCGTAGCCTGTGATGACGGACTTTTATTAATAGATGAAAAACATAAAAGGGATGAGCTTTTATTGAGCACCGAGCAATTTAATTCAGGCGGAAGGGAAACCAGTTTTCTTGAATTTGATATACTAAAGCCCGATTACTATCTCATTGGGTCCAACCAGGGATTGATTATTTACGACCACAAAACAGGGCGAATAAGCCGCTATCAGGCCAATGCCTACGATCCGAAAAGTTTGACTCACAACAGTATTTTATCGATTTGCAAATCCCGCGACGGTGTTTTATGGCTGGGAACACGAAACGGAATCAACATCATTGAGTCGCTGGAACCTGATTTTAAACATATCAGAAGTATTCCGGGCGAATCAGGAATGAGCTCCAACAATGTAACTTCATTTATGGAAATGAATGATTCATTGCTTTGGATTGGAACCACTAACGGACTCAATTTATACAACAAAAACACCTATGAATTTAAAGTTTACAATGCCGAGCAAGGCAATTCGGGAATGCTGCTTTCGGGCTATATATTGAGTCTTTACAAGGATAGCAAAAACCGGCAGTGGGTTGGAACACGCGGAGGAGGATTTTACAAAATTATTCCTCACGGAGACAGGATCAATTTTAAACAAATACGTCCTTTAAATGATACGCTCTTTAATATAAATACTCACTATTTCCGCGAAAGGGAAAATGGCAACCTGTGGGTAGGTACCGGGGGTCAGGGCCTGTGGGAATATGATCCCGATAGAAATTTAATCAAACGCTATGAATCCACCCTGGATGCAGGCGGACTAAATCATTCATTTGTATTTTGTTTTCATGAGGATGCATTTAACAATTTGTGGACAGGAACACCCTCAGGAGGTTTAAACATGTTAAACACCCAAAGCGGCAGGTTCTTATTTTTTTTAAATAATCCGGAAAATCTGCATAGCATCAATAATGACATTATTCTGTCGATTTACGAAGATTCAAATAACAAGCTGTGGGTAGGAACCAATGATGGACTGGCAAAGTTTATCCCAACGCTTGATAGCGATGTATTCCCGTTAATCAATCAAAGTAGACAGTTAAACCAGGATACATTGTTCATCAATTTTGGGCTGGCTGAAGGTTTTCCAAATACGGTAATTTATGGCATGCTGGAAGATGAACATGATCAGCTCTGGATTTCCACCAACAGCGGACTGGTTGTTTTTGATACCAAAAACGAAACCGTAATTAAAACCTTTGATGTGAGTGACGGTTTGCAAAGCAATGAATTTAATCAAAATGCCTTTTATACGGATGCTCACGGACAATTCTATTTTGGGGGTGTGAACGGGTTTAATATTTTCAATCCGGATGAAGTTACAGGAAATAATTATAAGCCCCAAATGCTAATTACCGGTCTTTCTATTTTCAACAAACCTCTTCAGGTAAATAAACCCAATGAAGACGGCCTTTATCTTGATAAGTCGATAAGTAATACAGAAAAAATAAGCCTGTCATGGAAAGACAGGGTTATTACCTTTCATTTTGCAGGCTTAAGTTACAAAAGCCCCGAAAAAAATCAATACAGTTATAAGCTGGAGGGGTTCAACAATGATTGGGTGATGGCCGGAAATAACCGAAGTGCGACCTACACACAACTGGATCCGGGGACTTACATATTTCGTGTAAAAGCCGCCAATAATAGCGGAATTTGGGATGAAGCAGGCAGTTCACTAATCATACATATAAGTACACCTCCCTGGTTAGCTTGGTACGCCTATACCCTTTATATTCTAATTATTGTCGGGATAGCTTATTTATTTATCAGGTATCGGATCCGGCGTGCAACACGAAAGATCAGGCTTCAGGCAACAATCGACAGGGCACGCGAAGAAGAAAGAGAAGTTTTCAGGAAACAAAGTGCCGCCGATTTTCATGATGAGGCCGGAAATAAAATCACCAAACTGACACTGTTTACTGAAATGGCCAGGTCAGAGCTTGAAAACAAAACACAACTTGAAAATTACCTGGGCAAAATCCAACAAAATATAACTGAACTTTCAAGTGGCATGCGCGACTTTTTATGGGTAATGGATCCTCAGCACGACAGCTTGTTTGAAACCATAGCCCGGCTTAAAGATTTTGGTGAATCGCTCCTTACTGAAACGGGTGTAAATTTTATTGTTAAAGGGATTCAGTTGGATTTGCAGGAAATAAATTTGAGTATGAATGCCCGGCGCGACATACTTCAGATTTTTAAGGAAGCCATGAATAATGCAGCAAAATATGCCAAAGCAAATAATATAACCCTGGAAGTAATCAAAGAAAATAATCAGTTTAAAATCAATCTCGAAGACGATGGCAGGGGATTTAATTTGCAAAACCTGGATAACAAAAGATATGGTCTGAGGATCATGAAAGAGAGAGCTCAAAAAATTGGTGGTGAACTCATCATTAACTCCGGTGAAAACAGTGGAACCAGCATATCACTTAAATGCAATATACCCCATTTGGGTAATAGTAATTAACCAACTCATACTTTAATTTTGCCAATTATGAATGAAAAAGACATAATTGTAGCCATTGTTGAAGACGAAGACGAAATCAGGGAATTGCTTGAAGCGATCATCGACCGGTCGCCCGGATTTACCTGCAAACATGTATTTAAAGATTGTGAAAGTGCATTGAACCCTCTGAAATCCATCAAACCGGATGTAGTTTTGATGGATATCCAATTGCCCGGTATCTCAGGAATAGAAGGAATAAAACTGTTGAAACCCGAATTGAATGATACTGACTTCATCATGCTCACCATTCGTGATGAAGACGAAATGGTATTTGAATCGCTCTGTGCCGGAGCCACAGGGTACCTGCTTAAGGATACCCCACCAGTCAGGCTGCTCAACGCCATCAAAGAAGTTCGCGAAGGTGGCTCACCGATGAGCCCCGGTATTGCCCGAAAAATTGTGATCTCGTTTCAGCCATCACGCAGCAACCCTTTAACCGAAAGGGAACAGGAAGTCCTGGAAAACCTTGCCAAAGGCGAGAATTACACCACTATTTCCGAAAAACTATTTATCAGTGGTAACACCGTAAGGGCGCATATAAAAAATATTTACCGCAAGCTGGAGGTTAATTCGAGGGCCGCTGCCGTAAATACCGCCATAAAACAAAAACTAATCTGATGCATCAAAAAGCCGCAATTACAAAATGCCCCAGATGAGTAATTGACTGATACCCAAATCCCGACTTAATTTTGCCAGACTTAAGAATAACCTTCATAAAATTCTGGCAAAATGAAAACAACAATTACTTTACTAATGATTATTATTTCGGCGGTGGTTTTGGCCCAGCCCGAAATCACCGAGGCGAATCTGCCACATGTGGGCGATCATGTAGTTATCGCCATTTGTTCCAACCCTGTTGATGCAGGCGAATCAGGAGCAAATATTACCTGGGATATGAGCGGCCTCAGCGAACAGGAAGAACAGTTTTTTGATTACATTGCAATGACCGAAGCCCCACGGGCCGATTCATTTCCAAATGCCAATATTTGCGGCGTAAGCTGGCTGGATGATTTCAGCAACTACAAACACAGCTCCGAAGGACTTACCGCAGAAGGGTACGTTGTAACATCCGATGCAATTGATACTACGTTAATGGTATTTAGTAATTCTGAAAAAATCATCGAGCTCCCCTTTTCATACGGCGATAGTTTTATGGATGAATTTGATGGCAACAGCTATGTGCCGGGCATCGGGGTTTTTCCATTTGACGGCAGTATCAGTTTTGAAGCAGATGGTTATGGCACTTTAATATTGCCAACCGGCACCTATAACAATGTAGTAAGATACCATTTTACCCGCGAGCAAACCAATTATTTAAACGGGATTCCGGCCAATACCCAAACCAAAGAACAATGGGGATGGGTTTCAGAAGATTTTCGGTTTTGGTTATTACTCATGGAAACCAATTTTGATGGATTTTCCACCTCCTCGCTGATCTGGTATGATAAAAATCCTTTCCCGGCTTCCACCGGTATTGCTTCTACCAATTTTAATGCTGAGCATATCTACCCGAACCCACTTAAACAGGATCAACTCCTGAACATTAAATGGGATAAAGCGGAAAATACAACCATTTCAATTTTGAGTTTGGATGGAAGGCTCGTTTACCGGGAGCAAATGCATCTTCAAAACGGTGTAAATCCCATTCCTTTTAACATTAATAATGAAGGACTATACATGCTAAGCATCCGGGGAGAAAATAGCTTAAAATCTGCTAAAATTATGATTCAGAAATAATAATAATAATAATAACTTCAAAAAATTACTAAGAAATGAAAAGAACAAGTTTGTTAATGATATTGATCGCACTCGGAATGGTGCTGGTTATATCCTGCAAAAAAGACGATAACAACAATGACGATGATAACTCAGGAAGCACATTGCCTGATGCGGTATTCAGCATGGAGGTTACAGGAGCCGAAACTCATACCATTAATTTTACGCTACCCAAGAATGTGGCCTCAGATTATGGCATAAACGGTGCGCATTTATCTTCGCAGCAAATGTTAACCATTAACAGTACCGACCTTCCCTCCACCTGGATGTATGGCATAGTAGCTCAAGTAGCAAGCATAAAAACAGGTACCTACGATATCAATGCAGGAATGAGTTCATATACAACCTCGGCAGGTTCGGGTTATTTATCAGTTTCAGGAACAATTAAAATTACCAAAGCCGACCTTTACCAGGCCGTGGGATCAGTGGATGACTGGTTTATAGATGGGGAATTTTCAGGAACCTACCAGGATACCAACACACCACCAAACACCATTAATATTACAGGTACATTTAAAGGGGTAAATATAAAGGCACAATAGCCAGAATCCTTACTAATTAAGGGCTACCGGTTGGTCAATTACAATTGATCGAATCGGTAGCATTTATTATTTATAAAATTAAACATATGAAAAAGTACTTTAAACCTTCCAGTTTGCTCTTTTATCTATTTGTGATCATTCTATTCTTTATAATAGGAACTGCTGTTGCCTCATGGAGCGGCGTGGCCGATAACCAGGGATTGGCCGCTGCCGCCATTGTACTTGGATATGGCTTAATTACTGCACTTATCGCCATGATACCAGCTTTAATTGTCATCCGATTAGTAAAACCCGAAGTGATTCGAAAAGTAAATATTACATTCGGAATTATTGTGCTTTTAACCATTGGGATTTTGGCCGTTAGATTTTATTCCTTGCAAGGGAAAAGAGCTGATCAGCAAAACACGATGCAGGAAGCAAAGAAGCCAACACATACAGCCCCGGTTGCGGATTGATCTTTATCTTATAATTTAATTATTTTTCTTAGAACCGGAGTTTGTTTTGAATTGCCGATTCTTACAAAATAAAGACCGGATGGGAGGTTTTCGATATCAAGAGATTCATTGAGATTTTGTGATGTTTCCAAAACAGACTTGCCGGCTTGATCAAAGATAGAAATCCTCGCATTTGGATAAATCAAATCTGTTTGAAAATTAATTGAATTATTTGCCGGATTTGGTACAATTTGAAAATGTGCAAATTCATCTAAATCAGATACGCCGGTGGTGGTTCCGCCTGCGTTAATTTTAGTCAAAAAAGGAAACGTGCCATCGGTAGTGATATTGATCTCGCCGAGCGACATGGGATAAATGGATGAACCCGCAACATACCAATCGCCATTTTCCCCGGTTGAAATTGAAAAAGCTTCCTGAAATCCCTCCCCCATTGATACTTTGCCCGAAGTAATTGCTCCCTCAGTATTAAATCTTAAGGTAAGCATATGATTTCCAAAATCATTGGCTCCTATTACTACGCCATTTCCCCAGTCGATTGTACCACGAATAAAACCACCCCAGTAGAAGTTATCGTTTTCGTCCACAGCACAAAAATTATGTTTTCCAATAAAAGCATCACCCTGGATAGTATTGACTTCAGGGACCTCATGTACCCATTGATATTCGCCGTTGCTATTCAGTTGCGCCACAAAAAAGTCATATACCCATTGCGGTCCGTTAACAGTGAGGTTTCCAAAAACTGTTTCCATGAACAAACCACCTGAAAAATAGATATAATCAGGATCCTGACATTTTACTTCAGGGAATTGGCAGGTAACATCTTCAAGGTAATTCACCCATTGAATTTCGAACTGAGCATTGTATTTTCCAACAAAATAGTTGTATAAAGTTGCAGGCTCGATAAGCACCCCACCATAACTTGCTCCGGCATCAGCGCAGCTTCCGGCAAATAATATATTTCCTTCCGAGTCAATATCTATAGAAGAAATCAGGGGCACATCCGTTTGATCAACTGCCATCAGTTCATTGCCGTTGGGGTCATATTTTATAATGCGTGAACCGAAATCAACATTCTGTCCTGCATAAACATTGCCTGCATCGTCGGTTGCAAGTGCAGGTGAATTGCCATAAGCAAAAGGCGAGCTAAGATCAACAGCCCATAATAATTCCAGACCTGCCGATACTTTAACCAGCGAAATTTCAATTCCATCACCATTGTAAGGAAGTGTTTCCCCATCACTAAAAACGATGTCACCCCTGGTGTTAAGTAACATATAAATTTCTCCGGCTCCGGCATCCAAAAAGCGCTGAACATGTACTTTCCCGGTGATTTGCTGGCTGCTTTCCAAAACTCCTTCAGGGCTGTATACATCTAAATTGGTGCTTCCAAAAAATGCCTGCCCATAGTTTTCCATTGCATCTGACAGGTAAACCCAATAAACCTGATCATTTTGTGTGTAACAAACCTGTGAATTTAAAAGCTCATAACTCCATATAAAATCCGTGGGTACTGCTTTAGCCCATTGGTATGATTGAGCACTTAAAAAAGAAGGGATTATACATAAATAGAAAATTACCCAGCGTGTAAAATTGTTAAAACGCCAACGGTTTAAAATGGATTTCCAAAAAGGCAAAAAAAGGAATTGTAGTTTGATCATGAAGGAAAAATTGCAGAGTTCGAAAAAATTTAATACTCAAACATCTAAACTTAATCCTTTGTTCATCCGGTTATAGCTGCATCTACTGGGCAGGAGCATCCACGGGTTTATCAATCTTTGTAGAATTAAAGAGATTAAGATCGTTTACGGCATCATAAAAATTCATTCTGAATTTATTCCCCTTTTTCACAGCTTGCGTAATACTTACTGTTTTCAAAATGTGCTTACCGGTATCATTTTTCGGTATCTCCGGCAATTCATATTTATTGGCTAAATGATAATTTAAAACTTCATTTTCGTTAAGGTGCTTATGTTTATAATACCACCGATAAAAATGCAAGCTGCGTTCATTGATCGAATCTTCGGGATAAAGCTGGTATGAAAGCCTGAACAATGGTTTACCCGGGTCATGCTCTTTTAACTGAATTGAATCTTCTGTTTTTATTATTTCAAAAAGCCGGTCCTTGTCGATTAATAGCATGGTGAATGGCTCCAGATCGGAGAAATCGTAATTCCGGTAGAAAAATTCAAAATCAAAAGATGTTAAAAAAGCTGGAATGATCAACCCCCTGCTATGCCGGTATGGCGGGTGGTGTTTGTGCGGTTGCAATCCGCCGTTGATAAGAGCAGCAGCATGTCCGGCCGAAGATACCCCAAGCCAAGTCCCCCACCCTTGCGGGTCAACAGGATAAACCACCGATACCCCTCCTACCTGCTTTTTAATAGGGGGCGTTGAATTGGGTCGCATAATGCTTTCATCCCTGTTTTGTGTCAGGATGTATTGCCCGTTTTCAAGTGGTATATAGGATAACATGCACATAATGATCAGTCTGCTTTTTGCTTACAATTTAATTTTTATTATCACTTTGTCCTCAGATCGAAATTTGACAATTTCCTTACAAAATTATTTCAACCTGTAAGGTTAACTGTTAACTCAATAACCATTCACCGATTGATTTTGTTCGATGTGTTTAACACAAATTAGGATTTTTATCATGGATTGATCCTTTGCTTTTAATGACTTTGAATAACTTCAAAAGTTGTCTGCATTTGCTGGAAATAATTTCAGTTTGCTAAAAAACTGCATCAATCCAATAAAAATTATCAGGAATACAGCTCAACGACCGTGATCTCAGGAAGAATACCTACTCTGCCCGGGTAACCGATTGAGCCTAATCCACGGTTAACATAAAGGTATTGTTTACCGCCGGTTTTTTGGTTTTGATGATGGTACAATCCGGCCCAGTATTTATAAATATACTGTGATGGACTCCACCGAATACCCGGAATTTCAATGCCAAACTGCGCACCATGCGTATGGCCTGCAAAGGTAAGATCAATGGTATTTTTGAAAGCATTAACTTTTAACTGCCAGTGCGAAGGATCGTGCGACATGAGTAATTTAACAGGTGCATTCTCGGCCCCGATGATGGTTTTATCAAGGTCGCCATATTTTTGAAAGCGTTTCATTGATCCCCAATTTTCAACGCCAAGCAGGGCTATATGAGAACCATCCTTGTGAAGGATCTCGTTTTGATTTCGCAGTAATTTCCAGCCAACCCTTTCATAAAGCCGGAACAATGCGTTCATATTTTCATCCTTTTCTTCCGGTGAATCCCAACGTTTATAATCCCCATAATCATGGTTTCCAAGTGTGCAAAATACACCAAAAGGTGCAGATAAACGGTTGAGGATATTTTCGAAACGAAAAGCTTCATCAGTACTGTAATTAACCAGGTCGCCGGTAAAGAGGATAATATCCGGATTGAGCCCGTTAACTGTTTCAATGGCCTTTGAAAACTCATTTTCCGAAACCCAGGAACCCAAATGAATATCAGAAAGCTGAACAATCCGGAATCCTTCAAATGAATTTGGCAAATTGGGTAAATGTACCTTTTTACGGATCACATTAAAATCATAAACCCATTTGAACATGCCCAATGTGAGTGTACCGAAAACCAGCGCCCCGGTTGCCAATCCGGCTTTTTTAATAAATTCGCTCCGGGAGATCTTTTTACCACCATCTTCCGATTTCCGCTTTTGATAACGAAAAAACTTCCTGATGATGATCATTAGGTCGGAAAGCATGATAAGCACAATGGGAATTAATTTGCTGAAATAGCCAATAAATATAAACCCGGCAAAATAAGTTCTGAAGCCAAGGCCCCACTGATTATAGGGATTGAAAATGGAAACTACGGCCATACCGATGATCATTAGCAAGGGCATGGCATATATCGTACTCAGCAGGAATCCACGCAATTTCGACTTCGACCAGATACTTTTATGATATACCCAATAAAGGTAAAGATCGAGGGCATAAAGCACGGCAAGACCGTAGATCATGCCCATATTTTTGGGATAAAACCTCCACAAAAAGAGGTAGGAAATGGCCAGCAATATGACTCCGGCGATTATAAAACTTATTTTCCTCATTCGGGGCGCAAAAGTATAACTTTAGTATAAAAGCTATGTTAACTTTATTTTAAGTTATTTATTTCAAGAGGATTGCGTTAACTCATTCACAATTCCAAGCGAGAGAATTAACCACCGTGGCTAAAAATCTCAAAAACATTTCAATTTTTGGATAAAAAAACCCCTTCTGCGAAAGAAGGGGTGTTGACAGCATAATTTATTATCAAGCATACGCTTTGATACGTAACTAACCTTTTTGATGAAAAAATGTTCATTAAAAAAATTCCTCTCTAAAAATTAAGCTCAATATTTCACACATTGGCACCGAAACTAACAGGTAATATTTATTGGGATGCAACGATAAAAACCATCATTATTGCTGTTCTTTCCACAAAATGCATCCTTGTTAAATTTGCGCTCCCAAAATGAAAGTGGATTATTTTGAAGTCAATTGCCCTGCAATTTGTAAATTTGGCCCTCTAAAACTAAATCAGATGAATATCGACGGTTTAAATGAAGAAGAACGGATCCGGGAAGCGATCAAAGAAAAGAACTGGAATGAGCAAATGACGAACGACTCATGGGGTGTTTTTAAAGTAATGTCGGAACTGGTGGATGGCTATGAATCCCTTTCACGCATCGGGCCATGCGTTTCCATCTTTGGCTCGGCCAGGGATAAAATGGATTCGCCCTATTACCAGCTTGCAGAGGAAATTGCTTACCTGCTAGCCAAAAAAGGATATGGCGTGATCACGGGTGGCGGACCAGGCATTATGGAGGCCGGTAATAAAGGCGCTCATTTTGCAGGTGGGAAATCGGTGGGATTGAATATTGACTTACCCCATGAGCAAAGACCAAATCCATTTATTGATCAGGACAAACTCGTTAATTTCAACTATTTCTTCGTACGCAAGGTGATGTTTATGAAATATTCACAAGGGTATATTGTTTTACCCGGTGGATTTGGCACACTTGATGAATTGTTTGAAGCGATCACACTCATCCAAACCCACAAATTGGTGCGCTTTCCCATTGTGCTTGTTTCGAAAAGCTACTGGAGCGGATTAATTGATTGGATCAAAGACAAACAACTTGCTGAAGGAAAGATCAGTGAAGCAGATATGGATATTTTCAAAGTGGTGGATACACCGCAGGAAGCCGTAACCATTATTGATGAGTTTTATCAGAAATACGCTTTCCGCCCCAATTTCTGATCATCCACACAACAGGCTGATTTTATTGCGCTAGGTCGCACTGCTGCGTAACTTTTCCTGATCTTTATTTACCACAACATACACTGAAGTATGCCTGATAATTTTGGGCAGGAAAATAAACTTATATAATCGGGGTTCGCCAGAGCCGTGGGTAATTTTTTCAATTTTAAATCCATACCTGTCCAACATTGATTTGATGGTTCCGTTGCAATACCACACTACATGATCGTTGGCAATGTTGCCATCCCCTTTAAAAACAGCACGCAACGTGCGCATGAAAAAAAACGGATTTGGGAAACTCAGCAGCAATCGGCCATCGTCTTTGAGTAATTTCTGAACATTCAGAAAAAACGATTTGGGGTCTTCGATGTGCTCCAACACGTCAAAAGCGCAAACGACTTCAAACCGCCGGTCGAGTTCGATCCCCTGTGCTTTCACCGCTACCACATTGTATCCCATCTCTCTGATGGCATTCACCTTGCGCTCGTTATGGTCAATCCCTACACAATAACCGGCAGCTTCTGCAATGTATTTGTGAAACCAGTTGTCAGTTTCCCAGGGCTTATCACCTTCGCCGGCACAACCGATATCCAAAACCACTTTTCCCTGAATGTAAGGTAAAAAATACTCCCTTTTTTTCCGCCAACTCTTACCAAAAAGAAATCCTGTAACCGACATAGCAAACCTCCTGATAGTTTATATTTAAAACTTAATTGAAGAAAATTATAACCGGGGCAGCACTGAAAATCAAACATAAAGGTAAGCATTTTTTACACATGCAACTTTATGCAATATGAGTGTTATTTAGGATGTAAACTTCCCGTCGCTTTGGATAGCTATCGTTTGTATTTTCAGGATGCTCTTGGATTTGTATTGTAATTCCCTTCAGCCTGGTTTGATTGCAATTCTGCTCTTTTGAACTTTATGCACCATAACTATTTGGGTTTATTAAATACAGCGGATTTTACATTATTAATCAGATCGTTATAACCTCTATGTTTTCTAAACTCCCTCCTATTTTATCACTTGAACCGCTATTTATTTAAACGTTGCTGACAG